>NZ_JAFEIF010000072.1 GCF_017848645.1 Limnohabitans sp. | reverse complement strand
CTTCATGACCCCGTCATCCCCCAGCGCGCCCCAGCGCGCCGCCCCCGATTTGTGCGAACCTTGCGCTGGCATTCAGCGCCATTGGCGCAAAGCCCCCGGCCACGCCGAACTGGTGCAAGGCACCCACCAGCGCGAAGACCGTGGCAACGGCCAGGCCAGCTTCACCCGTTACCGCTGCGACCGTTGCGGCGCGGCCTGGGAATACGAAAACAACAAGGCCAACCAGCACGCAGGCTGGGCTTTGCTTGAACACTGAAGCCGCCGCATGAAAGCACCACCGAGGCTGCAGACCCTGGTCGAAGAGGGCCTGATCGACACCGTGGTGCGTCAGCTCATGAGTGGCAAGGAGGCCATGGTGTTCGTGGTGCGCTGCGGCGACGAGACCCGCTGCGCCAAGATCTACAAAGAGGCCACCCACCGCAGTTTTCGGCAAGCGGTGGACTACACCGAAAACCGCAAGGTCAAAAACTCGCGCTCGGCCCGCGCCATGGCCAAGGGCAGCAAGTTTGGCCGCCAGGAGCAAGAAGCCGCCTGGCAAAGCGCCGAGGTGGATGCGCTCTACCGCCTGGCCGCAGCCGGTGTGCGTGTGCCCCGGCCCTTTAACTTTTTTGACGGCGTGCTGCTCATGGAGCTGGTCACCGACGCCCACGGCGATGCGGCCCCGCGCCTGAACGATGTGGCCTTCACCCCCGCGCAAGCCCTGCAGCACCACACCACCCTGATTGGCGAGGTGGTTCGCATGCTGTGCGCGGGCGTGGTGCACGGCGACTTGTCGGAGTTCAACATCTTGTTGGCGCACATCCCCGGTGAGGGCGATCTGCCCGGTGTGGACGAGCCCGTCATCATTGACCTGCCCCAAGCGGTGGATGCGGCCGGCAACAACCACGCCCAGCGCATGCTGCTGCGCGATGTGGGCAATTTGCGCGACTTCTTTGGCCAATTTGCCCCCGCGCTGCGCCAGACCGACTACGGCCCCGAAATCTGGAGCCTGTACCAAGCAGGCTTGCTGAGCAATGAGACACCGCTCACGGGTCGTTTTGAACGCTCGACCGCCGATGTGGACATGGTGGCCGTGCTGCGCGAGATCGACGATGCGCGCGACGAAGAAGCCGCCCGCCAACTGCGCATGGCCACGCCTGCGGCCTGATCTGGGCCCAGGTCATGACCATCCCGCACCGATTGCCCCACGCCGTCTCGCGCCTGCGCACCGAGCGCCTGGCCCGCAGCGCCAAGCCTTTTATGGCCCGTGGCGGCATCAAGGGCGAGCGCTGCCCCGGCTGCCGCCTGGTGCCCAGCCACTGCATCTGCGCGCTGCGCCCTCAGGTGCCCACGCCAGTGGGCATGTGTTTGCTCATGGCCGACATCGAACCCCTCAAGCCCAGCAACACCGGTTGGCTGATTGCCGATGTGGTGCCCGACACCTTCGCCTTTGGCTGGGCCCGCACCGAGGTAGACCCGGCCTTGCTGGCGCTGCTGGCCGATCCGCAGTGGCAGGCCTATGTGGTGTTTCCGGGCGAATTTGTGGCGCCTGAGCGGGTGGTCCAAGCGGTACAGCCCTTGCCCGCCGGTCAGCGCCCGCTGTTCATCCTGCTCGACGCCACCTGGCCCGAAGCCCGCAAGATGTTCCGCAAAAGCCCCTACCTGAACCGCTTGCCCGTGCTCAGCCTGGCCCCCGAACAGGTCTCGCGCTACCAACTGCGCCGCTCCAAACGCGATGACCACTTCTGCACCAGCGAAGTGGCTTCGCTCTGTCTTGAACTGGCGGGCGAGGTGCGCGCGGCCGAGACCCTGCAGGCTTATCTGGACGTCTACACCCACCATTACCTGCAGGCCAAACACCAGCTGCCGCCCAAGCTGCAGGGGCCAGCGCACACACGCTGGCAGTCATTGAAGCGGCCTTGAAAAAGTCTTGACCCGGCCAGGCCGCCCTGTATCCGCTACGATGGCGGCTCAACAATTTCGCCCGGCAACGGGTCTATGAGGAGAGCGCAATGTTCAGTCATGTGATGCTGGGTGTGAATGACCTGGAAGTTTCCAAAAAGTTTTACGACGCCATGCTGGGCACCTTGGGCTATGGCCCGGGCGTGGCCAACAAAAACCGCTATTTCTACCGCAGCCCCACCGGCACCTTCGCCATCACCACGCCCATCAACGGCGAGCCCGCCTGCCACGGCAATGGCAGCACCATTGGCTTCACCGTCAAGTCGGCTGAGCAGGGCGACGCCTTTCACGCGGCGGGTGTGGCCAACGGCGGCACCACCTGCGAAGACCCACCCGGCTTTCGCGAAACCCCCGCAGGCAAGCTCTACCTGGCCTACCTGCGCGACCCCGACGGCAACAAAATCTGCGCCTTGCACCGTCCTGGTTGATCGTTGGGTTTTTTGAAAAGGATCGGTTGTGTCTGAAGCTGCCCACCCCCACGCCGTGAACCTCTCGCGCACCATCGAACGCCTGGTCACCGGCCAGGCCACGTCGGATGGCGCGGGCGTCAAGCTCAGCCGCATCCTCACGCAAGACCTGCAGCACCGGCTCGACCCGTTTTTGATGCTGGACGCCTTTGGCAGCGACAAGCCGGACGACTACATCGCGGGTTTTCCAGACCACCCGCACCGGGGTTTTGAAACCGTGACCTACATGATCGCCGGGCGCATGCTGCACCGCGATAGTGCGGGCAACGAAGGCCTTCTGCAAAACGGCGGCGTGCAATGGATGACCGCAGGCCAGGGCGTGATCCACTCCGAAATTCCACAGCAAGCCGATGGCGTGATGGAGGGCTTTCAGCTCTGGCTGAACCTGCACAGCAGCGAGAAGATGAACGCGCCTTGGTACCGCGATTTTCAGAATGAGCAGCTGCCCCAACTGACCACGCCCGAAGGTGTGCAGGTGACGGTGATTGCCGGGGCCAGCCACGGCGTGCAAGGCGCGGTGAGCCGCAGCATCACGCAGCCGATTTATCTGGACGTGCACATGCCCGCAGGCTCACGTTTTGAGCAAACCCTGCCCGCCGGGCACAACGCCTTTGTGTACGTGTACCGTGGCGATGTGTGCATTGCAGGGCAGGCCGTGCCTTTGCAGCGCATGGCCATCTTGGCCAACACCGCGCAGGCCGACGGCGTGGTGATCGAAGCCAGTGCCGATGCGAAATTGATTCTGGTGGCGGGTCAACCGCTCAAAGAGCCCATCGTGCAATACGGCCCGTTTGTGATGAACACCAAGGAAGAGATCTATCAGGCGCTGGCAGATTTTCGGGATGGGCGGCTGGGCGAGAAGGCCTGAATTTTCGAGGCACTGGACCCAGGCTCAGCCCCTGAAGGCTTTCGCAAAGGCCTGGGCCTGCTGTTGAACCGCTTGCGCCGAACGCCCCGGCGCATACAAGGCCGATCCCAAACCAAAGCCTGAAGCGCCTGCCGTGCGGTAAGCCGCCATGTTGTCGGGCGTGATGCCGCCCACAGGCATCAGGGCGGCGGTTTTCGGCAGCACGGCCCGCATCGCTTTGACGGTGGCCGGTGAAATCATCTCGGCAGGGAAGAGCTTGAGGCCGTGTGCACCCGCATCGAGCGCGGCAAAGGCTTCGGTGGGCGTGGCCACACCGGGCAGCACCACCATGTTCAGCGCCAGGGCTTGCGCCACCACAGCGGGGTTGAAGTTGGGGGCCACAACCAAGCGGCCGCCAGCGGCATGCACGTCTTGGACCTGCTGCGCGTTCAGCACCGTGCCTGCGCCGATCAGGGTTTGCGGAAATTGCTGAGTCAGTGCAGCGATGCTGTGCAAGGGCTCGGGCGAGTTGAGCGGCACCTCGATGATGGCAAAGCCGCTGTCCACCAGCGCCTGTCCGATGGCCGGAGCTTCAGCAGGTGTGAGGCCGCGCAGGATGGCGATCAAGGGCAGTTGGGCCATGGCTTGCGCCAGGGTCTGTGCGGGGTTGGGTGTCTGTGTCATGGTGGTGTTTTGTGTGGGAGCGGCGTCCTCGCCGCGATGAGGGGCTGGCTTCTCAGCATGCCGATGCCAGCGCAAACAAGCCCGCCCAGGTGGCCTCGGCCCCGCGGCTTTGGCATGGAATGCGCAGGTGCTGCAGGGCCAGGGTATAGCGCAGCGTCAGCGCTTCGCTGCCGATCAAAATCACCGGCTCGGTGTGGGTTGACGCGGCTTGGTGGCGCAGCTCTTCGCCGATCAGCAGGCCCGACAGGTAGCTGGGCAATTGGGCCGCGCTCAGGCGTTCAAACAGGCCCAGTGTGCGCACCGCAAACAGGTGGTGCAGCACACTGCCGCTTTGCTGGGTTTGCTGGATTGTGTCCACGCCTTGCAAAAAAACCGTTTCGTCAAAAGCGCCCTGCAGGTCCATCGTTTTGCCCAAAATCGAGTGCTGGCTCATCAGCGCAAACACCTCGCCGGTCATGAAGGTCTGGAACTGCGTGACGCGCCCGCCTTGCACCTGCACCCATTTGCTGTGGGTGCCGGGCAGCACCAGCGTGGCGCTGTCGCGGCCCTCCAAGTGCAGGGCCCCAAAAATTTGCACCTCTTCGCCGCGCATCACATCGGGGGTGCTCAAGGCATCCGCGCCCAGGCAGCTCAGGCCCGGCACCAGGGTGATGCGCCCGGGCTGCAGCCACAGCAGGTGCTGACCCAGCTCGGCAAAGCCTGCGGGGCAGGGGCAGTAGGGTGCTTCTTGCCAGCCTTGGCGGCTGCCCGCCATGCCCGAGATCAGGCAGAGCGCTCCCGGTGCTTGCATCCAGTCGCCAAAGAGTTCTTGAAACACCACTTCAAACTCGCCAGGCGGCACGGTGAGGATGCCGCGTGGAAATTCGCGGGATTCCAGCACCTGGCCGCTGGCACCGAGCCGTGCGCCGCGCAGAGAAGAGGTGCCCCAGTCGATGGCGATCAAAGGTCTTGTGCTGCTCATGCTGTTGCGCCTTTCGAGGGGGCGTTCCACACCTTCAGCACGTCCTCGCGTGTGGGCAAGGGGCCGACCGCGCCGAAGCCCTGCACCGACAGCGAGGCGGCGGCATTGGCATATGCGGTGGCGGCCCACAAGTCGTCGCCCGCCGACAAGCGTGCCAACAGGTTGCCCGCAAAACAGTCGCCCGCGCCTGTGGCGTCAACGGCCGTGACCACATGGCCCGGCAGGCGTTGCTGGTTTTTGCCGTCGCTGGCCAGCGCCCCGTCACTGCCCAGTTTGAGCACCACCTGCGCAGCACCCTGTGCATGGCTCCAGGCGACGATGTCGGCCGCTTGGGTGAGTCCGGTGAGTGCGGTCATGTCTTCCAGGCTGGGCAAAAACAGATCGCACAAACTGAGGGCATGGTGGGTGCAGGCCTGCGCCCGGGCCAGGGGCCACAGGGACAAACGCAAGTTGGAATCGAGCGCCACCCGCGTGCCCACGCTGCGGGCATGGGCCATGGCCGCGAACGCGGTGTCGCAGGCCGTGGCGGAAATGGCCAAAGAGATGCCCGACAGGTGCAGCCACTGGCTGCGGGCTATTGAATCGGTCCAATGCATCAGGTCTTGGGGCTGCATGCGGCTGGCGGCCGAGCCCGCTCGGGCATAGCTGAAGTGGTGGCCTTGTGCATCGTGGCTCACAAAGTACATGCCGGTGGGCGCTTGGGTGTCGCGCAGCACGGTGGTGGTGTCCACGTTTTCGCGCTGCCACAGGTCCATCAGGCGATCACCCCAACGGTCGGTGCCCAGACGCGTCAGGTAGGCCACACGCGCTCCGGCGCGGGCCGCGGCGATGGCGGCGTTGCTGGTGTCGCCGCCAAAGCCTTGTTGGTACAGCGGGGCGTCGCCTGCATGTTCATGAGGCCGCTGGTTGAACTCGACCATGGCTTCACCAAGCGCCACGATGTCCAGGGTTGGGGTGGGGTGGGTCATGTCAAAAAAGGGCGGCTGGACTGAAGTGAATTCAGGGGTGGAGGTGGGAGAATCATCGTCCAACGCGAACCGCGATGGGCGAAAGATTGGAGACAAACAACATGTGGACAGCAGGCACCGAGAGCGATTTTGTACTGAATGCGAGCTGCAAGGGCTACCCCCTGTCGGCCGAGCCTTGCCGTGTTTCTGAGCTGGGGCAGCGCGGCTGGCACCTGCTCGATGACGCGCTGGCTTACCCGGTGGCCGTGCTGCGCCGCCCAGCCCTCACGCACAACCTGGCCTGGATGCAGAACTTTGTGCAGCGCAAAGGTGTGGCCCTGGCCCCACACGGCAAGACCACCATGTCGCCCGAGCTGTTTCGCATGCAACTGCAAGCCGGGGCCTGGGGCCTGACTTTTGCCAACGTGCACCAGTTGCGTGTGGGCCTGGCAGCGGGCACGCAACGCGCCATCATCGCCAACCAGTTGGTGTCGGATGCCGACCTGGATGGGTTGGACTTGTTGCTGAACCAGTACCCGCAAGCACGGGTCTGGTTTTTGGTCGATTCGCTGGCGCAGCTGCGAACCTTGGCCGACTGGGGCGCACGGCGCGGTCAGCCGCGTTGCTGGGATGTGCTTTTGGAGTTGGGCATCGCGGGCTACCGCACTGGCTGCCGCACCCACGAACAGGCCCTGGCTTTGGCTCAAGCCATGGCCGAGTCGGGTGTGGTGCGTTTGGGCGGCGTGGAGTGCTATGAAGGTGGGCTGGGTCAATGCAACAGCGCCCACGACATGGAAGCCGTGAGCGCCTTGGTGCGCAGCGTGCAGGCGCTGGTGCAACAAATCGATGATCAGCACCTGTGGGGCGGTGAGGAGGTCTTGTTGTCGGCAGGCGGCTCGGCGGTGTTCGATTTGGTGATCCCCATGCTCAAAACTCAGATCAAGAGCCGGCCAGTGCAAGGCGTGTTGCGCTCGGGTTGTTATGTCACGCACGACCACTGGAACTACGCCCGATACCTGAAGCTGGTCGAAGCGCGTGAGGGCTTGAGCGCATCGCTGCAGCCTGCGCTGGAGGTGTGGGCCAAGGTGCAGTCGGTGCCCGAGCCGGGGCTGGCCATTTTGAGCGCGGGGCGGCGTGATCTGTCGTTTGACCAGTGCATGCCCATGCCGGTGCGCTGGGCAGCGAATGGGCAAAGCGGTGAGGGGGCCATGCAGGCCACGCCCGAGTCGTGGAAAGTCAAAGCGCTGAGTGACCAGCACGCGCACATGGTGTTTGATGCCCATGGCCAATGGCCACAAGTGGGTGACCGCGTGGCCTTGGGCATTTCTCACCCCTGCACCACCTTTGACAAATGGCGCTGGATGGCGGTCATCGAAGACGATGGGCGCATCAGCGGGGCGATCAGCACGCATTTTTAAACCTTCAACCCTGGATCAAACGAAAAAGGCCGCCACGCAGCATACGCGTGGCGGCCTTTTTTGTGGATCACTTCAAGCCGTTCAAAGCCTCGGCCGGGTAGCCCGGGCGGGTTTTGCAGTCCTCGATGTACTGATCAATGATGGCCTCGTAGCTGGCATCGGCCCGCAGGCCCAGGGCATGCGCACGCTCAAAGGTGCAGCCCTTGGCCCAGTTGTCCACGATGGCGGCGATGCGTTCGTCTTTTTCAAAAGTCACGCGGGCGCGCACGGCGGGACCGGCCACCTTTTCCAAAGCGGCCAGCATGTCGCTGACCTTGACGTTCAGACCCGGCAGGTTCAGGGCCATGCGGCCGCCAAAGGCTTCGCGGCTGGCTTCGAACACGGTGATCAAACCATGCACGGTGTTGCCCGGCGATGAGATGGGGTGCGACACGGCGGCGTCCACTGGGCAGGTGGTGGCTGTGCCCGCCAAAGGCTCGCGGATGATGCCGCTGAAGAACGAAGACGCTGCGCCGTTGGGTTTGCCAGGGCGAACGGCCACCGTCATCAGGCGGGCGGCGCGGCCGTCGATGTAGCCCTTGCGGGTGTAGTCGGCCACCATGTACTCGATCATCAGCTTGTGTGTGCCATAAGACGTTTGTGGCGTGGGCAAGGTGGTGTCTGCCACCAGCGCAGGCATGGGGTTGGCAGCGTCGGGGCCGAACACGGCGACCGAGCTGGCGAACACCAAGCGCGATGCCTGACCGGACGTGCGGATGCTGTCGAGCAACAAGCGGCTGCTGTCCACGTTGGAGCGCAGACCCAGATCAAAGTCCAGCTCGCACTCGCCCGAGACGGCCGAAGCCAAATGGAACACGCCATCAAAGCCGCTCTTGAACAAATCACCTTGTTCCAGCATGGGACCCGCATAGCCCTTGACCCGTGGGTCGGCCAGCAGGTCGGCAGGGGCGGGAAACAGGTCGGCAATGACCAATTCGCTCACGCTTTGGCCATTGAGTTGGCCACGTTTCAAAATCTCGCGGGCCAGTCGTGCACCCAAAAATCCGGCACCGCCGGTGATCAAAATACGCATGGTGTTTCCTTGAAAATCAGTGGTTGTCTTTGGGCACGGCCGAGCCGCGCTGGCCGACCAGAAAGTCCATGTCCGCGCCTTCGTCGGCTTGCAGCACATGGTCGATGTAGAGCTTCCAGTAACCCGAGTTCATGGCGGGTGCGGGCTTTTCCCACAGGGCCAGGCGGCGGGCCAGCTCTTCGTCGCTGATCAGCAGCTGCAGTTTGCGCTCGGGCACGTTCAGCTCGACCATGTCGCCGTTTTGCACCACAGCCAGCGGGCCACCTGCAGCCGCTTCGGGCGTGGTGTGCAGCACCACGGTGCCATAAGCCGTGCCGCTCATGCGGGCGTCCGAGATGCGCACCATGTCGGTGATGCCCTTGCGCAGCACCTTGGGCGGCAGCGGCATGTTGCCCACCTCGGCCATGCCGGGGTAGCCCTTGGGGCCGCAGTTCTTGAGCACCAAAATGCAGTTCTCGTCCACATCCAAGCTCTCGTCGTCGATGCGCTTGTGGAAGTCGTGGCTGTCTTCAAACACCACGGCGCGGCCGGTGTGCACCATCAGTGCAGGTGTGGCGGCGCTGGGCTTGATGACCGCACCGCGCGGGGCCAAGTTGCCGCGCAGGATGGCGATGCCGGCTTTCTCCTTGAATGGGGCCTCGAAAGTCTTGATGACGCGTGGGTCGTAATTCACGGCGCTGGCGATGTTCTCGCTCACCGTCTTGCCGCTCACCGTGACGATGTCTTTGTGCAGCAGGTGCTCGATCTCTTTCATCACCACGGGCAACCCCCCTGCATAACAGAAGTCTTCCATCAGGTGATCGCCGGAGGGCTGCAAATTGAGCAGGCAAGGCAGTTCGCTGCCCAGGCGTTCAAAATCGTCCACGGTGAGCTTCAGTCCCAAACGGCCCGCAATCGCGATCAGGTGGATCACCGCGTTGGTCGAGCCGCCAATAGCGGCCAGCGTGCGGATGGCGTTTTCAAAGGCTTCGCGGGTCAGCACCTTGCTGATGGTCTGGTCGGTGTGCACCATCTCGACAATGCGCCGTCCGGCGTCGCGCGCCAGCACATTGCGGCGGCCGTCCACAGCCGGATAGGCCGCGTTGCCGGGCAGGCCAATGCCCAGGGCTTCGACCATGCTGGCCATGGTGCTGGCGGTGCCCATGGTCATGCAGTGGCCATGGCTGCGGTGCATGCAGCTCTCTGCTTCAAAAAAGTCGGTCAGTTTGAGCGTGCCCGCCCGCACCTGCTCGCTCATGCTCCACACACCCGTGCCCGAGCCCAGCTCCTGGCCGCGCCATTTGCCGTTCAGCATGGGGCCGCCTGACACGCCGATGGTGGGCAGGCCCACGCTGGACGCGCCCATCAGCAAGCTGGGGGTGGTTTTGTCGCAACCCATGAGCAGCACCACGCCGTCGATCGGGTTGCCGCGAATGGATTCTTCGACGTCCATGCTGGCCAGGTTGCGGTACAGCATGGCCGTGGGGCGCAGCAGGGTTTCTCCCAGCGACATGACGGGGAATTCGAGCGGGAAGCCACCCGCCTCGTACACGCCGATCTTGACCTGCTCGGCCAGGGTGCGGAAGTGCGAGTTGCAGGGCGTGAGTTCGCTGAAGGTGTTGCAGATGCCAATGACCGGGCGGCCGTCAAACTGGTCGTGTGGCACGCCTTTTCCCTTGACCCAGCTGCGGTAGGCGAAGCCATCGCGGTCTTGGCGGCCAAACCATTGCTGGCTGCGCAGGTCTTCGGGTTTCTTGCGGGGAGGGCTGCCGTTGTTGTCGCTCATGGTGCGTGTCCAGGTTGGGAGTCGGTTTTGAATCCTGAAAATCCTATCGTATGACGATAGAAAAACAAACAGGCTTTGTAAAGCCAGCGACATGGGGCAAACCCTAGACACCAAGACGACTGGGCCTAGGGTTTACCAGAGTCTGTGTCGGGCAATCAATCATCATATGATAGGCCGCTGAATTGATAACCGCATGACGAACAATTTCCACAAAAATTCTCTTGATTTACTGGGTCAGGCCATTTTGTCTGGCCGTTATGCGGTGGGCGCGAGTTTGCCGCCCGAGCCGATTTTGTGCGAAGAGCTGGGCGTGAGCCGCACTGTGGTGCGCGAGGCCATCAAGTCTTTGGTGGCCAAGGGCCTGCTCTCCACCGGCCCCAAGGTGGGCACCCGCGTCATGCCCGATGCGCACTGGAACTGGTTTGACCCCGACGTGGTGGCCTGGCAGGCCCGCTGCGGCCTGACGCCCGAGTTTTTGAAAGACCTGCAGGAGCTGCGGCGTGTGGTGGAGCCGGCCGCTGTGCGCCTGGCTGCCGAGCGGGCCACGCCCGAGGACATTGCCCACATCGAAGCCGCTTACGCTGGCATGAAGCAAGCGGTGGAAGAGGGTGGTGATTACGTGACGCACGACCTGCGGTTTCACGAAGGTTTGCTGCAGGCCTCGCACAACCGCATGCTGGTGCAAATGAGCAAGGCGCTCAATGCCTTGCTGCGCACCAGTTTCGAGATTTCCACCCGCATCCAGGATGGCACCAAGACTTCCTTGCCCTTGCACCGGGCGGTGCTCAACGCCGTGATCGCCCGCAACCCGGCCAAGGCCGAGCGCGCTGTCATGGTCTTGATCGAGGGGGCCCGGCAAGACATCGAGCAGGTGCTGGCTTCGCGCCGCAAATTGCCGGTGGTCTCGGGCGTGGCCACCGCCATCAAATCGAAAACCCGGCCTGCAAAACGGGCCGCCCAAAAAGCCACCAAGGAAGTGGCTTGAGCCGCAAGACACCCATGCAAACCACCATCAACGCTTTTTTCAAACTGCTGGAGTTTCTGGTCGTGGCCTGCCTGGTGGCCATGGTCATCATGGTCTTTGGCAACGTGGTGCTGCGCTACGGCTTCAACTCGGGCATTTCCATCTCGGACGAGATGTCGCGCTACTGCTTCATTTGGCTGACCTACATCGGTGCCATGGTGGCCATGCGCGAAAAAGGCCACTTGGGGGTGGACACCCTGGTGCGCCGCCTGTCGCTGGGCGGCAAGAAGCTGTGTTTTTTCTTGAGTGAAATTTTGATGCTGGGCTGCAACGTGCTGTTCTTTTGGGGCACCTGGAAAATGCACGATCTGCAGGTCACCAACATCTCGGTGGTGGTGGGCATTTCCATGATCTGGATTTATGGCATTGGCTACGTCACGGCCGCCGTCATGGGCATCATGAACCTGCACAAACTGGTCCTTTTGCTCACCGGTCGTCTGGCCGAGTCGGACCTGGTGATGGTGGTCGAGTCGGAGGACCAGGTGGGGCTGGCCGACATGGCCCCTGAAACCACCCCAGAAGTGCGAGGCCGCGCATGACCATCGCCGTCTTTGTCTTCAGTTTGCTCGGGGCCATGGCCTTGGGCATGCCCATTGCCTATGCCTTGCTCGTGTGCGGCCTGAGCCTGATGGCCTACATGGCCAGCAACGGCATGATCAATGCCTTTGACAGCCAGATTCTGGCGCAGCGTTTTGTGGATGGCGCGGACAACTTCCCTTTGCTCGCGGTGCCCTTTTTCTTGTTGGCGGGCGAGTTCATGAACGCGGGCGGTTTGAGCCGCCGTATTGTGAATTTGGCCATGGCCTGGGTCGGTCATTTCAGGGGCGGTCTGGGCTATGTGGCCGTGATGGCTGCCGTGATCATGGCCTCGCTGTCGGGCTCCGCTGTGGCCGATACGGCGGCGCTCGCGGCCTTGCTGATTCCGATGATGAAGCGTGCGGGCTACAACGTGGGCCGATCGGCGGGATTGATCGCCTCGGGCGGCATCATCGCGCCGGTGATTCCACCCTCCATTGGTTTCATCATCTTCGGTGTGGCGGCCAACGTGTCCATCACCAAGCTGTTTTTGGCGGGCATTGTGCCGGGGATTTTGATGGGCGTGGCCATTGGCCTGACCTGGTGGTGGCTGGCCAAGCGCGAGAACGTGCAGCCCGCACCGCGCATGCCTCTGTCTGAAAAACTCAAAGCCACCCGTGAAGGCATCTTGGCGCTGGGCTTGCCCGTTTTCATCATCGGCGGCATGAAGTTTGGTGTGTTCACCCCGACCGAGGCGGCGGTGGTGGCGGCGGTCTACAGCTTTGTGGTGGGCGCGTTCATTTACCGCGAATTGCAATGGTCCAAGCTCTACGGCCTGATTTTGGCAGCGGGCAAGACGACCTCGGTCATCATGTTTTTGGTGGCGGCGGCCATGGTCAGCGCCTGGCTGATCACCGTGGCCAACATTCCGGCCGAAGTGGCCCGCATGATGGAGCCGCTGATGGGCAACAAGACCTTGCTCATGGTGGTGTTGATGCTCTTGGTCATTGTGGTGGGCACGGCGCTCGACTTCACACCCACCGTGTTGATCTTGACGCCGGTGCTGATGCCCTTGGTCATCAAGGCGGGCATTGACCCGGTCTATTTTGGTGTGCTGTTCATCATGAACAACGCCATTGGTCTGATCACCCCACCCGTGGGCACCGTGCTCAACGTGGTGTGTGGCGTAGCCAAAATCAACATGGACACGGCATTCAGGGGGGTCTTGCCCTTCTTGTGGGCGCAGCTCGGTGTGCTGGCCCTGTTGATCGCTTTCCCTTCCATCGTCATCGAGCCGATGAAATGGATGTTGAGATGATTTCTTAACCCTGTGTGTTTTTTTATAAAGGAGACAGTCATGTTGAAACGCAGAAATCTGGTGGCCCTGATCGCGGGCACATTCCTGGTGGCATCGAGCGCCATGGCGCAGTTTGCCGACCGCAACATCAAGTTCACCAACGGCGTGAACGAAGACCACCCGGTGGGCGTGGGCGTCAAGAAGATGCAGGAAGTGCTGGCCGCCAAAACCGGTGGCAAGATGAAGATCACCGCCTTCTGGGGCGGTGCAGCGGGTGGCGACTTGCCAGCTACCCAAGCCTTGCGTGCGGGCACCCAAGAGATGGTCTGCACCTCCAGCTCGCCGCTGGTGGGCATCATCAAAGAATTGGGTGTGTTTGACCTGCCCTTCTTGTTCGCCAACGAAAAAGAGGCTGACGCCGTGCTCGACGGTGCAGCAGGCAAGTACTTCAATGCCAAGCTCGAAGCCGCTGGCCTGGTGAACCTGGCCTATTGGGAAAACGGTTTCCGCAACCTCACCAACAGCAAGCGCCCGGTCACCAAGCTGGAAGACTTTGACGGTGTGAAAGTTCGCGTGATGCAGAACAACATCTTCCTGGACACCTTCAAGACCTTAGGCACCAACGCTGTGCCCATGGCCTTTGGCGAGGTGTTCACCGCCCTGGAAACCAAGACCATCGACGGCCAGGAAAACCCCTTTGTGACCATTGAGACCTCCAAGTTCAATGAAGTGCAAAAGTTCCTGAGCGTGACACGCCACGCCTACACACCTTTCCTGGTGCTTTACAGCAAAAAGCTGTGGGACCAGCTCAACCCGCAAGAGCAAGCCGTGCTGCGTGAAGCGGCCATGGAAGGGCAGAAAGTGCAACGCGCCGCCAACCGTGCTTTGAACGAAAGATCCCTGGCCAGCCTGAAGACCAAGGGCATGCAGGTCAACGAGGTGAGCGCGGCCGAGCAAAACCGCATCCGTGCCAAAGTCGCTTCGGTGTACGACAAGCACAAGGACTCGATCGGTGCTGACGCCATCAAGGTGGTGCAAGACGAGTTGAAGAAGTCTCGCGGCGGTTGATTCTCCGCGCTCAGCCTGTTTGCTGAACCCGCAAGCTCCACAGCCGACCGCTGTGGGGCTTTTTTAACGACCGAAATGGGTGCTGCCATGAAAATCACGCAACTCGAAACCATCCGCTTGGGCGAATTTCCCAACATCATCTGGGTGCGCTTGCACACCGACGAAGGCCTGGTGGGCCTGGGCGAAACCTTCATGGGCGCGCAAGCGGTCGAGGCCTATTTGCACGAATGGGTCGCGCCCAAACTGGTGGGCCAAGACCCGTTGGCCATCGAGTCCCGCCAGCGCGACATCACCGGCTATTTGGGCTGGCGCGGGTCCGGTGTGGAAACGCGTGGCAACTCGGCAGTCGACATCGCGCTGTGGGATATTTTTGGCAAAGCCGCGGGCATGCCCGTTTACACCGCTTTGGGCGGCAAGAGCCGCGACGAGATCCGCGTGTACAACACCTGCGCCGGTTACCAATACATCCGCAGCAACGTGAACCAGACCAGCAGCAACTGGGGCTTGGGCAACAACGCCGGGCCTTACGAAGACCTGCAAGGCTTTTTGCACCGCGCCGACGAGGTGGCCGAGTCGCTGCTGTCTGAAGGCATCACCGGCATGAAGATCTGGCCGTTTGATGTGGCCGCAGAAAAGTCGCACGGCCAGTACATCAGCCCGCAAGACCTGAACACGGCGCTGGAGCCCTTTCGCAAAATCCGCAATGCGGTGGGCGACAAGATGGACATCATGGTCGAGTTCCACAGCCTGTGGCGTTTGCCCATGGCGCAAAAGATTTCACGCGCTCTGCAAGAGTTCGACACCTTCTGGCACGAAGACGCGATCCGCATGGACAGCCTCGATTTGCTCAAGCAGTACGCCGTGGACTGCAAGGCGCTGATTTGCGCGAGCGAAACGCTCAGCTACAAGTGGGGCTTCAAGGACTATTTGCAAACCGGCGTGGCCGGTGTGGCCATGCTCGATTTGAGTTGGTGTGGGGGCCTCACCGAAGCACGCAAGATCGCCGCCATGGCCGACGCATGGCAGCTGCCCGTGGCCCCGCACGACTGCACCGGCCCGGTGGTCTGGGCCGCGTCTACGCACCTGTCGCTGCACGCGCCCAATGCCTTGATTCAAGAGAGCGTGCGCGCTTTTTACAGCGGCTGGTACAAGGAGTTGGTGACCGAATTGCCGCAGGTGAAAAACGGCATGATCAGCCTGAACGACAAGCCGGGCCTGGGGCTGGAGTTGCTGCCCGATCTGCACAAGCGGGCTGATGCGGTGGTGCGGGTGAGTTGTTGAAAAAAGGGGGCTAAAAAGTCCCCTTTGACAAAGCCTGAAAGATCAGCCACGCCCCACAAACGGCATGTTGGTCGCCATCACGGTGGTGAACAAGATGTTGGCCGACAGGGGCAGGCGGGCCATGGTCATGAAGGTCTCGACCACGGCTGACATGTCCATGCGCGGCTCGGCCTTGATGCTCAGGTCGGCCTGGTGCACACCTTGCGCCATCTTGAGCGTCATGTCCGAGGCCACGTTGCCGATGTCGATCTGGCCCACGGCGATGCTGTAGGGGCGGCCGTCCAAAGACGCGGCGCGGGTCAGTCCCGAGATGGCGTGTTTGGTGGCGGTGTAGGCAATCGAGCCCGGGCGCGGCACATGGGCCGAGATCGAGCCATTGTTGATGATGCGGCCGCCTTGCGGGCTTTGCTCTTGCATCAGCTTGAAGGCATACGACAAGGTATAGAAGGCGCCATTCAGGTTGATGTCCACCGCACGGCGCCATTCGTCGCCTGACAGGTCGCCTGGCAAGGTGTAGGGCAGGGAAATGCCCGCGTTGTTGAACACCAGATCGAGTCGGCCAAAGCGCGCGCGGATCTGATCAAACAGCGCTTTGACTTCATGCTCTTTGGACAAATCGGTCGGGATGGCATGGGCGTGGCCAGCGTTGGCACCCGCTTCAGCAACGGCCGCAGCCAGCGCATCGGCGCGACGCCCGACCAGAACGACTTGCCAGCCTTCTTGCAGCAGAGCCAGGGCGCAGGCTTTGCCAATGCCGGAGCTGGCACCGGTGACGAGGGCGATTTTCGACATGTGTTGACTTTCAGTGGGGTCTTGAAAAAACGGTGATTGTCAGGCGTTTTGGAAAGAAATCTGTACCTTGAGTGACTGGCTTTTGTCGGCCGCCAAGTCAAAGGCTTCGATGGCGCGCTCCAGGGGCAAGACGCTGGTGATGACGGGCTTGCCGTTGACCAGGCCTTCGTTCAAAAAGCGCACCGCGGTGGCGAATTCGGCGTGGAAGCGGAAGGTGCCACGCAGGTCCACCTCTTTGGCCACGATCTGCGTCATGGGCAGGCTGATGTCGCCGCCCATGCCCACGGTGATCAGCACGCCACGCGGCACGATGGTGTCCAGGCCCACGCGCAAAGCGGCTTCGCTGCCCGAGGCCTCGAACACCACGTCAAACTGGCCTTTGTCCACCTTGTAGGCGTCCAGCGCTTGAGGCTGGGTCTTGAGGTTGATGGTCTCGTCCGCGCCCATCTCTTTGGCGCACTTCAGCGGCAAATCGGCGATGTCGGCAGCGACGATGCGGGCAGCACCTGCACGGCGCAAAGCACCAATCAAGAGCGAGCCAATCGGGCCGCAACCGGTCACCAGCACCTGCTTGCCCAGCACACTGCCCGCACGCTGGATGGCGTGCAAGCCGACCGACAAAGGCTCGGCCAAAGCCGCTTCGGACAGGCTCAGGTGGTCAGCAATCGGGTGGGCCTGGTAGCCCTCGATGATCAGCTGCTCACTGAACCCACCCTGGATGTGCGGGAAGGGCATGGCGCTGCCGTAAAAGCGCATGTTCAAACAATGGTTGTGCTGGCCCGCTTGGCAAAAGCGGCAGTGGCCGCAAGGGCGCGAAGGCGAAATGGCGATGCGTTGGCCTTGCGGCACGCCGCTCACACCCGCACCCACAGCATCGACCACACCCGAGATTTCGTGGCCCAGTGCAATGGGCTGCTTGATGCGCACGGTGCCAAAGCCGCCGTGCTGGTAGTAATGCAGGTCCGAGCCGCAAATGCCGCCATAGGCCACATTCACACGCAGCTGGTGTTCGCCCAAGGCGGGCAGTTCGGTGTTTTCGATGCGCAGGTCTTGGGCCGAGTGGCAGACAACGGATTTCATGGGAGGTTCCTTGCAAAAGCTTCAAAGGGTGGCGGTCACGCCGCCGTCAACGTAAAGGATATGGCCATTCACAAAACGCGAGGCGTCCGAGGCCAGAAAGACGGCCGCGCCGCCCAGGTCTTGCACATCGCCCCATCGGCGGCTGGGTGTGCGGCCCACCAGCCAGCTGCTGAAGGCCGGGTCATCGACCAGCTTCTGGTTGAGTTCGGTTTTGAAGTAGCCGGGGCCAATGCCGTTGACGTTGATGCCAAACTGGCCCCAGTCGATGGCCATGCCTTTGGTCAGCATCTTCACCGCGCCCTTGGTGGCGGTGTAAGGTGCAATGCCGGGGCGTCCCAGCTCGCTTTGCACCGAGCAGATGTTGATGATCTTGCCGCGTCCACGCGGGATCATCTTTTTGGCCACCGCCTGGCCCACGTAGTACACGCTGTCCAGGTTGGTCTTCATGATGGTGTGCCAGTCGGCGTCCTGGTATTCGTGCAGTGGGCCGCGAATTTGCATGCCCGCGTTGTTGACCAGGATGTCGATGGGGCCTTCGACCTCGATCTGCTCGACGGCAGCACGTACGCTGTCGGCATCGGTCACATCAAATACCGCCGTGCTGACCGACAGACCTTGGGCTTGCAGAGCAAGAGCTGCGGCCTCCACCTTGCTGGCCGTGCGGCCGTTCAGGACGACGTGCGCCCCGGCTTGCGCCAGGGCTTCGGCCAGTGCCAGGCCAATGCCGGCGGATGAGCCGGTGATCAGGGCGCGGTGGCCCGATAAATTGAAGGAATTCAGAACATTCATCGCATCAGCATCCATTTCAGAGGAACCATCACCAGGCTCGGGAAGGCAATGAGCGAACCCATCACCACCACCTGGGATATCAGGAAAGGCATGACACCCCGTATGACATCGTGCATCGGGATGCGGCCTACGCCGCAGACCACGTTGAGCACCGTGCCCACAGGCGGGGTGAGCAAACCGATGGCGTTGTTCATGATGAACAGCACGCCAAAGTAGACCGGGTCAATGCCCGCTTCGCGTACCAGGGGCATCAGCACCGGCGTGAGGATCAGCACCGTGGGCGCAAAGTCCAGCGCCGTGCCGACGATCATCACCAGCAGCATCAGCATGACCATCAACAGGGTTTTGTTGTCGATAAACGGCCGCAAAATTTCGACAATCTGCGCCGGGATGTTGGCCACCGTGATGAGCCAGGCCGACACCAAGGCGGCTGCAACGAGGAACATCACCACCGAAGAGGTTTTGGCGGCCGCCAAAATAATGCCGTACAGATCCTTGACCTTGATTTCGCGGTAGATGAACAGACCCACGATCAAGGAGTACACCACCGCCACTACCGCCGCTTCGGTGGGGGTGAAGACGCCCATCTTCATGCCGCCGATGATGGTGATGGCCAGCAGGTAAGACCAAAACGCGTTGATGGTCACCGAGATGCGTTCTTTGAACGGCACTTTCTCGGCCACCTCCACCTTGTCCTTGCGGGCCACGATCCACCAGGTCACGATCAGGGCAAAACCCATCATGAGCCCCGGAAAAATGCCCGCCATGAAGAGCTTGGAGATCGACACGCCGCCGATCACGCCAAACAAGATAAAGCCAATCGAGGGAGGAATGACGGGTGCGATGATGCCGCCCGCGGCAATCAGGCCCGCCGAGCGGTCCATGCGGTAACCGGCTTTGCGCATCATGGGCAGCAAGACGGCGGCCAACGCGGCCGTGTCGGCCACGGCCGAGCCCGACAAGCTGGCCATGACGATGGCGGCAAACACCGCCACATAACCCAGTCCGCCACGAAAGTGTCCCACCCACACCATGGCCGAGTTGACGATGCGCCGGCTCATGCCTCCTGCATTCATCAGCTCACCGGCCAGCATGAAAAAGGGCACGGCCATGAGCGGAAAGTTGTCAGCGCCGTTGATCAGGTTTTGCGACACGATCTGGGTGTCGAAGTTGTCCAGGTGCAGCATCAGCGCCACGCCCGAAACCAGCAGCGAAAACGCCAGCGGCATGCCCAGCGCCATAGCCGCCAGCAACGACACAATGAACACAACGACGGTCATTTTTGGGCCCCTTGGGTGTGCGCGATCATGACCTCTTCCGAGTCTTGTACCTGGATCAAATCGGTTTCCTCGAAGTTGCCTTTGGCCAGCTGCACCAGCTTGCCCAGGATCATCAAGCCCATGGCCACGCTGGTGACATAGCCCACGCCATACACCCAGCTCATGGGAATTTCGGTCACGGCCGAGCGCGTGCTGGCGTTGATGCCGTGTTGCTTGAAGGTGCCGTAAAACATGAGGGTGCAGCAGCCCAGCATCAGCAGGTTGGAAACAGCGAAGGCGATTTTTTTGCCGCGAAGGCTGAGCTTGCGCACGATGGAGTCCAGACCCAAGTGGCCGTTTTCACGCATGGTGACGATGGCGCCCAGGAAGGTGATCCAGATGAACAAAAACCGCGACAACTCTTCCGAGCTGATGATGCCGTCGTTGAAGCCGTAGCGCAGCACCACGTTGCCAAACACCATGATGACCATGGCCGACAACATGATGACCAGCGTGAGCTCTGCCAGCTTGAAGAAAAGGTCGTTGATTTTTTTCATACGGGGATCAAAAAAAGCCCCCTCCAAAGAGGGGGCGAGTTTTCAGTCAGACCATCACTTGGTGTCTTCGATGGCCTTGAGCAAAGCCGGGCCGTTTTTCTCGCCAAAAGTCTTGGCAATCTCGGCCGACACGATCTTCTGGAACGGGGCCATGTCCACGTTTTCGATCACTTGCATGCCGGACTTCTTCAAGTCGGCCACCACCTTGCCTGCGTTGGACGCGTTCAGGCTGCGCTGGAAGGTGGCCGCTTCGCGGGCCGCATCCACCACCACTTTTTGGTAGTTGGCGGGCAGGCTGTCGAACTTGGCCTTGTTCATGGCCACCACCAGGGGCGAGTACACGTGGTTGCTCACCGTCAGGTGCTTTTGCACTTCGTAGAACTTGGACGACCAGGTCACGTTGATCGGGTGTTCTTGCGCGTCAAAGGTGCCGGTTTCGAGCGCGGTGTACAGCTCGGCAATCGGCATGGGTGAGGGGTTCATGCCCAGCAGTCTGAAAGCCTGGATGTGGTACGGGTTGGGCGTGGAGCGGATCTTCAGGCCCTTCAGGTCGTCGGGCTTGTTCACGGGACGTTTGTTGTTGGTGAAGGCGCGCCAGCCGTTTTCCCAATAAGCCAGACCTTTGAGGCCGTGCGGGGCCAATTCGTTGAGCACGCCCGTGCCCACCGCACCGTCGAGCACGTTGTAGGCGTGTTGCGCGCTGCGAAACACAAAGGGCAGTTCCATCGCTGCCGTGTTGGGCACGATGCCGTTGAAGTTGGACGCGCCGCTGGAGACGATGTCAATCGTGCCGCCGCGTGTGCCGTTGATCATGGCCGCATCGTTGCCCAGCTGGTTGGCTGGGAACACGGTGATTTCCACATCGCCGTTGGTGCGTTGCTTGACCAATTCGGCCAGCTTCATGGCGGCGGCGTGCTGGCCGTCGGTGGCGTTGACGGCGTGGCCCATTTTCAGGTTGAACTTGGCAGCGTAAGCGCTGGAGCCGACGGCGGCCACGAGGCAGGCGAGCAGGATGCGGGAAAGTTTCATGGTGTTGTCTCCGGGTTGATTTAAAGGACTGTCGCGAAACTCAATCGGTGGGCAGCGCGTATTCATCGGCGCTGAAGACGGTGTGGAACACGGTGCCATCGAACATGGCGATCATGTCCTTGGACACTTCTTTGCTCTTCATGCGCACCTCAGAGGCCAGGGCGATCTCGATCGCCTCGCGGCTGGGGTAACGCACCGACAGCACCATGCCAAAGTGCGGGTCATTCACGTCGCTTTCGACTTGGCGCAGCACCCGCACTTCTTGTGCGCCCGGGAAGCGGGTCCACAGCGGCACCAGGTTCTCGCGGATGTAGCGGTTGAAGGTGTCCTCCATGCCGGGTTTGACTTGGCCTTGGAAAAATGCGCAGCGGATGAACATGAGGGACTTTCAAAAAAATCAGAGGGCAGGGTGCAGGCGACTGTGCAAAGCCAGAATCGCTTGCGCGACCATGTCCTGAACCGGTTCGGTGATGGGCAGGCAGATGACATCGGTCTCATCGGCCTGGGGTTTTTCGAGGGTGCGGAACTGGCTGTCGAGCAAACCCGGTTGCATGTAGTGGCCCACGCGCTGGTGCATGCGTTGCGCAATCAAATCGTAGTCACCATCGAGAAAGACAAAACACACATCGCCCGCTTGTTCGCGGATGCGATCGCGGTACGCGCGCTTGAGCGCCGAGCAGGCCACCACACGCCCAGGCTCGTGTGCTTGTGCGAGGCACTGGCCAATGCGGTCCAGCCAAGGCCAGCGGTCGGCGTCTTGCAGGGCAATGCCCGAGCGCATCTTGGCCACGCTCTCAGGCAGGTGCAGGTCATCGCCGTCCACCATGTCCAAGCCGAGGCGTTCGCTCAGGGCGGCGGCCATGGTCGACTTGCCGCAACCGGACACCCCCATGACGATCAGGCGCAAAGCGGACATGTTCAGCAGCTCCGTGCCGTCATGTTGGCGCATTCAGGCACGGGGCTTCGCAAGGCTTGCCCAGCAATACCCGCCTGCATGTTGGCAAATGCCAAATCGGCCATGGCTTGGCGCGTTTCGGTGGTGGCGCTGGCCATGTGCGGCGTCAGCACCACGTTGCGCAGGCTCCACAGCGCCTCGGGCACATGGGGCTCGTTGGCAAACACATCCAGGCCTGCGCCCGCGATGGTGCCGTTTTGCAGGGCCACGATCAGGGCTTCTTCATCGACCACGCTGCCACGCGCCACGTTGATCAAAAACCCGCGTGGGCCCAGGGCCTTGAGCACTTCGGCGTTGATCAAGTGCTTGGTGCCAGCGCCGCCGGGCGTGATGGCCACCAGAAAATCCACGTTCGCAGCCAGCTCGGCCGCCGAGGGGTAAAACTGGAAACCCGAATCGGGTTTTTCGCTGCGGGCGGTGTAAGCGATCGACATGCCAAAAGCCTGCGCCCGCTTTGCGATGGCCTTGCCGATGCGCCCCAGCCCCACGATGCCCAGGCGAGCCCCCGAGACCTTGCGGCCCAAGGCCATGGGGCCGTTGGGCCACTGGCCTGCACGCACAAACTGGTCCGCTTGCGGGATGGCGCGGCCCACCGACAGCACCAGGCCCATCGCCATATCGGCCACATCGTCGGTCAGCACATCGGGTGTGTGGGTCACGGGAATGCCATGCTCGATGGCGGCGGGCACATCCACACCGTCATAACCCACACCAAACACCGCCACCACTTTGGCCTGGGGCAGTTGCGCCAGCAGGCTGCGCGGCACGCTGGCCTCGCCCGTGCCCGCCACACCCACGATGCGCGGGGCCAAGGCAGCAAAAGCGGCCGGGTCGGTCACATGGGTGCGGTCATGCACGGTGTACAGCGACTCCAGGGCTTTTTGGTAGAAGGGGTGCAGTTTGGCCACGGCCAGCACATCGGATTTGGACAATTCAAAACTCCTGCTTCTCACTTTTGGACAGCGCTGTCCAAACGGGTTAAAAAAAATGGAATCCAGGTCGAAAGCCTATTTCTGTATTTTTCGGGCAAATCCGCTTCGGACAAAATCAGCCATCAAAACCTGTGGGATAGCGCTATCCTATAGACCTAGTGGCCCAACACTTCTACGGATAAACCCTTGCCAAGCCCCCTTGTCCATACCAAAAAACACCGCGCTTCCGGCCGTGTCACCCTGAGCGATGTGGCCCGCGCCGCCGGTGTCAGTCCCAGCACCGTGTCGCGGGCGCTGCGCGGAGAGCGGGCGGTGGACCCGGCCCTGATCGAGCGCGTCACGGCCGTGTCGGACATGCTCGGCTACGTGCCCGACCCGGCGGCCAGGGCGCTGGCTTCGCAGCGCAGTGACCATGTGGGCATCCTGATTCCGCTGCTGTCCAATGCCTTGTTTGTCGACCTGCTCGACGCTGCGCAAAACACTTTTCGCGCTGCCGGTTACCAGACCCTCATGGGCGTGACCCACTACAACCCCAGTGAAGAAGAGCAACTGCTGCGCGAGCAATTGCTGCACCGCCCGGCCGGTTTGCTGGTCACCGGGCTGGACCACAACCCGGCCACACGCCAGCTGATGGCCCGCAGCCAGGTGCCCTGCGTGCACCTGATGGATTTGCCCGCCAGCGACGGCGAAGCCTTGTATTGCGTGGGCTTTCGGCAGACCGATGCAGGCGCTGCCATGACGCGCCAACTGCTGGCCAGTGGCCGCCGCCGCATCGCCTTTGCCGCAGCGCAACTCGATCCGCGTGTGATGCAGCGCCTGTACGGCTGGCGTCACGCCCTGCAAGAGGCGGGTGCCTTCGACCCCACCTTGGAGTTTCTCAACCCCGCACCCTCATCGCTTGCTTTGGGCGGCGTCATGTTCGAGCAAATCATGCAGCAGCGCCCGGCCGTGGACGCCATCTTTTTTTGTAACGACGACCTGGCCCAAGGCGCCTTGATGGCGGCCTTGCGCATGGGTGTGTCGGTGCCGCAGCAAGTGGCCATTGCCGGCTTCAACGACCTGACCGGCAGCGACCAGATGTTGCCCACCCTGACCACCGTGCGCACGCCGCGTGCACGCATCGGCCAGGCCGCCGCCGACATGCTGCTGAGCCTGATGCGCGGCGAAGAGCCCGAGGTCCCCCAGCTGGATTTGGGCTTCGAGATCGTGCAGCGGCAAAGCGCCTGAGGAACGGACAGCCTTGTCAGCGTGGGCCCACTGGCCCATGCAACACATGGATCATAGGTTCACCCCGGCTCAAGCGGCCGATGTTATCGGCCAGAGTCTCCTGGCGGCGGCGCACCGTGCCGGCTGTCCAGCCTGACATGTGGGGTGTCATCAGCACATTGTCCAGCGCAGCGAAATCGAACTTCGACGGTGCGCATTCGCTTTGTGTGGGGGTGGGGTACTGGTACCAGGTGTCGATCACGGCGCCACCGATCTGGCGCGAGGCCAACGCTGCGTACAGCGCGGCCTCATCGATCACCGCCCCCCGACCCACGTTGAGCAGCACCGCATCGGGCCGCATGGCGGCCAGGGCCGAGGCGTTGACCAGGCCCTTGGTGTTGTCGGTCAGCGGCAGGCTGACCACCACCGCATCGGCGCTGGCCATGAAGGCCTGCAAACCGTCCAGCGTCCAGCTTTGGTCCACCAAGGGGTGGCTGATGGGGCTGCGGTTGGCCACATGCACCCGCATGCCAAAAGCCTTGGCGCGGTGGGCCACGGCCTGCGCAATGTGCCCAAAGCCCAGCAGGCCCAGAGTTTGCGCCCCCATTTCGGTGCGCAGCGCCGCCTGGCGACCGGCCCAAAACGTCCAGCGGCCTTGGCGCAAGTCCTGGTCGGCGCGGGCCAGTGGCACATGGCGCGTCAGCAAGGCGGCCATCACGTATTCGGCAATCGCGTTTTCGTGACCAAAGCAATTGGCCAGCGTGCAGTGCGCAGGCAGCAGGGCGGTGGAGATGGCATCGGTCCCTGCTGCGGGGGCATGGAACAGCCTCGCCTTCAGGGGGCTGGGCATGGCGCTGTGGAGCTGAATGCCGATCACCACGTCCGCGTTTTCATACAGCGCCCGCTCGCCCGGCTGGTCCAGTCCGTCGCTCAGGTCGCTGATGTGGTGCTGGGGACCGATCAGCGCTTCAAAACCCGGGCGAAAGTTGGCCGCATTCTGGCCATGGAAAACGATGTTCAAAGGGGCTGTGTTCATGGTGCCTCGCAATCGCAAATAGGGTGGAGCCAAGCGGCTGATGGCCATGCCCGAAAGACTTGGCGACAGGGCACTTGCAATCAGTCTATGCCAGTGGCTTCGCGCGGGCCTGTTGGCTCGGCGACAATTGAGGCTTGTTGTTTTGGAACGAGGCCCCGGCCATGGATACCCTGAAAAAAGTCATTCTCTTCACCGACACCGATGGCCGCGCCCGTTTTCGGGACGACGAAGTGCCCCTGAGTGAGGGCACCCCGCAAAGCCGTTTGTCGGCCCTGATGGCAGCCAGCGCCTGCCAGCTGCGCCAAAGCCCTGTGGGCTTTCGCAGCACATTCCACTGCACGGGCAACCCGCAATGGCTGTTTGTGCTGGGCGGTCAAATGGAGATCTTTTTGCAAGACGGCAGCTCGCGCATCTTTGGCCCCGGCGAGTTCTTTTATTCGGCCGACACCTTGCCCGAAGGGGCCACGTTTGACCCTGCCGTGCACGGCCACTGGAGCCGCCAGGTCGGCCCCGACCCCTTGGTGACCCTGTTCGTGCGCGACTGATTTTTGCCACCCCTTGGGGCAAAAAAAGAGCCCGCTTGAAGCGGGCTCTGTTCATGGGGCAGGGCGCTGATCAGCGACCGAAGCCGCCTCGGCCTCCGCCACCACCATTACCGCCGCGGTTGCCACCGCCACCGTAGCCACCACCGCCGTGACGGCGGCCACTGCTGGCCAGGCTGTCGATGCTGGTGCGGGTCGGGTCGGGCTGGCCGCTGGTGCGCACGGGCTTGCGGTTGGGCAAGTCCAGACGCGCAAACTGCGTGGTTTTGAGCGGGTCAATGTGGCGTGGCAATTCGTCGCCATCGCCCCGGCGACGTTCTTGACCGCCACCTTGGCCACCCTGGCCGCCACGGGCCGGGCCACGGCCTTCGGGACGAGGGCCGCGCAGTGCGGGACGGCCTTGGCCATCACCCCGGTTGTCAAAACGCGGATCGCCACGTTGCTCTTGGCCACGACCGCCTTCGCGGTTGCCATCACGGCCACCATCGCGGCCACCTTCACGGCGACCATCGCTCTGGCCTTCAAAACGCGGTGCGCCTTGTGGGCCGTTGCGGCGTGATGGCGGAGGTGCGTTGCGCGAAGGACGGGGCTGGCCCTGACCTTCGGCGCGGGGTTGGCGTTGACCGCCACCACCGCCACCACCCACGGCGACTTTGTTGTCGCGGATGCGTTGCATCATGTCCTGGCGTGCGGCTTTGGCGGCTGCGGCCATCACATCACGGCTTGGGGGCTTGCCTGCGCCGCCCCACAAAGTCTGGCGACCCATGGCGATGGGCTCGGCCACTTCGCCTGGCTCGGGGCCAAAGCCTTCGAGCAACTGGACTGGAATCTCTTGCTTGGTGAAGCGCTCGATGTCCATCATGAAGCCTTCCTCGTCCAGGCAGACCAGGCTCACGGCCTCGCCGCTGGCGCCCGCGCGGCCTGTGCGGCCAATGCGGTGCACATAGTCTTCCGACACGTTCGGGATCTCAAAGTTCACGACGTGTGGCAAGTCTTCGATGTCGATGCCGCGCGCCGCAATGTCGGTGGCCACCAAAGCGCGGATCTCGCCGCTCTTGAAGCCGGCCAGCGCTTGTGTGCGGGCGGTCTGGCTCTTGTTGCCGTGCAGGGCCATGGCCTTGACGCCATTTTTGGTCAGGAAGTCGGCCACGTTGTTGGCACCGAACTTGGTGCGGGTGAACACCAGCACCTGGCTCCAGTCGTGCTTTTGGATGATGTGCAGCAGCACGTCTTTTTTCTTGCTGCGGCCCACGGGGTGGATCACCTGCGTGATGCGTTGCACCGTGGTGTTGCTGGGCGTGACCTGGATGCTCTGCGGGTTCTTGAGCAGGTTGCCCGCCAACTCGCGGATCTCGTCGCTGAAGGTGGCCGAGAACAGCAGGCTTTGCTTTTCTTTGGGCACCAGGGCCAGCACTTTTTTCACGTCGTGGATGAAGCCCATGTCCAACATGCGGTCGGCTTCGTCGAGCACCAGCATCTCAACGGTGGACAAGTCCAGGAAACCCTGACCCTGCAGGTCCAGCAGACGGCCCGGTGTGGCCACCAGAATGTCTACGCCTTTTTTGATCTTGCTGATTTGCGGGTTCATGCCCACACCACCGAAGATCACAGTGGAGTCGAGCTGGAGGTATTTGCCGTAGTCGCGCACCGACTCTTCGACCTGGGCGGCCAATTCGCGGGTAGGCGTGAGCACCAAGGCACGGATGGCTTTGCCGCCAAAGCGGTTTTTGCCCGGCTCGGTCAGGCTCAGCTTGTGCAGCATGGGCAGCGTGAAGGCGGCGGTTTTGCCGGTGCCGGTTTGCGCACCGGCCAACAAGTCTTGTCCGGCCAGGACGGCGGGAATGGCTTGGGCCTGGATGGGCGTGGGGGTTTCGTAGCCGAGCTCGCGCACAGCTTGCATGATGGCCGGGGCCAGGTTCAATTCTTCAAAGTTCATTTTCGGAGCGCCATGTCCGGCGCCGGGTGTCGACTCAATCAACTGCTGTTGGCAGTGACCAGTGTGGGTCGACAAGTCTTAAGGTGGGCATGGAAACCGCAGGCGCTTGTTTTGAGCGTTGCCTGGGTCAGGCCCCAGCAGAAGTGCTGATGCTGGGGCAACTGGAGGCCTCAGCGAGTTGCATTGTCGCACAAAGCGAGTCGGGTGCTTTTGATGTCGCCATGGTGTGGCCGTTGTCGCTTGCGCGTCATGGGTTCAAACCCCAATTCAAAGCCGACCGCCGCAGCCCTAGACTGAACACGCAACGACGCACCTGAATTCTGGGGAGACAGCCATGACACAGCCATCCAAAACGCCACGCCGCCAATTTCTGGTGGCCTCCACAACCCTTGCCGCCTGCCTGAGCGGCATGTTTTTCGTGGGCCAGGCCCAGGCCCAAGCCGCACCCTGGCCAGCCAAGCCGATCAAGATCGTGGTGGCCTTTCCGCCCGGTGGCCTGACCGATGCCTATGCGCGCAACTATGGTGACTACCTGAGCACCCGATTGGGCGTGCCCGTGATCATCGAAAACAAGCCCGGCGCGGGGGCCATCATCGGCATCGACGCGGTGGCCAAGTCCCCCGCCGATGGCTACACCTTTGTCATGAGCACCTCGGGCACCTTCTGGCAAAACCGCATTCTTTACTCTAAGCTGCCCTACAACCTCGACAAAGACCTGACCCCGGTCACTGTGTTCCCCTCCGGCCCGCTGGTGGTGGGCATCAACGACAAGATCCCGGCCAAAAACATGGCCGAGTTTGTGGCCTGGGCCAAAAAGAACCCGACCTCCATGGGCACCTATGCGCCGGGCTCTTACCCGCACATGGTGGCCGACCAGACCAACCGCCAGCAAGGCACGGCCATCCAGTCGGTGCACTACCGGGGCGAAGCGCCCATGTGGCTCGATGTGGCCTCGGGCCAATTGCAAATCGCTGTGGGCAGTTTCCAGGCCTTCAATGCCGTGGCCACCCGCGGCGTGCGCGCCATTGGCGTGACCGGCAGCTACCGATCACCCAAGCTGCCCGATGTGCCCACCCTGACCGAGCAAGGCAACACCGAAAAACTGGTCACGCTCGAAGGCGGCCTGCCCCTGGTGGCCCCAGCGGGCACGCCCGAAGCGGTGCTCAAACGCATGGCCGATGAAGCTGTGGCCTGGGCCAACACCGAACGCGCCGCCAAGCTGCGCGAAACCTTCGCCATTCCCAATAAACCCAAAAACCTGGCCGACACCCGCAAAGACTGGGAAGGCGAAGTGCCCGTGTGGATCAAGCTGGCGGTGGACTTGGGGATCAAGTTGGACTGAAGCAGTGGCTTTGGCGCAGTATGGGGGCGCTGCATTTTGGATCACTTCCAAGGTTGTTCTTAATATTGCTTCATTTGAAGCTAAAATTGCTTCATGACCAGTTTGGCACATTTTTTATTGGGGCAGTCACGCTCTGCGGTGCTCAGCGCTTTACTGCTGCGGCCAGAGGTGGCTTTGCATGTGCGCGAGCTGGCGCGGCTCACCAACGTATCACCGGGTTCGCTGCACCGAGAACTTCGCAATCTGGCCGATATAGGTTTGCTGCTGCGTCAAGAAACGGGCCGACAGGTGTATTACCGAGCCAATGTGCAATGCCCCATTTTTCAAGAACTGGCTGGCTTGCTGCGCAAAACAGTCGGGTTGGTCGATGTGCTTCGTCAGGCATTGGTGCCGCTGGCGGGAAAGGTGGAGATGGCTTTTGTCTATGGCTCCATGGCCAGAGGACAAGAGCATGCACACAGCGATGTGGATGTCATGCTGGTGGGGGATTTGGACTTTTCTGAGGTGATCTTGGCTTTGTCAGACGCTCAGCAAGCCATTGGTCGAGAGGTCAACCCCAGAGTGCTTTCAAGGGATGAATTTGATGGCAAGTTGGCGCAGCCCGACAGTTTCGTGGCGCAAGTCTGGCGCGGCAGCAAGCTTTGGCTGGTGGGGGAACCATGAGCCTTGAAAATCTGCTCAAGATCCATCAGCTGCAGCGGCACACGGCCACTGCGGATGAAGTTCAGCGTTTGTTAGCTGCTGCACAACGCAATTTGGCTGACAGTGCTGTACAGGGCTTGAGCGATGAAACCCGGTTTGACGCGGCCTACAAAGCCATCATGCAATGTGCCATGGTGGGTTTGATGGCCAACGGCTATAGGCCTTCCACCACCACACCAGGGCATCACCAAACCATGATCCAGACGCTGGGTTTGACCTTGGGTGTTGATAAAGCTGTTTGGATTGTTCTAGATTCACTTCGCAAAAAAAGAAACCTCAACGATTACTCGGGTGACTTGATAGAACCGGCTGCAGTGCGCAGCTGTGTGACACATGCACAGCAACTGCTGAGTCAAACGCGGCAGTGGCTCAGTGCACATCGACCAGACCTTCTCAATACTTCAGCATGAACACCACCACCCGCAGCCTCGTCCAAAAGCACTGGAACTATTGCAGCGTGCTGCGCGACTATGGCATGAGCTATTGCAACGATGTGGAGCAGCTGACGTATTTGCTTTTCCTCAAGCTGATTGCAGGCGATTTGGGTGCCGATGTGCCCGAAGTCGCGGTTTAATCTCGCCCTATGAACAAAAGTGATCAGATGAGTTTTTTCGGCTTCGAGCCGGGTGGGGTGGACAAGCCCAAAAAGGCGGGGCGACCCCGGCTGGTCAAGGCGGTGGCCGTGCCCCCAGCCGCTGCCCTGCCCATGGCAGCCCCTGTCTCTCCCGCCTTGGCTGATACACCTGCTGCGCCCAGCCTGAACCC
>NZ_JAFEIF010000071.1 GCF_017848645.1 Limnohabitans sp. | reverse complement strand
GGGGCGGCCAGGGCGTGGGGGCAGGGGGCGACCGCGCGGCGGACCCGCGCGGGTTTGGCCGCTGCGGCCCGAGGTGTGGTGGCTGGCCGCGCCTTGGCGTGTCATCAGCGCGTCGAGCATGTGTGGTGGCAAGCTGGCGAGAGCAGCGGCGACCATCATCTCTTGCAGGTCTTCGGCACTCGGTTCAGTGTTCTGTTCGGGTGGTGGAGCCGTGTCCGGGTCCTTGTCTTTTTCAGCGTCGTTGTCAGGTGCTTCGCCAGAATTTTCTGGGGGTTCAGGCGGCTCTGTTGGCGGTGTGGCGTCCTCCGGTGGCGCTGCTTCTGATTCTTGCGCAGACGGCTCGGCCGGCCACTGTGTGGCGCGGGGCGCCAGCACGCAGCGCGCGGCAAAGCCCAGGTCGTCGGCGTCCAGCGTGCTGCGTCCGTTCAGCGCCGCATGGCCGCAGGCCACGCGCAGCGCCAGGCTGGGCACGCGCAATGACCCAATGCCCAAACCCAAAGCGGCAGCGCACAGCGCTTGCATGTGTTCGTCGCTCGCTTGCACTTGGGGCAGCTGTTCGCGAGCGCGGGCCAAAGCGCCGGGGCTGAGACGGATCTGCAGACCATCCGATTCGCTGTCGCCCTGCCACGCCGCGTGGATGTCGCTGGGCGAGAGTTCGTGCAGGTCCAGCCACACGCCCAGGCGCTCGGCCAGGGCCGCGCCCACGCCAGGTTCGTCGGGCAAGGATTCGTCCAGCGCCACCACCCCAAAGCGGGTGGGTGTGGGGGCGGCGCTGTGGCGGGTAGGCGGCACCTGGCCTTGTTCGAGAGCTTGCACCAAGGGAGCGAGCAGGGCGGGTGACAGGCGCTCGGCCATGGGCAGGCAGACCAAGCCTTGGTCGGCCTGTTGCAGCAAGCCTGCTTGCAGGTGCAGTTGCCCGGTTTGCAGGGTGTGGGCCAGGTCGATGCCGCCGAGCAGCCGCTCGCTGTCCACCGAGCCGGGCACTTTGACCAAGCCGATACCGAGCCCCGCCAAAGCGTGCAGCCAGCGCTCGCGCACCGGGCCGTGTGGCGCGCGCAGGCACACGCCGCCAAAGCCGTGGGGGTCGAGCTGCAACAGCTGCAGCGCCGTCAGCGCATCGTTCCAGCGCTCCATGGGATCAGCGGGTGTAGGCAGTGGGGGGGCTTGACGGGTCATGTCAGGGCTGAACGGCGGATTTGCAGGATCTTTGCCCTCGCAGCGGTGGGCGTGGTCTGCAAAGGCCGATCGCGGCGAGGACGCCGCTCCTACAAGGAAATGGCCGTTTAAACATGGGGGTGCTTGATCTGCAGCTCAGGCGGCCAGCACTTCTTGCAAGCTGCGCTGCACGCGCGCGCCCGAGTCGGTGTCGTCCAGCGGGTTGCGGCGCAGGCGGTGGCGCAGGGCCAAAGGGGCCATGCTTTGCAGGTGCTCGGCTTTCACCGCTTGGTGGCCTTGGAGCGCGGCGTAGGCCCGGGTGGCACGCAGCAGCGTGAGCTCGGCGCGCAGGCCGTCGGTGCCCAGCTGCTGGCACAGGCGCGCGCACAGCATCAGCATGTCGTCGCTCACCTCGACTTCGTCCAACAGCTCACGCGCTTTGAGGATGCGTTTTTGCAGCTTCTGGTTGTCTTTGTGCCACAGCGCTTTGAAGGCGGCGGGGTCTTTGTCGAAGGCGTCGCGGCGTTTGATGATGCTCACGCGCAGCGCCAGGTCTTGCGGCGTGCGCACCTGCACCGACAGGCCAAAGCGGTCCAGCAGTTGCGGGCGCAGCTCGCCTTCTTCGGGGTTGCCGCTGCCCACCAGCACAAAGCGCGCCGGGTGGCGCACGCTCAGGCCTTCGCGCTCGACCAGGTTCTCGCCCGAGGCGGCCACGTCGATCAGTAGGTCCACCAAGTGGTCGTCCAGCAGGTTGACCTCGTCGATGTACAAAAAGCCCCGGTGTGCTTGTGCCAGCAGTCCGGGGGCGAAAGATTTGACGCCTTGCGACAAGGCTTTTTCCAGGTCGAGCGCGCCGACCACGCGGTCTTCGGTTGCGCCCAAAGGCAGGTCGACCACGGCCACGCTCTGGCGTTCGGTCACGACTTTGGCTTTGGGGTCGCGCGCCTGACAAACCGGGCAGGCCCCTGCTGGCTTGGCCGGGTCGCAGCGGTAAGGGCAGCCTTTGACGACCGAAATCGGGGGCAACAGGTCGGCCAGAGCCCGCACGGCCGTCGATTTGCCGGTGCCCCGGTCACCCAAGACCAGCACACCGCCAATGGACGGGTCGACCGCCACCACCTGGATGGCGAGGGTCATTTCATCTTGACCAACGATGGCCGCGAAAGGGAAGGTCAATGCCATGGGGCGTTCCGAAAACTGTTCTCGGCCCATCATCCAAAAGACGAGTCAAAGTGTCAAGTTAAATTTACACTTTAAATGGACTCTTGCGTTCAGCTTTTGCGTGTGGCGCTGTCCACTGGGTCAGATTCGGGTCGTGCTTCCGGCTTCAGGCCGTAACGCGCCGCCAAATCCCAAACATGCTGCGGCAGCATGTTTTTGATGCGCGCTGGCGCCTCACGGCGCAGGTGCAAGATGGATTCGATGGCCTTCATCTCGACCCGGGCGCGCGCAAACTCCAGGCCGCGCGGGCCCACCCGCGGCATGAGCCAGTTGACCAGGGGCTTGATCCAGGCGGGCATGCGCCGCAGCGGCATGCCGCCGGCGGCGCGCTCGGTGTTGGCCATGAAGCCGCGCACCGGGCCATCCCGTTTGCCCTTGCTGATGGGCGCGCTGGTGATCAATTGCGCCTGAATGCCATCCAGCACCGCCTGCCCGCGTGCGTTGCGCACCAGCAACCACTGCTGGCCGTGCCCGCCCATGTAACCCACGGTGATGTCGGCCAGCACATTGGTGTAGTCCACGCAGGTGCGGCAAGTCAGCGGGAAAAAGTCCGGCGGCAGGGTGGACAGCGGCAGGTTCAAAAACGGGATCAGGCGTTGGTCGCCTTGGTCGGTGCGCACCTCGACTTTGTAATCGGCGCGGAATTCGACGTAGCTGATGTCTTGTGGGCGGTCCGAAATCAGGCCCAGAAACTGGTGGAAGTTTTCGGTGGTGGTGTTGTCAGAGCACGGCGTGCCAATGACATACAGCTGCTCCAAGCCTTGCTCGCGTTCGAGCTGCGGCTGGATGGCTCGCAAGGCGTAAATCTGGCAGGGGATGCCGATCACCGCCAAGCGCTTGTGGCCTTGGGCAAGTGCCGGCTCCACGAGGCTCAGCAGCGGTGCGTAACCCATGCGCATGCCCCGGCACTGCGCCATGTCCTCGGCGCGCGTGACCAGCACCGGGCGTGGGCGCCAGCGGTCGTGCGGGTCGGCGGCCATGGCGATCACGGCGTCCACCAGGCCTTGTTCGAGCAGCACCTCGGCCAAGCGGGTGGTGATGCCGGTCCACTGCGCGCCTTGGGTGGGCGGGTCCAGGCGTGCGCTCAGGATCTGTTGGTAAGGCCCAAAGAACAACTCGTCGGGCTGGGCTGGGTGCGTGGCACTGCCCTGTCGGCGCACGCGGCCGTGGACCCGCTGCTCCAAGCCCGGGTAATCGGGCTGGATGAACTGACAGGCCTGGCCGCAGCGTTTGGGGTCATCCGTGCGCGAGAGGCCGCAGTCGGTGCACAGCTTGCGAGCGGGTGCCGCAGCAGCAGCCGTTAAGGATGAAGGCGAGCCAGTGGCTTGCACGTCAGTCGGCCATCAACCAGCGCGGGTGAAAGGCATGACGCCCACCAGCCAGACGTGCAAGCCGCCCATCAGGAAAGCCGCCCAAACGCCGGTGCCCACCACCACCGCCAGCAAAGTGCCCAGCAGCTTGCCTTCGGGCGCGGAGTGCAGGCTTTGGCGGTCCCGTTTGCGGGCGGCGCGGAACACCAGTACCGACCAGACCAGGAAACCACCGAACAAGAGCACATCGGCCAGGTTGCCGTTGGATAACAAATGCCCCAGCGCCCAGACCTTGACTGACAAGGTCATGGGGTGGCGCAGTTTGGCTTTGATCTGGTTGCCAGGCACATAGGTGGCCACCAGCAAAACCATGGCCACCCACATCAGCAAGATGGTGGCGTGTTGCATGCCGCGTGGTGGTGTCCACAGGACCACCGGGTCCAGCCTTGCCTGGCCGTAACCTTGAACCAGCAGGTACAGGCCAAGGACCGCCACCGCTGCATAAACAGCCTTGAAGCCCAACGCACCCCAGCGGGCCATGCCGTTTTGGCGCATCTGCGGGGCCAGGCTTTGCAGAGAGTGGATGCCTAAAAATAGTGCCAAGCCGATCAGCAGTTGCAGCATGTCTGAACCTTTGCAAGTGAGGTGTGAGTTTGAGCCGCATTCTGACACGGGCATGTCCATCGCGGTTGACATTCAAAAACCAGGGCTTTCCTGTGTGATTTGCTCAAGTATCCCAGGCCGCATGACAAGGTGACTGTTGTGGCGCACAATGAACTACTCAGTATTTTCTGACCATCTCTTCAAGGAGCTCCCCATGTCACGTTTTTCCTCCCAGTCTTCGACCCGCCGTGTGTTCATGATGCAAGTGGCCACTGCCTCTACCGCCTTGCTGGCGATGAGCCAGGCCTCCGCTCAGGCTATGGTCGATGAAAAAGACCCGCAAGCTGTGGGCCTGGCTTACAAGGCCGACGCCAGCAAGGTCGACAAAGCCAAGAACCCCAAGTTCGCAGCCGGTGCCAACTGCGCCAACTGCGCCCTGTTCCAGGCCAAGGCCGGTGCTGCCGCCGGTGGCTGCCCCTTGTTTGCAGGCAAGCAAGTGGCCGCCAAGGGCTGGTGCTCTGCTTGGGCCAAAAAGGCTTAATGTCCAGTCGATCCCAGCGGGGTTCACCCCGCTGAGACCCCCAAAACCGCCCTTGGGCGGTTTTTTTGCGCCCATTTCCGACCCCAAACTCAGGGCATACCCTGATTTACCAGTCTGAATCAAGGCTTTGAACACACAAAGTGTCAATCCATCGTTACACTTTGCCTTGTCTTCAACCGACCGGAAAGCCCTTTTATGGCGTCTTGGGTGCTCACAGCGATGGACCTGGCCTGCCAAAAGGCCCAGCGGACCTTGTTCGAGGGCGTGAGCTTTTCCGTGCCCGAAGGCAGCTGGCTGCACATCGAAGGCGGCAACGGCTGCGGCAAGACCAGTTTGCTGCGCATCCTGTGCGGCCTGTCCCCGGCGGCACGCGGCCAAGTGCGGTGGCTTTCTTCTTCTTCTTCCTCCCTGCAGTCCACGCTTTCGCGCCCCGACCGTTCGGTGTTGCATTACATCGGCCACGCGCTGGGCCTCAAGCCCGATCTGACCGCTTGTGAAAATCTGTGCGCCGATGCCCAGGTCAGCGGCTTGGCGCTCAGCCGCGAGCAGGCCGTGCAAGCGCTGGCCGCGCAGGGTCTGCAAAGCCGGGCGCATTTGCCTGTGCGGGTCTTGTCGCAAGGCCAGCGGCAAGGCGTGGCCTTGGCGCGTTTGCGCACCAGCCCGGCGCGGCTTTGGATTCTGGACGAGCCCCTGGTGGGCCTGGACGTGCAGGCCACCGCCACGGCCCGCGCCTTGCTGCAGTCGCACGTGGACGCGGGCGGCGCTGTGGTCATGACCAGCCACCACGATGTGGGCCTGCAAGGCCTGGGTGCACGCTTGCAGTTGGGCCGCGCATGAACACCCCCGCCATGACCGCCCCTGTGTCAGCGCTTGCGGCTCAGCACATGCTGCCCAGCCCTTGGCAAGCCATGGTTGGCGTGCTGCGGCGCGACCTGCGCTTGGCCCTGCGGCGCAAGGCCGAGTGGTTGGGCGCGGTGTTTTTCTTTGTGTTGGTGGCGGCTTTGTTTCCGCTGGCCATCGGCCCCGAGCCGGGCACGCTGCGCCTGATCGGGCCGGGGGTGTTGTGGGTGGCGGCCTTGCTGGCGAGCATGCTGAGCCTGGGCCGTTTGTTCGAAGCCGACCACCAGGACGGCAGCCTGGAGCAGCTGGCGCTGTCGGCCGCGCCCCTGCCTTGGCTGGTCAGCGCCAAGCTGCTGGCGCATTGGCTGATCTCGGGCTTGCCCTTGGTGCTGCTGTCGCCGCTCTTGGGGCTGCAGTTGGGTTTGGGGCCAGAGGCCTTGTCCATGCTGGCGCTCACGCTCTTGATCGGCACGCCCGTGCTGTCACTGCTGGGCGCGATTGGCGCGGCCCTCACTTTGGGCGTGCGCGGCGGCGGGGTGCTGCAGTCGCTTTTGCTCTTGCCTTTGTATGTGCCGGTGCTGGTGTTTGGCACGGGCGCGGTCGATGCGCAGATGCGCGGCCTCGGGGCCGAGGCGCATGTGTCCATTTTGTTGGCGCTCTTGCTGGCTTCGGCGGCGCTCAGCCCCTGGGCCTGTGCAGCGGCTTTGCGCTTGGCGCTGGAATGAAGAGGAACGGACCATGAAGCTCTTTCACTACGCCGCGCCGCAGCACTTTTACCCCTTGGCCGGGCGCATCTGGCCTTGGCTGGCGCTGCTGGCCACGGTGCTGGCGCTGGCGGGTTTGTGGGTGGGCTTCATGGTCGCGCCGTCTGACGCGCAGCAGGGCCAGGCCTACCGCATCATTTACATCCATGTGCCCGTGTCGTGGATGGCCATGATCATTTACCTGGCCATGGCGTTCTGGAGCGTGCTGGGCCTGGTGTTCAACACACGTTTGTCGGGTCTGATGACCCGTGCGCTCGCGCCCACCGGGGCTTTGCTGGCGTTTTTGTCGCTGTGGACCGGGGCCTTGTGGGGCAAGCCGATGTGGGGCACTTATTGGGTGTGGGACGCGCGGCTGACCTCCATGCTGATCCTGCTGTTTTTGTATTTGGGCTACATCGCCTTGACCTCGGCCATCGAAGACCCGCGCCGCTCGGACCGGGCCGGTGCCTTGGTGGCGGTGGTGGGGGCGGTCAACGTGCCCATCATTTATTTTTCGGTCAAGTGGTGGAACACCTTGCACCAAGGCGCCTCGGTGTCACTGACCCAGTCGCCGCGCATGGCCAGCATCATGCTGACCGGCATGCTGCTCATGAGCTTGGCGGTGTGGCTCTACGCGGCGGCCATCGCTTTGTGGCGCGTGCGCAGTTTGATTTTGGTGCGCGACAGCCACGCCGCTTGGGTGCATCAACTGCCCGAAGTGTTGGCGCACCGCGCGCAAAGCGCATTGAGAGGTGCCGCATGATGTGGACAAGCGCTGCCGAGTTTTGGGCCATGGGCGGCTATGGCGTTTTCGTGTGGGGCAGCATGGGCGTGAGTGCGGCTTTGCTGGCTTTGGAAGTACTGCTCGCACGCGTGGGCAGGCGACAAGCGCTGGACGCGGTGTGCGAGGCCATGGACGCCCAAGCCTTGGATACCGAAACCCCGGGCGCTTTACAGGCCAGCTCAGCCCGGCCATCGCGCCCCGTTCATTTCACCCCAGGAGCTGCGTCATGAAAAGCCGCCATCAGCGACTGTTTGGCATTTCATTGGGCTTGCTGCTCGTGTGTGGTGCGCTGTTTTTTGTGCTCAATGCCTTCCAGAGCAACCTGGTTTTTTTCTTCACGCCCACGCAAGTGGTGGCGGGCGAAGCGCCCAAAGAGGGGCACTTTCGTGTCGGCGGTTTGGTCAAGGAAGGCAGCATCCAGCGCGACGGCATGGCGGTGGCTTTTGTGGTGACCGACACGCAGCGCGAGGTGCCCGTGCGCTATGTGGGCCTGTTGCCCGATTTGTTCAAAGAGGGCAAGGGCGTGGTGGCGCAAGGCCACCTGGACGCAGGCAGCCTCTTTGTGGCCAGCGAGGTGCTGGCCAAGCACGACGAAAACTACATGCCGCCCGAAGCCCAGCACGCGCTGGACGAGGCGGCCAAAGCCCGCATGGGCGCGGCGGTGGTGCGATGACGCGCCCTGACCTGAAGGGAGCCGCCTATGTGGCCTGAAGCTGGCCACATGGCCTTGATCATGGCGGCCTGGGTCGCCGTGCTGCAGTCGGTGTTGCCGCTGTGGGGCAGTTTGTCGGCGCGGCGTGCGGGCTGGCAAACGCTGGCGAGGCCCTTGGCGGTCCTGCAACTGGCGCTGATCGTGCTGGCCTTTGGCGCTTTGTGGCACGCGTTTTATGTGCACGATTTCAGCGTCAAGTACGTGGCCCACCACTCCAACACCCTGCTGCCCACACCGTATCGGCTCTCGGCCATCTGGGCCGGACACGAAGGCTCGCTGCTGCTGTGGGTCTTGATGCTGGCGCTGTGGTCGGTGGCGGTTGCCACATTTTCCAAGCGCTTGCCGCAGGCCCTGGTGGCGCAGGTGCTGGGCGTGATGGGCGCGGTGTCGGTGGGTTTTTTGGTTTTCATCCTCACACTCTCCAATCCGTTTGCGAGGCAGTTCCCGGCCCCCTCCGAGGGCCGTGATTTGACGCCTTTGCTGCAAGACCCGGGTTTGGTGATCCACCCGCCCATGCTCTACATGGGCTATGTGGGTTTGTCGGTGGCCTTTGCTTTTGCCATGGCGGCGCTGCTGTCGGGCAGGATCGATGCCGCATGGGCGCGTTGGGCGCGGCCCTGGACCGTGGCGGCCTGGGGCTTTTTGACGCTGGGCATCGCGCTGGGTTCGTGGTGGGCTTATTACGAGCTGGGCTGGGGCGGTTGGTGGTTTTGGGACCCTGTGGAAAACGCCTCGCTCATGCCCTGGTTGGTGGCCACGGCGCTCATCCATTCGCTCATGGTCACCGACAAGCGCGGGCAGTTCAAAGCCTGGACGGTGCTCTTGGCCATTGGCGCGTTTTCGCTCAGCCTGCTGGGCACTTTCCTCGTGCGCTCGGGGGTGTTGACCTCGGTGCACGCCTTTGCCACCGACCCGGGTCGGGGCGTGTTCATCTTGCTGTTTTTGGTCGTGGTGGTGGGCGTGTCGCTGGCCTTGTTTGCCTGGCGCGCGCCGCAGTGGGCCAATGCCTCGCAGCCGGTGGCCGGTTCCCGCGAATCGTTTTTGTTGCTCAACAGCGTGCTCTTGGTGGTCGCCATGGCGGCGGTGTTGCTGGGCACTTTGTACCCGCTGATCATCGACGCGCTGAACCTGGGCAAGCTCTCGGTTGGCCCGCCGTATTTTGACCGCGTGTTCGTGCCCCTGATGGTGCCTCTTTTGCTGGCCATGGTGCCGGGGACGGTGGTGCCTTGGCATGTGGCGCGCTGGGCGGCGGTGCGCTCGGTCTTGGTGCCCGGGGCTTTGGCGCTTTTGCTGGCCAGTGCCTGGGCAACATGGGGCGGGGCACCGATGGCTGAGGGCAGCACGACCACGGCAGGCGGCTGGCTCACGGTGATGGGCGGCACGCTGGGCGGCTGGATCGTGCTGTCGGGCGCTTGGCAAATCGTGCAGCGCTTGCGTTTGCCCGGCTCGCCGGGCCTGGCCTGGTGGGGCATGCAGGTCGCGCACCTGGGTGTGGCGGTGCTGGTGCTGGGCATCACCGGCGTCAAGTCCTTTCAGGTGGAGCGCGACGTGCGTTTGGGCCTGGGCGACTCGGTCACGGTGGCCGGTGTGCGCTACCAACTCATCAGCGTGGACAACCACCTGGGGCCCAACTATTTGGCCTTGCGCGCACAGATGAAGGTGTTCGAAGGCGAGCCGGGTGATGAGCGTGAGGTGGGCACTTTGCGTCCCGAAAAGCGCCGCTATGTGTCGAGCGCCATGCCCATGACCGAGGCGGCGATTGACCGCAACCTGTGGCGTGACCGCTATGTGTCTTTGGGTGAGCCCTTGGCGGGCGAGCCGCCGCAGTGGAGTTTCCGGGTCTACCACAAGCCTTTTGTGTCGTGGATCTGGTTGGGCGCGGTGTTCATGGTCTTGGGGGGCGGTTTGGCCGCTTTTGATCGGCGTTACCGACAAGCCCCTTCGACAGCCGGTGCGCACGGCGCTCAGGCTGACATGGGCATAGGTTTGGGGGCGTCGGGTTTGCGCGCCGCACCGCTTGTTGCTGTGGCCAAAGGTGCTGCTAAAGGTGCTGTGTCATGAGCGCGCTGTCTGCCAAGGCCCCAAGTCGCCGCATGCCACGCTGGGTGTTTGTGCCGCTGGCGCTGTTTTTGGGCATGGTGGTGTTTTTGGGGGTGGGCCTCACGCGCAACCCGCAAGAGATCCCATCGCCACTCATTGGTCGCCCCGCACCGGCTTTTGAGTTGCCGGTGGTGGGTGGGCCGGGCGTGTTCAACGCGGCGCAGTTCAAGGGGCAGCTCACCTTGGTCAACCTGTGGGCCACCTGGTGCGCGGGCTGCAAAGAAGAGCACCCGATCTTGATGGCGCTGTCGCGCCAGCCCGGCCTGAAGATGGTGGGCATCAATTACAAAGAGCTGCAGGCCTCGGAGCTGTCGGGGCAGGACCCGCAAAGCGCAGAGGCGGTGCAAAAAGCCACGACCCGCAGCCAGGCCTGGTTGCAAAAACAAGGTCAGGCTTTTGGTGTGAACCTGCTGGACATGGACGGCCGGGTGGGCATGGATTTTGGTGTGTACGGTTTGCCTGAAACTTATTTGATCGACCACGAGGGCGTGGTGCGCTTCAAGCACGCCGGGGCCTTGACGCCCGATGTGGTGCAGCAAAAACTCTTGCCCTTGTTGCGGGGGGTGAACTGATGCGCGCGTTGCTGCAGTGCGTGCTGGCCTGCGTTGGGCTGTGGTGCGCCTGTGTGGCGGCCCAAGCGCCGGGTGGTTCGGCAGTGGGTGTGGCCAATGTTGCGACCAATGCTGCGACAAAAGGTGCGAACAGCCGTACGTCAGTCCCATCGACTGTGCAGGCGACTTTGCCAGGTGTGGGCGCACCTGTGGCAGCGCACACCGATGCCCCCATGTCGGCCGCTGTGCAGGCGCGCTGGGACCACATCGCGGCCGAGCTGCGTTGCCTGGTGTGCCAAAACGAATCCCTGGCTTCGTCGAATGCCGAGCTGGCGCTGGACCTGCGGCGCGAGCTGCGCGGCCTGATCGAGCAGGGCCGAAGCGATGCCGACATCCGCAGCTTTCTGGTCAGCCGCTACGGTGACTTTGTGCTCTACAAGCCCGAGGTCAAACCGGTGACCTGGTTGCTGTGGTTTGGCCCCTTTGTGTTGTTGTTGGGGGCATTGGCCTTGGCGCTGCGCTTGATGCGCCGCACGCCTGCTGCGCCCACGCCCTTGACCGACAGCGAGCGCGCGCGCGTTCGCCAACTGCTGGAGTCCTGATGTCTTTTTTGCCGCCTTGGCTGGGTTTGTTGTTGGCGCTGCTGGCTTTGGGGCTGCTGGCAGCTGGGGTGTTGCAGCGGGGCCTGAAAAAGCAGGTGCAGGTCGTGGGTCTGTCGCAGCAGTCACAGACCAACCGCAGGATTGCGCAAGAGCACCTGGCCGATCTGGACCGAGCTTTGGCCGAAGGCCGTTTGACAGCGCTGCAGCATCAGGCGGCCCGCGACGAGTTGCTGCGCCATCTGCTGGACGATGCGGAACAGTCCGACGACGCACCCGCTGCGTCAGTGCCCGCGCGTTGGCTCTGGATGGTCGTGGCCTTGGTGTTGCTCAGTGGCCTGAGTTATGTGCAATTGGGCGCCCCCCAGACCTGGTGGCCCAAACCCTTGAGCCAGAGGGTCCAAATCAGCGCCACCACGCCCGCGCAATTGGCCGAGCAAACCCGCTTGTGGCAAGAAGCCACGCAAAAACGCCCGGAGGATGCCCAGGCATGGTTGACGCTGGCGCGGCTGCACGCTGCCCAAAACGCGCATGCCCCGGCCGAGCAGGCCCTGGCCCGTGTGCTGGCCTTGTCGCCCGAGCCCGATCTGTGGATTGAGCGGGCGCAGATGAAAGCTTTGAGTGCAGGCGGCGTCTACGCCGGAGAGCCTTGGCAGTGGATTCAAGACGTGCTGCGCTCACAGCCCCAGCACCTGAATGCGTTGGTGCTCGCGGGCAGCGCGGCTTTGTCTGAAAAACGGCACGCGGCAGCGCAAGATTACTGGCAGCGTGCCTTGGCTTTGGTGCCTGCTGACAGCGAGGCAGGCCAAGGCTTGCAGCAGGCCGTGGCCCAAGCCGCCGAGATGGCGGCGGCTCCTAGTGCAACCGTCGCAGTGGGGGCAGGGCCCTTGTCGGCGGCCACTCCTGCTGGTGACGCCAAGCCCCTGATTCAGGGCGAGGTCCGTGTCTCGCCCGAGGTGCAAAGTCAAATCGCTGCAGGTTCAACCCTGTTCGTTTACGCCATGGCCGAAGAGGGCTCACGCCGCCCGGTGGCGATTTGGCGCGGCACACCCACCTCGTGGCCAGTGCGCTTCGCTTTGAGCGACAGCATGGGCATGGGCGCACCGCCGGTGCTGTCATCGCTGGCGCAAGTGCGCCTGGTGGCCCGGGTCTCCAAAACCGGCTCGGCGCAAAAGCAAGAGGTGGATTTGCAGGTGGAGTTGGCTGGGGTGAAGACTGGCGTGCAAGGTGTGGTTCTGAACATCACCGGACGCACCCCGTAGGTCGGACCATCCGGTCCGACGTTTCCCTGCTGCGGCACAGCCCCTGGCGTTGAGGGTGTTGTGTTGATCCCCACGGAGCGCAACCCCGAGGTCGGTACTTCAAGGGTCAAGCCTTGTTCGCTGTAGCAAGTGCCCGGACTTGACATTCCGCGCTCATCCTTTCGCTCCAAGATGAACGCCTAACCCCCAACCCTGAACGCCTAAGGCTGAAGGCCTAACGCTCAACCCTGTCGCAGCTTGCGCGAATGGCTGTGCACCGCCTCCACCAGTGCCGTGACATGCTCTGGCGGGGTGTATTGGCTGATGCCGTGGCCCAGGTTGAAGATGTGCGTGGGGCCGGTTTGGGTTTTGTCGGTGTGCGGCGTGCCAAAGCTGTCCAGCACGCGGTGCACCTCGGTCGCGATCTGAGCAGGCGGCGCAAACAGGATGTTCGGGTCGATGTTGCCTTGCAGCGCTTTGCCGGGGCCACCCACTTGGCCGCCCACGAGGGCGCGGGCACGGCCCAGGTTCATGGTCCAGTCCAGGCCCAGCACGTCGCAGTTCAGGCTTGCCATCTCGGGCAGCCACAGGCCGCCGCCCTTGGTGAACACGATGCTGGGGATGCGCTGGCCGTTGTGCTCGGTTTTGAGCTGGCTCAGAACGCGGGCCGTGTAGGCCAGGCTGAATTGCTGGAAAGCCCCATCGGCCAGCACGCCGCCCCAGCTGTCAAAGATCATGGCCGCTTGGGCGCCCGCTTCGATTTGCGTGTTCAGGTACAGGGCCACGGCGTCGGCGTTGATTTCCAGGATGCGGTGCATCAGGTCCGGGCGGCTGTACATCAGAGTCTTCACATGGCGGTAGTCGTCAGACCCCGCGCCTTCGACCATGTAGCACGCCAGCGTCCAAGGGCTGCCGGAAAAGCCGATCAACGGTACGCGGCCGTTCAGGGCTTTGCGAATCGACGTGACAGCATCGAACACATAACGCAGCTTGTTCATGTCGGGCACGGCCAATTCGGCCACGGCCGCTTCGTTGCGCACGTTTTTGGCAAAGCGTGGGCCTTCGCCCTGGGCAAAAGACAGGCCCAGACCCATGGCGTCAGGCACCGTGAGGATGTCGCTGAACAGGATGGACGCATCGAGTGGGTAACGGTCCAGTGGCTGGAGCGTGACTTCGGTGGCGTAATCGACGTTGGTGGCCAGGCCCATGAAGCTGCCGGCCTTGGCGCGGGTGGCGCAGTACTCGGGCAAATAGCGTCCGGCTTGGCGCATGAGCCAGACGGGGGTGTGGTCGGTGGCCTGGCGCAGGCAGGCACGCAAGAAAGTGTCGTTTTGCAAGGGGGCAAATGCCGACGAAGACGCGGTGGCTGTGGAGCTTGTATTCATCGGAATATTTTCGCAGGCCGTCAGGGTCTGGTCCAGTGCAAGACGTCACGGATGTTCAAACCTGCCAGATAGCGTTGCATCGTGCACAAAATCAATCGGCCCTTTGTGATGAAAAGGCGGTTTGTGTCGGGTGGTGTCTGGGCCAGCAGGGCATGCAGGCCTTGTCAGACCGATGCGCAGTAAAGGATGGCGGGAAAGGTGCTCAGCCAGGCCCAGAAAAAGCGGTTGAGTCCAAAAAACCAGAACACCAGAAAGTGAAACACCGCAGCGATGGCGCAGAACATGGCCGCCAGGCGAACATCGAGCAAGGCCAGTGGGAAAAGACCTTCCCAAACGATGAAGCCCCAGCTGCACAGCATGGCCAGACGGGGTTTGCGGTAAATGCTCTTGGCAGGCAAAGGGCCGTAAACAGCGTTGTCCAGAAAGACCGTCAGGGCGCGTCCTGAGCGCCATTCGGGGCGCATCAACTTGACCCAGCCTGACACAAAGTATGAGCTCAGGCTTTGCACCGTCACATACCAAAGTGCGGCACGCCAGGCGCTGACGGAGTCCGTGAAAAGGACCAGCACATGGGCCAGGAGCAAGCCCGTCAGGCCCACCAGCGTCATGAAATCGCTGCCGCCATTGAAGGCCCCGCGCCAGCGCAACAAGATCAGCAGCGCCATGGCGAACAAAAGCACCGCGCTGCCTGGACCGGCGTGGCCCAGCATCAAGGCCAGGGCCAGGGCACCGCGCAGCCACAGCATGCAGGCATAGGGGGTGGGCCGGTACAACATGTCCAGCCCTTGGCGGACCAGGGCGTTGGGCACTTCGGCGCGTTGAATGTGCCAGTCCCCGACCCGGTCGAGTTGAAGCAAGCGCAGGTATTCGGCGCTTTGCAGCAGCAAACTCCAGCCGAGCAAGACCTCAAAGGCCCGGATGGCCAGTGGCAGATCCAGGTTCATGGTCGCAGGGGCATCACGGGAGACAACAGCAACTGCTCATCGCCTGCTTGGCCCAGACGAAGCAAACGGATTTCGAACTGAAACGCTTGTGGTGCAAACCCATCGGGGCGGTGCACCATGGGGGTGTCGTCCCAGCAGCCACCCTGAACGGCATCGCGCGCCAGTCGCGTCACCAGCTGGTAGCTCACACAATCGCGGATGTCGGCGTTTTCGGCGAGGTCGTGCACGTCGGTGGCCAGGTGCTCGACCAGGTTCTGGTGGGACAGGGCCAGGTTCACGGACGGGTTGTGCAACAGGTGCCAAGTGCGGCGCGGCAAATGGGGGTAGACGGGGTGCCAGCTTGACCACCGGTCGGGTCTGTCCTGTGAACGCACCCACAGCCGAGGTGCAGGCCCCAGGCCGTGAAAAAACTGCCAGTTTGGAAAGAAGGCCCGCAGTAAGAACAGCCACGGCCCTTGCACCGTCCGCTTGCGCTTGCGCAAGGCCACGGCCAGCCAGGCGAAATAAGCCAGAATCAGGAGTGCGGTCAATTCCATGGCTCTGATTATCGTGTCCATGCGGCGGAACGAGCCGCGCATGAAAAAGGCCATCCCCTAAAATAAGACATGATCAATCGAAAAGGCATCATCCTCGCAGGCGGCTCCGGCACCCGCCTGTACCCCGTGACCCAAGCGGTGAGCAAGCAGCTCATGCCGGTCTACGACAAGCCCATGGTGTACTACCCGCTGACCACGCTCATGCTGGCGGGCATCCGCGATGTGCTGCTCATCAGCACACCGCAAGACACGCCGCGTTTCACCGAGCTGCTGGGCGACGGCAGCCAGTGGGGCATGAACATCCAGTACGCGGTGCAGCCCAGCCCCGATGGCCTGGCGCAGGCCTTCATCATCGGCAAAGACTTTGTGGGCCAAAACCCCAGCGCCCTGGTGTTGGGCGACAATATTTATTACGGCCACGACCTGGTCAAGCTGCTGGCCAGTGCCCATGCCCGCACCAGCGGCGCCAGCGTGTTTGCCTACCATGTGCACGACCCGGAGCGTTATGGTGTGGTCGACTTTGATGCGTCTTTTCGGGCCTTGTCGATCGAAGAAAAGCCCAAGGCACCCAAGAGCAATTACGCAGTCACTGGGCTGTATTTTTATGACCAGCAGGTGTGCGACATCGCCGCCGACATCCGGCCCTCGCCTCGGGGGGAGCTGGAAATCACCGATGTGAACAAGCGTTACCTGGAGCTGGGCCAGCTCAACGTGGAAATCATGGGCCGGGGCTATGCCTGGCTGGACACGGGCACACACGACAGCTTGCTGGAGGCGGCGGGCTTCATCGCCACGCTGCAAAAGCGTCAGGGGCTGATGGTGGCCTGTCCGGAGGAAATCTCTTTCCACCAAAAGTGGATCGACGCGGCTGCGGTACAAAAGCTGGCCGCCCCCTTGGCCAAAAATGGATACGGCCAATACCTGTTGAACTTGCTCAAATAATGCCCTACACCGTCACCCCCACCGCCATCCCCGACGTCTTGGTTCTGGAGCCTCAGGTCTTTGGCGATGCTCGGGGCTTTTTCTTCGAGTCCTTCAACCAGCGCGACTTTGCCGACAAAACCGGCGTGGACCTGCCCTTTGTGCAGGACAACCACAGCAAGTCGGCCCAAGGCGTGCTGCGTGGTTTGCATTACCAGATCCAGCACCCGCAGGGCAAGCTGGTGCGCGTGGTGCAAGGCCAGGTGTTCGATGTGGCGGTGGACCTGCGTCAGAACTCGGTCACTTTTGGCCAATGGGTCGGGGTGTACCTGGACGCGCAAAAGCACCAGCAGTTGTGGGTGCCGCCGGGTTTTGCGCACGGCTTTGTGGTGCTGAGTGAAACCGCCGAGTTTTTGTACAAGACCACCGATTACTGGTACCCCGCCCATGAACGCAGCCTGCGCTGGGACGACCCGACGGTGGGCATTGACTGGCCGATGCAGGGGCAGCCCCTGTTGGCGGCCAAAGACGCAGCAGCGGCGCTGTGGGCCGAGGCTGAAAAGTTCGCTTGACGGCGTGCTGGGCTGTCTGTAAAGCCCAGCGCCACCTTCCCCGCTTCTTCAATACCCCTCGGGATTTTGCGATTGCCAGCGCCAGGCGTCCTGGCACATGCGCTCGACCCCCAGCTGTGCCTGCCAACCCAGGGCTTCACGCGCCAAGGTGGTGTCGGCGTAGCAGGCCGCCACATCACCCGGGCGGCGGTCCACAAAGCGATAGGGTACGGGCATACCGGTCACGCGGGCAAAGGTGTCGGCCAGCTCCTGCACGCTCACGCCGCGCCCGGTGCCCAGGTTGACGGTGATGCTGGTTTGCCGCTGTTGCAGGTAATTGAGCGCCGCCAAGTGGCCTTGCGCCAGATCGACCACATGGATGTAGTCGCGCACACCCGTGCCGTCGGGCGTGGGGTAGTCGCGGCCAAAGATGCTCAGAAACTCGCGTTGGCCCACGGCCACCTGGGTGATGAAGGGCATCAGGTTGTTGGGGATGCCGCTCGGGTGCTCGCCAATGGCGCCGCTGATGTGCGCGCCCACCGGGTTGAAGTAGCGCAGAACAGCCACTTGCCAACGTGGGTCCGACACCTGCAGGTCGCGCAGGATGTCCTCGCACATGAGCTTGGTGCGGCCGTAAGGGTTGGTCACCTGCAGGCGGCTGCTCTCGGTGATGGGCACCTGTTCGGGGTCGCCATACACGGTGGCGGATGAGCTGAACACAATGCGGCGCACGCCTGCCCGGTCCATGGCCTGCAGCAGGGCCAGGGTGCTGCCCACGTTGTTGTCGAAGTAACGCACAGGCTGCGACACCGACTCGCCCACGGCTTTGAGGCCCGCAAAGTGGATCACGCCATCGATGGGCTGCTCGGCAAAGAGCCGGTCAAGCGCTGCGCCATCGCGCACATCGGCTTGTACAAACCGGAAGTTGGGGTTGGCCAGTTTTTCGATGCGTTCCAGCACGGCGATGCTGCTGTTGCACAGGTTGTCCACGATCAGCACCTGGTGCCCCGCGTTCAACAGTTCCACCACCGTGTGCGAGCCGATGTAGCCCGCGCCGCCTGTGACGAGGATGGTGCTCATGGGCTCAGACCACGACGGAAATTTTGGCCGCGGCCTCACGGGCACGTTGCAAGGCGTTGGGGCCTTGGGCCAGTGCCACCGCCATGCGGCGGTAGGGCCTTGTGGTGGGTTTGCCGAAGATGCGCACGTCCACACCCGGCTCGCTCAGGGCCTCAGCCACGCCTGTGAATGTGGGGTGGGTGCCGTCCTTGTCGGCCAGCACCACGGCGCTGGCACCTTCCACGCAGTCGATGCGGGGAATCGGTAGGCCCAAAATGGCGCGCGCGTGCAAATCAAATTCGCTCAGGTTCTGGCTGGTCAGCGTCACCATGCCCGTGTCGTGCGGCCGGGGGCTCAGCTCGCTGAAGATCACTTCGTCTTTCGTCACGAAAAACTCCACGCCAAACAGGCCTGCGCCGCCCAGGTCTGTGGTGACTTTTTCGGCCATGTCTTGCGCAGCTTGGATTTGCGCGGGCTTCATGGCCTGGGGCTGCCAGCTGTACTGGTAGTCACCGCGCTCTTGCACGTGGCCAATGGGTGGGCAAAACAGGGTTTGCCCGTTGCGTTGGCGCACGGTGAGCAGGGTGATTTCAAACTCAAAGTGGATGAATTCTTCGACAATGACTTTCTGGCGGTCGCCGCGCATGCCTGCACAGGCGTAGTCCCAACTGGCTTGTACGTCGGCCGCCGTCTTGGCCACGCTTTGGCCTTTGCCCGATGAACTCATGACCGGTTTGATGACGACCGGAAAACCGATCTCGGTGGCACGGGCCAGCAGCTCGGCGGCCGAATCGGCGTAGCTGAATTTGGCAGTGCGCACGCCCAGACCCACGGCCACATCGCGGATGCGGTCGCGGTTCATGGTCAGGTTGGCGGCGCGGGCGCTGGGGATGACTTCAAAGCCTTGCTTTTCGACGTCGAGCAGCACTTCGGTGCGGATGGCCTCGATCTCGGGGACGATCAGGTCGGGCTGGTGCCGGGCGATGGCGGCACGCAAAGCCGCTTCGTCGAGCATGCTGAACACTTCAGATTCATCGGCCACTTGCATGGCAGGCGCACCCGCATAGCTGTCGCAGGCGATGACGTGGCAGCCCAGGCGCTTGGCACTGATGACGAATTCTTTGCCCAGCTCACCTGAGCCCAAAAGCAGGATTTTTTTCATGACGAAGCCTTTTGGAAGTCTGAATAGATCGCTTGCATTTGCGCCGCGGTCAAGCGGTTGCCGTGCTGGCTGACCACCGCAGCGGCGGCGCGGTTGGCCAGCGCTGCGGCTTGCGCCGGGCTTTGGCCGTGGGTGATGCCGTACAAAAAGGCCCCGGCAAACATGTCGCCAGCACCGTTGGTGTCCACCGCTTGGGTGGGCACCGCAGGCACTTCGATGCGCTGCTGGCCTTGCACCACGATGCAGCCCTTGGGCCCACGTGTCAGGCAGACGGTTTTGGCCAAAGCCGACAGCTGGCCGATGATGGTGTCCAGATCGGTGGTGCCGCACCAGGTTTGGGCTTCTTCTTCGTTGGCAAAGAGGTAGTCCAGACCGTTGCCGATCATGGCTTCCAGGCCTTGCCGGCAGAAGTTGATCATGCTCACGTCGCTGAGGGTCAGCGCGGTTTGCACTTGGTGATCGATGGCGATCTGGCGACCTTTCACAGCGGCCTCGAGGCCCGTGGGCGAAGCGGCCAGGTAGCCTTCCATGTAATAAATTCTGGACTTGGCGATGTCCTGCGGGTGCAAGGCGCTGGCGTCCAGTTGCGAGGTGGCGCCTAAAAAGGTGCACATGCTGCGCTCGGCGTCGGGTGTGACCAGCACCATGCAGCTGCCAGTTTGGCCTTCGGTGGGGCGGGTGTGGGTGAGGTTGGTCGCCACGCCGTTGGTTTGCAGGTCTTGTGTGTAGTAAGCGCCCAGCTCGTCGTCGGCCACGCGGCACGAATAAAAGGCTTTACCGCCCAATTGCGCCAGCGCCACCACGGTGTTGCCCGCTGAGCCGCCGCCGGTGCGGCGAGCGTGCAGGCCTTGCACATGCCCCAGCAATTCGGCGCGTTGGGGTGTGTCGATCAGGGTCATGTGCCGCTTGCTCACGCCCATGGCGCTCAGCAGTGCATCGGAAACTTCGTATTCGGTATCGACCAGGGCGTTGCCGATGGCGTAGAGGTGGTAGTGGGACATGACGGGCTTGAAAAATGAAAAACACCGAGTTTAGCGGTCGCTCACATCAAGCCCTGCTCCGCCATCGACAGCGATTGGCCTTGGCCCACGATGATGTGGTCCAGCACGCGCACATCCACCAGCGCCAAAGATGCTTTGAGGGTTTGGGTCAGGTGCTCGTCAGCGCGGCTGGGCTGGACCGAGCCGCTGGGGTGGTTGTGCGACAGCACCACGGCCGCGGCCTGGTGGTGCAGGGCGCGCATGACGACTTCACGCGGGTAAACCGAGGTCTGGCTGAGCGTGCCCCGAAAAAGCTCTTCCATGGCCAGCATGCGGTTTTGGTTGTCCAGAAACAGCACGGCAAAGACCTCGTGATTTTTGTGGGCCAGTTGCAGCTGCAGGTACTGCTTGACCGCGCCTGGCGTGTGAAAAGCCTCGCGCTCTTTCAGGCGCTGGCTGAGCGCACGGCGGGCCAACTCGAACACGGCCAGCAGCTCGGCCTGTTTGGCGGGCCCCAGGCCTTTGACCATTTTGAGCGATGGCACCGTGGCGTTGAGCAAGCCCGCGATGCCGTCTGGCCCCAGCAGCTCTTCGGACAACTGGAACACGTTTTTGCCCGCCATGCCCGTGCGCAGCAAGATGGCCAAGAGCTCCACATCGCTCAGGGCCTGCGGGCCACGGGCGAGCAGTTTTTCGCGCGGACGCGCGTCTGCCGGCAAGTCCTTGATGCTCATGTCGTGCCCCTCCCTGGAGCCGCCTTCGGTCCTGCTTGCCCCTTTTTGTCCCTTGCTTGGGGCAGGTTGGCCGGGCTTTTTACAATAGTGCTTTCTTTATGCCCGTTTGGCCGCTTGGGCGGCAACCACGAAAACCCTTATGTCCATTGTCGAACCTGGTTCTTTCTTGACGCTTCACTACCGCCTGGCCGGGCCGCAGGGGGACATCATCAACACTTTCAACGAAAAACCCGCGACCTTGTCGCTGGGCTCGGGCACCTTGTCGCCCGCCGTGGAGCAGCGCTTGCTGGGCCTGGCCGAGGGCACGCGGGTGGTGATGGAGATTCCGGCGGGTGAGGCCTTTGGCGAGCGCATTGCCGACATGCAGCAATGGGTAGCGCGCAAGCTATTGAACGAGCTGGGTGACCCGACCGAAAAATACGCGGCAGGCGATGTGGTTCAGTTTCCGACGCCCGACGGTCTGGGCTCTTATGCCGGCACGGTGCTGCAAGTGAACGAAGAGGGCGCGGTGTTGTTTGACTTCAACCACCCGCTGGCCGGTCAGCCTGTGACCTTTGAAGTCGAACTGATTGGAGTGCTGTGATGACGTCTGAAGTGCTATTGGCCGAGCCACGCGGTTTTTGCGCCGGGGTGGACCGTGCAATCGACATCGTGGAGCACGCACTCACCAAGTTTGGCCGCCCGATTTATGTGCGCCATGAGATCGTGCACAACACCTATGTGGTCAATGACCTGAAGGAAAAAGGCGCGATCTTCATCGAAGAGCTGGCCGATGTGCCGCCCGGGGCCACGCTGATTTTCAGTGCGCATGGCGTGAGCCGGGCCATTCAGGACGAGGCCGAGCGACGCGGATTTCGGATTTTTGACGCCACCTGCCCCCTGGTCAGCAAGGTCCATGTGGAGCTGGCCAAGCTGCACAAAGAGGGGTATGAGTTCATCATGATCGGCCACAAGGGCCACCCCGAGGTCGAAGGCACCATGGGCCAACTCGACAGCGGCATCCATTTGGTGGAAGACGTGGAAGACGTGGCCAAGGTGCAACCTGCCCAGACCGATTTGCTGGCCGTGGTCACGCAAACCACCTTGAGCGTGGACGACGCCGCCGAGATCGTGGCCGCTGTCAAAGCCCGCTTTCCGCAGGTGCGCGAGCCCAAACAACAAGACATTTGCTATGCCACCCAAAACCGCCAAGACGCCGTGAAACTGATGAGCCCGCTGGTGGATGTGGTGATTGTGGTGGGCAGCCCTACCAGCTCCAACAGCAACCGCCTGCGCGAGCTGGCCGACCGATTGGGCACGCCTGCCTACATGGTGGACAGCGCGGCCGATCTGCAAGAAGCCTGGTTTAACGGGACCCAAAAAGTGGGTCTGACGGCAGGTGCCTCTGCCCCGGATGTGCTGGTGCAAGAGGTGATTGCGCGTTTGCGGGCGATGGGCGCGGTGTCGGTGCGCACCCTGGACGGCATCCAGGAAACCATCAAGTTTCCGTTGCCCAAGGGTTTGAAGATGGACCCTTTAGAAAACCCAGAACCCGGCTCACTACAATCGCCCCATGCTTGATATTGTTCTACTCCGCAAAGATCTGGACGCCGTTGTCGCGCGTTTGCAGACCCGTAAAAATCCCCAGTCCTTCCTGAATGTGGAGGCGTTTCGTGCTTTGGAGGGCGAGCGCAAAACGCTGCAAACCCGCACCGAAGAGCTGCAAAGCCAACGCAACAGCCTGTCCAAGCAAATTGGCATGCTCAAGGGCAAGGGCCAGCACGCCGAGGCCGATGCCGTGATGGCGCAAGTGGGCGCGATCAAGGACGAGCTGGACGCTTCGGCCCAGCGCCTGGAGGTGCTTCAGGCCGAGCTGCAAGACCTGCTGCTGGCCGTGCCCAATTTGCCGCATGAGTCGGTGCCTGTGGGCGCGGGCGAAGAAGGCAACGTCGAGGTGCGCCGTTGGGGCACGGTGCGCAACTTTGACTTTGAGCTCAAGGACCATGTGGACATCGGCGGCCCGCTGGGCCTGGACTTTGAGACCGGCACCAAGTTGACCGGCTCGCGCTTCACCTTCATGCGTGGCCCGGTGGCCCGTTTGCACCGGGCACTGGCGCAGTTCATGCTGGATGTGCAGACTGCAGAACACGGCTATACCGAGTGCTACACGCCCTACATCGTGAACGCCGACACCCTGCGCGGTACGGGCCAGCTGCCCAAGTTCGAGGCCGATCTGTTTGCCGCCAACAAGGGCGGCCAAGAAGGTGAAGAAAGCCAGGCGCTGTATTTGATTCCCACGTCCGAAGTGACGTTGACCAACGTGGTACGCGACGAAGTCTTGGCCGAAGGCGATTTGCCGATCAAGCTGACGGCGCACACCCCGTGCTTTCGGTCGGAGGCGGGCAGCGGTGGTCGCGATGTGCGCGGCCTGATTCGCCAGCACCAGTTCGACAAAGTGGAGATGGTGCAGATCGTGCACCCTGATCGCAGCTACGAAGCGCTGGAGGCCATGACGGGCCACGCCGAAGCCATTTTGCAAAAGCTGGGCTTGCCTTACCGCGTGATGAGCCTGTGCACCGGCGACATGGGCTTTGGTGCCAGCAAGACCTATGACCTGGAGGTCTGGGTGCCCGCGCAAAACACTTACCGCGAGATCAGCTCGGTGTCCAACTGCGAGGCTTTCCAAGCCCGCCGTTTGCAGGCACGCTTTAAAAACGCCCAAGGCAAGAACGAGCTGGTGCACACCTTGAACGGCTCAGGCCTGGCCGTGGGCCGTGCGCTGGTGGCGGTTTTGGAGAATTACCAGAACGCCGACGGCTCCGTGACGGTGCCTGAGGTGCTGAGACCTTATTTGGGTGGTTTGGAGACCCTCCGGGCCTGATAGAATATCGGCTTCGACAAACGACACCGAATCAGGAGAGGTGGCAGAGTGGTCGAATGTACCTGACTCGAAATCAGGCGTAGGGGCGACCCTACCGAGGGTTCGAATCCCTCCCTCTCCGCCAAATCAACCCCGCATGGCAGGCCATGTGGGGTTTTTTTCTGACACCTGACCAGGCCATCACGCATGTGCCGACTTGCATGCACGCACTGTTGGATGCGAAAAGGAAAAATGATGAAAACCGGGACCCTGATCGTGGCTGTTTTGGCCCTGCCTTTGCTGCAAGGCTGCACGGTGCTGGCCATTGCCGATGTGGCCGCGTCAACCGTGATTTATGGGGTCAAGACCGTGGTGAATGTGGTCGATGCCGTGACACCGGACATCATCAACAAAGACAAAGACAAGGACAAAAAGAAAAAATGAGGCCTGATTCAGGCCTTGCGGTGCTCGGCCAGATCGTTCCACACATCTTGGCGCGCAATCAGGCCATCGCGCACTTCCATGCGGTCGATGAAACGGATGCCTTCAAAAGGCTCACCATTGAGCCAGGTACCCTGCAAGTTGCCGTGGCAAAACACCACCGTGGCATCGCCTTGCCAACTCTCTTCAAACTGCGCGTAGTCCTTGCGTATGGCGCTGTAACGCTGCTGCGCCCAGCCGATCAACTCGGGCAAGGTGCGCATCTGCACTCCACCCGGGAAACACATGGCAAAGTCCGGGTGCAAAAAGCTTTGCGCCAAGGTCATGTCCCGATCTTGCATGGCTTGCAAAAAAGACTTCACCACGTCTGAGGCCACCGGGTGCGCCGCACGGCCACCGCTGAACACCTTGCCGTCACGCCGGTAGGTGCTGACCTCGTTGATGAACACCGTGGTGCCCGCCTCGGGGGTCGCGATCACCGAGCGTACCGCATTGGCTACGCGGTTGACCATGCGGTGCTGGGTGTCCGGGTCGTAGCCCGGCAGCAAGGTGATCGAAACAACGGGCATGGATTTGAATCAGATACCCAGCCAGCCGTTGGTGCGGGCAAAGTGCAGCGCTTGTGTGCGGCTGTTGACGCCCAAGCGGCGGAACAGACGCCAGAAGTGCACCTTGACCGTGTGCTCGCTGATGTCCAGTTTTTCGGCGATGTCACGGTTAGACAGGCCCTGGTCCAGCATCAGGATCAGTTGTTTTTGGCGTTTGGACAGTTTGGTGGGGCCTGCTGGCGTTGCCGCGTCTTCGATCGCGGCTTGCTCCTCGGTCACCAAAAGGCTGCGCAAAGCCGCAATGATTTGGGCCGGGCTGTTGGATTTCTCGATGAAGGCATCGGCGCCGGCTTCCAGGCAGCGCGCCTCGTATTCGCTGGCGCTGGAGCTGGTCACCACCGCCAAGGGAACGTCGGGAAACTTGGCTTTGAGCACCTGCACGCCAGACATGCCCAGCGTGTCAGGCAATTGCAGATCGAGGCAAAACAGCTCGGGTGCGCCATTTTTTTCAACGGTCGATTCCACCACGTTCAACTTGTGAATCGGGATGATTTTCAGGCCTGGTTTGACCCGATGCAGCAACATGGTCAATGCATCACGCATCAGGGGGTGGTCGTCGATGACATAAACAGTCATGTTTTATTCTCCGCGCTAAACTGAAAGTATAAGGATATCAGTTTCCCGTGGGTTTTGCTAGCTTTTTTGTTGAAAATGGCAAAATCATTTTTGACTCGCCTCGTGAGAGGCTTTCAACAGCCGCAAAGTGTCGTTCAAAAAATCCGCAGCTTCCGATGCGGGTTCAAGAACTGCCTGAAGAGATGCCAAAGCATCCGGCCCTTCGCTTTGCAGTCGGGCGATGGTTTGCCCGGCTTCTTTGGGAGAGGCAAAGCCCAGGCTTTGGAGCAAGACCTGGCCTTTGGCATCCACCAACTTGAAATAAAACTGACCGTCTTTTTCGCGGTACTGCTTGAAGCTGGGCAGCGCGGTTTTCGTTTCTTTGGCCACCGGCGCAGCGCTGCCCGATGACAAGGCACGCAGGCCCACGGCGTGGCGCAGCTCGCGCATGAAGGGCGTGGCCAACTGGCGGGCCTTGTCGGCCCCGGCCAGCAAGATCTTGTCCATTTGCGCGGGGTTGTCGATCAGGGCTTGGTAGTGCTCGCGCAAAGGCGCGATTTCGCGGTCGATGCGCTCGAACAGCATTTGTTTGGCGTCGCCCCAGCCGATGCCCTCGGCATAGGCGCGGGCCATGGCGGCGGTCTCTTCGGCGCTGGCAAAGGCCTGGTAGATCTGGAACAGGGCCGAGCCTTCGGTGGCCTTGGGCTCGCCGGGCGCTTTGGAGTCGGTCACGATGGCCGCGATCTGTTTGCGCATTTGCGCGGCGGGCGCAAACAGCGGGATGGTGTTGTCGTAGCTCTTGCTCATCTTGCGGCCGTCCAGACCGGGGAGCAGCGCCACCGATTCTTCGATCACGGCTTCGGGCAAGACAAAGTGCTCGCCATACAAATGGTTGAAGCTCGAGGCCATGTCGCGTGCCATCTCGATGTGCTGGATCTGGTCGCGGCCCACCGGCACTTTGTGTGCCTTGAACATCAAAATGTCCGCGCCCATGAGCACGGGGTACATGAACAGGCCCGCCGACACATCGCTGTCCGGGTCATGGCCTGCGGCGTTGTTTTTGTCCACCGCCGCTTTGTAGGCGTGGGCACGGTTGAGCACGCCCTTGCCGGTCACGCAGGTCAGCAGCCAGGTGAGTTCGGGGATTTCAGGAATGTCGGACTGGCGGTAGAAGGTGACTTTGTCCGGGTCCAGGCCCGAGGCGATCCAGCTGGCAGCGATCTCCAGGGTGGAGCGCTGGATGCGGGCAGGTTCGTCACACTTGATGAGCGCGTGGTAGTCGGCCAAAAAATAAAAACCATCGGTGCGGGTGTCGCGGCTGGCTTGCACCGTGGGGCGAATAGCGCCCACATAGTTGCCCAGGTGGGGGGTGCCGGTGGTGGTGATGCCGGTGAGAACGCGGGTGCGGGTTTGGGTGGTCATTGGAAATCAGCAAAAAGCGAAAAAACAAATCAGCGCAAAATTTAGCGCACAAAAATTAGCGTAACAGAGCGGCCAGCGGGCTGAGGGTGAGCTTCAAAAAGTCAAAGGTCAGGCCCATGAGGGGCTGCATCCACCAGGCGCTGATGAGGCCAGTCAGGACCAGGGCCATGACGATGAAAAAGCCCCAGGGCTCCACACGCGAGACCAGCACCGCCTGCCGCCAGGGCAGCACGCCCACCAGAATGCGCCCGCCGTCCAGCGGCGGCAGCGGGAACAGGTTGAAGGCGAACATGACCACATTGGTCAGCATGCCGGCCTTGCACATCTCGATGAAAAACCGCTCGGTGACACCACTGCCCGTGAGCACGTAAAACAGCACGCCCCACAGCAGCGCCTGCACCAGATTCGCGCCCGGCCCGGCCAGTGCGACCCAGACCATGTCGCGTTTGGGGTGGCGCAGCCGGTCAAAGCGCACAGGCACCGGTTTGGCGTAACCGAACAAAAATGCGCCACTGGTGCTGAAGTACAGCAGCAGGGGCAGCAAGATGGTGCCCAGCGGGTCGATGTGCGGGATGGGGTTGAGCGTGACACGGCCCAGCATGGACGCGGTGTTGTCACCCAAGCGCAGCGCGGCGTAGCCGTGGGCGGCCTCGTGCAGCGTGATCGCGAAGATCACCGGCAGGGCGTAAATCAAAACGGTTTGGATGAGGTCAGACATATTCAGCCCCCCGATTGTCTCAGACCCGTCTGTGCGCTCGCTTGGGCAGGGGCTTGGGGGCTGCTCAAACGGGCGTAAGTGGCTTGCGCAGCGTCTTTGTTCGGCTTCTTTGGGCAGGAACCCAACCTGTAGGCCGGACCCCAAGGTCCGGCCTGAAAAGTTCACCCTTGGGCAGGCAAAAAGCGCTCGACCAGCAAGGACCAGTAGGCCGAGCCCACGGCCACGTTCTGGTCGTTGAAGTCGTAGCCGGGGTTGTGCACCATGCAAGCGCCGTGGCCATCGCCCGAGCCATCGCCATTGCCGATGAGCAAATAACAGCCGGGCACCTCTTCGAGCATGAAGGCGAAGTCTTCACTGCCCGTCAGCGCACGGCCTTGGCGCGTGACGTTGGCGGCGCCTACCAGCTCTTCGCCCACTTGGCGGGCAAAGTCGGTCTCATGCAGGTGGTTGACCAGCACCGGGTAGCCACGTTGGTAGTCGATGTGGGCTTGGACGCCATAACTGGCCGCTTGGGCATGGACCAGCTCGGTGATGCGTTTTTCGAGCAGGATGCGCACGTCGCGGTCCAGTGAGCGCACGCTCAGGCGCAGCGTGGCCGTTTGCGGGATCACGTTGTTGGCCACACCCGCATTGAAAGCACCCACGGTGATGATGGCCACTTGTTGCGGGTCAACGTTGCGCGCCACGATGCTTTGCAGGCCCATGACAATGGCCGAACCGGCCACCACCGGGTCGGCCGCGCGGTGTGGCAGCGCCCCATGGCCGCCCGTGCCTTCGATGGTGATGGTCACATTGTCCGAAGATGCCATCGCCGCACCATCGCGGAACACCAGCTGGCCTTGGGGGTGGCCGGGCATGTTGTGCATGCCAAACACGGCGTCGCAGGGAAACTGCTTGAACAGCCCGTCTTCCATCATCTTCTTGGCCCCGCCCAGGCCTTCTTCTGCCGGTTGGAAGATGAGGTTCACAGTGCCTGAAAAATGGCCTTTTTGCGCGATGTGCTTGGCCGCTGCCAGCAGCATGGCGGTGTGCCCGTCGTGGCCGCAGGCATGCATGATGCCCACGTTGCAGCTGGCATAGGGCAGACCGGTGGCTTCGTCGATGGGCAGCGCGTCCATGTCGGCACGGATGCCGATGCTCTTGCTGCCCGTGCCTTTTTTGATCTGCCCCACCAGGCCCGTGCCGCCGAGGCCGCGCGTGACCTGATAGCCCCAGGAGCTCAGTTGCTCGGCCACCAGGTCGCTGGTCCGGTACTCCTTGTAGCCCATCTCCGGGTGCTTGTGGATGTCGCGGCGCACCGCGATGAACTCATCCGCTTGCGCTTGCAGGGATTGGAGCTTGTCGTGCAAAAAAGCGTCACTGGGTGCATTCATGGGCTGACCTCTTGCGGTGTGAAAGGTTTATTGAGGTTGCAGGTTAATCGATTTGGCGATCGCACGGTAGCGCTCGATCTCGCCTTGGTACACACGGGCCAGCTCGGCGGGGGTGCGTGAAGGCAGGATCACGTTGCCGTTGGCCTCAAAGGCTTTGCGGGTCTCGGGCACTTCAACCGCGGCATAAAAAGCCTTGTTCAAAGCGGAGACCACATGGTCCGGGGTGTTTTTGTGCACTTGGATGCCGGCCCAGATGTCAAATTCCATGGCTTCCAGGCCCTTCATGGCGGCCATTGGGGGAAATTGCTTGAACAGGGGGTGTGGTGTTTTGGAGGTCACGGCCAGGCCCTGAATTTTGCCTTCCATGATGGTGGCAGGGATGGAGCCACCCATGGGCAGAAAAGCCATGTCGATCTGGCCACCCATCAGGTCGGACAACAAGGGCGCGATGCCTTTGTAGGGCACGTGCAACATCGGGACTTTGGTCACCTGGGAGAATTTTTCACCGATCAGGTGGTACAGGGAACCAGGCCCCACGCTGCCAAAGCTCATCGGTTTGTCCGGATTTTTACGGGCTGTCGCCAGCAGGGCGTCCACCGTCTTGACGTTGAGCGAGTTGCGCACCACCAGGATGGTGTTGGTGGTGGTGAATTGCGCGACCAATTTGAAGTCTTCGGATTTGTATTTCACGCCTTGGATTGCCATCGGTGCCAGCACCAGTTCCATGGGGCTGCCCGCACTCAGGGTGTGGCCGTCAGCGGGTGCATTGATCAGACGGCTCATGCCGATCGCACCTCCGGCACCACCCACGTTCTCGATGATCATGGTCGCCCCCAGCTTGGCAGACGCGTCAGGTTGCACCCTGCGGGCAAAGAAGTCAGAAGGACCCCCGGCCGGGTAGGGCACGATCAGGCTGATGGTTTTGGTGGGGTAGGTTTGCGCCCATGCCGCACTGAAACTGCTGGCGACCAGAACAAGTCCGCTGAGAAGGGTTTTGACTTTCATGATGTTTTCTGTTGAAGGCTCGAAGGAGCGTTGGGGTTTAAAAACCAGATGCGGCGTGCAGTTGCTCACGCCTGAAAGCGTCAAGGGGGGCGTACTGGGACGCCCCCATTCGATCACTGCGGTTGCAGGTTGATCGATTTGGCAATGGCTCGGAACTGGGCGGTGCCGTCGCTGTAGACCTTGCTCAGCTCGGACAAAGGCAATGGCTTGGCGACCAGCAGGCTGTTCGCGTCCAGACCTGTGCGCACGCCTGCGTCGTTGAGGGTTTCCGTCAGCGCTTTGTGCAGAGACTGAACGACGGCTTCTGGTGTGTCTTTCTTCACGAAATAGCCGGTCCAGATGTTGAAGTCAAAGTTCTTGAGCTGCTTGCTTTCGGTGATGGCCGGGTACTGCTTGACGCCCTCCAGGCGCTCCTTGTTGAGCATAGCCAGAATCTTGATGCGGCCGTCTTTGGCCAGATCGCTGTAGGCTTTGCCAAAGGGGGCCAGGAAAATGTCCACTTGACCGCCGATCAGGTCCTGGTTGGCAGGCGCTCCGCCCTTGTAAGGAATGTGCGTCATCGGGATGCCTGTCACTTTGGACAATTGCTCGCCCAGCAAGTGGTAGAAGGAACCCGGGCCGACCGAGGCGTAAGTGACAGGCTTGCCTTCCTTGGCCATTTTGCGGGCGTAATCGAGGAACTCATCCACCGAGTTGGCCGGGATGTCTTTGCGCGCCAAAAAGGCGATCTGGGCGGCACCGACGATTTGCACCAGGCGGAAGTCCTCGCTCTTGAACTTGACCGCTGCATTGGCCAGTGGTGACAAAATCAGCTCATTGGGTGAACCTTGGAACAGGTAGTAGCCGTCCGACGGGGCACTGAGCACCTTTTGTGCGGCAATCGCACCGCTCACGCCGCCCAGGTTTTCAACGATCACAGGCTGATTCAATTGCTTGCCCAGCGGCACGTTGACCATGCGAGCGATCACGTCCGACAGGCCGCCTGCAGGGTAGGGCACCATCAGGCTCACAGGTTTGTTGGGGAAAGTCTGGGCTTGGGCGCCCAGCACAGTCAAGCCAGCCAGTGAAGCCAGCAGCAGGCGGCGAAAAGATGAAGTCTTGTGCATGTTTTGTCTCCGTTGGGTTATGGATATGAAAAATAACGCAGGATGGATACTAGAAACACAGTATTTATGTGTCAAATGACTTATATTTCTGGTTTTCATTCATAAAATGAATACATGAACCTCAAGCACCTTGCGCATTGGCTGGCCCTGGCAGAGACCGGTTCTTTCAGCCGTGCGGCCGAGAAGCTGCACATCACCCAATCGGCATTGAGTCGCAGCATCCAGGTGCTGGAAGACGACTTGGGCGGTCCCTTGGTCGACAGGGTGGGCAAAAAGAATGAACTGACGCCGCTGGGCCGATCGGTGCTGGAGCGGGCGCGGCGCATCGTGCACGAAGCACAAGAGCTCAAACAGGGTGCTGCGCTGTTGCAGCAAGG
>NZ_JAFEIF010000079.1 GCF_017848645.1 Limnohabitans sp. | reverse complement strand
GGGCCCGGGCCTTTGGCGCCAAAGCCTTTGCGGTTCTCGGCATCAAAATTCCATTGCCCGCCAATCGGCTCTTTGCCTTCCATCAGGATGCCGTGCCGTTTGCGCATCTCGCGGTAAAAGAACTCCATGCGCAGCTCTTTTTTGTCGCCTGCCCACTTGGCAAATTCGGCGCGGCTGCACAAGGAATGCGTGTCGCCCACCCAACGCAGCAGCACCTGGGCCTGCGCTGCGGCGTCTTCGATCAGCCGTTCCATGCGCCAGGCGCCGGCTTCCATGACCACCAGGGCTTGGGGTGGGTGGTTGTTCAGGGCCAGGGCCAAGCGGCTGGCAAAGTCCGGGGGCAGCTCGGTGTCTTCCACCTTCATATAAGTGCAGGGCCAGCGGCGGTGATGCGCTTCGTTGGCAAAATGCCGCATGCCCGACAAGAAAATCGCGATCCGGGCCTGGTGGTTCCAGACTTCTTCGGCTTCGCTGTCGGCTTCGATCATCAAGAGCCGGTCTTGGGCGGGGTCAAAGTCGGCCAAGGCCGGGTTGTCCCAGCCGAGCTGGTCGCCCAAAACCAATATCAGGTGACGTGTCATGCCTTGTCTTTCGTGTGGGCGTTCAGGTTGGGTGGGTCAGGGACGGGGGGTTTTGGCCTTGTCGGCCCGGCAGCGCTCGCTGCAGTACAACACGCTGTCCCAGTTTTTGGCCCAACTTTTGCGCCAGGTCATGGCCCGGCCACAGACGGCGCAAGGTTTTTGCGGCAAATCCTGTTTGTTCCCTTTAAAACCCGAGGGTTTGGGCATGTGCATCTCCGGTGAAAAGGGGCTGGCGTGACAATGTGGACAAACAAGTTTAAACTGATCAGTCACAAAATGAATTTTGAAGTGCAAATGAACCACTCATGGGTAAAACAATGGGGTCCCAGCCTGCTTCTGGCCTTGGTGGCTGCCGTGCTGGGCTTAGGGCTCGAAGCTGCGCAGGCCAGCCCGCAAAAGGGCGGCAATGCCGTGGCTTGCCCCGCCATCCTGAACCACACCGTTGAGCGTTTGCAGGACGAAAAGCCCCAATCGCTGTGCCAGTACGCGGGCAAAGTGGTGTTGGTGGTCAACACCGCCAGCTTTTGCGGTTTCACCTCCCAGTACAAAGGCTTGGAAGCCCTGAACACTCAGTACAAAGACCAGGGTTTGGTGGTGCTGGGCTTTCCCTCCAATGACTTTTCCCAGGAAAAAGGCAGCAACAAGGACATTGCCGCCTTTTGCGAAAGCACCTTTGGCGTGAAGTTTCCAATGTTCACCAAAACCCAGGTCACGGGCGAAGGCGCGGCCCCCTTGTTCAAACAACTCACCGCGCAAACCGGCCAGAAGCCTCGGTGGAACTTTCACAAATACCTGATTGGTCGCGACGGCAAGGTCATTGACCAGTTCAGCAGCATGACCGGACCCGAAAGCAAGACCCTGTTGTCGGCCATCGACAAAGCCCTGAAAGCCCAGCCATGAGCGTGACAAGCAAGCCGCGCATGAAACTGGCCATCGTGGGTTCGGGCATTTCCGGCCTGGCCGTGGCCCACACCCTGAAAGACCATGCCGACATCACCGTGTTCGAGGCGGGCGACTATTTCGGCGGTCACACCCACACGGTGGACGTGACGCTGCCCACGCCGCAAGGCCCGGTCACGCACGGCGTGGACACGGGTTTTTTGGTGTTCAACGAACGCACCTACCCCAACCTGATCAACCTGTTTGCCGAGCTGAAAGTCGAGACAGCGCCGTCCGACATGTCGTTTTCGGTCAAGGTGCCGGGCGCGCTCAATGGCAAAACACTGGAGTGGAGCGGCACCGACCTGAACAGCGTGTTCGCGCAGCGCGGCAACCTGGTCAACCCACGCTTTTGGCGCATGCTGGCCGACGTGATGCGCTTCAACGCCCTGTGCACCCGCATCGCCAAAGAGCAGCGCGAAAAAGAGCTGCAGCAGCCCTTGTCAGACTTTTTGCGCACCCACAAGTTCAGCGAGCCGTTTCGCGACTGGTACTTCTTGCCCATGCTGGGCTGCATCTGGAGTTGCCCAACCGACCAGATGCTGCAGTTCCCGGTGGCGACCATGATCCGTTTTTGCCACAACCATGGCTTGATCCAGGTGACCAACCGCCCGCAGTGGTTCAGCGTGGTGGGCGGTGCCCGAAACTACGTCGAGAAGATTTTGGCGGGTGTACCCGACAAACGCCTGAACACCCCCGTGCGCTTGATCGAGCGCGACGCGCAAGGCGTGCGCATCATCACCGACGGCCATGCCGAGCGCTTTGACCAAGTGGTCATCGCCACGCACACCGACCAGGCGCTGAGCATGCTGCGTGAGCCCAGCCAGTACGAGCGCAGCTTGCTCGGGGCCATCCGCTACCAGGACAACCGCGCCGTGCTGCACACCGACGCCAGCGTGCTGCCCGCCAACCCCAAAACCTGGGCCGCTTGGAATTACGAACGCGCCGCCAGCAGCGAACGCGAGTCCTCGCGGGTGTGCCTGCATTACCTGCTCAACCGCTTGCAACGCATCCCGTTTGCGCAGCCCGTGGTGGTCTCGCTCAACCCCTTGCACGACATTGATCCGGCCACCATCGTGGGCGAATACGACTACGCCCACCCGGTGTTTGACCTGGCTGCCATCGAGGCGCAAAAGCGCCTGCCCTTGTTGCAAGGCCAACAGCACACCTGGTATGCCGGGGCCTGGACGGGTTATGGCTTTCACGAAGACGGCCTGAAATCGGGTCTGCAAGTGGGCCGCGCCTTGCTCAAAATCATCCACGAACAGGCCCACCCTTTTCAGGACAGACTGGCCGCATGAAGCCTGCCACCGCGCTCATCGGTTGGGGCCAGGTGCGCCACACGCGCCACCGCCCGGCGCACCACGCCTTCGCCTACCCCACCGCGTTTTTGATGTTGCCCATGCGCAGCGTGCAAACAGGGGTGTGCCGCACCGATCTGGCCATCAACCGCAGCGCCTGGTTTGCCTTCCATGACGCCGACCACGGCGATGGCCGCCCGGCCGAAACGGGTGGTGCCCTGGCCTGGCTCGATGCATTGCTGCAGCGCGAAGGCATCCAGGACGCCACGGGCGAGGTCTGGCTGCAAGCTTTCCCCCGTGTGCTGGGCCATGCCTTCAAGCCCGTGAGCTTTTGGTACGCGCACCGCGCCGATGGCAGCTTGGCCGCCATCGTGGCCGAGGTCAACAACACCTTTGGCGAGCGCCACTGCTACCTGCTGCCCGAGCCGCAATACGGCCAAACCATGCTGGCCCACAAGGTGTTCCATGTCTCGCCCTTTTGCGATGTGCAAGGCGAGTACCGTTTCCGTTTCATGCGCACCCAGCACAAGGGCCAAGACCGCATCGTCGCGCGTGTGGACCACGGCGACGCCGACGGCCCCTTGATCGACACCAGCTGGAGCGGCGTGCTGGAACCTGCAACGGCAGCCGCGCTGCGCCGCGTGATGTGGCGCTTTCCGCTGCTGACCTTTGGCGTGGTGGCCCGCATCCACTGGCACGCGCTCTTGCTGTGGCTGAAAAAAGTACCGTTTTGGCGCAAGCCCGAGCCGCCCCGCGATTTTGTGACCCGATGAACACTGGACCCCACCGGATGCCCCCCACGATGAAGACCGCCAACCCTGCCACTGCCCTGGGTGATTCCAGCGCCGCCACGCAGATCCCGCACGCCAGCTTGCCCAAGGCCGCCACACGTTTGCTGGGCCTGCTCGCCCGCCTGAAAATCGGCACGCTCACCCTGCACGCGCCCGATGGCAACTGCCAGGTGTTTGGCACGCACGAAGTCCCATTCGCGGCACTGCACATCCACCGCTGGTCGGTCTGCGCCGAGGTGCTCAAGTCGGGCGACATCGGCTTTGCCGAGGGTTACATGGCGGGTGACTGGGACACGCCCGATTTGGCGGGTTTGCTGCGTCTCTTGATCGCCAACCGCACGCAGATCGAGGGCGCTATTTACGGCCATTGGCTGGGACGACTGCTGTACCGCGTCAAGCACCTGCTCAACCGCAACAACCGCAGCAACAGCCGCAAAAACATCCACGCCCATTACGACTTGGGCAATGCGTTTTACGAGCTGTGGCTGGACGGCACGATGAATTACTCGTCGGCCTGGTTCGAAGGCGACCACACGAAAGACATGGCCGAAGCCCAAAAGGCCAAGGTGCGCCGCGCCTTGCGCATGGTGAATGCCCAGTCGGGCGACCGCGTGCTGGAGATCGGCTGCGGCTGGGGCGCATTGGCCGAGGCCGCCACCACCGAGTTTGGTGCGCACATCACGGGCGTGACCTTGTCCACCGAGCAGCTGGCCTTTGCCAATGCCCGCATGCAATCGCACGGCGTGCAGCAGCGTGCGGATTTGCGCTTGCAGGACTACCGCGACATCCACGACGGCCCTTACGACGCGGTGTGCTCGATCGAGATGATCGAGGCGGTGGGACAAGAATACTGGCCGACCTATTTCCAGACCGTGAGCCGCATGCTCAAGCCCGGCGGCCGCGCCTGCATCCAGAGCATCACCATCGACGACACGCTGTTTGAGCGCTACCTGCACTCCACCGATTTCATCCAGCAGTACATTTTTCCGGGCGGCTGTTTGCCCAGCCCGAGCGAGTTCCGCAAACAAGCGCAAGCGGCCGGACTGCAGGTGGTGGACGAGCTGAACTTCGGCCCCGACTACGCCGAGACGCTGCGCCGTTGGCGCGAAAGCTTCATGGCGCAACTCCATACTGTGCGGACCCTGAAGTTTGACGACCGCTTCATCCGCTTGTGGGAGTTCTATCTGGCCTATTGCGAAGCGGCTTTTGACGAGGCCAACATCGACGTGATCCAGTTCACCTTGGCCAAACCGGCTTGATGCGCATGAAACGCACGCACACACCGACCTGCGCACACCGCCTGCACCCATGGGGCCTGCAGGTGCTGGGCTGTGCGCTGTTGTGGGGTGCGCTTGCGGGTGAGGTGCGGGCGCAAAGCACCACGGTGACCAGCCCAAATGCGGCTTTTTCACGGCCCGAGGTGACCGGCTTGGGCGGCGTGGTGCCCACTGCGCCTGTGCGTTTGCGGGTCTGGGGTTTTGAGGTGTACGACGCCCGTTTGTGGACCCCAGTGGGTTTTCGGCACGGTTCTTACACGCAGTTTCCGTTTGCGCTGGAGTTGCAGTATTTGCGCAAACTCGAAGGCGCGGCCATTGCCAGCCGCTCGATCGACGAGATGCGGCGCGTGGGCGCGTTCAGCGATGCGCAGGCGCAAAGCTGGCTGGCCGCCATGCGCGAGCTGTTTCCCGATGTGCGCCAAGGCGAGCGCATCACGGGCATCAACCTGCCGGGCGTGGGGGCCGAATTCTGGGTCAACGGCCAACGTGTGGGTGTGGTGAAGGACCCGGCTTTTGCGCGCTTGTTTTTTGGCATCTGGCTTGACGAGCGCACGTCCGAGCCCAAAATGCGCGCCCAGCTGCTGCAAGGCTTGCAGCCATGAGCGGCGCAGCTCTGTCAGCCCCGGCGACCTCGCCTGTCACACCTCGCCAGGCCTCGGCCGCTTCATCGGCTGCTTATGGTTTGTTGGGCTTGCCATTGGCCTTTGTGGCCTTGCCGGTCTATGTGCATTTGCCCAATTTGTACGCCCAGCAATACGGCGTGACGTTGGCCGCTTTGGGCGCGGTGCTCTTGCTCAGCCGCAGCGTGGATGCGGTGGTGGACCCATGGCTCGGCCGTTGGGGCGACAAGCTGTACCGCCACTCGTGGCAGGCCGTGTGGTTGGCGGCGGTGTTGTTGGCGCTGGCCGTGGCGCTGGGTTTTGCGGCTTTGTTTTTTCCACCCGCAACAGCTTTGTCGCCCTCGGGTTTGCTGCTGTGGGTGGGTGCTGCACTCACGCTCAGCCACCTGGCCTACAGCGGGCTGGGCATCTTGCACCAGGCCTGGGCGGCGCGCCAAGGCGGCGGCGGCATCGCGCAAAGCCGCTGGGTCGCCTGGCGTGAGGGCTTTGCCTTGGTGGGGGTGTTGCTGGCGTCTGCCTTGCCTGCGCTGTGGGGCTGGGGGCCGACCACGGCCTTGCTGGTGATCATGCTGGGGCTGGGCTTGTTCTTTTGGCAGCGGGTGGCGCGCAGCGCTTTGGCATCGACCGTCCCGGTCGACTCCGGTCATGCGGTGGGCAGCCTTTGGCAGCCGTGGCAGCACGCGGGCTTTCGCCGCTTGTTGATGGTCTTCATGCTCAACGGCCTGGCCAGCGCCGTGCCCGCCACGCTGGTGCTGTTTTTTGTGCAAGACCTGCTCCAAGCGCCCAAGGCCATGGAGCCCTTGTTTCTGGGTTTGTATTTCGCCGCCGGGGCGCTGTCGTTTCCGCTGTGGCTCCAGGTGATCGACCGCATCGGCTTGCTGCGCACCTGGGCCACCGGCATGGCCTTGTCGGTGCTGGCTTTTGTCAGCGTGGTCACGCTGGGCGCGGGCGATACAACGGGCTTTTTGGTCGTGTGCGCCTTGTCGGGCATGGCGCTGGGCGCAGACCTTACCGTGCCTGGTGCCCTGCTCAACCAGCTGATTGACCGCTGCGGCGAGCGGGGCCGCACAGACGGCGCGTTCATGGGCTGGTGGAATCTGGCCACCAAACTCAATCTGGCTTTGGCCGCTGGGCTGTCGCTGCCGCTGCTGGGTCTGTGGGGTTATGCCCCTGGCCAGCAGGGCGCCGATGCCGTGCTGGCGTTGGGCCTGGCTTATGGCCTGTTGCCTTGCGTCCTCAAGCTTTTGGCCGGACTGGCTTTGTATGCGGGTCTGATGCGTCGGCCCGATTTGATCTCGGGGCCCGATACAGCCCATCCTTCGGCTCACCCTTAGGCGTGATGCCGCCTTGACACCCGACAACTGGAGCCCACCATGCGCCCAAACGACGCCTCGATCCACCGCCGCACCGCCCTGACCCGCTTGGGCGCTTTGTCCATGGTCGCTGCCACGCCCTTTGTGGCCAGCTGCGCCGGGCCGCAGGTGCAACAGTACGCACAAGAAAAACCGCTGCTGGATTTGCGCACTTACTTCACCGGCACCATCGACGCTTGGGGCGTATTTACCGACCGCAGTGGCCAGGTGGTCAAACGTTTCACCGTGGTCATGGACTGCAGCTGGAACGGGGACGAAGGCGTGCTGGACGAGGCCTTTGTGTACTCGGACGGCACAAAGCAGCGCCGCATCTGGAAGCTCAAGGCCGGGCCGAACGGCAGCTACACCGGCCGCGCCGACGACGTGGTGGGCGAGGCCACGGGCCAGGTCAGTGGCAACGCATTCCGCTGGGGCTACACCATGGCTTTGCCGGTCGATGGCCGGGTTTGGAACGTCGATTTTGACGACTGGATGTACCTGATGGACGACCGCGTCATGCTCAACAAAGCCACCATGAGCAAATGGGGTGTGAAGCTGGGCGAAGTCACTTTGTCGTTCACACGCCGCACGCCTTTGGCGGCCAAGCCGGGTTGATGCGCATGAACCCCCATTCCTCTGGCGCGGCTGCACTGGCCACTGAAACGGCCGACATGGCCATGCCCAAAGTGGGCCCACAAACTGCGACACCCGCCCCGCAGACGCTCGCCCGCAGCTGGCTGCAGCTGAACACCCCCATCACCGATTGGCAGGGCCGCCGGGTCTGGCTGGTCGGTGCCTCCACCGGCATTGGCCTGGCTTGCGCGCAAGCGCTTCGCGCGGCTGGCGCACAGGTGGTGGTCTCGGCCCGCAACCCTCAAGGCGTGTTGGACTGGGCCGCGAAAGACGTGGGCGTGAAGTGGCGCGCGCTCGACGTGAGCGATGGGGCCCAGGTGCAGGCCACGACCCGTGCCCTGCTGGCCGAAGGCCCGCTCGACATGGTGGTTTATGCGGCGGGTTACTACCGCGCCCAACGCGCCACGGCCATGGACATCGACGATTTGCTGCAGCACGACAAGGTCAACTACCAGGGCGCTTTGCAGGTCATCAACGCGGTGCTGCCGGGCATGCTCGCTCAGCGCAGCGGGCACATCAGCCTGCTCAGCAGCGTGGCCGGTTGGCGCGGCCTGCCCAATGGCCTGGCCTATGGCCCGACCAAGGCGGCGCTTACCCACTTGGCCGAGACCCTGTACATGGACTTGCAGGATCAGGGCATTGGCGTGAGCGTGGTCAACCCCGGTTTTGTGGCCACGCCGCTCACGGCGCAAAACCAGTTCACCATGCCCGCCCTGATCAGCCCCGAAGAAGCCGCCCGCGAGATGCTCAAGGGCTGGGCCAATGGCCAGTTCGACATCCATTTCCCCAAGCGCTTCACGCTGTGGCTGAAACTGCTGCGCTTGCTGCCCTACCGCCTGTACTTCCCGCTGGTGCGCAAGTTCACGGGGCTTTGAGCCTGAATGGAAAGCGACACATGAACACCCGACAAGCCACCGACAACCTGGCCACGTTTTTTGAAACCCTGTCGCCGCAAAGCGTGGCGCAGCTGCACACGATTTATGACGCGCAAGCCCGTTTCAAGGACCCTTTCAACGAGGTGCAGGGCCTGCCCGAAATCGAAAAGATTTTCCGCCACATGTACGTGGCGCTGGAGCAGCCGCACTTTGTCGTGACCGGCCAGTTGGTGGACGGCACCCAGGCCTTCCTGACCTGGGAATTCCGCTTTCGCTTCAAGCGCTTTGACACCACCACACTGCAAGCCGTGCGCGGTGCCAGCCATGTGGTGTTCAACGAGCAGGGCCTGGTGACGGTGCACCGCGATTACTGGGACGCGGCTGAAGAGTTGTACGAAAAACTGCCGGTGCTGGGCGGGCTGATGCGCTGGCTCAAAAAACGCGCCAACACCTGAAGCCCTGCCAAAACCCGGGTGGCCTCAGAACTCAAAGCCGCCTTGTCTGCGCACCGCTTCGGATGCGGAACCACTGAGCAGGTCGGCCAAGAGCTGAGCATGTTGCGGGTTTTGGGCCCGGGTGCAAATGCCCAGCGTGTAGTCGGTGCTCAGCTCGAATTCGGTGGGCAATGCGGCGACCAGATCCACCCCTTCGGTGTAGTTGATTTCGGTGACTTGCGTGCAGCCGATCAAGCCGCTTTCCGTGCTTTTGGCCATTTCGCCCATGGCTGTGGCACCGTTCGGGAAGACGCGAAATTGGCTGCGCAGGCTTTCATCCAGCCCCAAGGCCTTGAGCACGCTCATGAAATGGATACCGGCTGTGGCTTTGTCCGGGTCCGGAAAGTAAATGCCCTTGGCAGCGCTCATGGCCGCGTGCAATTCAGCGCGGGTGCGCACGGGCGGGTGCGGTGTGCCGCTGCGCACGGCCACGCCCGTTTTGACCAGGCCCAGCGACCGTGCACTGCCGGGCACCACATGCCCAGAAGCGATCAGTTGTTCGATCAGGGGCTTCGTCAAGATGACCACATCGCAGGGGGCACCCCCCACCAGTTTGTCGCGCATCATGCCCACCGCGCTGAAGGTGCCCTCGATGCGGCTGCCGGTAGATTGTTCGAATTGGGCCTGAACGCCTTGGACCACGGCTGCGGCTGCGCCGCCACTCAATACATGCATGTTGTGCTTTCGGGTTGCTTAAAAAATGGAAGGGGTGAGCGCTTCATTGTGGTCAATGGCACGCATCAGGTTGTCGGGGGTGAGGGGCATGCTGCGCACCCGCACGCCGATGGCATCAAAGATGGCGTTGGCCAGGGCTGCGCAGGTCGGGCCTGAGCTGCACTCCCCTGCCCCCAGCGAGGGCTGGTCGGGTGTGTGCATCAGGTGCACCCGCACATCGGGCATGTCGCTGAATTTCAAAATCGGGTAGCGGCTCCAGTCGTCGGAGGTGACGCCCTGCGGGCTCAGTTCGGCCGCTTCGCACAGCGCCCAACTGGCCGCTTGCAAGGCCCCGCCTTCGAGCTGATTGGCGGCGCCCTCGGCATCCACCACATGCCCCAAGTCAGCGGCGATCCAGAGTTTGTGCAGCCGCACTTTTTCGGCAACCACCAGCTCGACCACCACCGCGCAGAACGCCCCCGTGTTTTTATAACGCGCATAGGCCAATCCCCGCCCCCAGCCTTCAGGCTGGTCTGTGGGGCGAGGGGCTGACCAGGCCGCCATGTCCGCGACTTTTTGCAGCACCGCCACGGCGCGCGCGTGGGCCGGACCGCGCAGGTGTGCCAGCCGAAATGCCAGGGGGTCTTGCGACAGCCGATGTGCCCATTCGTCCATGACCGATTCGGCCGCCAGCACGTTCACAGGGGCACCCAAAGCCCGCATGGCCGAGACGCGAAAGGGCATGTTCAGCACGCGGTGGTTGAGCACTTGGACCGATGCGATGTCGTAAGGCGGTTGCGCGTTGCGCTCAGACCCGCCACCGACCGCCATCGCGGCATTGACGGCCAGGGTCACGGGTGAGGGGTCTGCGGTTTGCCAGGCCCCCAACAGCGCGGGTGTTGTGCCCCGGCCAGGTCGTGTGCCGTGGCCCTGGCCCCAAACGGTTTGGGTCCATTCGACCAATTGCCCGTTGGCGCCCAAAGCTGCTTGAACGCGCACCGCCATGGCGGGAGCCAAAGGCGCGTGGCCCAGCTCGGCCTGGCGTGTCCACTGCACCCGCACGGGTCTGCCGGGCACTTGTTGTGCCAGCCAGGCGGCATCCCAAGCCACATCGTCGGCACCGTTGTGGCCGTAGCAGCCTGCGCCCTCCACATGCGAGACCTGCACGTGTTCGGCAGGCCTCCCAAAAGCCAGCGCCAGGTCCCGTCGCAGGTTGTAAATGCCTTGGCTGTGGCTCCAGACTTCGAGCCGCTCGCCTGGCGACCACTGTGCCAGTGCGCAGCACAGGCCTATCGAGGCGTGTTGTAAAAAGGGTCGGTGGAATTCGGCGCTCAGGTGTTGCAAGTCGCTCGACCCCATGGGTTCTGAAGCGGTGTCAACGATGACGGTGGTGTCCAGCGGCTGCGCTTTCAGCCAGTTTGGCAAGTCCTGCAGATCAGGCACCTCGGCCTGGCAGCGCCAGAGTCGGCCTTGCGCGACCTCGTCTTCGATCTTCTGGGCGATCTGGCCCAACACATGTTCGCTCTCGGTCAGCACGCCCAGCAACAGGCCGTTGCGCACGACTTGAATGACCCCGGTGGTGGAGTGCAGTGTGCTTTGCAAGGCGAGCATGTCGCTGTCGATCACCTCTGCCGTCAAGGTGCCTGGGCGGAACACCAGGCCGTGGCACATGCCGGGCAGGACGCGGTCTTGGATGAACTCGAACTCGCCAAACACCTTGGCGGCGACATCGGGCCGCACCGGGGTGGCGGCAGTTGGGGGGCCAACCAGGTCTTGCCGCGCATGGGCTGACTGCACCTGTGCCGTATCAATGGGCTGGTCCCACCCGTCAGCGGGGGCCAGTTCCAGGTAGCTGGCGCTGCGCCCAGCGGCCATGAACAGACCGTTTGCACAACGCACGTCTTGCAGCGCGACACCTGCGCGCCGGGCCATGCCGAGTCGGCAGCTTTCGCGCAGATGGGCGGCGGCGCAGCGCAAGGCCGCGCCCGAGTGCTGCACCGACAAACTGCCCGAGGTCACGGCTTCGTCAGGGCTCAAGTGCGTGCTGGCGGGCACCATGTGAACCAGCGCTGCCGACAGACGCAATTCTTCGGCCACGATCAGGCGCAGCGCATGCGAAATGCCTTGGCCCAAATCGACCTTGCCCGTGAAGGCTTGCACCTGCCCGTCTGTCAACACGGCCAGCCATTGGCGCAGCAGCGGGTGGGACTTGAGCGGTTCCGGCGTCATGGTCCGGCCAGCCGGGCTGCGGCTTTTTCAATCGCCCGCACCACCCGATTGTGCGCACCGCAGCGGCACAAATGACCGTCGATGGCTTGCACAATGTCCTGGCGGGTTGGGTGAGGTTGGCGCTGCAACAGGGCAGCGGCAGACATCAAAATGCCGCTGGTGCAAAAGCCGCACTGCATGGCTTGTTCTTCGATGAAGGCCGTTTGCAAGGCGTGTGGCGCAGCGCGACTGCCCAGACCTTCCACGGTGGTCACGGTTTTGCCTTCGATGGCCCACAGGGGTGTTTCGCATGCGGCCACCGCGTGCCCGTCCAGCATGACGCGGCACGCGCCGCACTGGCCTTGTCCGCAGCCCATGCGCGTGGCTTTGAGCTGCAGGGTGTTGCGCAAGAGGTCGAGCAGGCTTTGCCCGCCCGCACTGGGCACGCTCACACTTTGCCCGTTCAGGCGAAAGGCCACCCTCTCGTTCATGCTCAATCGGGCTTGGCGCCCGAGACCTTGACGATGTTGGCCCACTTGGCGATGTCGGCGTTCAGGTACTGGTCAAACTCGGGCACGGTCATCGACATGGACACGGCACCTTGCTTGGCCCAGGCGGCTTTCACCTCGGGGTTGTTCACGATCTTGCGCACTTCGGCGTTGAGCTTGTTCACCACGTCGGCGGGGGTGCCCTTGGGCGCCATCAGGCCCAGCCAAATGGTGGCTTCGAACTTGGGCACGGTCTCGGCCACGTTGGGCAGATCCTGCAGGTTGGCCGAGCGGGCCAGGCCCGTGCCCGCCAAGGCGCGCACCTTGTTGTCACGCGACATCGCGGCCATGGTGGTTTCCGCATCGAACATCACATCGACTTGGCCACCCACGATGTCGGTCCGTGCGCCCGAGCTGCCTTTGTAGGGCACATGGGTCATGTCGATGCCCGCCATGAACTTGAACAGCTCACCGGCCATGTGGTAAGGCGTGCCATTGCCCGATGAGGCGTAGTTCAGCTTGCCGGGTTTGGACTTGGCCAGCGCCACCAGCTCACCCACCGTCTTCACAGGCACGGAGGGGTGCACCACCAAGAGCAAGTTGGAGTAATTGACCGGCGCGATGCCGACGAAGTCCTTCATCAAGCCAAAGGGTTTGGTAGGGATCAAGGATTCGTTCACGGTGTGCGTGTTCGACATCATGAGCAAGGTGTAGCCATCGGCGGGTGATTTGGCCACCAGATCGGTGCCGATGATGGAGCCAGCGCCCGGCTTGTTGTCGATCGCAAAGGTCTGCTTGAGCTCTTCGCCCAAGCGCTGCGCCATGAAGCGGGCGTAGTTGTCGGCGGGGCCGCCTGCGGCAAAGGGCACCACGATTTTCACGGGACGGTTGGGGTAGCTTTGGGCGTGGGCCAAGCCAGAAGCCAGTGCCAAAGTCAAAGCGGTGAATTTCAGGGTCTTGCTCAAGTGGTTCATGTCGTGTCTCCAGGGGGTTGAAATGGGGCGCGCTGGGGTGAGGCTCAGGCCGTGGACTTTTGCGGTTCAATCGACCTTGCCGATGCGGGTGACCAAGGCGCTCATTTCCTTGGCATCGGCCTGCACAAAGCGCTCGAACTCGGGCGCATCCTGGTACATGAACGATGTGCCCGCGGCCGTTAAAGCCGCAACAGCACGGGGGTCCTGTGCCGCAAACTTGGCGGCTTGGCGCAAGCTGTCGACCACGGCGGGTGGCGTGTCGGCGGGCACAAACATGCCCGACCACTGCGAGTACTGGATAGGCACCCCCAATTCCTTGAAGCTGGGCACAGTGGGCATGCTGGCCAGGCGTGCATCACCCCAGTGCGCCAGGGCGCGCAAGCGGCCCGATGCGATGTGTTGCTTCACGCTGGCAGGGCCAGTGGACAAGGCTTCGATTTGACCGCCGAGCAAAGACAACACGGCTGGACCAGCACCTGTGTAGGGCACATGCAGCATGAAGGTCGAGGTAGCGGCCTTGAGCTGCTCCATGGGCACATGCATGGTGCCGTAGTTGCCCGATGATCCAAATGAAATTTTCCCGGGGTTTGACTTCACATAGGCCATGAACTCGGCGTAGGTCTTCCATGGGCTGTCGGAGCGCACCACCAAGACGGTGGGGTCTGCCGTGAAGCGGGCAATCGGCTTGAGCTGGTTGACCTGAAACATGGGGGGGCGTTGCAAAATCTTGTCGGCTTCGGGCAAGACCACCAACGAGGACAAGGACATCAGCACCGTGTAGCCATCGCCCTTGGATTTGGCCACTTGTGCCATGCCGATGCCGCCCCCTGCGCCGCCCTTGTTTTCCACCACGATGCTTTGTTTAAGGTGACGTGACATGGCTTCGGCCACAGGACGCCCGACCGTGTCGGCCACGCCACCGGGTGGAAAAGGCACCACCATGGTGATGGGTTTGGTGGGGTAGTTTTGCGCCAAAGCGCTCAGGCCAGTGCATGCCAAAGCGGCGCACAAGGTGATGTGTATCCACGAACGATGGGTCATGACTTGTTTCCTTTTGTGGGGCAGCTCAGGGCCAAGCCCTGCCTGCCGGGGGCGGTTCAAACGAAACGGTTTTCGATCTGACCCACGCCATCGATCTCGACGCGGATCACGTCGCCCTTGGCGATGTAACGTGGCGGATTCAGGCCCATGCCCACGCCGGCAGGCGTGCCTGTGGCGATGATGTCGCCAGGGTAGAGCGTGATGCCGCGCGAGATGGTTTCGATCAGGGTGGGGATGTCAAAAATCATGTTCTCGGTGGGGCCGTCCTGGCGCAACTCACCATTGACCCAGCAGCGCACACGGGTTTTGCGGCCATCCACTTCATCGGCGGTCACGATCCACGGGCCCATGGGGCAGAAAGTGTCAAAGGACTTGCCCATGTCCCACTGCTGGTGGCGCATTTGCACGTCGCGTGCGGTCACGTCGTTCACCACGGTGTAGCCGAACACATGCTTCATGGCGTCGGCCTGGCTGATGTTTTTGCCGCCTTGGCCAATGATCACGGCCAGTTCGGCTTCGTAGTCGATTTGTTCAGACACGGCAGCGCCGGGCAGTTGCACATCGTCGGTCGGGCCGACCACGCACTCGGGCACTTTGGTGAACACGATGGGCCAGGCCTTGGTGTCGGTGTTGCTGTCCTTGAAGACCGAGGCCTGCAGCTCTTTGGCGTGCGCATGGTAGTTGCGGCCCACGCACCAGACGTTGCGGCGCGGCACAGGCAGGGGGGATTCGAGCTTGACCGAGGACACGGCCAGCGCGGTGCCCGCCAAGGCAGGTAGGGATTGCCCGGCCACCAAGGCTTCAATGATGGGCTGTGCGCCGCGTTGGGCTTGTGATTCGCTCAGGGCAAAAGGCGTGACATGCAGGCCGTCGGCCGACACTTGGCCGACATGGCGTTTTCCGTTGTGAACAAATGTGGCAATGCGCAAAATTCTTCTCCAGATGCGGGTGACTGGCTTCAAAGCAAGTTCAGGGAAATTGGTTGGAATTCAACCAATTCAAACCATCATAAGGGACGTGAAAGCCTGGTCAAGACACGTACCGGACAATTTGCATGAGGGTTTTTACCGGGTGATGTGGCGCTTGTATCTGCTGTTTCCCGCTGTAACCGTGACACTTTGTGGGTGCTTGACGCTGCGCACATGGGGGTTGGGTGGTGGCTGCCGGGGGCTTTCAACAGGAGGGTTGAATTGGTATGATTTGGTTTTTCATGCCCCCAACCAACACCGTGGACTCCTCTTACCTCTTTCGCGCCACTTTGCTGGACCAGTTGCACAGCGGCCAGTGGCAGGCCGGCGATCGCCTGCCCACCGAACGCGAGTTTGGCGAGCAACACCAGATCAGCCGCAGCACCGTGCGCAAGGTGCTGGCCGACATGAAGGCCCAAGGCTTGATTGCCCAGACGGTGGGCAGCGGCACTTATGTCACCGACAAGGTGGTGGTCGCCGGCAGTCCCAACAAGGCCAGTGCGGGCAGCTCTCCCGATCCGAGCTGGCACACCAGTCCTGCCGAACTCATGGAGGCGCGCATGGCTCTGGAGCCGGCCATCATCGAGATGGTGATCGGCAACGCCACCACAGCCGATTTTGAGCAGATGGAACACTGCTGCACGCGCGCCGAGGCGGCCACCAGTGTGGAGGAGTTTGAAGTGTGGGATGGCATGTTCCACGAAATCATTGCCCGTGCCGCACACAATGCTTTCGTGGCCCGCTTGTTCAAACTCATGAACCAGGCCCGTGCCCAAGGCGAATGGGGCATGCTGAAAAAGCGCAGCCTCACGCCTGAGCGGCGTTTGGCTTACCAGTCAGAACATCGCGCTTTGCTGCAGGCCATCAAGGCGCGTGACCCGGTGCTGGCCAAGGCCTTGGCCGCTGAGCACCTGATCCATGTGCGGCGCAACTTGTTGAACTACTGAAGCGCCGGCAGCTGGGTGCCCAACGACATCAAGTGGGTGAGGTGTCGATGAAGCTGGGCCGCTGCGCCAATTTGTCGTGCAGTTTGTGCAGGTTCGGGTAAGGCGTGCGCCAGTCGATTTGCGGGAAGCGGAAATCCAGATAGGCCACGGCGCAGCCTACAGCGATGTCGGACAGGCTCAGGTGGATGCCGGAACAAAATGCTTTGTCGCCCAAACCGGAGCTCATGGCCCGCAACGCGTGCTGGATTTTGTCGAACTGGCGATCGATCCAGGCCTGGCTGCGTTGGCTGTCTTCACGGCCGGTCCAGACGGTCTCCATGCGCGCCAGCAAGGCCGCGTCCAGCAGGCCGTCGGCCAAGGCCTCCCAGGTCTTGACTTCGGCGCGCTCACGCCCGGCCGTTGGAATGAGCTTGCCCACAGGCGACAAGGTGTCCAGGTACTCCACGATCACGCGCGAGTCAAACACCGCTTCACCGCCCTCCATCACCAGGCAGGGCACTTTGCCCAAGGGGTTCGACACATGGATTTGGGTCTGAGCCGACCACACGTCCTCGGTGACGAATTGGTAGTCCAGCTTTTTCTCGGCCATGACGATGCGTACCTTGCGGACGTAGGGGCTGGTGACGGAGCCGATGAGTTTCATAGACGTGTGGGCAAAGCAAAAAAGATTCTGGATTCTAGGTGATCCCCATCGGGGTGCCATTGACCATTAGCCAATTGGGTAATGACCTTGGGTGCCAGTGCGAATGGCGCAAGAATGCGGCACTTACAATCCAAGCATGAATTTCACCCCCATTTCCGCCCTGTCGCCGCTGGATGGCCGTTACGCCAGCAAACTCAATGCCTTGCGCCCGCTCATGAGCGAGCAGGGCTACATGCACCGCCGCGTTCAGGTCGAAATTGCCTGGTTCATTGCTTTGTCCGATGTCGGCTTCGCCGAGTTCAAGCCCCTGACGCCGGGTGCACGCACCTATCTGACCGGCTTGGTCAAAAATTTCAGCGAAGCCGATGCCCTGGCCATCAAGGAATTTGAAAAGACCACCAACCACGACGTGAAGGCGGTGGAGTACTGGATCAAATCCAAGTTCCAGGACCGGCCCGAGCTGGAAAAAGCAGCCGAGTTTGTGCACTTTGCCTGCACCAGCGAGGACATCAACAACACCAGCCACGCCTTGCAGCTCAAGGGCGCGCGCGCCCAAGTGATCTTGCCCGGGCTGGACGGCTTGATGGCCAAATTGCGCGAGATGGCGCACAGCTTTGCCGAAGTCCCCATGCTCAGCCGCACCCACGGCCAGACCGCCAGCCCCACCACCGTGGGCAAGGAAATGGCCAACGTGGTGATGCGTCTGAAGGGCTGCCGCGACAAAATCGCAGCCGTTGCGCTCATGGGCAAGATGAACGGTGCTGTGGGCAACTACAACGCCCACCTGTCGGCCTGGCCTGACTTTGACTGGGAAGCCTTTGCACGGAAAGTGGTGGAGACGCCCGAGCTGGGTGAGACGCAGGCGAGCCAATGGGGCTTGGGGCTGACGTTCCAGCCCTACAGCATCCAGATCGAGCCGCACGACTACATGGCCGAGCTGTTTGACGCTGTGGCCCGCAGCAACACCATCTTGATCGACCTCTCGCGTGACATCTGGGGTTATGTGAGTCTGGGTTACTTCAAGCAGCGCTTGAAAGCCGGCGAGATCGGCTCTTCCACCATGCCGCACAAGGTCAACCCGATTGACTTCGAAAACGCCGAAGGCAACCTGGGCTTGGCCAACGCCGTGCTCAAGCACCTGAGCGAGAAGCTGCCCATCAGCCGCTGGCAGCGCGACCTGACCGATTCCACGGTGCTGCGCAACATGGGCGTGGGCCTGGGTTACACCGCGCTGGCCCATGCTTCGCTCATGACCGGTTTGAACAAGCTCGAACTCAACGAAGAAGCCTTGGCCACCGATCTGGACGCCGCCTGGGAAGTGCTGGCCGAGCCGATCCAGACCGTGATGCGCCGCTATGGCGTGCAAGGCGCTTATGAAAAGCTCAAGGAAGTCACACGCGGCAAAACGGTGAGCGCTGCCGACTTGCATGGTTTGATCCTGGGCTTGGAGATTCCGCAAGCCGACAAGGACCGCCTGCTGGCCATGACGCCGGGCAGCTACGTTGGCAAGGCTGCCGAGTTGGCCCGCCGGGTTTGATCGCTGCACGACCAGTCCGATGGGCATGTGCCCTAAGCGGGCTCGGGCTGCGTTGGTTTTGTGGTGCTGTGGCTCGTCAATTCAGCGTGGATGCTGCAGGCCGCCAAGGGGCGGCAAGTCCAAACCTTGCCGGAAAATCTATACAGATTGAAGATCATTTCTTCAATCTGTATAAAATGAACCATGATTGAACGACAACTTGCCCCCACGCTCAGGCGATTGGCCAAGTCGTTTCCTGTGTTGGCCATCACGGGGCCGCGTCAGTCGGGCAAGACCACGCTGGCGCGGCACTTGTTTCCAGACAAGCCCTATGTCTCGCTGGAGGACCCCACGGAGCGGGCCTTCGCTGTCGAGGACCCCCGAGGATTTTTGTCACGGTTTACCCAAGGCGCCATCTTTGATGAAGCGCAGCGCTGGCCCGATCTTTTTTCTTACCTCCAGGGCATGGTGGACGAGGACCGATCGCCGGGGCGGTTCGTGCTCACGGGGTCGCAACAATTTGGCTTGATGGCTGGAGTGACGCAGTCATTGGCAGGGCGTGTGGCCATGTGTCGCTTGCTGCCTTTGTCTGCCGCTGAAATGGCCGGGGTGGGCAACGGGCAAAGTGCCCTGGACGATGTGCTGTGGCGTGGTGCTTATCCTGCGCTGAACATTGGATCGCCCACCGAGCCCGTTGACTGGTTTGCCAGTTACATCACCACCTACCTCGAGCGGGATGTCAGGCAAGTGCTGCAGGTGCAGGACTTGGCCACATTCCAGCGGTTTGTGCGCTTGTGCGCTGGGCGAACAGGACAATTGCTGAACCTGAGTGCTTTGGCCAGTGAGGCGGGCATCACCCACACCACGGCGCGGGCGTGGTTGTCGGTGCTGGAGTCCAGCGATGTGCTTTTTTTACTGACGCCGTATCACCGCAACTTTGGCAAGCGCCTGGTCAAATCGCCCAAACTCTACTTTGTGGACACGGGCTTGGCGTGCTGGTTGTTGGGCATCCGTCATTCTGAGCAACTGAGTCTTCATCCTGCGCGGGGTGCCTTGTTTGAAAACTGGGTGGTCAGCGAATTTCTCAAGCGAAGAACGAACCTAGGGCAAGCGCCTGATTTGCATTTCTGGCGAGACAACAACGGGCTGGAGGCCGACTTGGTCTATGAAACCGGAACCGGTTTGTTGCAAACGGTTGAAATCAAATCCGGTCAAACCCCCACCAGTGACTACGTACGCGCAGGCCAACGTTCTGCCAGCATGGCAGCTGACGAAGCTTGTATCCCTTTGTTGATTTACGGCGGCGACATGTCTGCCCTGCGCAACGGCGTTCAGCTGTTGAGCTGGCGCATGTTGGCCCGCAAAGACTGAAAACCATGGCCCTCAAATCCACCATCTACAAAGCCAACCTGTCGATCGCTGACATCGACCACAGCTATTACGAAGACCACCAGCTCACGCTGGCGCGTCACCCCAGCGAAACCGACGAGCGCATGATGATTCGCCTGCTGGCGCTGGCCATCAATGCCTACAAGCTGCAAGCCGTGTGCAAGGGCGACGGCAAACTGGCTTTTGGCGCGGGCCTGTCGGACCCGGACGATCCAGACGTGAGCCTGCGTGACTTCACCGGTCAGACACGGATGTGGATCGAGGTGGGCCAGCCCGAAGACAAGCCCATCATGAAAGCCTGCCAAAAGGCCGATGAGGTGCTGCTGTACTGCTTCAACCACGCAGCCGAAGTGTGGTGGAAAGGCATCGAAACCAAGCTCACTCGCCTGGACAAACTGCAGGTCTGGCGTGTGCCCACAGAGCGCTCGCAAGAGCTGGCGAAATTGGCCGAGCGCAGCATGCAGCTGCAAGCCACCGTGCAAGAAGGCTCAGTCACCTTCAGCAGCGACAAGGGGAGTGTGCACATCGAGCTGCTGCGCTGGAAATAAGGGGCAACCAACCGCAGCGCACGAAAAAGCCCTCTGAGGGCCCCCTCCAATGAACCTCCCTGATACCAGGGAAACCATCTTGCTTTGTCGTGCTCCCGAAGGGGCCTATCAAGCTGGAGAGAGCCGCCACAGGGCTCTTTCGATGGCTTGAGTATGGGCCGGGCGTCACACCATGTCTGTGCGCGGTTTCACACAACAGGCATCACAAACCCAGCATCAAGGAGATGTTCTGAACCGCAGCACCGCTGGCACCCTTGCCCAGGTTGTCCAAGCGGGCGATCACCACGGCATGGCGGGCCTCTTCGTTGGCAAACACCCGGATCTCCAGCTGGTTGGTGTTGTTCAGGGCGGTGGCGTCCAGCTTGGCATCGGCTGTGGCGGGCAACACGCTCACCCAGCCACCTGCCGCTTGGCCGGCCGCGTAGTGCGCTTGCAAAGCCGCGTTCAGGTCGGCACCGGAGGGCTTTCCCGGCAAGCTGTCCAGGTGCAGGGGCAGTTGCACCAGCATGCCTTGGCGGAAATTGCCGACAGCCGGCACAAACAAGGGGCGGCAAGTCAAACCGGTGTAACGCATGATTTCCGGGATGTGCTTGTGCTTGAGGCCCAAGGCGTAGGCTTCATGCAGGGGTGCGCGTCCGGCTTCGTAGTCTTCGATCATGCTGCGCCCGCCACCGGAGTAACCACTCACTGAAGGCAGACACACCGGGAAATCATGCGGCAGCAGCCCGGCGTCGACCAAAGGCCGCAAGATGGCGATCGCGCCCGTGGCGTAGCAGCCGGGGTTGGCCACCCGCTGGGCCTGGCGCACGGCGCTGGCTTGTTGGGCCGACAGTTCGGGAAATCCGTACACCCAGTCCGGGTGGCAGCGGTAGGCTGTGGAGGCGTCCACAATTTTGGGTTGGTGTCCAGGCAAGGCGTCGATCATGGCGACGGATTCCATCGATGCATCGTCGTGCAGGCACAGCACCACCAAATCGGCTGCCGCCATGAGCGCGCGTTTGGCCTCGGGGTCCTTGCGGCGGGCCGGGTCGATGCTGAGCACCTCAATTTGGGGCATCAGTGCCAGGCGTTCGCGGATTTGCAGACCGGTCGTTCCGGCTTCGCCATCGATGAATATTTTGGCCATGGGTAGTACTTTCTCAGGAAATCGGGTCCTCGGCGTCATGTCGATGTAAGACGCAAGAATCAGGATTGGTGCATTGCAGCATGATACAGTCGCAGGCTGCAGTGTCCAGAGCCTGCTGACGCACCCGGTCAAATCGGGCTGCCTGGCAGACCGGTCGAATTACCACCCCTCTGAGAGAAGCCCTCATGAAGATTCACGAGTACCAAGGCAAGGAAATCTTGCGTCAATTCGGTGTGCCCGTTCCCCGCGGCATCCCGGCATTCACCGTTCAAGAGGCGGTTGAAGCCGCTCAAAAACTGGGTGGCCCGGTTTGGGTGGTCAAAGCCCAGATCCACGCCGGTGGCCGTGGCAAGGGTGGCGGCGTCAAAGTGGCCAAGACCATTGATGACGTGAAACGCATCTCCGGCGAGATCCTGGGCATGCAGCTCAAGACCCACCAGACCGGCCCCGAGGGCCAAAAAGTCCGTCGCCTCTATATTGAAGACGGCGCTGACATCAACAAAGAGTACTACGTGTCCGTGGTCACCGACCGCGCCACACAAAAGATTGCGTTCATCGCGTCCAGCGAAGGCGGCATGGACATCGAGGAAGTGGCGCACAGCACCCCCGAGAAAATCATCACCGAGTTCATCGATCCGCTGACCGGTCTGGGCGATGCCCAAGCCAAGAAGATCGCTGACGCCATCGGCATGCCAGCAGATTCCACCGCCCAAGCTGTGGACATATTCAAGAAGCTGTACCAGTGCTACATGGAAACCGACGCATCGTTGGTGGAAATCAACCCGCTGAACCGCGACAGCAAAGGCAACGTCATGGCCTTGGACGCGAAGTTCAACTTCGATGCCAACGCCTTGTTCCGTCACCCCGAAATCGTGGCTTACCGCGATCTGGACGAAGAAGATCCGGCTGAAGTGGAAGCTTCGAAGTTCGACCTGGCCTACATCAGCCTGGACGGCAACATCGGTTGCCTGGTCAATGGCGCTGGCCTGGCCATGGCCACCATGGACACCATCAAGTTGTTCGGCGGCGAGCCCGCCAACTTCCTGGACGTGGGCGGCGGCGCAACAGCCGAGAAGGTCACCGAAGCCTTCAAGATCATGCTGGCCAACAAGAATGTCAAAGGCATCTTGGTCAACATCTTCGGCGGCATCATGAAGTGCGACACCATCGCCACCGGCGTGATCACCGCTTGCAAGGCCGTGAACCTGTCCGTGCCATTGGTCGTGCGCATGAAGGGCACCAACGACGAGCTGGGCAAGAAAATGCTGGCCGAATCCGGTTTGCCCATCATCTCCGCCGACACCATGGCCGAAGCCGCGACAGCCATCGTCGCAGCCGTTAAGTAATGACTTTGCAGGACGGTGCTGAAAGCGCCGTCCGCAACTGATTAGGAACAAACATGTCCATCTACATCAACAAAGACACCAAAGTCATCACCCAAGGCATCACCGGCAAGACCGGTCAGTTCCACACTGAAAAGTGCCAGGAATACGCGAACGGCAAGAACTGCTTCGTCGCGGGTGTGAACCCCAAGAAGGCTGGCGAGTCCATCTTCAACATCCCGATCTACGCTTCGGTCAAAGAAGCCGCCACACAAACTGGCGCGACCGTGTCCGTGATCTACGTGCCCCCAGCAGGCGCAGCCGCTGCGATCTGGGAAGCTGTGGAAGCCGACCTCGACTTGGCCATTTGTATCACCGAAGGCATTCCAGTGCGTGACATGCTCGAAGTGCGCAACAAGATGAAGGCCAAGGAAGCCGCTGGTGGCAAGCGCACTTTGCTGCTGGGCCCCAACTGCCCCGGTCTGATCACCCCTGATGAAATCAAGATCGGCATCATGCCCGGTCACATCCACCGCAAAGGCCGCATCGGCGTGGTGTCCCGCTCGGGGACTTTGACCTATGAGGCCGTGGCGATGTTGACCGAAGTGGGTCTGGGCCAATCCAGCGCCGTCGGTATCGGTGGCGACCCGATCAACGGTTTGAAGCACATCGACGTGATGAAGGCTTTCAACGACGATCCCGACACCGACGCCGTCATCATGATCGGTGAAATCGGCGGTCCAGACGAAGCCGAAGCCGCCATGTGGTGCAAGGCCAACATGAAGAAGCCTGTCGTGGGTTTCATCGCCGGTGTGACTGCCCCTCCCGGCAAGCGCATGGGCCATGCAGGTGCTTTGATTTCCGGTGGTGCCGACACAGCGGACGCCAAGCTGGCCATCATGGAAGAGTGCGGCTTCATCGTCACACGCAATCCGTCTGAATTGGGCAAATTGCTCAAGGCTCAGTTGAAGTAAACAGCGCATTTCGCGCAGGTGACAAGACCCAGCCCTGATCAGGGCTGTGGTTTGCCACAATACAAAAGCCGGGTTTTCCGAGGGAAAATCCGGCTTTCTTTTTGCAAATCGAATAAAAGGGCCCGCTCCGGCGGGTGAAAGGCAACCCCGTGGAACAATTTTTGACCCCTGCTTTCTGGTTCGCCGTTGGCCAGATCATCATGATCGACATCTTGCTGGGCGGTGACAACGCCGTGGTGATTGCGCTGGCCTGCCGCCAGTTGCCGGACCACCAACGCACCAAAGGCATCATGTGGGGCACGGCCGGTGCCATCGTGCTGCGCGTCATCCTGATCTTTTTCGCGCTCACTTTGCTGGCCATCCCCTTCCTCAAGTTTGTGGGCGCCCTCTTGCTCATCTGGATCGGCGTGAAACTCCTCACCCCCGATGAAGAAGACGACCACAGCAACATCCAGGGCAGCGACAAGCTCTGGGGCGCGGTCAAAACCGTGATCATTGCTGACTTGGTCATGAGCGTGGACAACGTCATCGCCATCGCCGGTGCAGCCCAGACTTCAGGCAACGCCGACCACCAGATGCCTCTGGTCATCTTCGGTCTGCTGGTCAGCATCCCGATCATCGTCTGGGGCAGCCAGCTGGTGCTCAAACTCATGGACCGTTTCCCGATGATCATCACCGCGGGCGGCATGCTGCTGGGCTGGATCGCGGGCACCATGATGCAAACGGATCCCGGTCTGGTCGCTTACTTGCCGCAAGACAAGGTGTGGGGCTATGCCATGGGCTTGGCCGGTGCCTTGCTGGTGCTGGCTTTGGGCAAGATCATCCTGGCGCGCCGTCCGGCTTCGCAAGAAGCGGCCTGAGGCGCGAGCGGCCACCGCCCGGCATGGGCTTGGTGGCCGCCTCCTTGAGCATGGCCTCTTTCAGCACTGGAGTTCGGGTCACGTATGGATTACCATCGTCACCCATTTATCAGGGAGGACATGCCATGCAAAAAAGGCAACAAGGTTTGACATTGATCGAGCTGATGATCGTCATTGCGATCATCGGCATCTTGGGCGCTTTGGCCCTGCCGGCTTACCAGGATTACAGCATTCGGGCGAGGGTTTCCGAGATGCTGTTGGCCGCAGGCGGTTGCAAAACCGCCGTCAACGAGGCCATCACCTCCGCGTCGCAGGCCGATGTTTCGGCCTCATTGCCCCAAGTCTGTGATAACCAGACCAGCAAATACGTCAGTCGCATCAGCGCCGATGCCAATGGCGTGATCACCGTGGTCGGCAACCACGAAGCCCTGCGCGGCAACACCAGCGCCTCGGCCAACAGCCTCAGCCTGACCCCGATCCAGACCGGCAGCAACGCAGTCAACGGCAGCACCGACGGCGGCAAACCCATCGCCAGCTGGCGCTGCGGCCCGGCCGCCACCAATGGTTTGCCACTCAAGTACTTGCCCGCTTCGTGCAAGGCATCTTGATTCTTTTGATCTCACTTGAACGCCCGGCTCGAGCTGGGCGTTTGTTTGTGGACTGAGTTCACATGCCAGAATTTCGGTCAACAACGCAGGGCACTGGCCGCATCCAGCATGTATGGCTGGTGTTGTTGTTGGCATGGCCCTGGGTGCAGCCTTTTTCCAGCACCCCCTTGCCGAATGTGTGGCCGTGGTTGACCAGCTGGACGTGCCTGGCATTGGCTTTGTTGCTGTGGCAGCGCCTGAGCTTGACCATCCTTGTTCAAGGCTGGGCAGTTGCTGCTTTGCTCAGCAGCGCCATGGGCCTGGTGCAGTTTTTTGGTCAGGCTGAGTTTTTTGCGCCGGCTTTGCATGTGCCCGCCTATCTGGGTGATGCCATGGGCAATTTGCGCCAGCGCAACCAGTTGGCGAGTTTGCTGGCCATGGGCATCCTGGCGGTCTTGCTCTGGCGTGCCTTGGCGCTGTCCATGGCCCATACCCTTTGGATGCTGGCCTTGTTGGCCATGGGCATGGCTGCAACAGCGTCACGCACAGGTTTGCTCCAGCTGGTGTTCATCGCTGTGTGGATGCTGCTGCACCGCGCAGCCCCCAAAGGACGCGAGGCTTTGGTGCTCACCGGGCTGGTGCTGGGCGTGTATGCCCTGGCGTCCTGGTTATTGCCGGGGTTGCTGCAGCACCTGAGTGGCCAGGCCACGGACAGCGCCATGGCGCGCATGGGTGCCTTGGGCGGCTGCGGCAGCCGCCAGGCGCTCTGGGCCAATGTGCTGCACTTGGTGGCCCAGCATCCGCTTGGCGGCTGGGGCTGGGACCAGCTGCGCTACGCGCACTACATCACCGAATACCCCTCTCTGCGTTTTTGTGACATGTTGGGCAATGCCCACAACCTGCCCTTGCACATCGCGTTTGTTTGGGGTGTGCCCGTGGCCGTGTTGGCGAGCCTGGGTGTGTTGGTGTGGGTGGTTCGCGCCAGGCCGTGGCATCACCAGGGGGCCGGGCCACAGCTGGCTTGGGGCGTGCTCTGTATTCTGGCCTTGCACAGTTTGCTCGAGTACCCGCTGTGGTACGGACCCTTTCAGGTGGCGCTGTTGCTGTGCCTGTGGCTCATGCGGGGGCGGGTTTGGCAATTTTTGCAAGTGCCGACCCGTGCGATGGGGTTGGCCCTGGTGTTGTTGGGCATTTTGGGCTTTGTGGCCTACGACCATGCGCAAGTGCGGCAAATTTACTTGCCCGCAGCGCAGCGCTCCAGCGTCTGGCGTGACCCCGCGCTGCAAGTGGCGCAACGCGCCTGGCTGTTCCGGGGCACGGCCGTGTTCGCGCAGGTCACGACCACGCCGGTCAACGAAGGCAATGCCCGCGCCATGCTGGAGGCCAGTTTGGAGGCCATGCGCACCTCGCCCGAGCCGCGTGTGATCGAAAAGCTGCTGGACAGTGCAAAGCTGCTGGGTGAAGACGCGCTGTATGAAGCGCACAAAAAGCATTTTCAGCGGGTGTACCCACAAGCCTACCTGGCTTGGGCGTACCATCGGCAACCTTGAACAAACGGGCAGCACATGGCAAATTTTTCAGAAATTACCCAATTGGGTAATTACACAAACCGGCATATTTGATAAATTAGTTGCTAAATTCGATATTGCCACTTTTATGAAAAAACGCCTTGGACATATTTTTCTGGTCGACGACAACCATGATATGCGCTTTTATTTGAGCGACATGTTGATCATGCTTGGTTACACGGTGGACACCTTTGACAACGCCAGCGCATTTCTTGAGAAATCGATGGACATATCGCCCGCTGTGGTTTTGCTGGACATGCGCATGCCTGGGCTGAACGGGCTGGAGTTGCAAGCCAAGCTGGACGCCTTGGGCCGCAAAACCCCCATCATTTTCATCAGTGGTGAAAGTGACAAGGACGAAATCATCGAGGCCTTCCGACTCGGCGCGGTCGACTTTCTGCTCAAACCCTTCAACCGTGAAAAGCTGTGCCAAGTGGTGGACAAAGCCCTTGAAATCGACCGACAGCGCAATCAGGAGTTCGTCAACACCGACGCCCTGAGGCGCTCATTTGCCACACTGTCCACCCGCGAGCAGGAAATTTTCATGCTCATCGTGCAGGGTTTGACCAACAAAGGGATCGCCGAAGTCACTGGCATCCAGCCGGGCACGGCCAAGAAACACCGCGCCACCATCTACCAAAAGTTCGAAGTCAACACGAGTGCAGAACTCATCAGCCATTGCAAGGGTGTCGACTTGAGCAAACTCACGCAAGTGGAATCTGTGCAGCAGCCGTGATCCGTCACGGTTAAAATTGTGCTCTTTCCCAAGGAGCGTTGCAGCCCGCCGCCTTTCAGGCGCAGCAGGTCAGGCTTGGGGCCGTTCAATGTCTGAATGATCTTGCACAACGACGCTCACCTGATATTCCAAGGTGAGCCCGTGTCTGTTGTCGCGTCTTCCATCGTGTCTGTTCCTCCCATGAAGCTGTCCGGTCTGGAGCCTGTCTCCATCGGCACCGCTTCGCTGTTCGTCAACGTGGGCGAGCGCACCAACGTGACCGGCTCCAAGGCTTTTGCCCGCATGATTTTGAACGGCGAGTACGAGCAGGCCTTGGCCGTTGCGCGTCAGCAGGTCGAAAACGGCGCCCAGGTCATCGACGTGAACATGGACGAGGCCATGCTCGACAGCCAGGCGGCCATGGTGCGGTTTTTGAACCTGATGGCCGGTGAGCCCGACATCGCCCGTGTGCCGGTGATGGTGGATTCGAGCAAATGGACCGTGATCGAAGCCGGTTTGCGCTGCATCCAGGGCAAAGGCATCGTCAACTCGATCAGCATGAAAGAGGGCTTGGACGAGTTCAAACGCCAGGCCAAGCTGGTCAAACGTTACGGCGCGGCCGCTGTGGTCATGGCGTTTGATGAAAAAGGTCAGGCTGACACCTACGAACGCAAGATCGAAATTTGCGAACGCGCTTACCGCGTGCTGGTGGACGAGGTGGGCTTTCCGCCCGAAGACATCATTTTTGACCCGAACATTTTTGCGATTGCCACCGGCATCGAAGAGCACAACAACTACGCGGTGGACTTCATCGAAGCCACGCGCTGGATCAAGCAGAACCTGCCGGGCGCCAAGGTCAGCGGTGGTGTGTCGAACGTGAGCTTTTCGTTCCGCGGCAACGACCCGGTGCGAGAAGCGATACACACCGTGTTCCTGTACCACGCGATCCAAGCGGGCATGGACATGGGCATCGTGAACGCGGGCATGGTCGGTGTGTACGACGACCTGGAGCCCACGCTGCGCGAACGCGTGGAAGACGTGGTGCTCAATCGCCGCCCTGATGCGGGCGAGCGTTTGATCGAAGTGGCGGACAGCGCCAAAGGTGCGGCCAAAGACGAGAGCACCAAGCTCGCTTGGCGCGGGACGGTTGACGCGCCCGTGGGCGTGGCGCAGCGTTTGTCACATTCTTTGGTGCATGGCATCACCGACTTCATCAGTGATGACACCGAAGAGGCCTACCGCGAGATTTTGGCCAAGGGCGGTCGCCCACTGCATGTGATCGAAGGCCCGCTGATGGACGGGATGAACGTGGTCGGTGACCTGTTTGGCCAAGGCAAAATGTTTTTGCCGCAAGTGGTGAAAAGCGCACGCGTGATGAAGCAAGCCGTGGCGCATTTGCTGCCCTACATCGAAGCTGAAAAACTCGCGCAAGAAGCGGCTGGTGAAGACGTGAAAGCCAAAGGCAAGATCGTGATCGCCACCGTCAAGGGCGATGTGCACGACATCGGCAAGAACATCGTCACCGTGGTCTTGCAGTGCAACAACTTTGAGGTGGTCAACATGGGCGTGATGGTGCCCTGCCACGAAATTTTGGCCAAGGCGAAGGAAGAAAAAGCCGACATCATCGGCCTGTCGGGCCTGATCACGCCCAGCCTCGAAGAGATGCAGTACGTGGCCAGTGAGATGGAAAAAGACCCCTACTTCCGCGACCGCCAAATGCCGCTCTTGATCGGCGGCGCGACCTGCAGCCGCGTGCACACGGCTGTGAAAATCGCGCCCAACTACTCAGGCCCCGTGGTCTATGTGCCCGACGCTTCGCGCAGCGTGGGCGTGGCGCAAGGTTTGCTGTCCGAGCAAGCGGCCAAGTTCATTGCCGACTTGAACACCGACTACGACAAGGTGCGCGAGCAGCACGCCAACAAAAAACAAACCCCGTTGTGGACGCTGGCGCAGGCCCGCGCCAACAAGACACCCATCGACTGGACGCAAGGTGTGCCCGCCGCGCCCAAATTCATTGGCCGGCGCGTGTTCAAGAACTACGACCTGGCCGAGATTGCGCAATACATCGACTGGGGCCCCTTCTTCCAGACCTGGGACTTGGCTGGGCCTTTCCCTGCGATCCTCGACGACGAGGTGGTGGGTGAGCAGGCCCGCAAGGTCTATGCAGACGGCCAAGCCATGCTGCAAAAAATCATCGACGGCCGCTGGGTCACGGCCAACGCGGTGCTGGGCCTGTACCCCGCCAACAGCGTGAATGACGACGACATCGCGCTCTACACCGATGCATCGCGCAGCCAAGTGGCCATGACCTGGCGCGGCCTGCGGCAGCAGACCGAGAAACACATGATCGATGGTGTCATGCGCCCCAGCCGTTGCCTGGCCGATTTCGTCGCGCCTCAAGGTACCGCGCCCGACCACGTCGGGGTCTTCGCTGTCACCGCAGGCATTGGCGCCGACAAACGTGCCGCCGCTTTTGAAGCCGCGCACGACGACTACAGCGCCATCATGCTCAAGTCACTGGCCGACCGACTGGCCGAAGCGCTGGCCGAATGCCTGCACAAGAAAGTGCGAACCGACCTGTGGGGTTACGCCGCTGGCGAGGCGCTGAGCAACGAAGAGTTGATCGCTGAAAAATACCAGGGCATCCGTCCCGCACCCGGTTACCCCGCCTGCCCTGACCACAGCGCCAAACAAGCCATGTTTGACTTGCTGCAATGTGAGGACATCGGCATGGGCCTGACCGAGAGCCTGGCCATGACGCCCGCAGCCAGCGTGAGCGGTTTCTACATCGCCCACCCCGAGGCGCAGTACTTCAGCGTGGGCAAAGTGGGCGACGACCAGGTGCAGGACTTGGCCCAGCGCAGCGGGGTTGAAGCCAAAGCCCTGCAGCGCCTGCTGGCCCCAAACCTCTGAAACCTTTGGAAACTGCCCAAACCTGTGCTTATCGCACAGGCCGCAGAAGGTGGATGCGTTAAGCTTTTCCCTTGTTGTCAAACATGGAGAGATGCCTCATGAACCGATTTGCCACCCGAGCCAGCGCCTGGCTCGTTGCACTGACCATGGCCTTGGGCTTGACCGGCTGCGGTTACAACGATTTCCAGCGGCTGGACGAGCAGACCACTTCAGCCTGGTCCGAGGTGCTCAACCAGTACCAGCGCCGAGCCGATCTGGTGCCCAACATCGTGGCCACCGTCAAGGGCGAGGCCAATTTCGAGCAGGAAACCCTCACGAAGGTGATTGAAGCGCGGGCCAAAGCCACGAGTTTCCAGATCACCCCCGAGGTGCTGACCAACCCGGAGGCTTTGCAGCAGTTCCAGGCCATGCAGGGGCAACTGTCCAGCGCCTTGTCGCGCCTGATGGTGGTGTCTGAGCAGTATCCCAACCTCAAGGCCAACCAGGGTTTTGCCGATTTGCGCGTGCAGCTCGAAGGCACCGAAAACCGCATCACCGTGGCGCGCAACCGCTACATCGCTGCCGTGAAAGATTACAACGTGTTGGCCCGCAGCTTTCCCACCAACTTGACGGCCAAGCTGTTCGGCTACGCGCCCAAGGCCAACTTCACTGTGGCCAACGAAGCGGTCATCAGCGCGCCGCCCAAGGTGGACTTCGGCAAGTGACCCAACCTCGCATGCCCCAACCTGGGCCGATGGGCGGGGTCAGCGCTCAGGCCCTGGCCAAAGGCTTGACCCGGCTGCTGTTGGCCGTGTTGGCGTGGGTCATCTTGAGCCTGTCGCCCGCATGGGCCCAAGCACTCGTGCCCGTGCCACCCCTGACCGCTCGGGTCATGGACCAGACCGGCACCTTGGCCGCCGCCGATGTGGCGGCTCTAGAGCAGCAACTCCAAACCTTTGAGCAGCAGCGCGGCACCCAGATCGTGGTGCTGGTGCTGCCCAGCACCGCACCCGAGGACATCGCCGACTTCACGCAACGTCTGGGCGACGCCTGGAAGATTGGTCGGCGCGAGGTGGGCGATGGATTGTTGCTGGTGGTGGCCTTGAACGACCGCCGTTTGCGCATAGCGCCAGCCAAGTCGCTGGAAGGCGCGGTGCCCGACTTGGCGGCCCGACGCATCATCGACCAGGTGATTGCGCCCGCATTTCGCCAGGGCGATGTGGCAGGGGGGCTGCGTGCCGGACTCAGCCACTTGCAAGCGCGCATTGAGGGCGAGGCCTTGCCCCTGCCCGAAGCAGGCGCACAAGGCGGCAAAAGCTCTGGGGCTGCCGAAGTCGATTGGCTGAACCTGGCTGTTTTATTGCTGGTGGTTTTGCCTTCGGTGGCGGGCGTGTTGCGCCGGGTGCTGGGGCAGCGTTGGGGCTCATTGGGGACTGGGGGCGTGGTCGGTGTTTTGGTATGGAGCATGACCGGTCTGATTTGGCTGGCGGGCATCGCCGCCATGCTGGGCCTGATGTCGGCGCTGTTCATGCAGGCCTTGCTCAGTGCCGCAGTGCGGCGCAGCCAGGGCAGCCGTGGGC
>NZ_JAFEIF010000030.1 GCF_017848645.1 Limnohabitans sp. | reverse complement strand
CAACAGGCTCGCGTGTGGCGGTGCGGGTGGCGGGTGCTTGCCCGGGCACCGACGCTTCGGGCCTTGCAGGCGGTGCAGGACGCACCGGGCTTGCAGCCTCAGCAGAGGCTGCAGCACCCATCACACCAGCCGCTGGCACCGCGCTCACGGTCGCCATGGCGGGTGCATCAGCTGCCACCGCTTGGGGCGCGGCATCCCTGCGTTGCGGCCACCACACGCGCACGCCCATTTCGGCCAGCATGGCGCGTTGGCGGTCGTCCAGGTCGAATCGGGTGGGGTCGCTCATGTTGGGCTCACAGTTTCAAACTCATCACCACCGCATGCTCACGCTGCATGCGGCCTGCGGGATAGTAATCCTTGCGGATGCTGACCTGCTTGAAGCCGTAGCGCTCGTAGACCTTCAGGGCCCGCAGATTGCTTTGCCGCACCTCCAGCCACAGCCATTGCGCCCCGGCATGGCGCGACATGAGCGACAAGGCGTCGAGCATCATGTGGCCCCAGCCCTGGCCTTGCCGGGCGGGGGCGACGGTGATGTTGAGCAGGTGCATTTCTTCCACACCGTGCATGGCCAAAAAGTAGCCCAGCAACTCACCGTCCAGCCACAGGCATTGGGCTTCAAACAAGGGGTTGAGCGAGTCGCGGAAATTGCCCCGCGTCCAGGGGTGGCTGTAGGCGGTTTGCTCGATGGCGATCACCGCGTCCAGGTCGTCCTGCGTCATGGGGGCGAGCGTGACGCGGTTGCGCGTGGCCTCTGTCGGCTGGGCGCTGGCGTCGGCTGGCTCGGGCTTCATGGGCAGACTCATGGCTGCGCTGCGGCTTTGTCCAAGGCGGTCTGGGCCTTCATGGCCTCGCGCTCGGCGGTGGTGTTGGCCACCTTGTCGCGGATGTAAAGCGGCATGGCCTGCTCGGCTGGCACAGCCAGACCCTGCGCCCACAAGGCCGGGGCCAGGCGCAGCAAAGCGGCGGCGGTGGGCAGCGCCTCGCAGCGCAAGCCACCAGGGGCCACAGGGGGCAGGCGTTCGCCATACGCGGCAAAGGCGTTGCCCGCCTGCAGCACCACGCGGTCATTGGGCATTTGCAATTTTTCGGGCGCACCGACCTGCAAGGGCGCGGCCTCTTGCCAGCGCCGGTGGCTTGACCCTGGCACGGACTCCGGCACGGACCCCGGCTCAGGCAACCAGCGGTAAGCGGCGCTGTACACCTCGTCCATGCGGGCGTCGAGCAGCGCCAGCACGGTGAGCGCGGCATCGGGCAAGAGGGCCCCGGCTTGCACTTGCGCCCAGCGGGCCTCTTCGGCCACGGCCAGCAAGGTGTCGATAGGCAGCACCGGCACATCGGCCCCAAAGGCCAGGCCTTGCGCCACGGCGCAGGCGGTGCGCAAGCCGGTAAACGACCCCGGCCCCCGGCCGAACACGATGGCGTCGAGTGAGGCCAGCGGCATGTCGGCCTCGGCCAGCAGAGCCAGCACCGCCGGGATCAAACCGCTGGAAGCTTGTGCGCCACCGGGCAGGGTTTGGCTCCAGACCTGCTCGCCTCGGGCCACAGCCAATGACAAGACATCGGTGCTGGTGTCAAAGGCCAGCCAGCGGCGCTCGGGGCTGGTGCTCATGGCTTGACCCCCGTCGCAGAAGTGGACGGCGCGGCGGCGGCCACAGGTTTTTTGGCCTGCCGCACACCAAACAAAATGCCACTGGTCACCAGCGCCAGCCCGGCCAGCAAATTCCAGTGCATGGGCTCGCCCAAGAACCACACCGCCCCCAGCGCCGACAAGCCCGGCACCAGAGCCGTGATCATGGTCGAGCGCACCGGGCCATAGTGGCGCACCATCTGCGTGAAGGTGATGCCCGAGATGACCACCGAACCCACGCCCTGGAACACGGCCTGGAACAGGATCTCGGACCAAGGCGCCTGGTGCAGCTGCGTGGGCAAAACCTGCAAGGCCACCAGCAATCCAAACAAGGGCACAAAGCAGACAAAGGCAAATGCGGTGATGGCCATGGTGGCCCGCACCGCGTCAAAACCCTGGCTGCGCACCAGCACGCTGTAGCTGGCCCAGCACAGGGCGGCCGTCATGAACAGCAGGTCGCCCTTCCAGACCTCGCCGCCGTCAAAGGCCATGAGCAAGCTCGCACCACCCACCAACACATCGCCCAGCACGATGAAACCCAGCCCCACGGCGCGGGCGGTGGCCACTTTTTCACGCAAGAACAACCAAGCCAGCAAAGTGGTCCACAAAGGCAGGCTGCCGGGCATGAGCACCGAGGCGTGCGTGGCGGGCGCATACACAAAGCCGGTGTAGGCCAGGATGGCATACAAAAAACCGCCCAAAAAACCGGTTTGCACCGTCTGGCGCAAAGGCAGGGGCGACAGGCCCCACAACGAGCCCACTTTTTCACCGGCCCGGCGTGCCGGACGCATCAGCCACCAGGCCCAGGGGAGCAAGACGGCACTGGCCCCCAGAATGCGGGCCAGCGCAATGTCCAAAGGCAACAGCCCCCGAGACGCCGAGGCCCGCGCAATGACAATGAAACCCGTCCAGATGAGCACCGTGATGACCGCCGAAGCCAGGCCCACGGTTTTTGAAGAAAATCGCATGGCCCGAATCATACGGGGCCGCCAACCCGGCGCGAGCTTTACCGCCTGTTGGCTGCCCAAGGGGGCACCGTGCCCATCGGTATGACCGTTAGACTCATCCCATGACCCGCTCCCGCGTCCAACGCCCACTTTTGTTCACCCTGGCCTGCGCCGCCTGTGCGGTCTTGGCGCTGAGTACTGGCCTGACCTGGCCTGCCCACGCCCAAAGCAGCGCCGAGTTGACCCGCCAGACCTCCGCTGGCCGCGCCCACACCGCACTGCCCCGGCATATTCTGCAAACCCTGAATCAAGCCCAAGTCCCCCCTTCGGCCCTGAGCGTGCTCATCACCCCCCTGCCCGATGGACCTGCGGCCAGCAGCGCCCAGCCACGGCGCTTGTCGCACCACGCACAAGCCAGCGTCAACCCGGCCTCGGTCATGAAGTTGTTCACCACCTATGCGGGTTTGAGCCTGCTGGGGCCCGACCACGTCTGGCGCAACCGGGTGTACACCGACGGCCCGGTGCGCGATGGCGTGCTGCAGGGCAACCTGGTCGTGCGCGGCAGCGGCGACCCCAAGCTGGTGGTCGAGCGCCTGCAAGAGTTGATGGTGCAAATTCGGGCGGCGGGCGTGCGCGATGTGCGCGGCGACATTGTGCTCGACCGCAGCGTGTTCGACGTGCGCGAACGCAGCGAACCCTTTGACGACGAACCCCTGCGCCCCTACAACGTGGGGCCGGACGGGCTGCTGCTGAACTTCAAGGCGGTGGTCTACACATTCACGCCCGACGCAGCCAGCGGTCAGGTGCAGGTGCGCTTTGAGCCACCCCTGGCCGGTTTCTCGGCCCCCACGCAGCTGCCGCTGAGCCAGACCCCTTGCAGTGACTGGCGACGCCAGCTGCAGGCCGACTTCAGCCAGACGCAACAAGTGCGCTTTGCGGGCCGCTACCCGGCCAGTTGCGGCGAGCGCGAATGGCCCGTGGCCTACCCCGAGCCCGAAGCCTATGCGCCCCGCGTCATGCAGGCCCTGTGGCAAGGTGCGGGCGGACAACTCTCGGGACAGGTGCGCTACGGCACTCGCCCGGCATCGGCCAAGCTGCTGCTGGAAGCGCCCTCTTTGCCCTTGTCCGAGATCATCAAAGACATCAACAAATTTTCGAACAACGTGATGGCGCAGCAGCTGTACCTGACGCTGTCGAGCGAGCTGGGCGCGCCCGGGCGCTTTGAGGCTTCGCGCCTGCGCCTGTCGCAATGGTGGCGCCAAGGCTTTGCCGGGCAAGACGAGCCGGTGCTGGACAACGGCTCGGGCCTGTCGCGCACCGAGCGCAGCACTGCGCTGGCCCTCACGGCCTTGCTGCAGGCCGCCCACGCCAGCCCGCACGCCCGGCATTTTGTCGACTCGCTGGCCATCGCCGGGGTGGACGGCACCGCTGCCCGCCTCAAAGACCGCAGCCCGCAGTCACCCGTGATCGGCAACGCCTGGCTCAAAACCGGCTCGCTGCGCGATGTGGCCTCGGTGGCCGGTTATGTGCAAGGCCAAAGCGGCCAACGCTACACCCTGGTCGCGGTGCTGCATCACCCCAACGCGCACCAAGCCCGCGCCGCGCTCGACCAGCTGCTGGAATGGACGGTGCGCGACACGGCGTCAGGACTTGCACAAGCGCACGCTCCCAACACCGCTCAGCGCAGCAGACCGCGCTGAGCCCCCAGGCACGCGAACACGGAATCCCAACATGAACATCATCGACTGGGTCGGCTCTGTGGCCGCCTTCCTGACCACCGCCAGCTTCATCCCGCAAGCCTGGCAAACCTTCCGCACCCGCGACGTGAGCGGCATCTCGCTGGGCATGTACAGCCTGTTCACTGCAGGCGTGGCGCTGTGGCTGGTCTACGGCATCTTGCTGGTGGCCTGGCCCATCATCATCGCCAACGTCATCACCACCAGCCTGGCGCTGATGATTTTGGTGATGAAGTTGCGGTACCGATGACTCCTTGGCAGATGCCGAACATCGGTATATACCCCATGGTTTGAATGCCATTGCTCGACTACAGTGAAAAAAGAACGTTCGTTCTTTTTAACACCTCTGGAGACAAGTCATGAGAACCATGAAATACGGCATTTCAATTTTGGGCGTGGCCTTGCTGGCTGCTTGCGGTGGCAGTGACTCACCTCACGGCAGTTTGATCGATGCCCCCGCCTTGCTCGCCACCCTGAGCAAAGCCCAACTGGATGCTGGGCCTTTGGTCGGTTTGAGCGGCAAAGCCAAGTGCGATGTCAAAGTCATCTCGCTCAACTATGTCACCCCCGGTGCCAAAGGTGAAATTTCCAACGCTTCGGGCGTCCTTTTGCTGCCGACAGGCGCTGGTTGCACGGCTCCAGCGCCCTTGGTGGCCTATGCCAAAGGCACAGATGTGCAAAAACCCCGCACCCTGGCCAACCCCGCAGACTCTGAAACCGGTCTGCTTGCTGCCATGTACGCCGGGCAAGGCTATGCGGTGGTGGCCACCGACTACCTGGGGTTTGCCAAGTCCAACTACAGCTACCACCCTTACCTGCATGCGGACTCTGAGGCCACATCGGTCATCGACTCGATCCGTGCTGCACGCAACGCCGTGTCCTCACAAGGTGGCAGCCTCAATGGCAAAGTCATGCTGACAGGTTACTCACAAGGTGGCCACGCTTCCATGGCGGCGCACCGCGCCATCGAAAAGAGCTTGGCGAGCGAGATCAATGTGGTGGCAGGCGCCCACCTGGCAGGCCCCTACAACCTGTCGGGCTCGATGAAACTGCCCGATGCGATTGCGGGTTACCAATTCTTTGTGCCTTACTTGATCACGGCTTGGCAAAAAATTTACGGCAACCTCTACAGCAATGTCTCTGACGCTTTCAAATCGCCTTATGCGGATGGCATCGAAAGCCTGCTGCCCAGTGCCACCTTGAACTACACGACTTTGGTCACTTCAGGCAAATTGCCAGGCATCAATGGCGAGACCCCCAACCAGGCGCGCGACGCCCTGTTTCAGTCCAGTTTCAGCAGCGACATCCTGACGAACCCGAATAACCCGACCTTTTTGGCGGCCAAAAAGAACGACCTGCTGGATTGGTCACCCAAATCACAAACCATGCTTTGCAGCGGCAGTGGTGATCCCACCGTTCCACAAGCTGTGCACCAGACGGTCATGAAAGCCGCCTTCGACGCCAAAGGCCTCACCAACGTCACCTCCGTCGATGTGCATCCTTTCATCGAAGCAACCTATGGCCCCATCACCATGGCCAACATTGCCAACTACCACGGCAGTTACGCACCACCGTTTTGCCATGCACAAGCCAAAGGCTTGTTCGATCTGGTGAAGTGATGCAGCGTTAAGCCGCTGCCCGCTGCAATCTGTCCCGCACGCCTTCCCATTCGGGCGTGTCGGGCGGCAATTGCACCCAGATTTGCGTGACGCCCCGGGCGTCCAGGTCGCGCAGCACGCTGAACAAGTCGTGCGCGGCTTGCTCGGCCGTGGCGGCTTGCTCAAGCCACAGCACGCCCGATCCCATGCCTTCGTCGGTTGCGGGCCGCTTGGCTGACCACAGCCCCAGGTTGTTGGCGTGTGGCCCCAGGGCTTGCAATTTATGGGTAATCTCGTCCGCCGACATCAGGCGCACCTTGGCGCGGGGGGCGTAATGCGATTCGAGCGTGCCTGAGGCTCGAGGCGCGGGCTGGCCCAGCACCGCTTGCGGCGAGTTCTTGTCCAGCACGGCGCGGCCGCACGCCGCTTCAATTTGCGCCCGTGTGATGTGTCCCGGCCGCAACAATACCGGCTCGCCCCGCGTGCAGTCGATGATGGTGGACTCGATGCCGACGGCGCAGTCGCCGCCATCCAGAATCAACAAATCAGGGCCCAGCTCGGACTTCACATGCGCGGCGCTGGTGGGGCTGACGCGGCCAAAGCGGTTGGCACTGGGGGCCGAGACACCCAGCACGCCCAGCGGCAGCGCAGCTTGTAACAAAGCTTGCGCCACCGGGTGCGAGGGGCAACGCAGACCGATGGAGCCTTGCCCGCCCGCCGAGGCTGTGGCCACGCCGGGCTGGCGCGGCAGGATCAAGGTGAGTGGGCCAGGCCAAAAAGCGGCCATCAAGGCTTGCGCGAACTCGGGCACCTGCGCTGCAAACAGTGGCACTTGGTCCCGGCTGGCCACATGCACGATCAGCGGGTGGTCGGCCGGGCGGCCCTTGGCCACAAAGATTTTTGCGACAGCTGCGTCGTCGGTCGCATTAGCCGCCAATCCGTACACCGTCTCGGTGGGCAGGCCGACCAACTGGCCGTCACACAAAGCCTGTGCAGCCTGCGCGATGGCCGCTTCGTTGGCACTGAGGATCATGCCCAACCTTAGAAGGCTTCGATGCCGAGCAAAGCGGCCGCTTGCAAAGCGGTGGCCCGCGCGGCCTCAGGGCTGGCAGCCGTGATGTTCAGGTGACCCATCTTGCGGCCGGGGCGGGCCGAGAGCTTGCCGTAGAGGTGCAAGTGCGTGCCGGGCAACGCCAGCACCTGAGCCCAAGCGGGGCTGGTCGGGCCTTTGCCTGTGGGCGTGACTTCGGGCCACAGATCGCCCAGCAGGTTGAGCATGATGGCGCTCGAATGCTGAACCGGTTGCGTGAGCGGCAAACCCGCCAGCGTGCGCACCTGCAGCTCAAACTGCGACTGGTCGCAAGCGTTCATGGTGTAGTGGCCGCTGTTGTGCGGGCGCGGGGCCATCTCGTTCACGACCAGCTGGCCGCCTTCGAGCAGAAAAAACTCCACGCACAGCACGCCCACGTAATTCAAACCTTCGGCAATGGCGCGGGTCGCGGTCACGGCTTGCGCGGCCACATCGGCCGGCACGGCACCTTCGTACACGCTGGTCACGGCCAAAATGCCGTCGCGGTGCAGGTTCAGTTGCACCGGAAAATTCACCATCTGCCCGTCGGCGCCACGCGCCACAATCACTGAGCACTCGGCCTGCAGCGGCAGCATTTTTTCGAGCACACAGGGCACGCCCTTGAGCTCGGCCCAAGCCGCTGCCAGTTCTTCGCGGGTCTTCACGCGGATCTGGCCCTTGCCGTCGTAACCCATGCGCGAGGTCTTCAAGATGCCCGGCAGCAAATCGTCACCCACAGCCGCCAACTGCGCGGCGGTCTCGATCACGGCATGCGGCGCGATCGGCACGCCGCAGCGCACAAAGTGGGCCTTCTCTGCGGCGCGGTCTTGAGCAATGGCCACCGACTCGGACGCCGGTGCCACCGGGCGGTGTGCGCCCAAGGTCAGCAGGGCCGGTGCAGGCACGTTTTCAAATTCGGTGGTGATGGCGGCGCAGCGCTGAATCAACTGCGCCAGGCCCTGTTCGTCCAAATAATCGGTCTGGATGTGGTGGTGGCTCACCCGTCCGGCGGGGCTGGCCACATCGGGGTCGAGCACCGCGGTGAAGTAACCCATGGCCTGCGCGGCGTGCACGAACATGCGGCCCAACTGGCCGCCGCCCATCACGCCCAGCGTGGCGATTTGGCCATTGACCATGGACCCCGGCAAAATAGCGCGGCTCATGCGGCACCCACGGGTGGCAAGGTCATGGCGCGCGCAGCGGCGGTTTGCTCGGCCCGGAAGGCTTCGAGCTTTTGGCGCAGCGCCGCGTCGTGGTTGGCCAGCATGGCCACCGCAAACAGGGCCGCGTTGGCCGCACCCGCTGCCCCAATGGCAAAGGTGGCCACCGGCACGCCCTTGGGCATTTGGACAATGCTGTGCAGCGAATCCACCCCCGACAGCGCCTTGGTCTGCACCGGCACACCCAACACCGGCACCACGGTTTTGGCCGCAATCATGCCGGGCAAATGGGCCGCGCCGCCTGCGCCTGCGATGATGGCCTGCAGGCCGCGCTCGGCCGCACTTTGTGCATAAGCAAACATATCGTCCGGCATTCTGTGGGCCGAAACCACGCGGGCGTCGTGAGCGATGCCAAACTGTTGGAGAATCTGGACTGCGTGCTGCATGGTGTCCCAGTCGGAGCTGGAACCCATGACGACGCCGATGAGCGCTTGAGTCATTGGGTGCTTTTCGTGATCAATCTTGAATTTTAAGGTTTCGCTCCGCTCGGAGTCGAAACACAACCCGGAACACTGCCCGCCATGATGGACGTCACGATACAAAATTTTGAAGCAGAGGTCATCGAAGCCTCCATGACCACGCCCGTGCTGGTGGACTTTTGGGCCCCTTGGTGCGGTCCCTGCAAATCACTGGGTCCGATCCTGGAGCGGGTCGAGACCGCCTACACAGGACGCTTCAAGCTGGTCAAGATCAATTCCGACGAAGAGCAGCAACTGGCCCAAGCCTTTGGTATCAAAAGCATCCCGACTTGTGTGCTGCTGATGAACGGCCAGCCGGTCGATGGTTTCATGGGCGCCTTGCCCGAGGGCCAGGTCAAGCAGTTCCTGGACAAACACCTGCCTGCCGAAGGCGAGCTGCCCACCCAGGCCGCCGTCCAAGAGGCCCAGCCGCAGCAAGAAGCCTTTGATGCTGGCAGCGCCCGCGCCGAGCTGGAGCATGCCCTGGCCAGCAACCCGGGCAACGACGACGCCCGCTTTGACCTGGTCAAGCTGCTGATCGGTGAGGGTGAGCTGGCCGAAGCCGCCGCCTTGCTGGCTCCGGCCATGGCCCGCATCCCGGTGCCGCTGCGCTTTGAGGCGCAAACCCAGTGGCTCAACGCCCTGGAATTTGTGACCACCGACCCGCGCGGCCAATGGGAATTGGCAAAATTTGACGAGCTGATCGGACAGAACAAGCGTGACTTTGAAACCCGCTTTGCCAAAAGCCGTCTCTTGATCGCCGTGGGCCAATGGGAATCGGCCATGGACGAATTGCTCGAAATCATCATGCGCGACAAAAAGTGGGATGACGAAGCCCCCCGCAAAACCTTTGTCGCCCTGCTGGAGCTGATGACCCCGCCCAAACCCAAAGGGCCAGACGCCACCGGCAAATCGGCGGGTGGCATCGAGTTGATGGGCAAAGCCGCTGTGCAAGAAGACCCGCTGCTGGCCATGATCTCCAGCTACCGCCGCAAGCTGAGCATGGCGCTCAACTGAACACCCAAAAAAAAGCCCGGTACAGCTGCAGCGATGCAGACTGACCGGGCTTTTTCACGGCTGCGCCGCCAAGCGTCTCAGTGCGTCGACCCGGCCTGGCGCTCAATGTCCATGCGCATGCGCTGCAGCAGGCCAGCCCACATGAGCAGCTCGCCCACCACAAACATGGGGCCCACCAACAAGCCCACCAGGTCGTCCACAAAGGCCGGTTTGCGGCCCTCGAAATAGTGGCCGATGAACTGGATGACCCAGCCGATGAAGAACAGGCCCAAGCCCGCCTGCCAGACCGCCAGCCCCAGGGCTTGCGCCAGAGGCGGGACCTCATGGGCGGCCGCGATCAGCACGCCATTGACCACCGATGTGGCCACGCCCAGCAACAGATCACCGCGGCTCAGGTACCACAGGCTGGTGAGTGCCCACATGGCCCAGGCCAGCGTCAGCGTCTGGCCTGCCACAGACCATGTCGGGCCCAGCATCAAGACGCCGATGGACAGGAAAATCAGCGGAATGCCCACCACATGGGTGGCGATGTTGCGGCGATCACGGTGGTAATGGGCGTACTGCACCATCAAGGCGCTGGCGGTGCGAAAAAGTGTCATGTGATCCTCTCGTTCGGGCGCTCAAAGCACCCAATGTAATACTTGTCGTTACAGACATTTACCGGTTTTGGCACGGCAGACGGGCGCTGCCAGCGCTTTTGCGGATGGATGCCGCCTAGAATTGAAACATCACTTTCGCATTCATTTTGAACCATGTCACGCGCCGAGCCCCTGATCACCCCTGAAGAGCTGCAATGCCTGCTCGGTGGTGCCCCTGTGCGCTCGAACACCGCCAAGCGCACACTTCTGGCACAAATGCCGTCCCTGCATTGGGGCGCTGCACTCTGGCTGGTCAAAGGCATTTTGCTGTATGCCGTGCTCATGAGCCCCGATGCCGCCAAGCTGGTGGACAGCAGCCACTACCTGTGGATGCGCGGCATCATGGAGCTCGTTTGCCTGGCCGCATTCTGGGGCGCATGCCTGCACCCACGAGGCCAAACGCTCGCTTGGGCCAGCTTGCTGGTGGCCAGCACCACCCTGCTGCTCGATGCCATGACGCTGCTGGCGTTCACCAGCTGATTTCCCCCATCCCCAAAACAAAGGCGCTGCCATGCAGCGCCTTTTTTGTATCCGAAATGCCTTAAAGCTCAGGCCATCAGCTTTTTCATGGCCTCTTCGTATTTGGCGGCTGTGTTCTCGATCACCTCGCGCGGCAGACGCGGCGCGGGCGGGGTCTTGTCCCAGGGCTTGCCGTTGATCTGGGCGCTTTCGAGCCAGTCGCGCAAAAACTGTTTGTCGTAGCTGGGCGGGTTGGCGCCCTCTGCATAGCTGTCGGCTGGCCAATAGCGCGATGAATCGGGCGTCAATACCTCGTCCATCAGCACCAGGGTACCGTCCGCATCCAGGCCAAACTCGAACTTGGTGTCGGCAATGATGATGCCCTTGGTGGCCGCGAGGTCGCGCGCGGCTTTGTAGAGCTGGATGCTGATGTCGCGGATGCGGGTGGCCAGGTCGACGCCGATCATGGCCACGGTTTGCTCGAAGGTGATGTTTTCGTCGTGCTCACCCACCGCCGCTTTGGCTGCGGGCGTGTAGATGGGCTCGGGCAGGCGGCTGGCGTTTTTCAGGCCTGCGGGCAACTTCACGCCGCACACGGCCTGGTTGTCTTGGTACTCTTTCCAGCCGCTGCCGGCCAGATAACCACGCACCACGGCCTCGACCGGTATGGGCTTCAAGCGCTTGACCAGCATGGAACGACCCGTGACCTGCGGCACCTCCTCGGCACTCACCACGCTCTCGGGGGCTTCGCCCGTCAGGTGAATCGGGCAGATGTTCAGGCCCTTGGGGCCGAGTTGGTCAAACCAGAACAGGGCCATTTGCGTGAGCAACACGCCCTTGCCAGGAATGGGCTCGCCCATGATCACGTCGAAGGCGCTGATGCGGTCCGACGCCACCATCAGGATGCGGTCGTCACCCACGGCGTAGTTGTCGCGCACCTTGCCACGCGCCAGCAGGGGCAAAGAGGTGAGGGCCGAGGTGTGGAGGGCAGAGGTCATGGCAAAACAGTCAAGCAACAGCAACAAAGAAAAAGGCCCGTTGAACAGTCAACGGGCCATTCGGGTCAATTATCGCAGGCTCAATTCACCACTTGCGCCAATTCACCCCGGGCGTAACGGGCGGCCACCACCTGCAGGTTATCGCCCTTGATCTTGGGGGCCTGGCCTTCGCACCCGAACTCCAGGTAGCGCTGCTTGCAGATTTGCTTGGCCGCTTCGCGGGCGGGCTTGAGCCATTCGCGGGCATCGAACTTGTCGGGGTTTTCAAACAAGAACTTGCGGCAAGCGGCGGTCATGGCCAGGCGGATGTCGGTGTCGATGTTGATCTTGCGCACGCCGTGCTTGATGGCTTCCTGGATTTCCTCGACCGGCACGCCGTAGGTTTCCTTCATCTTGCCGCCGTACTGGTTGATCATGGCCAGCAGCTCTTGAGGCACGCTGGACGAGCCGTGCATCACCAAATGGGTGTTGGGGATGCGCTGGTGGATTTCCTTGACGCGGCTGATGGCCAGGATGTCGCCCGTGGGCTTGCGGCTGAACTTGTAGGCGCCGTGGCTGGTGCCAATCGCAATGGCCAGCGCGTCCAGGCCCGTGGCTTTTACGAACTGGGCGGCTTCTTCGGGGTCGGTCAGCATCTGGCTGTGGTCCAGCTTGCCTTCGGCGCCAATGCCGTCTTCTTCACCGGCTTCGCCTGTTTCCAGGTTGCCTAGGCAACCGAGTTCGCCTTCCACCGACACGCCCAACAAGTGGGCCATGTCCACCACGCGGCGGGTCACATCCACGTTGTAAGCGAAGTCGGCCGGGGTCTTGCCGTCTTCGAGCAAAGAGCCGTCCATCATCACCGACGAAAAACCCAGGTTGATCGCGCCCTGGCAAACGGCTGGGCTTTGGCCGTGGTCCTGGTGCATGACCAGCGGGATGTGGGGCCACTGCTCGGTGGCCGCCTGGATCAGGTGCTTGATGAAGGGCTCACCCGCGTATTTGCGGGCACCTGCGCTGGCCTGCAAGATGACTGGCGCACCGACTTCGTCGGCGGCCATCATGACGGCCTGGACCTGCTCCAGGTTGTTGACGTTGAAAGCTGGAATGCCGTAGCCGTTGACGGCTGCATGGTCCAGCAGCTCGCGCATAGAAACGAGTGCCATGGTGGTGATTTCCCGGGGAGTTGAAAATTCGGCTGAACCGGGATGTACCCGGCTTGTAACTGAACCGGATTTTATAGGTTTCAGTACACGACAGACCCTTCAAGCCTGACGCGCCAAGGAAATCCAGGCCGCCAGCGGCACGCCTTGGCGGAGTGCGGGGCTGGCCTGGTGTTCAAACAGCCCGGCAAATCTTGAGGGTGTTGGTGCCGCCGGGCGTGCCCATGGGCTCGCCCACGGTGATGGCATACACATCGCCCGACTGCACAATGCCACGTTTTTTCAGGTGCGCTTCGGCCTCGGCCAATGCGGTGTCGCGGTCGGCGCTGGTGTCCATCAGCAAGGGGCTGACGTTGCGCATCAACGCCATCTTGCGTTGGGTCGAGACCTTGGGCGTGAGCGCGTAAATGGGCATGCGCACGCTGTGGCGGCTCATCCACAGCGGGGTCGAACCGGAATCGGTCAAGGCCACGATGGCCTTGGCCTTCAAGTGGTGGGCGGTGAACAGCGCGCCCATGGCGATGGCGTGGTCAATGCGGTTGAAGTGCGCATCCACAAAGTCGTCGTCCAGCGGGTCGTGGTCGGTTTTTTCAGCCTCCAAGCAGACGGCGGCCATCATCTCGACCGTCTCCAGCGGGTACTTGCCAGCCGCGGTTTCGGCGCTGAGCATCACCGCGTCGGTGCCGTCCAGCACCGCGTTGGCCACGTCGGACACTTCGGCGCGGGTGGGCACCGGGTTGACGATCATGCTCTCCATCATCTGCGTGGCGGTGATGACCAGCTTGTCCAGCTCACGGGCCCGTTTGATCATGTGCTTTTGCAGGCCCGGCACGGCGGCATTGCCCACCTCCACCGCCAAATCGCCACGCGCCACCATGATGCCGTCGGACACCATGAGGATGCGGTCGAGCTCGGGAATCGCTTCGGCGCGTTCGATTTTGGCAATCAGTCCAGGCTTGTGGCCGTTGGTGCAAGCCACGTTGCAGAGCTGGCGGGCCATTTCCATGTCGGTGGCGTTTTTGGGGAAGCTCACCGCCACATAGTCGGCATTGAAGCTCATGGCCGTGCGGATGTCGTCCATGTCCTTGGCCGTCAGGGCTGCTGCCGTCAAGCCGCCACCTTGCTTGTTGATGCCCTTGTTGTTGGACAGCTCACCGCCCAACTTGACGGTGGTGTGCACCTGCTCGCCCTTGACGGCGTTCACGGTGAGCACGATCAGGCCATCGTTGAGCAAAAGCACATCGCCCGCTTTCACGTCACGTGGCAGCTCTTTGTAATCGAGGCCCACGCCATCGATGTCGCCCGGCTCGGTGCGCGAGGCGTCCAGCACAAAGGGGGCACCGGGCTCCAGCATCACTTTGCCTTCGGCGAACTTGCCCACACGGATCTTGGGGCCTTGCAGGTCGGCCATGATGGCCACTTCGCGGCCCGCGCGCTGCGAGGCTTCGCGCACCAGGCGGGCGCGGTCCACATGGTCTTGCGCCTTGCCGTGGCTGAAGTTCAGGCGAACCACATTCACCCCGGCTCGGATCATGGCCTCCAGGAGTGCGGGATCGCTGGAAGCAGGGCCTAAGGTGGCAACAATTTTGGTGGCGCGACGGGGCATCAGGGAATCTCCATGTAATTTGATTTCAATTCTCACATGAAACGGGTTACACAACCGGTTCTTTCGATGGCATTTATCCGACAAAACACTGCAGATCGCTGCCCAAGCGACCACCCAATTGGAGTCATTTGACGACAAGTTACCGCCAGATCAAGCCCGTTGCCGGTCGTTCCCCTTGGCAATCCCCTTGAATTGATCTTTGTCAGCCCATTGAAACCCCAAGCCGACTAAACTCCACACTGAGCGATTTACATTCAAGCGTCATGACTGCCTTACATACTCCCAACGTCGATCAGCCCATCCCACTGGACCAAGCCCTGCCGCACCGCAAGACTTTGCGCGAGTGGTTGATCCCGCTGTCCGAGCGCAGCACCTCGCGCGCCTTTGTGTTGCTCGCTTTTGACTACGCCTTGTTTTTCGCCCTGATCACGGCCACCGTGATGCTCGAAGCCGTCTGGGCCAAACTGCTGTGTGGCATGGTGGCGGGCTTTGTGATCGGCCGCCTGTTCGTGATCGGTCACGACGCTTGCCACCAAAGCCTGACGCCCCACCGCGAGCTCAACAAAGTGTTGGGCCGCATCGCGTTTTTGCCCTCGCTCACCCCTTACAGCCTTTGGGACACCGGCCACAACGTGGTGCACCACGGCTACACCAACCTCAAAGGCGTGGACTTTGTCTGGACGCCCCTGACGGCCGAAGAGTTTGCCGGCCTGGGCTTTGGGCAGCGTCTGCTGCAGCGCGCTTACCGCAGCGGCTGGGCACCCGGTCTGTATTACATGATCGAAATCTGGTGGAAGCGCGAGTTCTTCCCCAACAAAACCCACATGCCCACGCGCCGCCCGATCTTCTTCAAGGACAGTCTGCTGGTCAGCGTGTTTGGCGTGCTCTGGATCGCCGCCATCGCCGCTGCGGCCGTCTACACCGGGCAGTCGGTCTGGCTGTCCTTGCTCATGGGCGTGCTGATCCCCTTCTTCTTCTGGAACACCATGATCGGCTTTGTGGTCTATGTGCACCACACCCACGTCAAGGTGTCCTGGCACGACAACAAGGCCGCCTGGACCAAGGCCGCGCCTTTTGTGTCGACCACCGTGCACCTGACCTTCCCGTTCAACATCGGCGGCATGATGCACCACATCATGGAGCACACCGCCCACCATGTGGACATGAGCATCCCGCTGTACCGATTGAAGCAAGCCCAGGCCAAGCTCGAAGAAATGCTGCCCGGCCGCATCATCGTGCAGCCCTTCTCCTGGAAGTGGTACTTCGAGACCGCCAAGAACTGCAAGATGTACGACTTCACCCGCGAATGCTGGACCGATTTCAAAGGCAACATGACCAGCCCGGTGCGCGGCAACCTGCCGCCTGCTGCACAAGCCTGATAGGTCATCGCTCCTCAACAAAAAACCCCGCCATGCGGGGTTTTTTTATGGGGGCTTGACCCTTAGGGCCATCCACCCCTCAGCCCGCAGCGCGCTTGGCCAAAATCTCAAAAGCGGGCAAGGTCTTGCCTTCCAGAATTTCCAGGAATGCGCCACCGCCTGTGGAGATGTAACCCACCTGGTCTTCGATGCCGTACTTGGCAATCGCGGCCAGCGTGTCGCCACCGCCCGCAATGCTGAAAGCGCTGGACTCGGCAATCGCTTGGGCGATCACCTTGGTCCCGTTTTCAAAAGCCGCAAACTCGAACACGCCCACTGGGCCGTTCCACACAATGGTGCCCGCCTGCTTGAGCTGGGCGGCCAGCTTGGCGGCGGTCTCTGGGCCGATGTCCAGGATCATGTCGTCGTCGGCCACGTCAGTGGCTTTCTTCACGGTGGCCACCGCATCGGCAGCAAAAGTCTTGGCAGTCACCACATCGGTCGGGATCGGCACTTCCGCACCACGGGCCTTCATGGCCTCGATCACCGCTTTGGCCTCGCCCACCAAATCCGCCTCGGCCAGGCTCTTGCCGATCTTCAGGCCCGCCGCCAGCATGAAGGTGTTGGCAATGCCGCCGCCCACGATGAGCTGGTCCACGTTTTGCGACAAGCTCTTCAAGATGGTCAGCTTGGTACTGACTTTGCTGCCCGCCACGATGGCGGCGAGCGGGCGCTTCGGGTTGGCCAGGGCCTTGCCAATCGCATCGATCTCGGCCGCCAGCAAAGGGCCAGCGCAAGCGATGGGCGCAAACTGGGCGATGCCATAGGTTGTGCCTTCGGCGCGGTGCGCGGTGCCAAAGGCATCGTTCACATAGATATTGCACAGCTGGGCCATTTGGCGGGCCAGCGCTTCGTTGTTCTTTTTCTCGCCCTTGTTGACGCGGCAGTTTTCGAGCAGCACCACTTGACCGGGTTCCACCGTCACACCACCGAGCCAGTTGGCAACCAAGGGCACTTCACGGCCCAGCAGCTCGCCCAGGCGCTTGGCCACCGGGGCCAGCGAGTCTTCGGGCTTGAACTCACCCTCGGTCGGGCGACCCAGGTGCGATGTCACCATCACGGCAGCACCAGCTGCCAGCGCCATCTGGATGCAGGGCACGCTGGCGCGGATGCGGGTGTCTTCGGTGATGCTGCCGTCATCGGCTTGTGGCACGTTCAGGTCGGCACGGATGAACACGCGTTGGCCAGCGGCTTGGCCGCTGGCGCACAGATCAGAAAAACGGATGACGTTCATGGTGTGAAAAAAAGTAGGTGGATCGAATTCATCAGGATTTTAAAAGCCCCAACCGACAGGGCCTGACGCAACCCAGGCCGCAAATGGGGGCTGTGTTACCAGCCCAGCCCCAGGCGCAAAGGCAGGTACACCGCCATGCCCGCCAGGATGGTGATCAGCACATCACGTCGCCAAAAGTAAGCAGCCACACCCACCACGGCCGCGTACAAACGGGCGTCTTGCCAAGTGCTGACCAACTCGCCCTGCACGGTGATGATTTCGGGAATGACCACGGCCGACAGCGCCGCAATGGGCGCGTACTGCAGACCGCGCTGCGCCCAGCCGGGCAATTGCCAGGACTGGCTGGAGATGAAAAAGAAACTGCGGGCCACCACCGTGACCACGGCCAGGCCCACGATGACCGCCAACGTCCACAGATCGGTTTCGTTCATGCTGCCGCCTTGGGTGCAGGCCGGATTTTCTCAACCGTCAGGCACAGGATCACCGCCACGGCAATCGCCACCACAATGTTGAGCTTGAGTGGCAGGTTGTAAGCAACCACTGCGGCCACACCCGCCACGGCGGCTGACAAGATGCGCATGCGCGAGCTGGCCAGCGAGCACTGGATGCCCAGCAGACACAAGATGCCCGCAAAGCCCAAGCCCCATTCGGGCGGGATGAGGTTGGCCAAGCCCACGCCCAGCAGGCTGGCCACGATCCAGCTGCCCCAGTTCAGGAAATAGTTGCCCGCCAGATAAGCCTCTTGCCCCGTGCGCTCGGCGTCGGTGGTGCCAGGCTGAGGGTAGTGCCGGGTGAACAGCACATAGGTGATGTCGGCCGTGAAGTAGCCGTGGCACATGCGCTGCCAGCGCGGCAGGTGCATCAGATAGGGCCGCAGGTGCAGGCTGAACACCACAAAGCGCAGGTTCACACAAAAACCGGTCGCCAAAATCACCCAGGCCGGAGCACCCGCCACCAGCAGCGGAATGGCCGCCAGTTGCGAGCTGCCCGCGAACACCAGCATGGTCATGGCCACAGCCTCGAACACGCTCATGCCCGACTTGACCATGGCCACCCCGGTCATCAGGCCCCAAGCAGCAACACCAGGCGCTTGCGGGGCCAGGTCGCGCAGGCCTTGCCAGAACTCGGCGCGGCGGTAGAGCGTGGGCCGGAAAAACATCAGGCCACCAAGCGCTGGCCGGGCTGCAAGGGGCAACCGCGCAAAAAGTCGGCCGCACCCAGCCGCTTGCCACCGGGGCGCTGCAACTGGGTCAGGCACAGCTGGCCCTCACCACAGGCCACACGCACGCCCGTCGCATCGGCGCTGAGGACAGTGCCGGGCTGGGCCGTATTTGCGGCAGTCTTCTCGGCCACCTCGGCCACGGCCACGGCCTGCCAGAGCTTGAGGGTTTCCACACCCGAGGCGGTGGCCAGCGGCACCGTCATGCCCGGAAACGGGTCAAACGCCCGGATGCGCCGAGCCAGCACGTCGGCGCTCAAAGCCCAATCGAGCGCGGCTTCGGCTTTGTCGATCTTGTATGCGTAGTTCACGCCCGCCAAGGGCTGAGGCTGGCGAGGCAAACTGTCCAACGAAGCCAGTGCCTGCACGATGGCTTGCCCGCCCAAATCGGCCAGGCGGTCATGCAGCACGGCGGTGGTGTCTTCAGGCGCAATGTCGCAGGGCAAGACCAGCAACATGTCGCCCGTGTCCAGGCCCGCGTCCATCTGCATGATGGTGATGCCGGTTTGTGTGTCGCCCGCCTCGATGGCCCGGTGGATGGGCGCCGCACCGCGCCAGCGCGGCAACAAAGAAGCGTGAATGTTCAGGCAACCCTTGGGCGGCAAGTCCAGCACCCACTGCGGCAGGATCAAGCCATACGCGGCCACGATCATGGCGTCGGCCTTGGCGTCCAGCAGGGTTTGGCGGGCAGCGGCGGCTTCTTCGGGGTATTTGCCATCCAGCCGCAAGCTGCGCGGCTGGGCCACGGGCACCTGGTGGTCCAAAGCCCATTGCTTGACTGGCGAAGGCTGCAGTTTCATGCCGCGCCCGGCGGGCCGGTCGGGTTGGGTCAGCACCAGAGCGATCTCGTGGCCTGCCGCGTGCAGGGCGGCCAGCGCCACCTGGGCAAACTCGGGCGTGCCCGCAAAAATCAAACGCATGAACGGTTCTTTAAAAGGAATCAGCGCCCGGCTTTTTGGGCTTTGACCATCTTGGTCTTGATGCGGCCTTGTTTGAGCGGCGAGAGGTACTCCACAAACACCTTGCCCATCAGGTGGTCCAGCTCATGCTGGATGCAAATGGCCAGCATGCCCTCGGCCTCGATCGTGCGGCTTTGGCCATCGCGGTCCATGGCCGTGACCTTGACTTGGGTGGCTCGCTCCACACCGTCGTAAATGCCGGGCACCGACAGGCAGCCCTCTTCGCCCTTGACGCGCTCGTCGTTCATCCAGGTGATCTCGGGGTTGATCAGCACCATCGGCTGGTTGCGCTCCTCAGACGTGTCGATCACCACCAGGCGCTCGTGCACGTCGATCTGCGAAGCGGCCAGGCCAATGCCACCGGCCTCGTACATGGTTTCAACCATGTCGTCGATCAGGGCGTGGATGCGGGCGTCCACCGCCTTCACAGGTGTGGCCACCTTGTGCAGGCGCGGGTCGGGGTAGCAAAGGATGGGTAACAGGGCCATGGTTCAAAAGCTCGAATGGAAAAAGCTCAAATGCAATACAGGTATTTTCGGTCATTTCGGCCCGAAGCCTGCCAGGCTCACTTCGAGAGTCCGTATTGCACGAAACGGATCATGAAACGCGCCAGCGCCAGGCCGTCGTGGGGCTCGCTCAGACTGCCGATGCTTTGCGCGTACAGCGGCTCCCCCAGCATGCTTTTTCGCTTGTTCAGCAAAAAGGCCGACACCTCGGGTGTGAACTCCGGGTGGGGCTGGATGCAAAACACCTGGTCCCCCAGCGCATAGGCCGCCACCGGGCAGTCGGGCTGCGTGGCGAGCAAAGTGGCCCCAGGCGGCAAGGCCAGCACCTGGTCCTGGTGGCTGGCCAGCAAGGCAAATTGGGTTACTTGGGGCCCTTGGGGCGCTTGCCCAGCTGCCAGCCCCAGGTGTTCGGGCGCACCCAGCCAGTCATAGGCCTGCCGCCCAACCCGCCACCCCCGGGGTGCCCGCTGCACGGGCGCACCCAGGCAATGCGCAATCAGCTGGTGGCCGAAACACACGCCCAGCAACTTGTGCTGGTCCTGCAGCAAACGCGTCACCTGCTCACGCAAAGCCACCACCCAAGCTTCGTCCGAAAAAGAGTCGGCGCGGCTACCGGTCAAGAGCACCGCGTCATAGGCCTCAAAACTGGCCGGGTAGTGCCCGTGACGCGCACTGAAAGTGTCGATGCGGCCCTGGTAGCCCGCTTGTGCAAACAAATGCTCGAACATCGCCGCCACCCGCGTGTAACGCTGAGCCAAGGGCGGATCCAGATCGTCGTTTTCGAGGATACACAGGCGCATGTGCGCGGTGGGGGATGGGGAAGGGCTCTGCATGGCGTGATTTTATGGACTTGGCGCAAACCGGGCTTTGAACCACAATGCTGGGCACAACAGGCATTCGACAGCCCATCAGGCTGCACAGGGAGGCAAGATGGTCAACACACCCGAGGAACTGGGCGCGTGGTTGCGGCTGGTGCTCACGCCCGGCGTGGGCCCCGAAAGCGCCCGGAGGCTGCTGGCAGCGTTTGGCGAGCCTCAGGCCATATTTGCGCAAACCGAGACCGCCTTGTGCCAAGTGGTCAACGCCAAACAAGCGCAGACGCTGCGCCTCATGCCCGATGGCTGCACCGACCTCACACTGGGCACCCTGGACTGGCTACAAGCCGCCAACGGCCCGGGCCGCTGCGTGATCACCCTGGGCGATGCCGACTACCCCGCCCCCCTGCTCGACATTCCCGACCCGCCGCTGATGCTCTATGCCATGGGCCAGACGGCCCAGCTGGCGACCTTGCGGGCCGATCAAGCTCTGGCCATGGTGGGCAGCCGCAACCCCACACCCCAAGGCGCAGAGAACGCCCGCGCCTTTGCCTGCAGCCTGGCCGCCAGCGGGCTGACCGTGGTCTCGGGCTTGGCGCTGGGGGTGGATGGTGCGGCCCATGAAGGTGCACTGCAGGGCGCAACAAAAGGACAACTGGCCACCATCGCCGTGGTGGGCACCGGGCTGGACCGGGTGTACCCGCGCCAGCACCGCGAGCTGGCGCACCGCATTGCGCAAAACGGGCTGATCCTGAGCGAATACCCGCTGGGCACCCCGCCGCTGTCGCCCAACTTTCCGCGCCGCAACCGCCTGATCTCCGGCCTGTCGCAGGCCACGTTGGTGGTCGAGGCTGCGCTGCAATCGGGCTCGCTCATCACCGCCAAACAAGCCCTGGAGCAAGGCCGCGACGTGATGGCCATCCCCGGCTCCATCCATTCGGCGCAAGCCAAAGGCTGCCACGCGCTCATCAAACAGGGGGCCAAACTGGTGGAGTCGGCGCAAGATGTGCTGGAAGAACTTCGCCTGCCCGCGCCCGACGCGCAACAGGCGCTGGACCTGCCAGCGCCAACGCAAGAAGATGCGCCGTCAGCCCACGACCCCGAACGCGCCCTGCTGCGCGCCATGGGCCACGACCCGGTCGGGCTGGACGCCCTGCAAGCGCGCTGCGGCTGGCCCACAGCGCAACTGCAGGCGCAACTTCTGGAGCTGGAATTGATGGGCCAGGTCGGACGGCTGCCGGGTGGGCTGTTTCAGCGCATGGGGTCGGCTTGAGGGGGGCTGCCGGAGCCCTCCCCAGTCACAGCCGCCACCGCCGATGCACCCGCCACTGGCTCTTGCCGGGCGTTGCCCAACTCCAGCATGGCAATGCGTTGGTTCAAACGGCGCAATTGCCGCTCCAGACGAGTCTGCATCATGTCCGCATAAAGCGCCTTGATGAACAACACCACCACCGCCCCCAGCAGCAGCGCGGCAGGGGCATAGCTGATGCCCACCAGCCGCGCAGCACTGTCAATCAAACCGGGCCACAAGCCCAGCAATGCGCCCAATGCTGCCACCACAATCCAGAACAAACCGTGGTGGATGTAGAGATGATCGCGCCTGAGCAGCACAAAAATCAGGGCCGCCAAGCCCAGGCCCAGCAGCGAGGTGGTGATTTGCAAAGCGGGCATCAGGGTTGGGCCTTGGGAGCAGCACCCGACAGCTGGCGTTCCAGGTGGCGGTAAGCGGGGTTATTCGGTTCAGCGCTCAAGGCGATGTTCAGGTCTTGCACACTGGCGGCCCGGTTGCCCATGTTGAAATAGGTCAGCGCTCGCGCATAGTGCGCCCCAGGAGTCGGGCGTTTGGCCAAGGCCTGGTTGAGCAAGCTCAAGGCACTGGCATAGTCCTTTTGGCCATTGTGGGCCATGACCAAACCAATCAGGTAGCGCTGCGCATCAGGTTGCGCGGCCACAATGACTTTGTAGTCGGCAATGGCGGTGGCGAAATCCTTTTGGGCCACGGCCGCTTCGGCGCGTCGCACCCGCGTGAAAAACGCCGCTTCAGGAGCCTGGGGCTTGGTCAAAGCCTGGCTAAAACTGTTCTGTGCTTGTTCAAAATTCCGGAGGGCAAAGTACGACTCGCCCCGGTGGTAATAAAGTGCCGCCTCGGTGAAGCCCTGGCGCTCGGCCTGCACCCATTGGTCCAGGGCTGCCTGGTGCTGCTTTTGCTGCTGCAAGGCCACACCCAGGTTCATTCGGGCCGAACCCAAAGGCTCACCCAGATTCACGGCAGAGCTGAACAAGCGCGTCGCCTCCACATAGTCGCCGCGCTCCAGAGAATCTGCGCCCTGGTTCAAAAACGGACGCCAGCGGCCCACGGCCTGGGCCGGCGCCTTGGTGTCAATCTTGGCCACCGCGTCGGCCCAGACACTGCGTGCGTTGTAAAAACTGTCGATGCGGCCCCAACTCAACACAGCCAGCACCAGACACACCATCACAGCCGTGATGATCTGGACTTTGCGCTGCGCATAGACCAAAGGGATGGCGATCAACAAAGGCACCGTGATGGACCACAAATAGCTGCGGTACAGCACAAAAGGGTCCTGAATCCAGACGGTGGTGAACTCAGTGACAAACATCAAGCCTGGCAGCAAAACCGCCAAAGCCGCCAGCGCCCAAGCGTCGCTGCGGCGCAAGACCACCACGGCACAACCCAACATGGCCAGCACATAAGCCACCGCCCCCAGGGCCTCAACACCCCAAAAGCCCAACGGAAACTGCGGGCGAATATCCACCGCCATGAAGCCGGGCAAAGGGATCCACCAGGTCATGCCATAGCGCCAAAACAGGCTGGCCTGGTTCCAGATGCTCAAGGCAAACAGGTCTTTGCTGATGCCCGGCTGGATCTGCTCGAGCTGCGCCGCGAAAGCCCGGGAGGTTTCATCGAACACCACCCCCACAATGCTGCCGTACACCTGCAGCAACAAAAGCGCTGACCCGCCCATCAAGGCCAAGGCCCCCACGCTGATGGCCAAGGCCTGCTTGACACCCGGGCGACGCACAAAAATATACAGCGGTGGCACCAAGAGCAAAGCACTGATCGCGTACTCTTTGGAGGCCAGCGCCAACACATACATCAAGGCCGCTGCCACATACCAGGCCCAGCGCCGCTGCTTCATACCCCAAACCAAGCACAAGCACGCCAGAACCACGAACAAAGTGGCCATCAGGATTGAGCGCTGAATCAGGTATGCCACCCCATAAACCGCCACCGGGTGAAATGCCCAAATGGCCGCCGCCATCTGGCTGGCCGTGCGCAGCGAATCCGCCGCATCGGGGCTGTTGCGCAAATGCTCGCTCCAGGTGGTGCTTTTGAGCAACTCATGCACCAACACCCCCAGCGCCAAAGCCGTGGCCCCATGTAGCGCCAGGTTGAACATGCGCTGCACCGGCCAGCTTTCGCCTAAAATCGACTGGATCCAGACAAAACTGCCATAAGACAAAGAGCGCACGCGCAGCTCCAGCAAGCTGCCGTATTGGCCCCAAATGGTGCCATCGCTCAACCTGGCATCGTCAAACACCAGCTGGTTTTTGAAGCCCGTGGCGTACAAAGCCAACAAGCACGCCAAGAGCGCCAGCACATAAACCCATGTGCTTTTGTGTGTGGATGAATGGAACATGTCAGAGCGTAGACGGTAAACACTTAGTTTAATGATAATTGTGAAGTGCTTTGAATCGATCATCGGGTTGCGCGCAATCCGTTGCCTGCTGAGCCTCAGCAGCGCAGCCTTGGCGCTGGGCTTGTTGTTGGCCGCCCCCGCGTCGGCACAGGTCTGGAAATACGTCGACGACCAAGGGGTTACCCACTTCACCAACGAACCCGTGGCACAGGGTTTGCTGATCATTGCAGCTGACCCCAAACCCGCCAACCGTGGCCCAGCAGATTTGGGTCCCTTGCCCGAAGACCAAGCCCTTCGCACGCTGAACTTCGTTGAGTCCCAAGCCAGCTACAAAGACACCCAGGCCCAACTCATGGCCGCTGCCCAAACCCATGGGCTGGACTACGCCCTGGTCAAAGCCGTCACCGCCACCGAATCCGCCTTCAATCCGAACGCCATCTCGCACAAAGGCGCTGTGGGCCTGATGCAAATCATGCCGGCCACCGCCGCCCAGTACGGCGTGCGCTCTGAACCCGGCGTCTCGGTGACCCAAAAACTCAAGGTGCCCGACGTCAACATCCAGGTCGGCACCCGATTGCTGGCTGACCTGTTTCGCCTCTACCCGGACCGCATCGACCTGGTACTGGCCGCCTACAACGCCGGCCAAGGCGCTGTCAGCCGCGCGGGTCACCAAATCCCCAACTTCCGCGAAACCCAGCATTACGTTCGCAAAGTACTGGCGGTTTACAAAGTTTTGAAGTCCAGAAGCTGACCCCCATCCGCCCGCGTTTATTCACAAGCGATCGGAGCTCGGGCGTGACACCCCTTTTTAACAACCATCGCGCACAGGGTGCGCTCCTGCAAGGACAGGCCCCGTTTTCGTAGGCGCCCACCCCGTGGGCGATCGGGCGTAGGCGCATCTCATTCAAGAAAAGGGCCGAGCTGCCGAATCATGAATGACCGCTTCACAAAGATCCGCAGGATGGCCTATGTCCCCCTTTAAAACCGCACTGTTGTTATTGACCGCTTCCTTGCTCAGCGGCTGCGCCAGCGTGCTCACCGGAGACAGCCAAGACATGCGGGTCACCACGTACTGTGGGCAACAAACCATTCCCGCCTCCTGTGTGGCGTCCAATTCCAAAGGCAGCTGGCCCTTTTTCAGCCCCGCCAACATCGTGGTGCAAAAAGACCGCTACAGTTTGACCATCAGCTGCAAAAGTCCTTATTTTGCGGAAGGTGTGGCCCATGTCCCTTCAACGCCCAACCCCATGGTCGCAGGCAATCTTGTATTTGGTGGCCTGATCGGTGCAGGCGTCGATATGGTCACGGGTGCAGGTTTTGCCTACAACTCGGTCGTCAACATTCATTACCCTTCTTGCCGTTGAAACGGCGACTGCTATGCCCAAACTCAGACTCATTTTCCTGACGTTCTCCATCTCCTTGCTGTCCGCCTGTGGGGGCGGAGGGGGCGGTTGTTCCGCCGGCTTTGGCGGTGCCATTGGCGGATCCGGTTTGTGTGACAAAAGCAGTCCAGACGCCGCTCCTTTGGCCGTGGCCGGTGCCGATCAAAGCGTGCTGGTGGGCTCCACCGTCACGCTCGACGGCAGCAACAGCCGTGACCCCGACGGCAAACCCCTCACCTACCTTTGGACATTGCGCAACAAACCGACAGGCAGTACAGCGGCGCTTTCTTCCAATACGGCGTCCTTGCCCACTTTTGTCGCCGACAAAGCTGGCGTTTACGTGGCCCAATTGGTCGTCAACGACGGCGGCAAAAGCAGCGCCCTGGCATTTATCACCATCACGACGGCCGAGCAAAATGCTGCCCCCGTTGCCAACGCAGGCCGGAACCAGAGCGTTCGTGTCAGCAGCGAAGACAATGTCGAGCTCGATGGCAGCTTTAGCTCAGACGCCAACCGCGACCCACTCGTCTACACTTGGAAATTAGAATCGATTCCCAGCGGCAGCACTGCGGCCCTGTCCTCCACCAGCGCCGTACGCCCCACCTTCAAAGCAGACAAAGCTGGCAGTTATGTGGCCAGCCTCATCGTGTCCGACGGCTCGCAGATCAGCAATTTCGCCACGGTTACCGTCACCGCATCGGCTGTGAACTCTACCCCCACGGCGCGCATTGGCGCCGTAGCGCCAGTGGCTGCGGGCAAAACCATCACCCTCGACGGAGGCGCCAGCTCCGATCCCGATCGCGACCCCTTGACCTACACATGGGTCCTGATCAGCCAGCCCACAGGATCCAGCGAGACGCTGTCCAGCACCTCCATCGCCAAACCCACGCTGCAGGTATCGACGGCAGGTAACTACGTGGCCAGCTTGGTCGTCAACGACGGCACCGCCAACAGCGACTACGCTTTCATCACCATCACCGCCATGGATGCACCTGTGGCCATTGCCCAGTTGACCGACGGCACCACACCTATCACAGGAAACATCCCCTTGGGTACTGTGCTGACCCTGGATGCCAGCAAGTCCACAGACCCTGCCAAAGCTGCATTGACGTACAAATGGCGACTGACCACCGCACCGTCGGCCAACACTGCCGCCATCGCCTCCGAGGCCGCCGCCAAAGCCAGTTTCACCCCCACCGAGATTGGCGACTATGTCATCACCCTGGTCGTGAGCAACGCCGCAGCCGACAGCAAATTGGTGACTTTGTTGCTCAAGGTGGTCGCGGCAGTACCCTGAAGAGCCAATCGTCAATCCAACCCCTGATAACGCACCACGCCCCCAAAAGGAGGTCTGGAAAAATGAATCTCATGCTAATATTTATGTACTTAGTATTCATTTTTTCCAGACCGGCCCATTCGAAACTCCCTTGCCAAAGCGCTTTTCATTGCATTCTTAACACCTGCAGCATGGGCTCAAGGCTTTATTGAAAACCCACCCAATTTGGGCACAGAATCCGGTATTGGCGTCATCTCCGGATTCCACTGCTCCTCACGTGACATCAGCTTTCGAATCAATGGCAACAGCATAGGCAAAGCCGGGGCGGGGACAGATCGCGGCGATACCCAGCAGCTGTGCGGACGCACCGACACAGGTTTTTCACTGCTTTTCAACTTCAACCTGCTGGCACCTGGCACACACAGCTTGAGCATGTATGCCGACGGGCAACTTATCGAAACCCGCAGTTTCAAATCCACCCGATCTTCAGGCGAGGTGTACGCCCAAGGCAAGAGCAAAAAAATCCTGGTCTCGGACTTTCCCCAAACTGGAGAAAAAGCGATCCTCGAATGGGTTACTTCCAAACAGTCCTTTGTCATCACAGACGCTGGGCCTTACGCAGCTGCCAACCATGCCTGCGACTCAACGTCCTCTCTCCATGGCATTTGGGATATTGACGGCACACGCTTTTCTCTGCACCGCGACAACATGCTGCGCATGGACGACCCCAAGTCCCCTGCACCTTGCACCATCCCCGCCACTGAAAGCAATAGCTTTGACAGTTATGCCGCAAGCTACAGTGCCGAACTGCAAGAATATATGTTTCTCAAATTTGGCAGCGTGACGGGTGTCGCTTATTTCATGGAGCCTGTTGCTGACAAACCCAACGAGTTAAAAGGCTACAAGACCAACTTCTGGATCCGCGACTTCAGCATGTACGGGGGGACAACACCCGTAACAGCCCGACGCACATCAACGAACGTACGCGCCACACTCCATGACTCACCCAACACCAGCAACACGCTCCTCAGAGCAACAGAGGCATTGGGCTCCTTAGGCCGCTAAGCTGCCCCTGCACTTCAGTGCAAGCTCATGGCAGCTCAAAAAAATTTATTCCAAACCAGGCACAAGCTGTGCCACATTTGCCTTCATGGACCATCGCCCACTTTCGCCAAGACGCCTTCTGGCCACTTGCACGTTTTTCGTCTTGGTTCTGCAAGGCTGCGGCGGCTCCAGCGGCTCCAGCAGTGGCGAGCAAGCTGCCTCAGGCCCGGGTTATTTTGATGCGCCTTTTGCCAGCGCCTCCAGCCTGACTGGCCAGTGCACCGCTACCCAGGAAAAGAAATTCATCCGCTCTTACCTCGACGAGGTTTATCTCTGGCCAGACCAGATCCAGCGGCGCGATGCCTTCGCCTACGACACACCGGCTGACTACTTCAGCGCCATCCTCGCGCCCCCTTCAATCGACCGATTCAGCTTCAGCAGCACCAGCGACGAAGCCGACGCCCGGGAAACCGCTGAAACCTTCGATGTCGGCATCCATTGGGTCAACACTGGCACCAAGTCAGATCCGCTTTGGCGCATTGCCCGCGTCGAAACCAACTCCCCAGCGCAAAACGCTGGCCTTCGCAGAGGCGACACACTGTTCGGCCGCATCAACACCAACCTGTACAGCGCATCCGTACAACCCCTCTATTACGACTTCAGTTTTTTGAGAAACGGCCTGCTGCTGCGTGCCGACCTGCGCCCAGCCCCCATCTTCGAAGACCCGGTTGGCCCTGCGCTCCAGATCACCGCCAACAAACGCCAAATCGGGTACATCGCCTTTGAAGCCCATTACGGCAACGCCCAAGACCAGCTCATCAGCGCCTTCCAGCAAATGGCCCAAGCGGGTGTTTCAGACCTGGTGCTGGACATGCGTTACAACAGCGGCGGCTACCTCTACATTGCCGGCACACTGGCCTCCATGTTGACCCCCTCACCCACTTTGGCCACGCGCCCCGTGTTTGTCCGACTCCAACCCAACGCAAAGCTCGCCACCAGCTACCAAGATGCCGTGCTTCGCATGTCGCCCCAGCTGCAGTACGTCGACAACAACGCCTTCTTTAAAGCTGGCACAGCACTGCCGCAACTCCCCCTCCAACGCGTCTATGTGCTCACCACCGGCACCACCTGTTCGGCCAGCGAAAGCCTGATCAACGGGCTGCGGGGCGTGGGTGTCACCGTCCACATCATCGGTGACACCACTTGCGGCAAACCTTACGGCATGGCCCGGCAAGACAACTGCGGCACAGCCTACTACCCCATCGAATTCCGGGGGGTCAACGCACGCGGCGAAAGCGACTTTGCCAACGGCTTCACGCCCACCTGCACCGTGCCAGACGATCTCGACCACGCACGCGGTGACGCCCAAGAGGCACAACTCAAAGCCGCTCTGACCCACATGGAAACGGGCTCTTGCCCAGCCAGCAATCTGGTCGCAGCGCGTTCGGCGGCCACGACCCAAATGTCAACCCGTCCATCGGGCTCAGGTTACACACCCCCACAACGCCAGCGTCCGGGCATGGCCATCCTCCAGCCGGCTCACTGAGGCACGCTGACCCCCACCGACGCATCCTCCGAGGTCATCACGGCGCGCCCATTGACCACGGCAGGAATCAGCCAAGCAAACCAGGGCGCATTGCGCTGAAGCCAGGGCGTCGTGGACACCAATCCAGGCCAAGTGATTTTCTGAATCGTCCTGCTTTGATAGAACGTCCCATCGCCACCCGATGTGCGCAAAGCCCACAAGCTGCGTGATGCCCCCGTGCCTGTGACTGCAAAATCCAGCACCACGCTCTCGCCAGCCACCGCAGGCAATGTGATCGGTGCCACTTGAGCGAACTGGTTGTCTCCGGGGTTGATGAGCAGCGTGGTGGTGGTGCCGCCCCACTCATGCCCCCCCACCGCCACATCCAAACGACCGTCTTCATTGACGTCCAGCAGCTCCACGGTATAGAGCCCTTTTTCTCTCAAACTCGCCGGAAAACGGGCGCGAGATTCTCTTTCAAAAACACCGTTACCCTTGTTGATCAAGGCATAGACCACCGCCGCATCCGAGCTGTTTGTCACCACCACATCGGGCAGGCCATCGCCGTTCAAATCAGCCGCCGAGGCCGAATGGAAAAACCCCACATCCGCACCCGCAGGCTTGACCAGGTAGCGTCCATTGGCTTGACTCAGCACCACCCAATTGCGCTCTCCAGGATAAGGGTCTGCGTCGTACCCATGGCAGGCCAAAAACACATCCGGTCGCTGGTCGGCATTGAAGTCAGCCACAATGGCTCGGCGGGGGTGAATACAGCCCAGAGCCGATGACAACATCACCTCATCGCGCTCGAAACTCCCATCGGCTTGCTTGCGCCAAAACTCCAGTCGGCTGGGCGTGGCATTTTGCACAGGTCGGCGGGGGTCATAGGTCAAAGAAGCGGTGAACAGATCCAGCCGCCCTTGCCCAGAAAAATCAGCATACGCACGCACCACCCCCACCCCTGTTCGACCTGCTGGCAAATCCTGAGGCGTCAAGCCCACGGCTTTGAAGTTTTGGTACGAGGTGGGCAACACCGGCTTGGGCGTGGCGGCACCAGCGGGCGCTGACACCACAGACCCATCTTGAGCCAGGACAGCCACCGAGCCGACATTGCCACCGCCCCCACAGGCGGCAAGCAACAGGGCTACAGAAGTCGCAAACAACAGGTTCACATCAAGACTTTCATAAAAGTTTTCAAGACCTTTTACACAGCGACACGCTGCACTCGGAAACTTCAAGAAAAGCACTCAACAGTGTGCGCTCAGCCCAGAACTTTCGAGGTCATCCGTCGACAATCTGTTGATTATTACGATAATATCAATAAATATAATATCAACAACAGTATCACTTAAACATCCAACGGGCCAACCATCTTCTCAACACACTACAAATAACCAAGGATTCACATGAAACTCCGTACTTTTATAGCTGCCAGCTTGTCTGCTTTGCTGGTTTTTTCGTTGACCGCTTGCGGTGGGGGTGGCGGATCAAGCACCGCATCGACCACCGGCACCACAAACCCAGCTGGGGGCAGCGGCAACCCCGGACCCACAGTGGGCACATGGCAAGGCCCATACGCCACCAACTACAACACCCGCGTGGTCGTGCTCAACACAGGTGAGACCTTTGGGCTTTATGAGACAGGAACAAGCATCATTGGCGCACTTTACGGGGACATGAAAAGTGATGGCGGCAAAGTCAGCGGCTTCTTGAATGACTTTGTCTTCAGCAGCACCACCATGAGCAACGCCAACCTCACGGGCAACGCAACTGCAGAAAAATCCATGCTGATCAACCGTGGCGCGCAACGCCTTGACCTGAGTTTCGCCACCAACCTGCAAAACCCCATCAGTGTGGCCTCTCTCGCAGGCACCTATTCGGGCCGCGGCAGCAGCAGCTTCAGCCCACCCAACAACAGCACACTGACCATCTCCGCCAACGGGACCATCGAACTGCCACAACCCGTTTGCAGCGCCAGCGGCAGCATCAGCCCACACCCCAATGGCCAAAACGTGTTTGCCCTGAACCTGACCATCACAGGCAACAACTGCGGCCGCCGTGGCAACACCCTCTCGGGCGTGGCCTACCTGGACCCCAACAACCAGCGCATGTTTGTATTGGGACTCAACGGTGCCCGCACAGATGGGGCCTTTTTCTACGGCCTGCGTAACTGATCACACGCCTCAGGGCCGCGAACCACAAACCGGGCGTGGCTTTGCCCTGCCGTCGCGCCCCGGCTGAAATCCGCACCCGTTGCGATGTCACAAGCCGAGGCATCCTCAAACCACCCCAGCGACCGGTCGGTAGCGGCCCCCAAGCCACTGGCGTGGCTCAGGCTGTACTCATCATCGCCCTGCCCGCTGGCCCAAAACACCCCCGCCGCCTGGTGAGCGGCAGCGCCCAGGGCGTACCAAGCGGCCTCGTGCCGGTTGCGGCCACCGGCATCGATCAGCACACCCAAGCCCTGCTGAAAGCCCACCCCCTGCGCAAACACCTGCGCCGTGTAATGGTCATCGCCTGCCAAGTCCACCAGCAGGCCCATACCGCCGGGCACATCCGGATCGCCACTGCGGCCACGCCAGCCCCGGCCCGCACCTTGCCCCATGGAGGCATTGCGCTCGGGCAATTGCGACGACGCCTGCACCACGCGCGTGTTGGCCAGCTCATACCGGTCATTGCCCCCCGCGTTGATCAACCAGGCGGCCCCGCCCGGCCCGGCACTGCCTTGGGCGTGCGTCAGGGCGGTCAGCGTGTCGTCTGCTGAACCCGCCCACAACAGACCCAAACCTTCCAGGGCAAAGCCTTGTGCATGGCCTGTGGCTTCGAAACGACTGCCCGGTGCAGGGC
>NZ_JAFEIF010000029.1 GCF_017848645.1 Limnohabitans sp. | reverse complement strand
TGGGGGCTGAAATTTCAAAATACGAAAAGAAAATCGGGCAAATCGTGAAGCGGGGCAACAGGGCCCCTCTGACGACGTGAGTATTTCAGCAGCCTGCTAAATGCCTAATGCGATATAGCAAGTCTGGTGGCGCCTTCACGTTACAGTCACCCCTTCGCATCTCGGCACTCATATGCTCGGTGGAGTGCTCTGCCGGACTGCAAAACCTCACAAAACCAGATCTCATAAAGTTAGTGGATTTGGCAAGTACCAACAAATAAATGACATACAAAATTATCGACCTCTTTGCTGGACCCGGTGGTCTTGGAGAGGGCTTTGCGGCCTACAAGAATGGATCCATTTTTGACATTGCACTGTCAGCCGAAATGGAATCCAGTGCTTACAAAACACTCACCTTGCGCAGCTTCTTTCGAAAAATACGTGGGGACCAGAAAGCCCTGAATGCCTATTACAGTTTCTGCGAATCAGCCGATTCACCGCGTCCGGGCGATCTTTTTCCACTCGCTTGGAGGGCTGCCGAAGAAGAGGCACATCAACTGACTCTAGGCGATCCAACAGACAACCAAAAACTAGATGACCTCCTAAATCAAGCAAAGCTGCATGAAGATAGAACTGTGCTGATCGGCGGCCCACCCTGTCAGGCCTACTCGCTTGTGGGGCGTGCCCGCAACATGGGCAAGCAGGACTATGTTGCCGAAGACGATCACAGACACTTTCTGTACAAAGAATATCTTCGAATCCTGCATCGCAGCCGTCCAGCTGTTTTTGTGATGGAAAATGTGAAAGGAATTCTTTCAGCAAAGGTTGGGGGAAAACTGGTTTTTCATGACATCCTTCGCGACTTGACAGATCCCGGCAAAGCGCTTGGCAAAAGAAGCGGCGCGCGGTACACCATTCACTCACTTGTTTCACCTGCGAAGTTTGAGTACGGAGATGATCCCGAGGATCTCGATGCCAGTGAATTCATTATCAAAGCGGAAAAATTTGGAATACCACAGGCAAGACATCGCGTGATTTTGCTAGGCGTGCGAGAGGACCTTGGCTACGACGGAACAAAGTTCTTACGGGAATCTGATCCGCTTTGTGTTGAGGATGCCTTTTTAGGAATGCCACTTTTGCGCAGCAAACTCAGCACAAACGACAGCGATACAAGCTGGTGTGAAGCGGTACTTGGCAACGCCAATAGGCTCTACAAAGATGCCCGTGAGCAGCGCATGGGCACACTGGCTGAAGAACTTAAAGCGGGCATGCTTCGTATGAACGGGAGTCTCGCAACAGGAGCGCTCAGATTTCCCCGCCGCAACTCCTCCCATGGACAAACAAGATTTCATAAGTGGGTGCAGGATCCTAGGCTCAATGTTTGGCTGAACCATGAGACACGGTCACACATGTCCAGTGACCTTGCCCGCTACTATTTTTCCGCTGTTTACGGTCAAACCTTTAACCGTTCACCCAAGGGCCATCATGATTTTTCACTCAAAGGTCTTGCCCCTGACCATGCCAACTGGGAATCAGGCAAGTTCGCTGACCGATTTCGGGTACAGCTACAAAAGGCACCGAGTTCGACTGTGACTAGCCACATCGCCAAAGACGGCCACTATTTCATTCATCCTGACCCCCGGCAATGTCGCAGCCTCACGGTTAGAGAGGCAGCAAGATTGCAAACGTTCCCAGACAATTATTTTTTCCAAGGCAATCGTACCCAACAATACCATCAAGTCGGGAATGCGGTGCCATCGCTGCTTGCAAACAAGATTGCTCATGTCGTGACAACGATTTTGAGCAATACATGATCCCAATTGAATAGATTTGTAAGTTAGCCGCTGAAAATCACTCCGCGACCTAGAAGCATTGAGGCGCAATCAAGTGGTTGATGTTCCGTTAAATTTCAGCTCAGGAATATTGGTAGCTACTTCAGAGTAGCGCGCGCTCATAACTGCATCTTTGCATTCGGGCCTTTTAGCCCACTCGGACACCATCTTTCCACCAGCTGACTCATGCAACACTTCATTAACCTCTTTGGCCCACACGGCAATTTGCGCCAACATCTCGGGTGATACACCCTGCTTATTCCAGACTCGCTCAAGATCAATACGATGACCGAGCTTTTCGGAAAGCAGCGATATCGTGTAGGCCACTACATTAGCCTGAAAAGCTTGGAACATTGGGCGCAAGTGTTTCTGCGTATCGCGGTATAACTTGGCCTTAGCGATCATGGCCTTGTATTCTGCGACTGTAGGCATAGCGACCTCCTGACCATCAACTGGCGTGAGCCCTGCCATGAAACGATCAAAGTTCTTTTGCGATCCCAAACTAACAATTTCGGGTTTCTTGTCCCAAGCATTGATGTACTTCGCGAGATCCGTTTTAGTGATGCGACGTGCCGTGGGAATTGCTTCTTTTAAAGCTTTGAGTTTTGCGGGCGTAGTCCCCTCGCGTGCGAGTAGCGTGTTGTAGCTCCCAGCAGCTCGCTCGTAAAACCATTGGCCCACGCCGTCAGGGCAAAACACTGAACGTGAGAGCTTTTCGATTTCGACGTGAAATGGTTTGTTGGCTGAAAGATCAGATTGGCGTACAGCGTTTTGACTGTTGGCATACCGGGAGATGTCTGAGACCAGCGCCTCCTCCTTTGTGGAATCTTCATCACGCATGACGATGATCTTGGCCGGCACGCGCACGCGGCTAAGGTCGGTTTCCGGAAACTTCTTCTTGGTAAAGTAGATTGAGGCTGTCGTCTGTCCGCCGTTAACGATTTGGAGGCCTTTGAGCCACAGGATGCCGGTGGTGCCTTCGCCGCCCGCCTTGTCCAGTTCCATCTTGTCGGCGACGATCACGATGCCGTTGTTGTAGGCCATGAAACGTTCGGGGGCGGTGCGCAGGGTATTTTGAATGCCAGCGTTCACCCCCTTGCCTTTGACACTCAAAAAGGAGCGGACATTGGCTTCTAGGAGTCGGGCTCCGAATTGCTCGTATAGCAGGCGTAAAGCCTCAGCGGGAATGGCAGTCAGTGCGTAGTCGTAATCGCTTTCGCCAGGAACATAGACGCAAGGCAACGGGCTGCCGCATACCAATTTGAAATCGACAATCAGCTCGTCGCGTGGCTTGCCCTCAGACCAGTGTCGGTGAAGGCGCTGGATGTCCATGACTTCCAGTCGAACGGCCTTGCCACCGATGTCGCGCGTCTTGAAACTCTTGGACTTCGCCACACGATCAGTTAGAACGTAGACCCGAATTTGCTCCAAATCATCATAGATTGCCTGCAACGTCTCGGCCAAGGAGCGTAAATCGCTTGATGGATCGAGCTTCTCCGCCATCTTGCCTTCTGCACATAGTTTCAAGAAGCGTATACATTGTTCGACTGCAGTTTTGGTTTCTGCATCGGGGACGTGAGTAGGCACATCCACGTTGTCATAGAGGCTGACGAAAAGATCAAGTTGGTCACCTTCTTCGGACAGAGCGTAACCACTCAGGCGCAAGTTTGCACCCGCCACCTTGATCATGCCCGAGTGGCACTCCACAGGTTCAAAAGTCATGCCAATTTCAGACATGTGCTCCATCACGATACTTGTGAAGACAATTTCTTCATACAGTGCGCCATCACGCATTTGCGCTTTGACGGCGCTCTGCGTCTCTCGCAGGAATTCAGACAAATCCATATTCAAATCGCTCCCAGTTGTTTGAGGGCTACATCGACCCCCACGTTGTCGCCCGGAACTTTGTCCAGATCGATTTCATACATAGCCCGCGTGATCCCCGCGGGCGCGATGCCGGGAGTCAGCCTGGGAAATCCCGCGCCGACCTTGACTATCCGGATGTCGTTCAAAATAAATCTGCGGGGATAACGGCCTTCGTGCGAGTCAATGTAGCCTGCGGCGAGAAGCCTCTCGGAAAGCAGCCTCGTGGCCTCCGCGTTGCCTTGGATCGCGACACGCATGGCCGCGATAAATTCCGGAAGGTTCTGCCCGGACTCGACTTGTCGAAACCGGGTGCCCGCCACGAACAAAGGCTGGCGAACCGAATCGTCGAGTTGCTCGAGCGAACCGATCTTGGCAGGGAAGCCCTTCGCCGAGAGGGTGGCCTTGACTTCCAAAGCTCCTGTGCCGATTTCAAAATCCTGAATTCCGTCGAGCGGGCCAACCCAGGCCTCAATGGCTTGGGCTGCAGCGACTCCGGCGCTGATGATCGTGCCCAGAATCACAAGTTCGCCGACCAGGCCGATTTCGGCTTCGGGGCTCAGTGCTCGCGTGCCCTTGCGCATGAACTCTTGCCATGCGCCTACGCGACCGATGCAGACACGAGCGAGACGCGCCTCATTGTCACCCGCGGCTACCGCGTCATCCAATGCTCCAATGACATCGCACGACATGGCAGCGAAAAGTTCGGTGCTTCCTGCGGACTTGCGGGTCAAGGCAATCCAGAGTTTTCCCGCGCCCTCGAGGTCGGCGCGCTCCACGGAAAATCCTTGCCCCTCCGGGAGCTTGTCGGCGGCGGGTATTTTTGCGGTCGGGAAACCAACCAACACCGCTTCGGCGTTATCTGGAGAGCGGCGGCCCGCGCGCACTTCCAGGGGGCCGGATGAAGGCAGGGCGATCGAACGCCAGCCGAACTCAGCATCGTCAGCGGACAGCGACGACCATGCCAAAAGGAAATCCTTACTCGGACGGGCCATATTCTTGCATCCAATAGAGAAGGGTAGCTGCATATTCGACACGTATACCGTTGTCGCACGATGGGAACGCGATAGCAAACGCCATGATGGGTTTATCCCACTCAGGCACTATCTGATTCTCGGGAATTTTGTCCTTGCCCTTGTAGGGCGATAGTGGATACAGAAGCAACAAGCCGCGATCTGAGGGCCCACCCAGTAGCCCGCGCGCCATGCGTATGCCTTTACCACTTGGAATGGTTGGTGGCTCCTTTCGGCTGCGAGCAGATTCGGGCTTCCAGGCGGCAAGGGTAAGCTCAAGGGCCTTACGCCAAGCATCATCGTCAAGATCTATGCTTTCGTCAGATGGATCTGTGAGCACACCAATTGCAAACTTGGCTTGCTCAGCAGGGACCTCAAGATTTTTCAGTGCATCGGGTGTGCGCATAGGGTACTTATGAACGCTGATACCGCAAGAAAAATCATGCCTATCACCAACGCCGCTGCCCTCGGCCAAGAGAGCGACACTCCATTGTTTCAGCTGGCCAATCTCAACCATTTTCGTGATGAAGTCAGCCAAGACAGTTGCTTTTGCACTGGTCGCGTTAGGGTGGGTGACATAGGACCCCAAGAACGAAAGAATTTTGGAGGACTCGACGTCTCTCCAAAGAGTTGATTGCTCCCATTTGTCTGCGCTGCCATCACGTTTGTATTCGGGGCCGACCACTGCTGGTGGCCCCATAGACGCAAGGAGCGCGTCTGCGGCTGCAAGATTGCCCGCCTGGATTTTTGCATCTCGATGAAACAAGATGGTTTGAGGGCGCGACCCACTGTATGTGAGAGACAACGTTTCTGAATTACGCATTTTCAGAGGTGAAGTGATCGTCAAGACTTCGTGTGATTTGACTTTCAGCCCATACTTCTCGGGCGTGAGACCCGCCGCTACCATGAAGTCAAACTCTTCGCGCAGCTCTTCGGAGGCATCGGCAATGTGGCCGAACCATTTCACTAAATCAGGAGAGGTGTAAAGACGGCAAAGGTCAAGGTATCCATGGCGATAACCGAACCAACGGCCCATTTGCATGAGCGTGTCGTACATCCGCGTTGTTCGGATGAAATAGCTAACGCAGAGCCCCTCAAGCGTAAGTCCCCGAGCTAGTTTGTCGCCACCGATGGCGATGACCTTCAATGCCACGCCAGGAGCAGCGTAGTCGAGCGCGTCTTTGGCGGTGCCGTTTATGGAACGTACTTCGATGTCTCCTACAACAAGCGGCAAAGCGGCCAGAATTTCTTCCCAGCTAGGCATTGTGGGAGGACGCTCATGGGGTGGAGAGAGCTCGGCGACTTCGTCGCGTGTCGGAAAGAAGTCGTCTTCCCAGAGCTGCTGAAGTTTGGCAAGAAGCTCGATCGCGTCGATTCCGCGGGTAATTTTCTGGCGCATCCGCCGCACGGTTTCTTCCACTTGTTTCCGCACTAGATTTTGAACCGCCACAAATCGTGTCGTGTGGATCAGCATGGAGCTGTGCTGCGAACCCTGACCGCGAAGCTCGCGGGCTGCGCACGCCAAGACAAAAGAGTAGACCGCATCGCGAAGCGACGGCGGAATGGTTTCTTGCCCGTTGTAAGTTGGCCTGTGATTCTTATTGTGCTTGGGCGGCATCCACCCGGATTCGGTTTGTGGATCGTAGTTGTCGACGATGTCGCGTGCTAGAGGCAAAGCTCCCACACGGCCCTCTTTAGTCATGCGGCCAAAGAGTCGGGCAGGCCCGACGTAGTTCGATGGGGCGGCCAAGTTGATGATGAAGGAGCGCGGAAACAGGTCCGGGCCTTCTTTAGCTGTCGTGCCCTTGTGGTGGATGAAGATATTGGCAAAGGGGGTGGCGGTATAGCCCACGTATGCCTTACGCGTGAACGTCTGCAGGACTTGGCGGATCAAACTATTGATCGTTTTCGGTTGATGCTCTTCGTCAGGTGACCCGTCTTCTTTGAACAGTTGCTCGCCTGTGTCCACCGAAGCATTATCTGCCTCATCGTCGATCATCAAAAGCGGTAGCTTGGTGATGAGCTTGCGCCCGTCTTCATCGTCGGTGGCGTCGGTAACCCGTGTTTGCAACCATTTGAGTAATGCAGTAAGGACTGTTTTCTGCTTCTTGACCACAAACAACCAGGGACGCTCTTCGGGTGAAATTCCATGGAAACGTTTGGCAGTGACTTTGCTGAAATCGCCGTTATTCGCTCGCGTCGTAGCGCAATTGGTTTTCAAGTCATCACCAAAAAAGGCAACACCAATTGCTTTACCTGCACCGCGGTCGTCAGTGGTTTCGTAGCCTAGGAAGCCTTCTTCAAGGCGCATTTGCGTTTGCGAGCGCAAATTGTTGTGCATGCCAGCCAAGACAATGATGATTTTGTAGCCCGCGTCGGCTGCCTTGCAGATCAACCCTGAATAGTTGCTGGTCTTGCCAGATTGCACATGGCCGACGACCAAGCCGCGACGATCCCATGCGCTAGTTCGCAATGGGTCTTCTAAGAGTCCCAAGATGTTGTCGGTGGCCTCGTCCAAGCCGTCTACAACCACGTCGGATAGCTTGTCCTCTTGGTAATCGCGGTAGCGACGCCAGTAGTGCCAGTCCTTCTTGCGCGCGGCATTGAGCCAATCTAGATGCCCATGGTCGTCCTTGAGCGTGGTGGCCTTGCCCATCCAATGGCTAAACCGCTGAATCAAGATGGCGACGGCTTGCTGCTGGTCGATTGGTAGAGGGCTATCGGTCGCGAATATGTCGGCGGCACGATTCACTTTTTCAGCGATGAATGTCGGCGTGATCTTAGATTTGTCTTTTTCGGCCTTAATGAGTCGCTGCGCCGTGGCAACAACGTTCTCGAGCAATTCGGCTTGCGCGGCGGCAGCTTCTGATTCGATCATTTATCCAGTCCCAGTTTTGCGACGAGCGCGGGGTATTTTTGGAAGGGTTCTGTGCGTAGCAAGGACTTGCGGGCCTCTTCGATCGACAGCCCCTTGCGCTCCAAGAGGTCGTCGAAGAGCACTTGGGCTACCTCGACGACGGCCTCGTTAGGCTCGCCTTCGAAGCCGGTGCGCGGCGTTTCTTTGTTTTCGGCGGTGTCGAGCCAGATGCGTTGCACCGGCACCGTTTCCTCGATCACGCGGAGCATAGACTTGACCAGCGGCCCAAGAGCTCCAGCTTTGGCCAGCACGGCGGCGACCGATGGATGGGTCTCTTCAATCCGATACCGAATGCCCGCTTTCACTCGTTCGGCGCGCCATGCTTGTTCGATCGGGACATTACCTTGCGAGGGCGCGGGTGTTCCGCGAAAGGCGAATACTCGACGAGCCTTCTCGCGGGTGTTTTCAGCCAGGGCCATAAGCCAAGGTCGGAGTGATACAGGAGGGCGAGCGGTCGATTTTCGAACGTCGATTTTCCAATCGGCATCCGCCGTATTAGGGATGTCGATACGGATGCGGGCCAAGCGATGGGCCTCTTCTCGATTCCATGCTCGGGCATTGCCAAGGCCAAGCCAGCCGCCAGCCACAAGTAGCCGTTCGTTGCGGTAGACATAGAAGCCCTGCTGCGCGGTCCAGCCAGCCGGGCCGCCGTTGTCTTCAAATTCGGCGGGGGTCAACCTATCTCGGTGCGGCAGGACATGGCACTGTACGGCAATGGAGCCGTATTCGGTGGAGTGATTAGTGGTTGGAGACGACCATGGCTTGGCGGGGTGCCCCATCATGAATGGGTCCCAGGGCGCTACTGCTTGGCCATTCAAAAGAAGTTTGAATTTGGCACGCGGCCCTTGAATAAGGCGATGAAAGACCATGGCCAGATGGGATTCGACGTTGTCGACCAAGTCGTTGAAGTCGTCGGCGGTGTATCCGTCGGAGACTATGCGGTCCATCAACTCCCACAAAACCAGAGTGCCCGAACGCTTGCCTTTCAAAGGGGCCAAGTAGGGGTTGGAGCCTTTGGCTGGACCCTCGAAAAGCAGCCAATCGCTGTCGGGCCGAGAGGCCAATTCTTCCAAATCCCAACGCAGGCAGCTTTGCGCTCCGTCTTTGACGGAAGCGACCGTGAGTCTGCGGCACTGGGCGAATGACGCAGTTTTAAGTCCCATGCCGAAGCGGCCAAGATCGCGGGCTTCGCGAGCGTCGAGCGGATTTTTGTCGCCAAGTCGCAGCGCGCTCTCAAGCTCGCCATCATCCATGCCGCGCCCATCGTCAAGTATGGTGATTCGGCTATGTGCGCCGTCCCAGACGAACTCGATGCGTACTTCGGTCCCGCCTGCGGAAATGCTGTTGTCGACGATGTCAGCCAACGAGGCGGCGGTGGAATAGCCAAGCCCCCGAAGTGATTCGAGCATGGCCGCCGCTCGTGGCGGCGCACTGCGCGTTTTCTGTGTCATTTCCAGTAACCCCTACCAGGCCACAAACTAAATCCCGAATACACCAAGTTCCGAATCAAGGATCGGGGTGGTGTAATTGCAGCAATGCTGAAATCTACCCAGATAGTAGTTCCTGCACCTTGCGGTTCGAACTGCACGGATGCACCAAGCCTTGTTGCTTCATCCAGTAGCTTCTGGACCTGAACTGATACTGCACTTGTACGAGTCTCAGGCTCATTTGGTTCCACGTCGAAAGTTGGAATTCCCACCTTAATAGGGAAAGGTTTATGCACGTTTTTTCGTGGTGCCTTGTGTGTGAGTGCCTCCACTAGTTTTTTGACCTGCGCTTCATCCACGAGGTCATGTGAAGAACCATATGCTTCCTCGTCTTCCTTTAGGTGCTCAGGTGTATTAGGGCCATTAAGTTCAGTCAATAAGGCGGCGAGCCGACCTGGGTTTTTCAGGTAGCGGATTGCTTTAGATTCGATTTGTCTAATGCGCTCTCGCGTAACGCCCATCTGGGTTCCGATCTCATCAAGCGTCATGGCATCGCCTTTTCCAATGCCAAATCTCATCCTAAGAATTTGCTCGTCTTTAGGCTTCAGCGTTGCAAGTATTTTGTGAACCGCTGTGACGTGCTCCTTTTCAGCCACGATGTCTATGGGATCCGGTGCAGTGTATTCATCACGAGCATCACTGGCGATCATGCTATCAATGTCGAGTTCGTGAATTGGCAGTGGTTCTCCTACGATCTTCATGTAGGCTGCAACTTTGAGTGGCGCCAACTCCACAAGTTCCGAAATTTCAACTACATCCGGGGTTCGACCGTAATCCGTTTCAAAGTCGCGCCTAGCATGCTCAATCCGTTGAAGCTTTTCATGGATATGGACTGGAACACGGATGGTCCGACCTTTGTCTGCGACGTATCGACTCACTTGCTGGCGTATCCACCAAGTGGCATAAGTCGAGAACCTAAAACCTCTTCTCCAGTTGAAACGTTCAACACCCTTTAAGAGACCGATGTTTCCTTCTTGGAGCAAATCATCCAGTGACATGCCGCTGTAGAGGTACTTCTTGGCGATTGAATGAACCAGTTTTAGGTTTGCAACAACCATTCGATCTCTAGCGGCCAAATATGCCCTCATCGCAATATGAAGCTCGTGGGCTGGTTCAATCTCTGAAATCTTTCTTGATTCGTCAAGTTCCAAAAGATAGGCACCAGACAACCCTAATGAGCCCAGTGCTTCACGCATGGCATTGTTATTTGAGGTGGTGGGTGTTTCCAGCCTTTGGGTGATAGTCCATAGGCGATCCGCATTTGCTAGAAAATCGGAAAAATCATCGTCTTGCGTAATTTCATTGGCATCGGCATCGGCTTCGATCTCCAAGCCTTTATCGCCCTTCCAGTCTTGCTCAAAGTCATCATTCTGGAATGGGTTCGTAACACCTTGTTGAACTCCCATATCGACGACATCACCCCTTGAACCAGAAGACATCCATCGCAATGGTTTTTCTTTAGTCTTCACCAATTCAGTAGCTTGGATGACAGCTTCAATACCACTGATGGAGATTGCCAACGCATCCAGAGCACAATCGATGGCGTTCTCCATGGCTTTAGAAAGGGCCACTTCTTCTTCGGCAGTCAGCAGAGCGCCGCGTTGAAAGTCGCGCTGGTAATGGCGCAATGGGTTATTGCGGCCCGACTCTAGTTCATCGATAAAGGAAATGGCCTCATCGATGATTTGCTCTTCGTCTGATGACTCACGCTTATCTACATGCGCCACGAAGCTTTCATGGTGCGTTGAATATTCATGGCGCTCATCCGTCTCCGCGCCCAGATCGTTGATGACCATGCGTAGCAATGCTTCGGCATCGATGTTTGGCGTCTGATCATCGTTAATGGTCAGGTCTTCTATGGCCTGGTTCGGTACGCTCCCTTCGCGGACCGCTCGCAGGAGGAGGAGACGCAGTCGCTCCCGGGCTTCCGCATCGTCTGCTCTAGGCAACGGCGACGCGCGCTCTGGCAAAAATACCTCGTATTCATCCCAATCGACAGAGCGGTCTATTGGGGCGTGCTTAGAAATGGCGTTTTGAACTTCTGTGGCATTACTCAGCACCATCGGATCGCCATCGGGCATAACGAGTTCAACTTCGGCTTCCCAGCCTGAAAGGTCTAACATCGCACCGTCTTCATCGAAGTCGATCAGCTGCATTGCTGTGCGAACCGTCACAACAGCACATTCAATAGTTTTATTTTGATCTGTGGCATTCAGATCTTGCGTTATGTCCGTTTCGATCTTTTCAGACTGCAACGCAAACCCGTTGAGCGAAACGTTATTGGCATGCACATCGTTCAGATCAAAGGCATTACCTGTCATGCGAGTTTGAGCAATGGATACGCAGGCGGCCTCCAAAAGCAAAGCTACTTCCAGCGCGCCTTTTGTGTGGGCGATTAGAAGTGCGTTGTTTCCCTTCTGGTCGATCAAAAGCGGGTCGGCACCAGCCTCCAGTAACTGTCTACAAATCTGTGGCTTGTTCCTCGACGCTGCGAGCATTAGAGGAGTCTGACCACTTGAATCTCTCGCATTGAGATCATCACCACGCTCAATATGAACGCGGACCGCGCCTTCGACCCCAGCAATTACTGCCATTCGGAAGAAGCTGCTCAGCGTTGGTTTGAGTTGTTCTACGGTATCGCTCATAAGATCGCCTGCTTTCTAACAGCAAAGCCGGCTCTTTTTGTTTTGTTGTTAAATTTTATATTCGTGATGTGCTCTGAATAAATGCTTGTCCGAATCACAACTTCATTGCCAGCCACTTCAACTATATCCACCAGCATGCAGCGCTTCATCTATGTTGCCGATAACTAGGCCATTGACCGTGAATGGCATGAAGTAGTCAACCCTCAACAACTCATCCCTCGCGACTTGCAACAATTCAAGGTAACGCTTGGCTTGGCGTGGTTTCATGCGCAAGTCCATTGCATCCCGCCACACTTGCTCGTAGCAATGGTGTTGATCGGCTCTGAAGTCGTAGCCATTGAAGAACACCCGCTTGAGGCTTCCTCCTGGGTTGTACGCCGCCCACTTGTAAATCGTTTCCACCGTCCACTTGGCCGCGTCAACTGCCGACAACCCGCCAGAGGTAGCGCACATAAGTGGGATCAGAATGCTTTCACAGCCCGCGTTGTTTGCCTCATCTAGGCTGGCCATGATGGCCCCGGTCAGCGTTCTGAACGTTGCAGGTATGACTTGCTTTTGTGGGGTGTAACCCATGGCACAGGCATTGACGATGTATTTGACACCTTGGGGTGCCAAGTTACCTGCTGTCATCAGGTGTGCAGTGCCCAGTGTCAAGGGCACTTGATCACGGGCGCGCAAAAGGCGGTCGCATGCTTTGTCGTAGGCTGGCCCTGCCAGTTGGCTAACGGTCCGAGCGACACCAGAACCATGCCGTAGGCGATTGTTGACAGAGGTCACCACCACATCCACACCCGACAGACTTGTGAGGTCAGTGCTCACAATGTCTTCAGCGACCATCAACAGAAAATTGTCGTCAATGAATGACAAGTGACTCCCCTTCGCATTTATTAAATTTTGACTTCTTATTGTTCAAATACTAACTTTGTTTTCATGAAAACTCGTCTTCATGACTCAAGCGTCGGTGAATATTTGAAACATTTAAATCCGTCTTACCCATCCTGTTACTGCTAATTGCTCCCCAATTGAGTCCATTTTTTGGAATTGAATGGATTTGCCACGGACTGCATCCTGCCGGGTTGGAAGCTCAAGACTTGGGCTTGCCGCCATGTACGAACGTACAGCCCTTTTCAGATGGTGCCCCCCTCTGGCAACTCGATGAACGGTGGCAAAAACCCGGTGTTGGACGGTGACTATTTGCTGCTGGAGTTGATCACGCCCAGTCGTGCAGGCTCGATCACGGGCAACGTGGTGGCCATCGAGCGGCAAGACGACAGCGGCGACAACCAATACCTGCTGCGGGTGGTCACCAAGGGCCGCGATGGCCAATACATTCTGAAAGCCAACAACCCGGACTACGAAGACCTGACGGCCACCGACGACATGCGCACGCTCGCTCGCCTGCGCAACATCATCGATCCACTGGATCTGGCGCTCGGTGAGTCTTTCATGCGCGAAGACATTCCGGCGCTGTTTGACGAGGCCTACAACCCCGGCAATTGGAATGTCGGCCATGTGGTGCTGGCCCAAAAGAAGGCGCACATCCTGCTGGTCACGCTCAACAAACAAGGCCGGGCTGACGAGCACAAGTACATGGACCACTGGATCGATGACACGCACTTTCACTGGCAAAGCCAGAACGCCACCGACCCGACCAGCAAACGCGGCGACGAAATCATCCGCCACGCCGCTTTAGGCATCGACATCCACCTCTTTGTGCGCGACACCAAGCTGGCCGTCGGCAAGGCCGCACCCTTCACGTACCACGGCCGGGTGCGCTACCAGTCGCACCAGGGCAGCAGGGCAGCAGGGCAGCAGGGCAATTAGCATTGTGTTTGGGCTGCAAAGCGGGGCGGATTGACGGGTGCATCGCTGGCCCTGCATGTGGGTGTCGTCTACAGCGTCCGAAGGTTTCCTTTGGCCTTCATAGCGCGGCATTGCCCGAGTTCCACGCCCCTTACACAAAGGTCGCGGCAGAAACGCCAAACCGTTCGCTGAGCGCGCGCACTTGGCGAATGTTGAGTTCGCGCTTGCCCGTCAGGATTTCGGACACCACGCCTTGACTGCCGATCTCGTAGAGGTCGCTTTGCTTCAGTCCGTGTTGTTCCATCAAGAATTTCAGAGCTTGCACACCCGCGACTTCGGGCAGAGGTTGATGCTTGGCTTCATAGTCCTCGATCAAATCGCCCACGATGTCGACCAAGCCCATCGCGGGATGCTTTTCTTCGCCTTGGGTTTCATCCAGCAGGGCTTGGAGCATCTCGGTCATGCGCGCGTAGTGCGCTTCATCCCGGATGGGGGTGATGTCAGTTGCGGCACGGAACTGCTCCCAAATGAGGAGCAGGTGCTTCACGTTGATGGCTGCATTCATGACGTTGATCGTAAAGGCTTGGCAACCCCGCCCAAAACGGCCAGCCCCTTGGTGGCATGCCGTGCCGCTGAAAACCATGAGGAGGCCTTCATGTTCTTGGCGAGTACACGTCACCCCTGTCATGTCGCCAAAACAGGGTTTTGACGACATGAGATTCAGGATCGATCAAATATTGATATTCCACTCACGCCGCGCCAGTTAAATCACACGCTGCCGTAATGGCCGCCCTACGGGCCTACCAATATTTCGCGTGGTGATCAAAGTGATCGCCCAAGAACGTGGCGATGAAGTAATAGCTGTGGTCATAGCCCGGCTGCATGCGCAGGGTCAGCGGGTGGCCCGCTGCCTCGCAGGCGGCTTGCAGCCGTTCGGGGCACAGTTGCGCCAAAAACTCGTCGGCGTCGCCTTGGTCCACCAACAGGTGCAGCTTTTCCTGGCCCGCAGTGGCCACCAGTTCTGTGGCATCCCATGCACGCCAAGCCTGGGGGTCTGCGCCCAGGTAGGCGCCCAAGGCCTTTTGGCCCCATGGGACTTGCGATGGCGCCACGATGGGTGCAAACGCCGACACGCTGCGGTAGCGGCCCGGGTGGCGCAGCGCCGTGACCAATGCGCCATGCCCGCCCATGGAGTGGCCAAAGATGCCGCGTGAATCGCTGGCGGCAAAGTGTTGCTCGATCCAGTTGGGCAACTCGTTGGCCACATAGTCTTGCATGCGGTAGTGCGTGGCCCAAGGGGCTTGGGTGGCGTTGACGTAAAAGCCCGCGCCTTGGCCCAGGTCGTAGGCATCGTCGTTGGCCACGGCTTCGCCGCGTGGGCTGGTGTCGGGCGCGACCACGATCACGCCATGTCGCGCCGCGTGTGCCTGTGCACCGGCTTTGGTGATGAAGTTTTGTTCTGTGCAGGTCAGGCCCGATAGCCAGTACAGCACCGGGCACTTCTCGCCGCGCAGCGCTGCCTCGGGCAGGTACACGGCCACGCGCATCTCACAACCCAGCGTGCTGGACGCATGTGCCCAGACTTCTTGCATGCCGCCAAAGCTGACGTGTTGTTCGATGCGTTTCATTCGCCGCCTTCAAAGTGCACCACCGAGCGGATGGACTCGCCTTGGTGCATCAAGTCAAACGCGTGGTTGATGCCGCTCAGCCCCATGGTGTGGGTGACAAACGGGGCCAGCGCGATGCGTCCGGCCATGGCGTCGTCCACCATGCCGGGTACTTCACTGCGGCCTTTGACACCGCCAAAGGCGGTGCCCATCCAGCGGCGGCCTGTGACCAATTGGAACGGACGGGTGGAGATTTCCTGGCCCGCACCGGCCACGCCGATGATGACCGACTGGCCCCAGCCGCGGTGCGCGCACTCCAGCGCGGCGCGCATGACCTGGGTGTTGCCGATGCATTCAAAGCTGTGGTCCACGCCCCAGCCGGTCATGTCGACGATGACTTGCTGAATGGGCTTGTCGTGGTCTTTGGGGTTGACGCAGTCGGTCGCGCCAAAGGTGCGTGCCAGATCGAACTTGCTCGGGTTGGTGTCGATGGCGATGATGCGCCCGGCTTTGGCCAGCTTGGCGCCTTGCACCACGGCCAGGCCAATGCCGCCCAGGCCGAACACGGCCACCGTGTCACCTTCTTGCACCTTGGCCGTGTTTTTGACCGCGCCCAGCCCGGTGGTCACGCCGCAGCCCAGCAGGCACACTTGCTCGGGGTTGGCGTCGGGCCGGATTTTGGCCAGCGAGACCTCGGCCACGACGGTGTATTCGCTGAAGGTGGAGCAGCCCATGTAGTGGTACAGGGGCTGACCTTGGTAAGAAAAGCGCGTGGTGCCGTCGGGCATGACGCCTTTGCCCTGCGTGGCACGCACGGCCACGCACAGGTTGGTTTTGCCCGACTTGCAAAACAAGCACTCACCGCACTCGGCGGTGTAGAGCGGAATGACGTGGTCGCCAGGCTGGACGCTGGTGACGCCCTCGCCCACCTCGACCACAATGCCCGCGCCCTCGTGGCCCAGCACAACCGGAAACAGCCCTTCGGGGTCTTCGCCCGAGAGCGTGAAGGCGTCGGTGTGGCAGATGCCGGTGTGCGTGATCTTGACCAGCACCTCGCCCTTGCGCGGGGGCGAGACGTCGATCTCGACGATTTGCAAAGGCTGACCTGCTGCAAAGGCGACGGCTGCACGGGATTTCATGAAGGCTCCTGGGGGGTGTGAATTGACAGTATTGTGATCGTTCGATTTCCTCGCCCTTGCCCAGCCTTACAAGCTCGCTCAATCGTCAAAACCGGCACAAGCACCCAACGCTTATGCAAATAGAAAGTATTTTTAACAAAATTTTTGATTTATATTTACATTGTTGACGCTTTACCGGATTACTTTCTGGGGGTGACACTTCCAACAGAAACCCAATTGTTTGCTGCCCGGCTGCGCCAGTCCCTGGAGGACAGTGGTGTGCGCACCTCGCCGACCGTGGTGGCCAATGAATTCAACCTTCGGTATTGGGGGCGCAGCATCACGCCCCACACCGCGCGCAATTGGTTGCTGGGCAAAGCGATCCCAACCCAGGACAAGCTGCGCGTGCTGGCCGAGTGGTTGCAGGTCAGCCCGGACGAGTTGCGCTTTGGCCCCAACACGTCCACCCACGAAGTCAGTGAGCGCTCAGTGTCTGATAACACCTTGAACATGGTGGACAAGGAGTTGCTGGCCCGCTACATGGCTTTGCCCATGGCGGACAAAAAGACCGTGCGCGATGTGGTCACGGCGCTGACTTTGGCGCGTCAAGTCAAACCCTGAGCCCCCCCGAATCGGCATGTGAGTGGTTACCTGCATCCCGGGCCCCCGCGCCAGCGCAGGCCTTGCAGCAGGTGGCAAGCCGGGTCACACACGGCACAATCAGGCCATGCCAGACATTGCCCACTCGCCTGCCGCCAAGACGCTCAGCGCCCCCCAAAAGGCGCTGATCAAGCTGGGGCTCAAGCGCGACATCGATTTGGCGCTGCACCTGCCGCTGCGCTACGAGGACGAGACCCGCATCGTCAAGCTGCGCGATGTGCGCGAGGGCGATACCGCACAAATAGAGGCCACCGTGACGGCCTGCGAGATCACGCAGCGCCCGCGCCGCCAGCTGCTCGTGACGGTGGACGACGGCTCGGACACCTGCGTGATGCGGTTTTTCAGCTTCTACCCCTCGCACCAAAAGGCGCTGGCGGTGGGCAACCGCATACGCGCGCGGGGCGAGGTCAAGGGCGGCTTCATGGGGCTGACCATGATGCACCCCACTTTCAAGGCAGCGGGCGGCAACCTGGCGGAGGCCCTGACCCCGGTGTATTCCACCGTGGCCGGGCTGGCCCAAGCCTATTTGCGCCGCGCCGTGATCACCGGGCTGAACCATGCCGACCTGAGCGAGACCTTGCCCCCGGGTGTGCCCTGGCCGGACCCGCGTGGGGCCTGGTCGCTGCGCGATGCGCTGCAGTTTTTGCACCACCCCACGCCCGATGTGTCGCTGGCCGCTTTGGAAGACCGCAGCCACCCGGCCTGGGTGCGCCTCAAATGCGAGGAGTTGCTGGCGCAGCAGCTGTCGCAACTGACGGCCAAGCGCGAGCGCGATTTGCTGCGCGCCCCGGCGCTCAAGCTCAAGGGCCAGGGTTTGCCCGGCCAGTTGCTGGCCGCCCTGCCCTTTGGCCTGACGAATGCCCAGCAGCGGGTGGGGCGCGAAATTGCACAAGACCTTGCCCGCAACGTGCCCATGCACCGCCTGCTGCAAGGCGATGTGGGCGCGGGCAAGACGGTGGTGGCGGCGCTGGCGGCCATGGTGGCGATTGACGCGGGCTGGCAATGCGCGCTGATGGCGCCGACCGAGATTTTGGCCACCCAGCACTTTGCAAAATTGGTGGGCTGGCTGGAGCCGCTGGGCGTGAAAGTGGCCTGGCTGATTGGCAGCCAGAAGAAGAAAGAACGCGCCGTCATGCTGGCGCTGATCGAATCGGGCGAGGCCGCGCTGGTGGTGGGCACACACGCGGTGATTCAGGAGCACGTCAAGTTCAAAAACCTGGCGCTGGCCGTGATCGACGAGCAGCACCGCTTTGGTGTGGCCCAACGCCTGGCCCTGCGCGGCAAGATGCAAGCCCCCGGCATGGAGCCGCACATGCTGATGATGACGGCCACGCCCATTCCGCGCACGCTGGCCATGAGCTATTACGCGGACCTGGATGTGTCGGTGATTGACGAGCTGCCGCCCGGGCGCACGCCCATCGTGACCCGGGTGGTGTCGGACCACCGCCGCCACGAGGTGGTCGAGCGCATTGGGGCGCAGATTCAGCAGGGGCGGCAGGTGTATTGGGTGTGCCCGCTCATTGAAGAAAGCGAAGCGCTGGACCTGACCAACGCCACCCAAACCCATGCCGACCTGAGCGAAGCGCTGCCGGGCGTGATGGTGGGCCTGCTGCACTCGCGCATGCCCGTGGCCGAGAAAAAGGCGGTGATGGAGCTCTTCACCGCAGGCGTGATGGGTGTGCTGGTCAGCACCACGGTGATCGAGGTGGGGGTGGACGTGCCCAATGCGTCGCTCATGGTGATCGAGCATGCCGAGCGCTTTGGCCTGAGTCAGCTGCACCAGCTGCGCGGCCGGGTGGGGCGCGGAGCCGCGGCGTCGGCCTGTGTGCTGCTGTACGGTACGCCCGAGGGCGGACGCCTGAGCGAAACCGCCCGCGAGCGCCTGCGCGCCATGGTGGAGACGAACGACGGTTTCGAGATTGCCCGGCGCGATTTGGAGATTCGCGGGCCGGGCGAGTTTTTGGGGGCGCGCCAATCGGGCGCGCCTTTGCTGCGTTTTGCCGATCTGGAGACCGACAGCCATTTGCTGGACTGGGCGCGAGCCCTGGCGCCACCCATGCTGGACCAGCACCCGCAGCTGGCCGAGCGGCACATTGGCCGCTGGTTGGGCGGAAAATCCGAATACCTCAAAGCTTGATGTTCAAATAGCCCACATGACCCTGACCGAACTCAAATACATCGTGGCCGTGGCCCGCGAAAAGCACTTTGGCAAAGCGGCCGAGGCCTGCTTTGTGTCGCAACCCACGCTGTCGCTGGCCATCAAAAAGCTGGAAGAAGAGCTGGAGGTCAAGCTGTTTGAGCGCAGCGCCAGCGAGGTCTCGGTCACCACGCTGGGCGAGGAGATCGTGCGCCAGGCGCAAAGCGTGCTGGAGCAAGCCGCCGAGATCAAGGAAATTGCCAAGCGCGGCAAAGACCCGCTGGCCGGCACCATGCGGCTGGGCGTGATCTACACCATCGGGCCGTACTTGCTGCCCGATCTGGTGCGCCAGATCATCACCGACCTGCCGCAGATGCCGCTGATGCTGCAAGAAAACTTCACCGTGCGCCTGCTGGAGATGCTGCGCACGGGCGAGATCGACTGCGCCATCCTGGCCGAGCCTTTTCCAGAGTCGGGCCTGGCGGTGGCGCCTTTGTACGACGAGACCTTCATGGCCGCCCTGCCGCTGAACCACCCGCTGGCCAAAGAGGCGTTCATCACGCCCGAGCAATTAAAGAACGAAACCATGCTGCTGCTGGGCACGGGCCATTGCTTTCGCGACCATGTGCTGGAGGTGTGTCCGGAGTTTGCCCGCTACGCCAGCCAAACCGACGGCATCCGCAAGACCTTTGAGGGCTCGTCACTCGAGACCATCAAGCACATGGTGGCCGCAGGCATGGGCGTGACGCTGGTGCCGCGCATGTCGGTGCCCGAACTCAAGCCTGTGATCAAGCGCTCGGGCGGGCGGCACGATGCGCCCGTGCGCTACCTGCCCATCGTGGACCCGGCCGGCGGCAAGCCCCCGACCCGCCGCGTGGTGCTGGCCTGGCGGCGCAGCTACACGCGCTACGAGGCAATTGCCGCCATGCGCAACGCCATTTATGCCTGCCCGCTGCCGGGCGTGACGCGCTTGTCCTGACCGGCCGACCAGGCCGTGCCCATGGATGCGGCCATGACCAGCGCAATGGCCAGGCCTTGCGCAGGCGTCAGGTGTTCGGCCAGCACCAGCCACCCGGCCAAGGCGCCCACGGCGGGCTCCAGGCTGAGCAGGATGCTGAAGGTGTTTTTGGGCAAGTGGTTGAGCGAGAACATCTCGAGCGCGTAGGGGATCGCGCTGGACAACAAAGCCACTGCCAGCCCGGCCAGCAGCCATTGCGGATTGAGCAAGGCGCTGCCCGCATGCCACACGCCAATGGGGGCCACCACCAAGGCGGCAGCGAGCATGCCCATGGGCGTGGCCATGGCACCGTAGCGCAGGGCCACGCGCTGGCCAAACACAATGTACAGCGCCCAGCAAATGCCCGCCGTGAAGGCGAAGAACATGCCCATCGGGTCGAGCGCCGTGGCTGCATCGCCCCCGGGCAGGGGCAGCAGCAAGGCCAAGCCCACGATGGCCAGCGTGACCCACAGCCAGTCGCTGGCTTTTTTGGAGGTCCAGACGGCCACGGCCAGCGGCCCGGTGAACTCGATGGCGATCGCCACGCCGAAGGGGATGGTCTTGATCGAGCTGTAAAACAGCAGGTTCATCACACCCAGCGTGATGCCGTACAGGCCCAGCGGCAGCGCATCGGCCCACACCCACTTTCTGCGCCAGGGCCTGAACACGGCCATGAGCATGAGCATGGCAAACACGATGCGGTAAGCGGTGGTGCCCTCGGCCCCCAAGGCCGGGAACAAACTCTTGGCAAACGAGGTGCCGAATGCCAGGGACAACAAACTGCCCATCAAGGCCAGCATGGCCCACAAACGAAGATTCAAACAAGGCCTCTTTATTCAGCGTTCAACACAATAGGCTGGCCGTGCGGGGTGCGCTCGGCAGCGTCGGCCCAGGCGTGTTCCAGGTCGTGGATTTCATCGGGTGTGCCCAGGTGGCGCTCGATGACGAGCTGCTCCAGCGCGTTGAGCCAGTGGGTGTAGTAGAGGCTGCCGTCATCGGCTTCGCCCCGTGTTTGGCCAGCGCGGATTTCGCGGGTCAGGGCATCGGCCCACTGCGGCCACGAAAAGACGCCTTTTTCGTGCAGCTGCAAGGTCATGGCGAAGGCGTGGGCCTGCCAGGGTTCTTCAAACACCGCCCCGTTGTTGGCCGTGGGGGGCATGGGAAAGCCGTCGCCACAGGCTTGGGCCAGATCGTTCAGGGTGGTGGTCATTCAGGTGCTGCCTCTGATGCAGGTTCTAAATAAGACTCCCAAGCGTCCACGCTCACTTGGTGCCCGGCTTCGGCTTGCGGGCCCCACAGTTCGGTGCCGTCAAACACCACGGTGTAGAGGTGTTCGGCCGTGCCGTCAAAAGGCGGCAGCATCTGGTTCACATGTTTGTCGGGCAAAACGTGGCTGCCGTGGTGCAGCACCACGGTGCCCACATGGCCACGCACATAACGGGGCAGCCGGGTGTGGCCTTGCGGGTTCAGATTCAGGGCGCGCACGCGTTGGCCCACGGCAAAGCGTGGCGCTTGGGTGCTGGGGCGGTCGGCCGGGCTGCCTTTGGCCAAGGCTGCGTCCACCTGGGCTGCTTGGAGCACGCGAACACCGGCCACCGGGGGCGTGAGGGGCTGGCCTTGGGCCAGCTCTTCGGCGGTGATCAGGCCGCGCTCGATCAGCATGTTTTGCAGGGCCTTGGTCCAGATGGCGTAGTAAGGGCCTTGCACATAGTCCAGCGGGGGCAAAGATTCGCGGGCCGAGCGGGCCAGGTCGATGTTCCACAGGCCGCTGGCACCCATGGCCACCGTCACGCCCAAGGCGCGGCGCTCCCACTCGCCATGAAACAGCGGCTCGTTGGCTTCGATGAGAACCGGGCCGTAGCCTTGCAGGCCACCCATGTCGTGCACGCCGTTCATGGGGCCTCCTTGGCAATGTCTTGGGGGTTCAGGGCCAAACCGGTGCCAATCATGGCGTCGCGGGTGACCAAGGTGGCCAGTTGCTCCTGGCTCCAGCCCTCGGTGCCTGCGGGGCGCTCGGGCAGCACCAGGTAGCGCACTTCGGCGGTGGAGTCCCAGACCCGGATGTTTTGGCCCGGCGGCAGGGTGACGCCGAAATCGGCCAGCACGGCACGCGGCTCGATCACGGCGCGCGAGCGGTAAGCCGCGCTTTTGTACCAAACCGGGGGCAGGCCCAGCACGGGCCAGGGGTAGCAGCTGCACAGGGTGCAGACCACCATGTTGTGCGTGTCGGGGGTGTTGGGCACGGCCACCATGTGCTCGCCCTGGCGGCCTGTGTAGTCCATCGAGGCGATGGCGGCAGTGGCGTCGTTGAGCAGCCAGTCTCTGAAAGTGGGGTCGGCCCAAGCGCGGGCCACCACTTTGGCGCCGTTGTGCGGGCCCACATGCACTTCATAGGTTTCGATGATCCGGTCCACGGCGGCGGGGTCGAGGTAGCCTTTTTGTGTCAGCAGGGTTTCCAGGGCGCGCACGCGCAGGTCCATCTCGCCCAGGGTGCTGTGCGCGTGGTCATGGGCATGGTCATGATTGTGGGGAGGGGCATGAGGGTGGTCAGCTGACATGGCGGTCTCCTGTCGGGGTGTCTGGGGTGGCCCTGCATGCCCCACTTGGGGGCCAATTTGAGGGTCTGACCCCGTGTGGCCGGGGCTTTTGGGGACGATCATAGCGCCGCATACAATGGCGGCTTCGCCCGCAGGACGCCCAAGCGTCATCCGCACAACCCGAATTTGACCTTCAGTGGAGTTTCCATGTTCATTTCTTCTGCTTTTGCCCAAACCGCCCCTGCTGCTGCCGCTGGTGGCGACATGCAATCCACCCTGATGAGCATGCTGCCGCTGCTGCTGATGTTTGTGGTGCTGTATTTCGTGATGATCCGCCCCCAGATGAAAAAGCAAAAAGAGCACCGCGCCATGATCGACGCCCTGGCCAAGGGCGACGAAGTCGTGACCGCTGGCGGCTTTGTGGGCAAAGTGAGCAAGCTGGGTGACGCCTACGTGGGCGTCGAGCTGGCCACGGGCGTGGAAGTGCAAATGCAGCGCAGCGCTGTGATTCAAGTCTTGCCCAAAGGCACGATGAAGTAATTCTTCCGGGCTTTGTCCTTGGGGCCTTGGCTTGAGAGGCCCCTTTTTAATATCCTGTTCGCGAGTCTTTATGAACCGTTATCCGGTCTGGAAGTACGTGATCCTCGTGATCACATTGTTGCTGGGGGTGATCTACACCCTCCCCAATTTCTTTGGTGAGGCCCCGGCCGTACAAGTGTCTTCAGCCAAGGCCACCATCAAGGTAGACACCTCCACCCTGCAAAAGGTTGAAGACGCGCTCAAGTCAGCAGGCGCCACACCCCAAAGCGTGGTGCTCGAAGGCACGTCGATCCGTGCCCGGTTTGAGAACACCGACCAGCAGCTCAAGGCCAAGGACGCGATTCAGAAAGCCTTGATTCCGGACGCGGCCGACCCCCAATTCGTGGTCGCGCTGAACCTGGTCTCGCGCTCCCCCGACTGGCTGACCGCCTTGCATGCCTCGCCCATGTACCTGGGTCTGGATTTGCGCGGTGGTGTTCACTTCATGCTGCAGGTCGACATGCAGGCCGCGCTGACCCAGCGGATCGAATCGCTGACCGGGGACTTGCGCAGCATGATGCGCGAGAAAGACCTTCGCCACGGCGGCATTGCCCGCAATGGCCAAAGCATCGAAATCCGCTTGCGTGACGCGCAGCAACAAGAAGCTGCCAAGCGCCTGATCACGGACCAGTTTGCCGATCTGCAATCGCGTGAAGTGACCGATGGCGCTGAGTTGCGCCTGGTGGTGAGCATCAAGCCTGAAGCCGCACGCAAGGTGCAAGAGCAGGCCTTGAAGCAAAACATCACCACACTGCACAACCGGATCAACGAGCTGGGCGTGGCCGAGCCGGTGATCCAGCAGCAGGGTCTGGACCGCATCGTGGTGCAACTGCCCGGCGTGCAGGACACGGCCAAAGCCAAGGACATTCTGGGCCGCACCGCCACGCTGGAAGTGCGCATGGTGGACGAAAGCACCGAGGCGCGTGCCGCCGAGCAAGCAGGCGGCATTGTCCCGTTTGGTGCTGAGCGTTACTTGGAGCGCGACGGCCGCCCCTTGATCGTCAAGAAGCAAGTGGTGCTCACGGGCGACAACCTGACCGACGCCCAGCCCGGCTTTGACGGCCAGACGCAGGAACCCGTGGTCAACCTGACGCTGGACGCCAAGGGCGCCCGCATTTTCAAGGACGTGACGCGCGACAACGTGGGCAAGCGCATGGCCATCATCTTGTTCGAAAAGGGCAAGGGCGAAGTGGTGACGGCCCCTGTGATCCGCGCCGAAATCGGTGGCGGCCGTGTGCAGATTTCCGGCCGCATGACCACGGCCGAAGCCAACGACACCGCGCTGCTGCTGCGTGCGGGCTCGCTGGCCGCGCCCATGGAGATCATCGAAGAGCGCACCATCGGCCCAAGCCTGGGCGCTGAGAACATCGCCAAGGGCTTCAACAGCGTGACCTGGGGTTTCCTGGTGATCGTGGCCTTCATGGTCATTTATTACGCCATGTTCGGGCTGTTCTCCGGCATCGCGTTGGGTGTGAACCTGCTGTTCTTGGTGGCCATCTTGTCGATGCTGCAGGCCACCTTGACCTTGCCCGGCATGGCCGCGATGGCGCTGGCGTTGGGCATGGCGATCGACTCGAACGTGCTGATCAACGAGCGCGTGCGTGAAGAGCTGCGCAATGGCGCAAGCCCCCAGGCGGCCATCCACGCCGGTTACGACCGCGCTTGGGCCACGATTTTTGACTCCAACATCACCACCCTGATTGCCGGTGTGGCCTTGCTGGCCTTTGGCTCTGGTCCGGTGCGTGGTTTTGCGGTGGTGCACTGCATCGGCATTTTGACGAGCATGTTCTCGGCGGTGTTCTTCTCGCGTGGCTTGGTCAACCTGTGGTACGGCGGCAAGAAAAAACTCAAATCGGTGTCGATCGGCACGGTGTGGCGGCCTGAAGGCGGCACTGCGGTGAAAGCCGACTAAGGGGAAAAGACCATGGAATTGTTCAAAATCAGAAAAGACATCCCGTTCATGCGCCACGCGCTGGTGCTCAACGCGGTGTCCTTTGTCACTTTCGCTCTGGCGGTCTTCTTCCTGTTCAGCCGTGGCCTGCACCTGTCGGTGGAGTTCACCGGCGGCACCTTGATGGAGGTGAGCTACAGCCAGCCTGCAGACCTGCAAAAGGTGCGCGGCACGGTGGCCACGCTCGGCTTTTCCGAGGTGCAGGTGCAAAACTTCGGTACGGCACGTGACGTCATGATCCGCTTGCCCGCGCAAAAAGGCGTGAGCTCGGCCCAGCAAAGCGAAAAAGTTTTGATGGCCCTCAAAGCCAATGACCCCGATGTCACGCTGCGCCGCACCGAGTTTGTGGGCCCGCAGGTGGGTGACGAGCTGGCCGAAGACGGCCTCAAGGCGCTGGGCTTTGTGGTGATTGGCATCATGATTTACCTGGCCATTCGCTTCGAGTGGAAGTTCGCCGTCTCGGCCATCATCGCCAACTTGCACGACGTGATCATCATCCTGGGCTTTTTTGCCTTCTTCCAGTGGGAATTCTCATTGGCGGTGCTGGCGGCGGTGCTGGCGGTGCTGGGTTACTCGGTCAACGAATCGGTGGTGATTTTTGACCGTATCCGCGAGAACTTCCGCCGTTACCGCAAGATGAACACGGTCGAAGTGATTGACAACGCGATCACCTCCACCATCAGCCGCACCATCATCACGCATGGCTCAACCCAGATCATGGTGTTGTCGATGCTGTTGTTCGGTGGCGAAACCCTGCACTACTTCGCCATGGCGCTGACGATTGGCATTTGCTTTGGCATTTACTCGTCGGTCTTCGTGGCCGCCGCCATTGCCATGTGGCTGGGCTTGCAGCGCGAAGACTTGATCAAGCCGATCAAGAAAGACAACGATCCGAACGACGAAAACTCGGGCGCGGTGGTCTAAGAACACGCCAGTCAACACATTCACCGCCTCACGGGCGGTGCAGTCTCAAGGGCCCCAACCTATGGTTGGTGGCCCTTTTTTGTTGTGTGACGGCGGGCATGACGGAGTCTGGCCGCCTGCGGCGGCAGGCTTGGCGCTGCGCATTTGATTCCACATTCATAGATTTGTAATTTAATGTATTTTTAACTAAAAAATCATCAAAACAATGGCCGAGTACCCCAATTGGGTAATGTCAAAAGCCATTGGCAAACGGAAAATTTGGCAAATAAACCAGCTGAATCAATAGAAAACATATTCCTTGTTTCGCTTGAGCTGATTCACCGCCTGTTTTCTGCCATGAACGCTCTTTGCTACAAAACCGTCTTTTCCAAACGCCTGGGTGCCTTGGTGGCCGTGGGCGAACACGCCACGAGCCAGTCCAAAGGCCAGGGTGCGGGTGCTGCCTCTGGCGCTGGGTCACTGGGCTCGGGTCTGCGTTTTCTCGGCGTGATTTCTCTGGGCTTTGCAGCGGTCAGCCTGGCCTGGTCGCAAACCCTGCCCCAAGGCGGACGGGTCTCGCAAGGCCAGGTCACCATCAGCCAGTCGGGCCAGCAGATGGCCATCACCCAAAGCACCAGCAAGGCAGTGGTCAACTGGGACAGCTTTGACATCGGTGCCAACGCCAAGGTCAACATTGCCCAGCCCAGCAGCCAGTCGGTGCTGCTCAACCGCGTGCTGTCTGACAACCCGACCCAGATCCTGGGCCAGCTGCAGGCCAATGGCCAGGTGGTCCTGGTCAACCCCAAGGGCATTGTGGTGGGCAGCGACGGCAGCGTGAGCGCCAGCGCCTTCACCGCCTCCACCCTCAACATCTCGGACGCCGACTTCATGGCGGGCAATGGCCGCTACACGCGCGAGGGCAGCACGGGCGAGGTGGTCAACAAAGGCCGCATCAACGTGGCCCCGGGCGGCTATGTGGCCTTGCTGGGCGCACGCGTGAGCAACGAGGGCCAGATCATCGCGCCTCAGGGCAGCGTGGCGCTGGGCGCGGCAGAGACGGTGACCGTGCCGATTGGGCGCACGGGCAAGATCAAGCTGGAGCTGACGCCTGCGAGCATCAACGCCTCGGTGGCCAACCAAAAAGGCGGCGTGATCGTGGCCGAGGGCGGGCAGGTCTACATGCAGGCCGCAGCGCTGGGCCAGGCGGTGGCCAGCGTTTTGCACTCGGGCCACATCGACACCAGCGGCGCGCAAGCGGGCGCGGTGCATCTGCTGGCCGATGGCGGGCAGATCAAGGTGGACGGCAGCATCACGGCCAACAGCACCAACGGCACAGCCGGTGGTGACATTTACATTGGCCGTGACGAAGAAACCGGCGTGCTGGCCCGTACCACCGACGTCAGCGGAGCCAGGCTGGAGAGCCAACGCGGCTTTGTGGAGACATCGGGTGACCACCTGACCACCACCGGCACACGCGTCAAGGCGGCTGAGTGGTTGCTGGACCCAACCAATATCCAAATCGTGGTCAGCATCACAGGCACACCAGCCGAAGTGATCAACGGTGACCCCACAGTGATCGAAGACACCAGTGGGTCAACGACCAGCCAAGTATTAGCGAGCACCATTCAAACCGCCATCAACGCAGGCACCAGCGTCACCCTAAGGACCACTGCAAACTCTGGCACCGCAGGCGCGGGTGAGGGCAATATTGCGGTGAACTCAGCCTTGGCGTTCAGCAACAACAGCGGTTCTGATGCCACACTTAAGTTGATTGCCGACAACGGCATTTTTGTTGACAACGCCATCACGGCCACGGGAACAAGTCTTGTCAACATTGACATGTTGTCTAAGGGCATTCCGGGTGGCAATGCCAACGCATTCACGGCAACTCTCAGCAAAGGCATTCAAGTCAGCAGAGCCATCGAAACCAACGGCACGCTCAAACTCGATGGCACCAACAACAACACCGATGGAAGCTCGCGAGGCATCACATTCAACGCATCCGCAAAAATCAAAGCTGCGTCTTTTGAAATTCAAGGTGCAGCCAACGGATCGGCCTCAGGATCTCATGGTGTGCAAATCAACGGTGGTGCGTCTTTCACGACCACGGGTACAAGCAACAGCTTCATCAACGGAACCTCCAAAGCCACTATCACAGGCGTCACCGCAGGCACCAACATCAACGGCACCAATGTTGTATTTGAGGCACTGAATGGTGGGGCCTTGGTAGTCAAGGGTTCGAACTCCCAAACTGGACTGGGTTTGCGTTTCAGCGCATCCGGTGACAACACCACAGTGCTCACCAGAGGCGATGTGACGCTGGGGGCAATGGAAGCTTTTTCCTCATTTTCCATGCGTGCGGGAACTATCACCGCCGACACTGGTGACTTGAAAATTCGTGGCCAAAGTACCACTGCGGGTGTCTCCATTATCGGTAACAGCACTCTCAAAACGCTGGCCATCGACGCTAATATCGATATCGTGGGCCTGGCAACAACCACGGCATCAAATCAATTTGGTAAAGGCGTGGACATTGGCCGTTTTCCTGAAGCCCCCAAACTCGAAGCCAAGGGCAACATCACCATCGAGGGCACTGTGACAGGCCCAGGCACAGGCTCAGGCGTGTTGTTCTCAAAAAGCGGTTGGGGCTCGCAAGCCGTCAGCGTGAAAGCAGACAGCGACATCACGATTCGTGGCAACAACCGTGCCTCAGTCAACAACACCGCCAACGCCTTGTACATCAACGCAGGTTTGCAAGCAGTGGCCAAGGGCAACATCACCTTGCAGGGGGAAACAAACAACTCCGCAGCCACAGCTATCCTATTTCTGTCGGAGCGCGGGACTAACACGGACGCAGGGCTCATCAACGAACCCATCACAGGTAACACGAGTTTGCAATCGGTGAACACGGGTGGCGTGGCGGGCAATATCTTGATCCAGGCAAATCAAGGCAGCATTGTCTTTAACAACAGTGCTATTGAGGTGGGGGCGACATCCACTAAGGTTCCAGTTCCTGCTGGCAGCACCGAAACCAAACTGGTGGGTCAAAACATCACCATCGACAACACCGGCGCAGGCATGGCCATTGGCGCAGGCAACGCAGTCACAGGCACCGGTGGCACCCAAGGCGCAGCGTTATCGAACGGCGGCAGCATCGATGCAACATCAGGCGCAATCACGGCAGGCTCTGGCAAGTCCAGAATTAATCACGGCATCAACTTCGCTGACAACCGCGATATCCAAGCCACCGGCAACCTGAACATCCTGGGCGCATCGACAGCGGGCGATGGTGTCCGATCGATTGCCAAGATGGAGGCTGGCGAGATCCTCACCATCACCGGCCAAACTGAAACAGCAGGCAATCGTGCTGTCGTCATCACCAGCAGTGGCGGTTTGAATGGCAGCCTGAAAGTGGCTGACAGCAAAACCATCCACATCCATGCCAACGCCTTGACCTTGGAGGGTGCTGCCACTGTGGTGGATGCAGGTGCCACCGGCACAGTGAACATCAAAACCCGCAACGGCAACGAAATCGTGGTGGGTGCCGCTGACACGCTGAGCGCCACACTGGCCAGTCAAAAGCTGGGGCTTGATCAAGCCGAACTCAACCGCATCAACTCAGGACAGTTGGTGTTGGGTGATACCGCCAGCGCTGGGCCCGTCACAGTGGCTGGTGCTGTGACGACCGCTGCAACAACGGGCGACATCCGCTTGCAAACGGGGGGCAACATCGCGGTCAATGCGGCATTGACCGTTGGCGATGCCGCAGCCACCAAAAACCTGAGTTTGAACGCCACAGGGGCCAGCAGCACCGTGACCCAAACAGCTGCCATCAAGGCCAATGGCCTGGAATTGCTGGGCAGCAACGCGAGCGTGGTGCTGGCCAACAGCGGCAACGATGTGCAAACCCTGGCGGGCAACGTCAAGAGCGTCGAATACTTCGACACCAACGCGCTGACACTGGGCACGGTGAACACCGCCGGTCTGTCGGCCACGGGCACCATCAAGGTCGAGTCCAACGCCGACCTGACCGTCTCCCAGGCAGTCAGCACCAACAACGCCACGGACAATGCGCTGGTTTTGAATGCAGGCAAGTCCACCAACGCCGGCACCGCCACAGGTGGCGACATCAGCTTCACGGGCAGCGGGGGCGTGAGCGTGGGCGGCAGCGGTCGCGCCACTTTGTTCACCGGCTCGGTGGCGGGCAGCACCGGCTTGGGCATCGTGGAAGGCCACAACCGCTTCAACAGTGATGAACGCTTTCCTGTGGGTTACACCACCGCACTGGGCAGTGGCATCTACGCCATCTACCGCGAAAATCGCAGCTTGTCCGTGAGCTTTAGCAATGCAGCCAAGACCTACGATGGAAATGCGTACACCGGTGGCAACGGCTTCACAGCGACAGGCCTGGTCGGCAATGACACCGTTGCATTGCTGGGCTCCGCTGTTTACAGCGGTAACGCCCAAGGTGCCGTCAATGCAGGCACCTACGACATCAGCGGAAGCAGCAGTGGCAGCGCTGTGGTCACGGCTTTGGGTTACAGCCTGTCGTACAACAACGGCGCACTGACGGTGAACAAGGCCAACTTGAGCGCCACGGGCACCAAGGTCTATGACGCTGCCACCACCTTCGCGGGCAGCAGCTTCACCAGCATTGCGGGTGTCAACGGTGAGACCTTCACCGCCACCGGCTCGGGCACGCTGGCCAACCCCAATGTTCAAAGTGCTCAAACCCTGCAAAGCCTGGGCACCTTGAGCCTGGTGGGGGTGAGCGGTGCCTTGGCCAGCAACTACAACTGGACCACGGCCAGCAGCTCGGTGAGCGTGACACCCCGCAGCCTGACCGTGACCGGTGCGAACAACACCGTCACCTACAACGGCGCTGCCCAAACCAACTCGGGCGCCACCATCGACGGCATTCAAGGCAATGACAGCTTCACCATCAGCGGCTACGGCACGGGCACCAACGCCAGCACCACGGCCTATGCCGACAACCTGCTGGTTGCGGGCACCGGCGGCACTTTGCTGAGCAACTACAGCATCGCCTACATCAACCGTGGCCTGACGATCGGCAAAGCCAACCTGACCCTCTCAGGCACCCGCGTCTACGACGCAGGCACCACCTTTTCAGGCCAGCACCTCATTGCCACTGGCGTTGCCGGGCAGACCTTTTCGGTCACGGGTTCAGGCGATGCCAGTAACCTGGCCAACAAAAACGTGCAGGCCAACCAGTCCCTGAGCAGCGTGACAGGTTTGGCACTGGGCACCAGTGCCAACAATGGTCTGGCCGACAACTACAACGCCATGTCCATCACGGGCTCCAGCGTGAACGTGACGCCCAAAGCCTTGACGGTGAGCGCCACGGCCGCAGACAAAGCCTATGACGCCACCTTGCTGGCCACTGTGAACAGCATCAACTCCGCTGACATCATCGGCAACGACACGGTCAACATCGCGCACTCGTCTGCCAATTTTGCCGACAAGAACGTGGCTCGCGATGCAAGCGGCAGCATCATTGGCCAATCTGTCACCGTCTCCGGTCTGAGCCTGAGAGGTGCCGATGCGGGCAATTACAGCATCGCCAGCGAAACAGTCACCTCCGCCAAGATCACGCCCAAGGCCCTGACCGTTGCGGTGAGCGTGGCGGACAAGGTGTACGACGGCGGCACTTCCGCCACAGTCAGCGCAAAAACCAGCAATAACATCTTCAGTGGCGATGCGGTCAGCATCGGGTTCGCAGCGGCCAACTTTGCTGACAAAAACGTAGCCCGTGATGCCAATGGCAACGTGATGGAAAAAACGGCTACCGTCTCGGGTCTGAGCCTGACCGGAGCCGATGCGGGGAACTACAGCCTCACAAGCACCACGGCCACAGACTTGGCCACCATCTCAGCCAAAGCCCTGACCGTCTCGGTCAGCGTGGGGGACAAGGTCTACGACGCTGGCACGGCTGCCACTGTCAGCGCCAAAACCAGTTCCGACATCTTGGGTGGCGACACCGTCAGCATCTTGCACACAGCGGCCAACTTTGCCGACAAGAACGTGGCCCGTGATCCGAGCGGCCAAGTGGTGAACCAAACGGCGACGGTCTCGGGCCTGAGCCTGAGCGGCACACACGCAGGCAATTACGTGTTGCAAAACACCAGCGCTGCGGGTTCAGCCAAGATCACGCCCAAAGCCCTGACAGCAAGTTTGATCGGCAACGTGAGCAAAGAATACGATGGGACAGTGGCTGCCCAAGTGGCACCGAATAACTTCAGCCTCACGGGCTGGGCCCATGCGGATGAAGGCGCCACGGTCTCGCGAACAACGGCCACCTATGCCAGTGCAACGGTGGCTGGCAACCAGGGCCAGGGCACTGTGAGCACCACGCTACAGGCCACTGACCTGACACCTTTGCAGAACACGCTTTTGTCCAACTACACCTTGCCCAACTCAGCCGCAGGCCAGGTTGGCACGATCACCCGCGCCCCGTTGACCATCAAGCTTGGTAACACCAGCATGTTTGTGACACAAGACCCCAACACGGCCGTGGACCCTGGCTTTGCTCTCGAGGGACAACTCAAAAATGGAGAAACAGCAGACGCCGTATTGGGCACATTGACGCGCAGTTACCAAGGTGCTGCCAATCCGGTCTCGGGCAGTTACAGTGCTGTTTATGGGTTGAGCGTGACCCCGACCCCGGACAACTATGCCGTGATCGTGCAAAAAGGCGATTTGACCGTGGTGCCTGCCGATCATCTGCTCATCCATGTGGGCGGCAAGGAGGTCACCTATGGCACGCTGACAGCCGCGCTTGCAGGCACTGCGGCCACACAGGTTCAGGCGCAATACTGCTTGGTGGCCAACGATTGCAATGGTGCCAACATCGCCAACCTGAGCATGAGCCAACAAAACAGCCGCTGGACGGCCACCGATGTCAGCAACTCATCGGTCAGCTTCAACACGGTGGTCAACACCACAGGCAAGGTCTCGGGTGGTGGTTACTTGAACGTGGGTTCATACAGTTTTGAACACAGCGACCTGCGCACCACGGGCACAGTCAATTTCAACGGCGTTGCCATCAATTCTGGCCTGCTCAAGGTCAGCCCAAAAGCATTGACACTCAGTGCCAATGCCGTCCAAAAAGAGTATGACGGCACAGCCAGCTTGTCGGGTGTGGTGCTCACACCCTCTGGGGCTTTGGAAGGTGACGCGATCGGGGTGAGCTACGGCGCAGGCAGCTTCACCGACAAAAACGCAGGTAATCAGGGCTTCACCCTGAGCGGCCTGGCCCTGCAAGGCGCTGACCAGGCCAACTACGTGCTGGGCAGTGCG
>NZ_JAFEIF010000050.1 GCF_017848645.1 Limnohabitans sp. | reverse complement strand
GTATATATAAACAGTACAATTTTTACATATTTTTATGGAGGTACACATGGGTCAAAAATCCAAGACGATGTTCACAGGCTTGCATGTTTATGAACGTGGTGGTCTGACAAGCAGCCCCATACGTGGTGAAACCACGGCGATTCTGCGCTTTGCCTTGTGTGATCACTGCGAGATTGAAACTCCAGTAGATGGGGATGATGTGTGCACCTACTGCTTTAAGCCAGTAGCAGCCGATTGCGATGAAGCGGTGAACTAGGATGACAGAAACTCTTGTGCTTGGCTTTACTTGGTAAGGTTTCGCCTGGGTCGTCGCGACAACGTGCCTCAAAATACCCGCCCTTGACCCAACCCCGACTCGACCTGCGCAAAGGCGTGATCGATCCTGTTGTGCTGATGATTTCCAGGCGGCAGGTGGAGCAACAAGATCTGGCTTCGGTGCTGGATTCACTCAAGGTGTTCACCGCCACGCGTGAAGACGATTGGCTCTACCGGGGGCAGATGAGTCTGGTGGTGGACGGCTACAACCACGACCCGCGTGAGCTGGTGGACATTCCCGAGGTGCGCCACTTCCTCAAGCGGCTGGCCGCCCAGTGGCCTTACTTTGGCTTCTTCCTGAATCCGGTGAACCCAAGCCCTTGTGCGTCGGCCAATGGGCTATGCCTGCTGGTTCTGATAATGAGCCCCCGTCAAGAGCACTTTGCCTTGTCTCCCGGCTTGTGCCGAGTGGGTGATCGCTGCATGGATGTCGCTCAATTCATATACTTTTTCCACGCTCATGCGCAGCACGTTTTGTGCGGCCAATTCCATCAAGGCGGGGTAGACGGTCTTGGCTTTTTGTCGGTTGTCGGGGTTGCTGAACCAGTTGGCCAACCAGAAGCCTTGGACGTTGATATTCCGAAAAATCAGGTCGTGCGCAGAGATGCTGCAGGGCTCACCGCTGAGCAGGCCATAAAGAACCAAGCGGCCTTGTGGGCTCAAGCTGGCGGCCAATGCCTGAGAGGCTTTTCCGCCAATCGCGTCCAGGCCCAGTACGACGGGCTCGCTCCGGGTGACTTGGCGCACGCTTTGCTGGAGTGAATCTGGGTCCTGGCCGTCATCCACCAACCAGTGACCGCCTTCGTCCGACGCCACCGCCTCAGGTCGGCGCACCACATTGATCAAATGGATGCCCAAGTGCGCAGCCAGCTGCCGAGTGCATTGACCGACGGCAGAGTTGGCGGCATTTTGAATGACCCATTGACCGGGCTGGATGGTGACTTGATGCTGCAGGAGCACCCAGGCCGTTGCCGGGTTGGCAGCGAGCATGGCTTGCTGCAGCACGGGGGCGTGGGATGGCACCTGTACCAGCGAGCGTCTTTGAACCACCAGTTCGTCGGACCAGACGCCAAAAACGCCGATGGGCAGCACCCGTTCGCCGGGTTGCAAGTCCGAGACTTCACTGCCTGTTTCGAGCACCACAGCAACCCCCTCGTGGCCAGGCACGTAGGGCAGCTCGGGTTGATGGCCATATTGCTGATTCATTTGCAGCAGGTCTGCCGGGAGAATATTCATGGCCAGCATGCCAATTCGCACTTGCGTTGGCGCAAGGGGAGGGCGCGTCGTCTCACGAATCCGGATGCGCTCAGCCAGCGGTCTGTCTGGCGATGTGCTCATGACTTCAACGGTGCGGGGCTGCGGTGTTTCGGGTGTCAAGTGGCGCATGGGTTGAGCGTCTTCAATGGTGAGTTTGAGTGGATAAATGGCTTTAGTGCCTGGGTCGCCAGTCGATCAGGGGGGCACAGGGCCCGTCTGCATCAGGCTTTGAGCGGGGTGGGGGGATCGGCAATCGTGCGCTTTCCACTGACCACATCGTCCATCAGGGGTTGCGCCATGGGGTCGACCATGCAGTCGCAAAAAAGTGTGCGCTCTGCTGCCATGCCTTCGTCATGACGCCAGCGTGGCGCGTTCCTGACCAGTCGTTTGATGTTGGCACAGGCTCTGCCGGGGACGGCTTCGATTTGGCCTGCAAGTCGCATGGCATCGGCCATCACGTCGTCGGTGCACGAGGAGACCAGTCCCGCAGCGAGCAGCTCCTGGGGGCTGAAAACCTTGGCGGTCAGCAGATTGAACAGTGCGGGGCCTGTCCCGATGAGCGAGGCCATGGCCTGTGTGCCGCCTGCGCCCGGCAGCAAGCCCAAATTCAGCTCGGGCAGTCCCAGTTGGTGGTCGCCGTTTTGTGCCAGTCGAATGTCGCAGCCAAGCGCCAGTTCAAAACCACCACCCATGGCGGTCCCGTTGAGGGCTGCAATGAAAATAAGGGGGCTGTTTTCTATGCGCTCTATACAAAGGTGAATGGCGCTGCGCGGCACCGGGCGCTCAATTGAAAACGATTTGCCGCGTTCGATCATGGCTTGTGCGCGTTTTTGAAGGATGGCCACGTCGTAGTGGCGAACGAACATGCCGGGCTCCGCGCCCGTGACCACCACAATGCGTCCGTCTTTCCATGCCTCCAGTGTGTCCAGCACTTGGGTCAGCTCGGACTCCATCGACTCGTCCATGTAGCCGTGTGGCGGGTTGAACAGACGCACGATGGCAGTTGTGCCTTGTCGGGTCAATGACAGGCGTGAGCCAGTCCAGTCGGGTCGAGAGGTTTGCATGCAGGTGCTCCAGTCGGTGTCAACGGTGATTCAAAAGTATTGGCAAGGGGGCTGATGGCGACTCAAAAATGTTTGCGGAAATCTGCCAACCAACCACTTGTTTGGTAACTGTCATTCTGCTAAGCTTACCAGCATGAATGAGTTAATCAATACCGCAGTGGTGACGGGTGGCGCATCGGGTCTTGGCCAAGCCTTGGTCAGCAAGCTGAGCGCCAGCGGCGTGAAGGTGACGGTTTTGGACCGGCAGGAAGGCCCACCCCATCCATCCGTTCGGTATGTGATGTGTGATGTCACTTCGGAAGCTGAAGTGAAGAAGGCTTTGAGCGAGTCGGCCGAACAATTTGGGGTGGCCAGGTTGATCGTGAACTGCGCGGGGGTTGGCAAAAACGCCCGATTGTTGGGCCGCAAAGGGGTCCATACCCTGGAGCTTTTTCGCGAAGTCATGGAGGTGAATGTGATGGGCACCTTCAATGTGCTGCGCCTGGCCGCCGAACAGTTGATCGAACTGCCTTTGACGGAAAACGGTCAAAGGGGGGTGATCATCAACATCTCGTCGATCGCTGCATTTGACGGTCAGGTGGGACAGGCGGCGTATTCGGCTTCCAAAGCGGCTGTGGCTGGCATGACTTTGCCGCTGGCCAGGGAGTTGGGTAAGCACGCGATCCGCGTGGTCACCATTTGCCCGGGCGTTTTCATGACGCCCATGGTGGAGGCCCATGTCTCGCAGGACGTGCTCGATGGCTTGTTGCAAAACGCTGCCTGGCCCAAGCGCCCCGGCAGGCCAGAGGAGTTTGCCGAGTTCGTGATGGCGGTCGCCACCAACCCCATGGTCAATGGCGAAACCATTCGACTCGATGGTGGCCTCAGGATGCCCCCGCTATGAATATATCATCGGCAAGCTTTACCGAATTGGCGGTGGTGAATTGGTCGATTCAGGGTGCCAACGTGTTGGTCGCTGAGCTTTCAAGTCTTGACGGCGCGGAGCTTCCCGGTTGGGAAGCTGGTTCGCACATCGACATCAAGGCGACCGATCGCACGGGTCATGAGGTGGTCAGGCAGTATTCCTTGTGCGGTCGTCACGGCGAGAAGAATTGGCGCATTGCGGTTCTGGGTGATGCCCAGGGCAGCGGTGCTTCGCTGAACATCCACGAAAAAATCAAGGCGGGCCAAACACTGCAGGTCCGTGGTCCCCGCAACCTGTTTGGCTTGCAATCGGATGATCGCCCTGTTGTGCTGGTCGCAGGGGGCATTGGCATCACGCCCATCTTGGCCATGGCCGAAACACTGAGCGCCCAAAAAAGAAATTTTCGTCTTCACTACCATGCCCGAAGCCACGACAGTGCTGCTTTCGTCGAGGAGCTCAAGGCATCCAGCTACGCTGGCAGCGTGACTTTTTCATTTGATGACGAGGTTGCGGGGAGTGTGGATCGCATTTTCTCCAAGGCTGATGCCCAGGCTTTGCTCTATACCTGCGGCCCGGCAGGTTTCATGAATGCGGTGATCGGTGCCGCCAAACAGGTGGGCTTGCAGGAAGCCAACATCAGAAAAGAACTTTTTGGCGGATCTTCGCAGCCAGCTTCAGGAGGATCTGTTCTTATGGATCAGGTATTCACCATCAAAATTCAATCAACAGGTGCCATGGTGGAGGTGCCGGTGGGTCAAACGGCTGTCCAGGCACTTTCAGCAGCTGGCATTGAGGTGCTGGTTTCTTGTGAGCAGGGGCATTGCGGTTCATGTTTGACGCCAGTGCTGGAGGGCATTCCAGATCACCGGGATCATTTCATGTTGCCCGAGGAGCATGAAAGAAACGATGCCTTCACGCCCTGCTGCTCTCGTTCCTTAACGCCTTGTCTGGTGCTGGATTTATGAATGAACCGCTTGTCTATGATCCATCGAACGATGCGATCAGAACCAACCCCTTTCCCTTTTATGAGGCTTTGCAGGAGAGGGATCCGGTGCACTGGAGTCCGGCGATCAAGAGCTGGATCATCACGCGTTACGACGATGTCCGGCAGGTGGCGATGTCGTCCAACATGTCGTCTGACCGTTTGCGGCCTTTTTACGAGGCCTTGAAAGACGAGCGGCGTGACATTCTTTCGGGTGTGATGCGCTACCTCAATGAGTGGTTGGTGTTCAAGGCGCCGCCTGAACACACCCGGCTTCGCAAGATGATGAATGTGGTCTTCTCGCTTCAGTTGATTCAGTCGCGGGAAGTCGCCATCCAAAAGACGGTGGAGCAATTGCTGGAAGGCATGGATCCATCGCGTGAGGTGGATTTTGTGGAGAAAGTCGCGGTGCTGCTGCCCGCCTACGTCATTTTGGGCATGATGGGTTTGCCGCGTGAGGACTTTGCGGAAATCAAGCAGTGGTCCGATGATTTGCGCTTGTTCATCGGCACATCGCGCACGGAAGAAGACAAATACAAAAAAGCCAGAGATGGTGCCGATCGCATGTCTGCTTATTTCCGCGATGTGATTTCTCAAAGACGCAGCTCGCCTGGCGACGATGTCATCACGGCCATGGTGACCGCCACGGATGCGAATGGCGCATTGAGCGAGGATGAGTTGGTGGCCATGTGCATGCTCGTCTTGTTTGGTGGGCATGAAACGACAACCAGCTTGCTGGGCAGTGCCGTGGTGGCGCTGATCCAGCACCCCGAGCAAAAGCAAAAATTGTTTGAAAATCCATCGCTGATTGATTCGGCCGTTGAGGAGTTTCTGCGCTACGACGGGCCCAGCAACAGCATTGCGCGAGTGGCTGCGGTTGATCATGAGCTGCATGGCAAAAAATTGATGGCGGGTGATCGGGTGTTTGCAATGATCAATGCGGCCAACAGAGACCCGCGTCGATTCGATCGGCCGCATGAGTTGATTCTGGATCGCAGCCCCAATCGCCATTTGACCTTTGGCCAAGGCCTTCATTTTTGTCTTGGCGCTCCTTTGGCCAGGTTGGAGGCCAAGGTGTGCATTGGCTCTCTTGTCGCCCAATACCCGGCCATGCGCTTTGGGCAAGGCGAGGTGAAGTGGTTGGATGCCTTGGTGATGCGCGGCCCCACGCAGCTGCCCTTGGTTCTCAGTTAAGCAAATTCGAACTCTGGAGCTTCCTCATGAGCGATGTTTATGTGATTGGTGTTTCGTGCACGCCCTTTGGCAAGCAGGCAGACAAAACATTCAAAGACCTCACCCGAGATGCCTTCATGGGGCTGCTCGCTGACACGGGTGCCGATGTCGCTCATCAAATTGAGCAAGCCTGGTTTGGCAATTGCGGCATGGGCACCTTTGGGCAACGCAATATCCGTGGTCAGGTGTGTTTTACCCCCTTGGTGCGTGAAGGCATTTTTCCGGAACGGGTGCCGCTCATCAACGTCGAAGGCGGTTGTGCGACGGCCTCCATGGCGTTTCATGGGGCTTACAAAGACATTCTGAGCGGCGAGTGTGAGTTGTCGCTGGCCATGGGTGTGGAAAAAACATTTTTCCCGGGCGATCCTGAGCGCACCATGGAAATTTTTCAAGGCGGGATTGACCAGCTTGATCCGCACGAGTGGGAGGCGTATTACCGCAAGGCAGGCGAGCAATCGGGCAAACCGTTTGTGACCAACAGCGGGGGTGGGACCTTGTTCATGGACACCTATGCCATGCAGGCGGCGTATCACATGAAAACTTTCGGCACGACGCGAGAGCAGATCGCCTATGCGTCCTCGAAAAACCACGCCATGGGGGCTTTGAACCCGAATGCGCAGTACCGGTTCACCATCACGCCAGAGGAGGTGCTCAATGATCGGGAGATCAGTTGGCCCCTGACCCGCGCCATGTGTTCGCCCGTGGGTGATGGGGCTGCTGCGGCTTTGCTTTGCTCGGAGCGTTTTTTGCGTGAATTGCCCAAGCGCGTTCAGGAGCGGGCCATTGCGGTCAGTGCCAGCGTGTTGACGGGTGGCAAGTACCGCGACCTGGCCGAGCCGGGTCTGTCACATGTGGCCGCCAAAAAGGCGTATGCGAAAGCGGGTCTGAAGCCGTCGGACATTGACATTGCCGAGGTGCATGACGCGACTTCGTTTTGTGAGATTTACCAGGCTGAAATGCTGGGGTTTTGCGAAGTGGGTCAGGGCGGCGCTTATGTGGCCAGCGGTGCCACTTCTTTGGGGGGCGACTTGCCCATCAATTTGTCGGGAGGGCTGGTGTCCAAAGGGCACCCGGTCGGCGCGACAGGCCTGTCCATGATTTACGAGTTGGTCACCCAATTGCGGGGTGAGGCTGGCAGCAGGCAATCTGAAGGTGCCCACATTGCATTGGCAGAAAATGGCGGTGGGGTGATCGGCTTTGATGAAGCCGCTTGTTCCATCACCATTCTCCAGCGCCAAAACTGATTCCTGCTTGGCGGATGGTTAGCGCTGAGTTCAAGGGCGGCCGGTCTCTGCGCTTTTCCTGAACAGAGAAAAAAGATGCTTGGCAACGGTGGCCGGTGAGTCACCACCCGGTTGGTACCACATGAGTGCGCCATTGAGTGCACCCAGAAGGCCCAAGCGGAAATAGCGCCTTTTGATGCCTGCGGGCAAGTCAACGGCATCAGTGAGCTTGGAAAACACTTTTTCGTACTTGTCGCGCTCTGCCACCAGTGCAGTGCGCATGCTGTCTGAGTAATTGGCGGACCAATCGGCCAGAACTGTGGCGGCGGGGCTTTCCCGCATGAGCAAGGCCTCCAGGTGCGCAATGCACGCCGCTTCAAGCCTTTGCCAAGGGTCGGTCAGGGGCTCGATGGCTTTTTCGACGTCGTTGACGAACCGATCCACCCCAGAGGCGTAGACGGTGATGAACAGTTCTTCCTTGGATCCAAAGTGGTGGTAAATCGATCCATGCAAAATGCCAAATGCAGCCGATATATCCCGCATGGATGTGTTGGCATACCCCCGCTCACCAAACAATTGCGCGGCTTTCTCAATCAACTCGGCCCTTCTGTCACCGATGGCCCCCTCAGCCGTGTCTTTGGTCTTCGCTTGGGTCACGCTGACACTGGGCGAGGTCTTTTTGGCTTTGGGGCTGGGTTGGGTTGTGGTTTTCATCTCGATGGGCACAAGTTTGGTCAGGATGTTAAACGCTAAATTCGGTGTCCCTTGAGGCTGGATGCATCTTCAGGTTTGGGCATTCACCCAGTAGGGCTCTCGCAAGATGCGTTTCAAGACCTTGCCCAGGGCGTTGCGCGGGAAGTCTTGTCTCGTTTCGATGTTGGAGAGTCTTTGGTGTTTGGCCAAGCGCTCGTTGCACCAGGTCAGCATGGATGCTGAGTCAAATGCAGCCCCAGGCCTGAGGATGACCAGTGCCAAGGGCGTCTCTCCCCAGCGTTCATGCGGCACGCCAATGACCGTGGCATCCAGGACGTCGGCGTGTTGGCCCAGGATTTCTTCCAGGTCTGCGGGGAAAACATTGAACCCGCCAGAAATGATCATGTCTTTCTTGCGGTCAACCAGAGTAAGGTAGCCCTCTTTGTCCTGGCGTCCGATGTCGCCCGAGCGAATGAAGGTTCGCCCTCTTTCATCCTGCCAAATGAGCGCTGCTGTTTCTGCAGCTTTGCCGTGGTAGCACGACATCATTCCTGGTCCGTAACCGGCGATCTCACCAATTTCTCCGGGGCCAAGAACTTGACCCGATTCATCCAGAATGCGCACTTCGAACCCCAGGACGGGGATGCCCACGGTGTCAAATTTGTCGGCAGGCGCACCCGGCTTGAGCATGGTGGCGAAGCCTTCGCTGAAGCCATAGAGTTCAATGAGTTTGTCACCCATGCGTTCGATGACCTGGCGCTTGGTTTCACGTCTGAGTGGAGAGCCCGCACACAGAATCACTTCCAGGGTGCTCAGATCATGCGAGTCCATATCGGTTTGCAGCAGTGCAATGAACTGAGCAGGAACCATGAAGGTGTGGGTGATTTTTTCTTCCTTCACCAACTTTGAAAATGCCATGGGATCAAAAGCCGGCATGACCACGCAGGTGCCACCGCTGAACAGAACGGGCAGCATCATGAGCCATGTTCCGTTGGAATAAAGGGACGTGGTGGTCAAGGCCCGGCTGCGGTCGCTGAAGCGCATTTCCAGGGCATTGGAAATGGCCCAATGCACTCTGGCGCGGTGACTTTGCAGGATGCCTTTAGGCAGGCCGGTTGTGCCTGAGCTGTAGATGATGTTGAAGGCATCTTCAGAGCGGTAGACCACATTCGGAGTGCCCGTGGACTGGCCTTGTGTCAATGCTTGGTAATCGGTCCAGCCTTGGACTTGACCGTGCACAACGTAGCGATGGCTGGCGTTGAGATGCAAGACTTCATCTTGAAATGGGCGCAGACGTTCTATGAAGTCCGGGGTTGCAAATGCCTGTGTGGCCCCGCAATCGTTGATCAAGGAAGCCAGTTGTTGACCTGTGAGCAATCCCGAAAGCGGGACCACACAGCAGCCTGCTTTGACAATGCCGAACATGACCTCGAGGATTTCCACCGAGTTGCCCATCATGACCACAACCCGGTCACCTCGCGATGCGCCAGAGGCCAAAAGTGCGTTGGCAACGCGGTTCATGTTGTCATTGAAATCCCCCCAAGTGCGTCTGACTGAACCGCACACCACAGCTTCCTGGTGTTTGCGAAACTTTCCGTGGCTGCTGAATATGTCAGGTATCGTGATCTCTGCATGGTCAAGGGATAACAAGGTTTTCTCCTTCGGTGAATTCATGGTAATTTGGCTGGTATTGGCAGGTGACTTGTCAGCTTGAAACACTGCATCAGTGTTTCAAGGACCTTCTCTTTGAAACTTTATGTCGGTCAGTATGGAAACAAAAGCGCTTTCTTCATTCAAGGTTCCCGTGATTGCCGCGCCCATGTTTTTGGTCAGCGGTGTCGAGCTGGTGGTGGCAGCGGCCAACGCAGGGGTTGTGGGCGCGTTTCCAACGCTCAATGCCCGAACGCCAGCTTTGCTGGATGCGTGGATGGCCGAAATCAAAGACCGAACTCAAGGCGCGCGTGGGCTTTTTGCGGCCAACCTGATCCTGCACCCTTCCAATGTGAGGCGGGATGACGATCTGGACATCGTGATCAACCACCGCGTCCCTTGGGTCATCACGTCGGTGGGTTCGCCCGTCAATGTGGTTGAGCGCGTTCATGCCTACGGCGGTCAGGTGTTGGCGGATGTGGCCACTGTCCGGCATGCCAGAAAAGCGATAGCGGCGGGCGTTGACATGCTGGTCCTTTTGACGGCTGGCGCAGGCGGCAATACGGGCTGGATCAACCCCTTTGCCTTCATTGAGGAGGTGCGTGGCTTTTGGTCGGGCCCTTTGGCCGTTGCAGGTTGTTTGAGTACCGGGCGGCAAGTCAGGGCCATTCAAGTGGCGGGTGCTGACATGGCCTACGTTGGCACGCCATTCATTGCGACGCCCGAAAGCATGGCGTCGCATGAGTACAAAGAGGCTTTGGCAACTGCGGGTGCCGACGACATTGTGAAGACCGATGCGGTGACGGGCATTCCTGCCAACTTTTTGAAATCGTCCCTGCTGGCACAAGGCATCATGCAAGCCGATGGCAGTTTGCTGCCCAAGGGTTCGAGCGATTTGGCCAGTTGGAAAACCGCGTGGAGTGCAGGTCAAGGCGTGGCTGGCGTAGGTGCGGTGCAGACAGTGGGGCAAAGGGTCGACAAATTGCATCAGGAATGGTTGCAGGCCACGTAAGGCGTAGCCCGATAAATCGCCAGCGCCATCGATTCGGCGTCTCATATCGCCCTGTCTCTGCCCTGCCAGTAGCGCATTCGAAGTTCGCGTTTGAGCACTTTCCCCGTTGCGCTCCTGGGGAGGCTGTCTGTGAATTCCAATGTTTTGGGTGTGCTGACCGATCCGATTTGCGCCTTCACCAAGTTCTGCAATTCGACAGCTTCAACCGCGCAGCCGGGCTTGAGTTCCAAGACGGCGTGTACCGATTCGCCCCATTTGTCGTCTGGAATGCCAAAAACGCATGCCTCCTGAACGGCGGGATGCGTCATCAAAGCTTGTTCCACACCTGCCGAGTAGATGTTGAATCCGCCTGAAATGATCACGTCTTTTTTGCGGTCCAGCAGCGTGATGCGACCGTCCTTGTCCATAGCGCCCACGTCACCCGTGTGGTACCAGCCATGCCGGTGCACCAAAGCAGTGGCCGCATCATCGTCCAGGTAAGCGGCACTGCTGACCCAGTCACGCAAGACGATTTCTCCAGGCTCTCCTGCTTCGCACCATTGGCCGTCTTCGCGCATCACCCGAACCTGGCGGCTGATGGAGGGAGAACCAATCGAGCGCAGGACGCTGGCAGGCGCAGGGCTTTCGCCTTGCATGTGATCGTTGGGGGACAAAGCGGTGATGGGGCCTATGGCCTCTGCTTGACCGTACATGTTCACCATGACAGGCCCAAAAATGGACAGTGCCTGCTTCAGGGGTTCTTCGGCCATGGGGGCTGCGGCGTAGACAAAATGCTCGAGCGTCCGGTAATCAAACGATTTGATTTTTTCAGAGGCCAGCAGCATGTAGATCACGGTGGGAGGCAGAAAGAGGATTTGGATCTTCTCTTGCTCGATGGTCTGGAGGATTTCCAGCGGGTCCGCCTTGTCCAGCAAAACATGCGTTGACCCGGTCATGGTGAGTGCGAAGATGAAGCTGCCCGCAAAATGGGTCATGGGCGCCACGACCAAGTGGCGCTTGGCTTCGTGAGCGCGCATGGCAAACAGCATGTCGACGCTGGTCACGTAGTTGGACAGGTGCGTGTGCAAAACGCCCTTGGAGCTGCCGGTGGTGCCGCTGGTGGAATACAAGGTCCAAGGCGCCAAAGGATCGTTGGGCAGTTCTTTGGCCGTCGATCCCGCAGGCGCCATCCAATCCATGAGCGAAGGGATTTCGCCATCTTGTTGGTCGAGACAGCACCATTGCGACAGTGCGTGCAGTTCTGCTTTCACATGCGCCGCCAGCGTGCCGACTTGGCTGTGATGCACCATGGCCGTGGGTTTGTGCTGCCGCAAAATGCCTGCGTTCAGGACGGGACTGTTTCTGACATTGACAGGCACCAACACCATGCCGGCGCGCCAGAGTCCGTACATGAAAATCAAGCCACGCCAATCGTTAGGGGACAAAAAGGCGACACGGGTGCCTGGCTCAATGCCCATGGCCTGGATCTTCGCGGCGATCCGATGGGACATCGAGACGGCATCTTTGTAGCTGACGGCTGTGCCGCCTTGCTTAACGAAAATGGCGTCAGGGGTTCGCAATCCCGCCTTGTCCAGCGCGTCCGTAGCCCTCATAGCCGTCTCCTGATTTTTCAGTCCATCAATGCGGGCAAACTGGTGGCGATTTCGGGGAAGCCAATCAGCAATCCCATCAATACGGCTTCCATGATGAGGAAGGGCACCACCCCAACAAAGAGTTCACGCGAATTGACTTGACCCTTGGCCGATGACAAAACTGCAAACAGATTCAAACCAACGGGTGGCGTGATGGCTGCAATTTCGATGAGTTTGATGATCAGCACACCGAACCAAATCCCATTGATGCCCAAGGATGTGGAAATGGGGTAGAGAAAGGGCAGGGTGATGATCATCAAGGACACGCTGTCAACAAAGCAGCCGAGTATCAGATACAGAACCACCACCAAGGCAATAAATACAGCGGCACTCATTTCGAGTGTGACCACCAATGCTTTGAGGTCACCGATGAAGCCGCTGATCAGCAAAAAACGGCTGAACAAAAGTCCTGCCATAACGATCAAGAAAAGCACAGCCGAGATGCGTGCACTTTCAATCAGGCTCTCCCAAAGGGCCCCTTTGGGTAAACGCTTGGTCGACAGGGCGATCAGAAGAACACCTGTTGCTCCAACGGCACCAGCTGCAGAGGGTGGAAATGTGCCGGTATAAATACCGCCAACGACCAAGCCAATCAGCAAGAAAACCGCCCAAGCGCTTGAAATACCCTTCAGCTTTTCCTTCAAGCTGAATCTTTCCTTGATGAGTGGGGCCCATTCAGGTCTGTACATGAGCATGACGCGAATGCCCACGATATAACCCACTGCAGTCAGTGCGCCAGGCAAGATGCCAGCGATCAACAGCTTGCCAATAGGCTCGCCTGTCAGTACCGCAAAAAGCACCATCGCAATGGAGGGTGGGATGAGTCCAGCCAATGTGCCTGCAGCAGCGACACAACCTGCAGATACGCCGGGGTTATATCCATATCGGATCATCTCTGGCAATGCCATTCGCGTGAAGATGCTGGCTGCAACGGTGGTTGAGCCGGATATGGCTGCAAACATGGCCTGCGCCATCACGGTCGCCATCATGAGGCTGCCGCGAATGCCACTGGTCAACTGGAACGCAGCTTTGTACAGGTCGGAAATGATCCCGGCGCGTGATGCCAAAGTGCCCATCAAAACGAATAATGGCACAACCACAAAGTTGTAATCACTTGCGAATGCGTAGGGCAGGGACTGGATCGTGGACAACAAAAAAGTCGAGCCCACAGCATAAAAAATGCCAGCGATGGCAACAGTGCCAACGGCGTACGCTACAGGAACGCCCAAACCCAAAAGGCACAGCATGGCGACAAAACCGAAAAGTCCTGTAATCACTGGCTTTCCTTAGATGTCGATGAATTAAAAATTTGCTGAAACAATTGACCTACCAGTGTCAGGACGCAAAGCGTTGCGCCTATGGGGCATGCCAATTTCCAGGGCCAAATCGGAAAACCAGAGGTGTCAGCAGAGACCTCCCAAATCATCACACTCTTGATGGCCTGATCCCATAGTCCATAGGTAATCAATCCTATGAATAAAAGACCGCACAGGGAGCCAAAAAATGTGGTGACTTTTTTTGTTTTGTCCCCCATAGAGGATTCAAACAAGTCTACGCGGATGTGCTCATTGCCTCTTTGTACGGGACTGCAAGCCAGAAATATGCTGCTCGCTAAAAGCGTCCCAGACAATTCAACTTTGTAGGATAAATAGAAGCCCAACACGTTGCCCATCACGATGTCTATGGCACCCACAGCCATCATGATGAACACAGCACTTGCGCAAACCGCAAGTGCTGCTTTCTCGGTCCAGACGATCAGTTTGCTCATCTGTCAAGACGATCAGTTGCGCGAGTTGGTAAAGCTTTGAGCCGCTTTCCTTTGGAGAGGGATGAGGTCTTTGATCTTGTCGCCCAGGCCGTCCTTGGTGGACTTGTCGACCCAGATTTGAATCATGTCGGGTGAACGTGTGATGAAGTTTTGAAGATCTTTCATGGCAACGATGCTGCCGCCCGTTGCTTTGAACTTGTCCATCGCATCGGCTTCGACTTTTGGCAATGCAGCCAGATCTTTTTGCATGGCTTCTTGAGCGACTTGTGTGAAGAGTGTCTGCACTGAACGTGGCCACGCGTTGTAGGCTTTGGCGGGCACGTACATCTGGAATGTTGTGAAGGAGCCCGTATTCAAATCAGACAGATAAGGTGCGACTTTTTGCAGGTCTGAAAAAGGCGTCCATTCGATGGGGCCGAAGTTGCAATCGAGCGTTCCACGCTGCAGGCCTTCACGGATTTCAGTCGCTTGAACGCGTGTAGGCACCATGCCATGCGCTTCCATCCAGATCGGCACATAGGCGCCACCCACAGCTCGGACTTTCAAACCTTTGAGATCCGCAGATGTGTTGACCGGTTTGTTGCAAAGCAGCTTGTAGGGAGATGGGACTGTCCATTTGATGACTTTGAGGTTTTGAGCCTGAAGTTCGTCGGTCACAGCTTTGGTGGCATAGCTGGCACGCGCCAATTCAGAACCTGTTTTGGCATCAGCGGACACGCGATTGAGCAGGCCCGCCGAGACGGAAGTCAGGGGGAGTTCTGCGGCGTGAACAGCTTGTGCGAACACACCAATGTCCACGGCACCATTGCCCACCAGGTTTTTGATTTCTGTGAGACCGCCCAGTTGACCAGACCAGAAAATCTGGATTTTGATCTTGCCGCCAGATCGTTTTTCAATTTCTTCAGCAAACCACTTGTCCCATTCGGCACCCGGAAAGGTTTGCGCCAAAGGGTGTGCCATCTTGAGTGTCAAGGACGGGTAATCTTGGGCTTGCACAGGGAGTGCAAGTGCAAGTGCTGCGCAGGTAACCAGAAAATGTTTCTTCATCGGTGACTCCTAGTCGTTTCTCAAAGTTGCCAAATGGCGGAAATTGATGTGTACCCCCTTCATGCTATCGATTGGACTGCGACAAAACAATCGTTTGGTTGTTGACTTTTTTAGGGGTTTACCCGCTACCTGAAGTTTTCGTAGCATTTCCTGATCCAAACCCGTAAGTTATCCAATGATTCCTAACTAATCTGTGCCACTGAGTTTGGTAACTTTGGCGACACTATGGCTGTTGTGCTACCGGATGGAGGCCAACGCCACTGTTTGGGGGCTGCTTTTCAGGGCGATGGCATGACGGTTTCGGTGTTTGGATCGAACACGACACCTGACCTTGTTCTCGATGTGTCCGCACATCGCTAAAAGGCATCAGGCTCAAGGCCACGCCATCACGCCCCGCAGCCCCACCCCAAAGCTTTGAAAGCCTTGCGCGTCCCAGTGGGCGCTGCTGTCGAGGTTGTCGTGTTGGTGGCCGTGCACCGTCATGCGCGCGCCCATGCGGCGGGCCAGGGTGTCCAGCGCTTTGAAGCCGTGCTCGTGGTAGCCGGGCGCTTCATGGGTGATGAGGATGTCGGCTTGCAGCGTGGCCAGTTGTTCCAACTCGTCGGGGTAGATGCTGGACCAGTGCTTGAGGTGCACGCTGCCTTGCCAGCGGTCTTGGCGCGGGGTGACGCGGGCGTGGTCTTCGCGGTTTCGAAACTTGGGCGTTTGCTGGTCTTTGGGGTACCACACCGAACCACGAAACACACCGCCCAGCCCGGCGATGCGCGTGCCGCAGGGCAGCGTGACGACGCGGCCGTGCAGGCTGCGCTCGCTCACATCGTCGTGCCAGACGTTGCCAAAGTTGTCTGCGTGGTCGGTGTCGTGGTTGCCGTGGATGAACCAGACCCGCTCCCAAATGGCCTCCAGCTCGATGTGCAGCGGCCGTGCAGGCTCCAGGTCGCCCAGCAAGATCACGGCGCGGGCGCGGGTTTGCAAGGCCGCATCAATGATGTGCTGCCACTGGCCGTGGGGGTCGCCGCAGAAGAGGAGGGGGCCGGGGTGCATGGAGCGCAGTCTATGCGTTGTGGTTCATGATTTTTTAGAAGTTGCACATTCTTTTGACGCCGTTGTCTTGCTGGGTCTTCACCACTCACACATGTTTCGTTTTTAACCGGCTGGGTGCGTCATATAGATCGATCGGATTACGACGATCGGTTGATGTCAGATGTTTTTTCATTCGATATTATTGAATTAAATGTATTGGATTGAAAAAATTGTGAAATGAACAAATATTGCTTTATAACCGTTTTTTCCCGCCGTCGGGGTGTGGTGGTGGCTGTGGCGGAACATGTCGCCGTGCGGGGTGGAAATCGTGGGGGTATCGCGGGCCCTTCTGTGGGCATGAGGGCCAGGCGTTTTGTGGGGGTGCTGTGCATGTCGTGGTTGTCGACGACTTTGGCGCTGGCCCAGGTGCGTGGCGCTGATTTGCCTCAGGGCGCGCAGCTTGTGCTGGGGCAGGCGCAAGTGAATGTGTCCGGTGCGCAAATGCAGGTCACGCAGGATTCGACGCGAGCGGCCATCAATTGGCAGTCATTCGACATTGGCCGCAATGCGCGCGTGCAGGTGGTTCAACCGGGTGCCGATGCGGTGTTGCTCAACCGTGTGGTGGGCGCTGACCCCAGTCGGATTTTGGGGCAGTTGCAGGCCAACGGTCAGGTGGTGCTGGTCAATCCGAATGGCATTCTGTTTGGCAGTGATGGGCGTGTGAACGCGTCGGCCTTCACCGCGTCGACGTTGGGCATCAGCGACGAAGATTTTGCCAAGGGACGCATGCGTTTTTCACGCCAGGGCAGCACAGGTGAAGTGCGCAACCAGGGCCGCATCGAGGTGGGGGCGGGTGGGCATGTGCTGTTGCTCGGTGCACAAGTGACCAACGAAGGGCGGGTGGTGGCACCCCAAGGGTCGATTGGCTTGGGTGCGGCCGAAACTGTTCAGCTGCCGCTCACGCAAACCGGGCGCATCAAGCTCGCGCTCATGCCCGCCACGGTCAATGTGCAGGTGCGCAACGCGCCTGGTGCCACTTTGGTGGCAGAAGGCGGTCAGGTCTATATGCAGGCTGCTGCGGTGGATGGTTTGATCGCGCGAGTGGTCCAATCGGGTGAGGTCGATGTGAGTGGCGACCGAGCCGGACTTGTGCACCTGCTGACCGATGGCGGACAGATCCTGGTAGATGGACGTATCACCGCCAACAGCAGCGATGCGAGGGCACGCGGTGGCGACATTGTCATTGGGCGGGATGAGGACACTGGCGTGCTGGCCAAGGCCACAGATGTGACTGGTGCAAGACTTGAAAGCCGAGGTGGCTTTGTTGAGACATCGGGTGATCTGCTCAAGGTCGATGGCGTGCAGGTCAAGGCGGGTGAGTGGCTGCTCGACCCTTACGACATTGAAATCAACAACACCGGGACGGCAACGCAGGCCAGCTATTCACAAATCTCGAATGCGACAGTCAATGCGGCGCTCAACGGCGGGACCTCCGTGAGCATCAGCACAGCGGGTACGGTCAACGGCATCACTGCGCCAACGTGGCAAGGGACGGTGGGCAACATCCTTGTCACTGGCGCCATCACCAAGTCCAGCGGCACAGGAAGCGCTGACTTGACCCTCACGGCGGACAGGAACATCGACGTCAACAACACGATCTCGGCCACCAGCGGCTCGTTGAATGTCACCTTGGATGCGGGAAATGGCGCAAGCACAGGGGCAGTGATCAACAATGCGGCCATCACGAGCAATGGTGGAAACATCAAGATATCGACGCGCGGAACCGGTGCAGTCACCCAGGCCAGCCATGTGAATGCTGGAGCCACAGGCAATGTGCAGTACCAAACCGTGGGTGGTCAAATCCTGATTCGCGGCGCCAGCACGCTGACCGGGAAGCACGTTTCCATGGACAACACGGGGGGGCAGATCGACGCAGCAACCGGTGTCATCACCGCCGGTACCGCCACTTCCACACCCACTGGCGTGTACGTGTACAACGGCAACATCAACGCGACAGGTAATCTCTATTTGACGGGTTCCAGTTCGAGTGGAAATGGTGTTCAGTTCAATCCATCAACGACTGGGCAGTTTGCGCAAGTCCAAGCGTCTGGTATCCGTGTTGAAGGCAAAAGCACCAGCGCAGCTGGTGTGCTGGCCTACAACGGCGCATTGATTCAGGCCACCAGCGGCAGCGTGGAAATGATGGGCACAACGACCAGTGGCGTCGATGGCATCTCCGTGCAGGACTCCAGCAAAGTGCTGGCCACCGCAGACATTAAGCTCAATGCAGGCAGCAAGAACCTGAGCCTGATCAATTCCAGCGGTTCCGGGGCCATCACTGCAACGGGCGAGGGTGCCAATGTGGTCCTGACAGCAGACCGGATGGCCATTCTGGCCCCAGTCAATGCAGCCAGAGGCACCGTCACCTTGCAAAACAGTACGGTGGGCGTGAAGTTGGATCTGGGGGCGGCAGACGCTTCAGGGACGTTGGGGATATCCACAAGCGAGATGTCCAAGATCAGTGCCCTGAAAACCATCATCGGCAGTGCAACGGCGGGTGATCTGACAGTCAGTCAGGTGCTGACCACGGGAGATGCCAATGGCGACTTGGCCTTGCTGGGTGGGGGCAATCTGGCGATCAATGCCGCTTTGCAAACGGGCACCACCGGTACGAAAAACCTCACGATCAATCTGGCGGGCAGTGGCAGCGCGACCCAGAGCGCAGCCCTCAAGACGAAACAGCTGGAGCTGTTGGGCAGCAACACCAGTTTCACGCTCAACAACACCGCCAACGATGCAACCACGCTGGCAGCGAATACGTTGGCCGTGAGTTATAGAGATGCCAATGCCGTGACGATCGGCAGCGTCAACAGCACCCATGGCATCACAGCCAGTGGCACCGTGTCCGTGGAGACCCAAAGTGGCGACTTGAGCGTGACCCAGGCGGTCAGCACCAGCAACACATCCGACTCGGCCATCGTTTTGAACGCGGGTGCATCCAGCGAAGCGGGTACGGTTGCCGGCGGTGACATCCAGCTTGGTGGAAGCTTCAGTTTTTTTACAGGTACTGGCGGGCGCACCACACTGTTCACCGGCAACACCAGCAACGCCAACCTGACCAGCCTGATCGGTTCGGGCAGCGGGCGCTTTCGCTACAACAGCGACAAGGACACAAGCAACTACACCGCTGCACTGGGCAGCGGCTTGTATGCCGTCTACCGAGAAGCACCTGCTTACGTTCTCACATTCAGTGATGTCACCAAGACCTACGATGGACAAAGCTTTAGCGGTGGCAATGGTTATGTCAGCAGTGGGACATGGCTCAATGGTGACACGGGTCCGGGCGTCACGGGAACGCCTGTATACGGTGGAACTTCGCAAAGCGCTCAAAATGCAGGCACTTACAGCATCACGGGCAGTGGCTTAACCAGCAGTTTGGGCTATGTGCAAACCACCGTACTTGGTGTGCTGACGATCAACAAGGCCAACCTCACGCTCAGCGGCAGCCGCACCTACGACGGTGGCACCGCATTTGCAGGTCAGTACCTCACGGCCACTGGCGTCGCTGGCGAGACTTTCTCCGTAGCAGGCGGTGGCGATGTGACCAATTTGGCCAGTCGGCATGTGGCGGACAACCAAAACCGTGTACTCAGCAGCCTGACCGGACTGAGCCTGGGTGCCAGTGCCAACGGCGGCTTGGCTGCCAACTACAACGCGTTGAGCACCACGGGCTCCAGCATCACGCTGACGAAAGCCATGGCCAGCGTGACGGGTGCCTTCACGAAAGTGGCTTACAACGGCGCGACACAACAGCAGGAGAGCGCCTCCAGCAGTGGCTTCATCGCGGGTGATGACATCCAGGTCAGCGGTTTGGCCAGCGGCAAAAATGCAGGCACTTACAGTTCGGCTTTGCAAGTTGGCGGTTCCGATGTCGGCAACTACCAAATCAGCATCAGCGATGCCCAATTGATCATCGACAAAGCGGCCTTGACCGTGACGGGCAACAGCGACAGGGTCACGTACAACGGTCAGACACAAAGTGTGAACGGCTTCAGTGTCAGTGGTTTGCAAGGCACTGACACGGTGGACAACCTGGTCAACGTCAGCGCCTCGGGTGCTTCAGGCCGCAATGCTGGCAGTTACACCAACACCGTGACGGCTGGCAGCCAGAGCAACTACACCGTGACCGTGCAGCACGGTAGCTTGGCCATCGATAAAGCGAGCCTGAGCTTGGTGGCCAGCGCTGACACCAAGGTCTACGATGCATCGGTCAATTCGCGTGCTGAGGTCCAGGTCAGTGGCTTGCAAGCCACCGATACGGTGCAGGCGAGCCAGCAGTTCATGGACCCCAATGTGTCGGGAACTGCTCAGTCGACCTTGATGGTGAACGCTTACAGCATCATCGACGGCAACAGCGGAGGGAATTACACGGTCAGCACCGCCACGGCGGTTGGCAGCATCACGCCTGCGCCATTGACCATCAAGGCACAAGATGATTACAGGTTCGTGACGCAGTCTGACCCGTTGAATTTTCGGGGGGTACTCTACGCTGGTTTTGTGGCAGGCGAGGATGCCTCAGTGCTCACGGGAACGCTGTCCTTGACGCGGCGCGATGCGAGCACGGACACATCCGCAGGCCTTTACAAGGGTGTGATCGAAGCGGCCGGGCTCAGCGCCACCAATTACCGGATCAATTTTGTGCCCGGTGACTTTCGGGTGGTTCCTGCAAACCAGTTGGTGGTGGAAACGGTCAATGTGCAAACAGCCTATGGCACGGCACCTGTTTATGCCAGCACCGCTCGCTATCTGGATGGCCAAGACAACTTGATCAAGACGCTGGCGTCAGTCAGCAGCGATGGGGTGACGCGTTTTGATGATGGTGCGGGCGGGAAGGTGTCGGTGCGAATTGCGCCTTACCGGGGTGGTTCGGTCAGTGCGCAAAGCACGCCTGCAGCGCGCAGCAGTGCAGGGTGGATTCCTGTCGGCCAGTACGCGCTGGGTGATGCCGCGCCCGTTGTGTCAGGCGTCAACTTCAGTGGTGGGCCTTATTTCTTTGGCAGTTTGAGTGTGACACCAGTGTCCTTGAGTCCGGTAGTTACGGGCGTGAGCAAGACCTACGACGGCAGCACAGCGATGCAAAACCTGAGCTTGGGCTTGACGGGAAAATTGTCATTGGACGAGGTATTTGTTTCGGGCACTGGGGCTTACAGCCAGAGGCATGTGGGTACAGGCCTGGGTTACAGCTTGGGTAATTTGACGCTCGGCGGTGCCGATGCGGCCAATTATTTCCTGGTGGGCAGTGGCAGTTACAGCGGAGAGGATGGCGTGATCACGCCAGCGCCGCTGCGCATCACCAGCACCGATGTGGTCAAAACCTATGATGGGACGACGCAGGCCCTGGGTGCGGTGCGCATCACGGGAGACACTCGCTTGTTTGCGGACGATGCAATCCGAGGCGGCACGCTGTTGTTCACCAGTCGACAGGCCGGATTGGGCGATCGCACGGTCACGGTGCAAGGCGTGAGCGTGGATGACGGTAACAACGGCAACAATTACAGCGTGCGTTACGTGGACAACACCACCAGCACCATCAATAAGGCCAGTGCCAGCGTGCAGGCCACACCCACGCGTGTGACATTCAATGGTCAAGCTCAACATCAGGCAGCACCTTCGAGCAGTGGGTTTTTGTCGGGTGATGACATTGTGATAACGGGTTTGGCCTCCGGGCAGAACGCTGGCAGTTATGTCTCGAATTTGCAGGTGACAGGCAGGGATTTGACGAACTATAAGGTGAGCATCACGAACGCCGATTTGGTCATTGAGCCTCTTCCTGCGCCTGTTCCTGATCCAGATCCAGTGCCAACGCCAACGCCAACGCCAACGCCAACGCCAACGCCAACGCCAACGCCAACGCCAACGCCAACGCCAACGCCAACGCCAACGCCAACGCAAACGCCAGATTCCCCTCCGGCGAAAGACCTTGTTTGGCCTGCGATACCCCAACGCACAGACTGGGGTCAGTCCCGCGTCATGGCCACGGGCTGGCAAACCAGCGGCGCAGCGGTCGGGATGCTCCAAGGGCGTGGATCCAACCAAGAACGGGCTTGCGTACCCATGCCCGCCTTGGTGCCTCAGGTGGCCCTTGTGTTGCCACAAGCGCAGCTTTGTGAGTGCCGCAATGACATGGCTTGGGGCAGTGTGCAGTTGTGTTGGGCCCCGGCAGCTAAGGTTTCGCCATGATGAAGAAGTTGGGAACAAGTTCCATCCGATGGGCTGGGGTCAGCGTGTTATCCCTGACCGTGATGTCGGCAGCAGCGCAAGATGCAGGACAGTTGCAGCGTTTGCTGGAGCAGACGATGCCCCCTGCTTTCACCGTGCCCCCCCAAGATGCATCTTTGCAGTTGTCCGATACACCCTGGCAGGAGGTGCAACGCCTGGAACAAGTGCGGATCTTGGGCGGGCCAAGGGCCTCGCAGATGCAGGCCTACTGGCGCAATGCACTGGGTCAAGCCGTGTCGGCGTCGCAGTTGCAGGCTTTTTGGGCTTGGGCTCAAGCTCAATTGCGCGTGCAAGGTTTTGTGGCTGAGGTTCAGTTGGAGGTTTTGCCGGGTCAGTCTGGTGGGCAGTTATTGCAGGTGAGCGTTGTGGTGCCCAAGGTCAGGCGTGTGTCGGTTGTTGTGCCGGACCCCCAATTGGCCGAGCGTTATCGGGATTTGATCAGTAGCCGCGTGTTGGCGGGCATTGAGCTGGGGGCTGAGCTGAACATGCATGCATTGGACCAGCGCCTGGAAATGGCCAGCCACGATGTGCCTCTGAGTCTGGAGGCCGTGTTGCGCCCGGCCGGCCCGGCCTTGATGGATGTGCACATCCATGTGCGTCCGTCTTCGCTTCAGCAAGAGGGTGGTTTTCGTCCATGGGTGCAGGCCAACAACCATGGGCTCAGTGCCTATGGACGTGCCCAAATGGTCGGTGCTTGGGCGATGCCGGGCCTTTTGCCCTCTTCGACGGCCAGTGTGACGTTGCAAGCATCTGAAGGCGTGAAATATGTACGCGCTGAGCAAGAGGCCTTGGCGACTGTTTTGGGTGGGCGTTGGTCGGTGTGGGGTAGCCGATCAGACAGTCGCACACTGGCCTCGGGCAGCACGGCTTCGCTTGCTGTTTCAGACGAGCTGGGGTTGGGCCTGACGCATTTGTTCGCTCACTGGGATGACTTGCTTTGGCAGTCCAGGTTGGAGGTGGTCCGCCGCCATGCCAGCAGCCGTCTGCGTCAAAGTGATTTACTGGTTTCGGATGTGCAGGACAGTCAGTTGCGCTGGCGCTGGAGTCTGGACAACGAGCGATTGCTGCGCGATGCCTTGCGTCTGGACGCGATGGTGGTTTGGGGGAACAACGATCGCAACATAGGCAGTGCTGCGTCGCTGGGTCGTTTTACCCGGGTGGAACTGTCGGGGCGGCAGCAAGGTCGCCTGGACCATGCCGGTCGCTGGTTGTGGCGCTGGCAGGCCAAGGCCCAGTGGGGGCAGTCCAATTTGGACAGTTACCACCGCATGGCCTTGGGCGGTTTGCAAGCGGTGAGGGCCTACACCAGCGCAGATGGTGTGGGTGATCGGGGTGGCGTAGCCTCCTTGGATGTTCAGTACAGCTGGTCGTTCGGGCAGAGGGTTGGTGTGTTCTACGATGCAGGGCGAATCAAGCCCTGGCTCAAGGCACCCGCCGGTGTGTTCAATGACAGCTACAGCCTTCAGGCGGTGGGGCTGACGTGGCAGGCGCAAGTGGGTTCGGCATCGCTGCAAACGTCTTTGGCCAAGGGCATGGGTGGATATCGCAAAGCCCAGGCGGGCGAATTGACCGAGTCAAAGCCCAACCCATTGCGTTTGAACATGGCCCTCAGTTACAGCTTTTGAGGTCGTACAGTCCTGCTGCATGCCACGCTCTGCGTGGTGTGGGGGTCTATTCGTTCGTTACCGCGGTTGGGGCATTGCCTTGCGGTGTGCTGCTTCGGGTAAGCTTCGCCGCCTGATTTGAACGCACACAGCGTCAGTTGCCCATGACCCCTATCGCCATCATCGACTTCGAAACCACCGGCATCTCCCCCAACATGGGCGACCGCGCCACCGAGGTGGCCATCGTCATGCTCGAAGGTGGGCAGGTGGTGGACCGCTACCAAAGCCTGATGAATGCCGGGGTGCGGGTGAACCCTTTCATCACCCAGCTGACGGGCATCACCAACGAGATGGTGCAGGCCGCTGCCCCGGCCGAGCAGGTGATGCGCGAGGCGGCCCGCTTTGTGGGCGGGCGGCCCATGGTGGCGCACAACGCGGCCTTTGACAAAAAGTTCTGGCAGGCCGAGCTGGCGCGCTGCGGGCAAGACGGCTCGCACGCCTTTGCCTGCACTTTGCTGCTGTCGCGCCGCCTGTACCCGCAAGCGCCCAACCACAAGCTGGGCACGCTGGCCGCGATGCACCATTTGCCCTCGTCAGGCCGCGCCCACCGGGCGCTGGCCGATGCCGAGATGGCCGCGCATTTGCTGGCGCAGATGCAGCACGACCTGAAAACCCGCTACGGCTGCACCCAGGCCGACCACGCTTTGCTCATGGGCCTGCAACGCACCAGCCGCCACATGGTGGGGCCGTATTTGAAGGCGCGGGCGCAGGGCTGAATAAAAGCGGATTTCAAGTCGCAGTCAAAGTCGCAAAAAGATCGAGGAAACCCCTGAAAAATCCATATGCGACAAAGACTTGGATGAATTTTCAAAGTCGCAAAAATATCAGCAAAAACTCACGCAAAGTTCACCCCAATCCCAGCGGCAGCGCCGTTTTGTAGCGCACCTGCTTGAGCGCAAAGCTGGAGCGGATTTTTTCCACCCCCGGGATCGGTGAGAGCTGCTCCAGGATGAAGCGCTCCAGCGCCGCCATGTCGCGCACGGCCACGCGCAGCAGGTAGTCGCTGTCGCCGGTCATCAAATAGCACTCCATCACTTCGTCGTGCCGCGCAATGTGCGCCTCAAAGTCGGCCAGGGTTTCCTTGCTTTGGGTCTTGAGGCTGATGGAGATGAACACCGTCAGGCCCAGCCCCAGCGCCGCCGCGCTGGCCAGCGCCACGTAGCGCTGGATCACGCCATTGCTCTCGAGTGCCTTGACGCGGGCCAGGCACGGCGAGGGCGACAGGCCGATGCGTTTGGCCAACGTCACGTTGGACAGCGAACCGTCGCGCTGCAGTTCGTCCAGTATCTTTAAATCCACGTTGTCCAGAACCATGTGCTGAATTCCTTTTGATTTCGGCATATTGTGCTTTAAATAAAGGATATGGTGGCTTGAATAGGCAGCACATGCGCCGCGCTGCCCGGTACAGTCCCATGCATGAACGCACCTTTTGAACCCCTCTTGCACGCGCTGTTACACCCCCACGATGTGGACCCCGAAGAAACCGCCGAGTGGCGCGAGGCCTTGCTGGCCCTGATCGGCACCCAAGGCCCAGCCCGTGCCCGTCAAATTCTGGACGAGCTGGCCATCGTGGCGCGCCAGCAGCGCACGGGTTGGCAGCCCGAGCTGAACACGCCCTACATGAACACCATCGCGGTCGATGACCAGCCCGTGTTCCCCGGCGACTTGGCCACCGAAGAGCGGCTGGTGGCCATCATGCGTTGGAACGCGCTGGCCATGGTGGTGCGGGCCAACCAGGCCTATGGCGAGCTGGGCGGGCACATCGCCAGTTACGCCAGCGTGGCCGATTTGTTCGAGACCGGGTTTCACCATTTCTTCCACGCCCGCACCGAGCAGCACAAGGGCGACTTGGTGTTCTTTCAGCCGCACAGCGCGCCGGGTGTGTACGCCCGCGCTTTTCTGGAAGGCCGCTTGAGCGAGGCGGACCTGATGCACTACCGCCAGGAGATCACCGCCCCCGACAGCGGCGCACGCGGTTTGTCGAGCTACCCGCACCCTTGGCTGATGCCCGATTTTTGGCAGTTCCCCACGGGTTCGATGGGCTTGGGGCCGATCAGCTCGATTTACCACGCGCGTTTCATGCGCTACCTGACGCACCGCCAGCTGCAGGACTGCAGCGCCCGCAAGGTGTGGGGCGTGTTTGGCGACGGCGAGATGGACGAGCCCGAGAGCATGAGTGCGCTGACCTTGGCCGCCCGCGAAAAACTCGACAATCTGGTGTGGGTGGTGAACTGCAATTTGCAGCGGCTCGATGGCCCGGTGCGCGGCAACGGCCGCATCATCGACGAGTTGGAAAAACTGTTTGCCGGTGCGGGCTGGAACGTGATCAAGCTGGTCTGGGGCAGCGACTGGGACGGCCTGCTGGCGCGCGACACCTCGGGCGCTTTGCTGCGCGCTTTTGCCAACACGGTCGATGGCCAGATGCAGACCTTTGCAGCCAAGGACGGGCGCTACAACCGCGACAACTTCTTTGGCCAAAACGAAGAGCTGGCGCGGCTGGCGCAGGGCATGACCGACGAGCAGATCGACCGGCTCAAGCGCGGTGGGCACGACATCGTGAAAATTCACGCCGCCTATGCCGCAGCGGCTGCGCACCGTGGCCAACCCACTGTGATCCTGGCGCACACCAAAAAAGGCTTTGGCATGGGCAGCGCGGGCCAAGGCAAGATGACCACGCACAGCCAAAAGAAGTTCGACGAGCAAGACCTGATCGACTACCGCAACCGCTTTGACTTGCCGCTGAGCGACGAGCAGGCCAAGGGCTTGGCCTTTTACAAACCCGCCGACGACAGCGCCGAGATGCGTTACCTGCGCGAACACCGCGCCCGCTTGGGCGGCAGCTTGCCCAAGCGCGAGACGGTGTGTGACCGTTTGACTGTGCCGGCCTTGGCCAACTATGGGCAGTTTGCGCTGCAGGCCGACGGCAAAGAGATGAGCACCACCATGGCCTTTGTGCGCATGCTGGGCAACTTGCTCAAAGACAGCACCTTGGGCCCGCGCATCGTGCCCATCGTGGCCGACGAGGCGCGCACTTTTGGCATGGCCAACCTGTTCAAACAGGTGGGCATTTACAGCAGCGTGGGCCAGCGTTATGCGCCCGAAGACATTGGTTCGGTGCTGAGCTACCGCGAAGCCACCGACGGCCAGATTTTGGAAGAAGGCATCAGCGAAGCGGGCGCGATCGCCAGCTGGACGGCCGCAGCCACCAGCTACAGCGTGCACGGCCTGGCCATGCTGCCCTTTTATATTTATTACTCGATGTTCGGCTTTCAGCGCGTGGGCGACGCCATTTGGGCCGCCGCCGACCAGCGGGCACGCGGTTTTTTGCTCGGCGCCACCTCGGGCCGCACCACCTTGGGCGGCGAGGGCTTGCAACACCAGGACGGCAGCAGCCACTTGGTGGCGGCCACCATCCCCAACTGCAAGGCCTACGACCCGGCGTTTGCGGGCGAGCTGGCGGTGATTCTGGACGCGGGCATGCGCGAGATGGTCGAGCAGCAAGCGGACGTGTTTTATTACGTCACCTTGATGAACGAGAACTACGCCCAGCCCGACTTGCCTGCGGGCGTGGAGGCCGATGTGCTGCGCGGGGGCTACCGATTTGGCGTGTACGGCCCGAGCGATGCCGCCCAGCGAGTGACTTTGCTGGGCTCTGGCGCGATCTTGACCGAAGTGGTCAAAGCCGCGCAGCAACTGGCCGCGCAAGGGTTGGGCGTGGAGGTGCTGAGCATCACCAGCTGGAGCGAGCTGGCGCGAGACGGCATGGCGCAAGCGGATAACGCCAGCCACTTGGCGCAACTGCTGGCCAGCACGCAAGGCCCGGTGATTGCCGCCACCGACTACGTGCGCGCCGTGCCCGAGAGCGTTCGCGCTTTTGTGCCCGAAGGCCGCCGCTACCGCACGCTGGGCACCGACGGCTTTGGCCGCAGCGACACGCGGGCCGCACTGCGCCGCTTCTTCGCGGTGGACGCGGACAGCATTGCGCAAGCGGCAACGCGGGCTTTGGCCGCTTAACTCGACATGGAGCACAGTGCACTGAGACCCCTAATGAGGTGTCAGTGCGAACCGCATCGGTCGGTTGAACTGTCTGCAATCAAGTTCAGTTTCAACCTTGGTTGACGCGTGGTGTCAATAATGGCACCATAATGGCCATGGCACAAATCGAAAAAATTCTGGAGATGATGCGCCGGGAACCGGGCAATGTCAGCTTCAATGACTTCAAGAAGGTGTGTGTGTCCTACTTCGGCAAGCCCAGGCAAGACGGAAGCAGCCACGCCATTTTCAAGACACCTTGGCCAGGCGATCCACGCGTCAACATCCAGAACGCCAAAGGCAAGGCAAAGCCTTATCAAGTCAGACAAGTGCTTCAAGCGATCGAAAAATTAGGCAGTCCATCATGAACATTCAACACTACACCTACCGCGTGACATGGTCGCCAGAAGATGGCGAGCATGTGGGCTTGTGCACCGAGTTTGCTTCTCTGAGCTGGTTGGCAAAAACGCCCGAAGCTGCGCTCAAAGGCATCCAAAAGTTGGTGGGCGATGTCGTCGCCGACATGCTGTCAAATGGCGAACCCGTCCCCGTGGCGCTGGCCGACAAAAGCTACAGCGGTGAGTTCCGTGTCCGCATTCCGCCGCTTGTTCACCGCAATCTGGCACTGTTGGCTGCCGAACAGGGCGTCAGCCTGAACCGCCTGGCCAGCGCCAAGTTATCGGCCTGAACAAGCCAGGAGCTACCCATCATGAAGTTCAAAAAAATTGCACTCATCGGTCTGGCCGCCATCTTTGGCGCGGGTGCCTTGGGTTGGCAAAGTCTGGACAAGGAAACACGGGGTTTCTTGGCGGCGTTCCCCACCAACACCGATCTGCTTTTTTGGAGCACATCGCAGCGCGATGCGGCATTTCGGGCGCTGGACCGCTTGCCTTTTTTGGCCAAGCACCGCGTGGTGCCTGCGGGTGACACGGCGTCTGCTTTGCCCCCCGGCGCGCCGCTGGCGCTGCCTATGGACATCGACGCCTACATGCAAGGGCAGCGCAGTGCGGCGCTCATGGTGCTGCACAACGGCCAGGTGCGGCTGGAGCGCTACGGGCTCGACTTTGACAGCGAAGGCCGTTGGACCAGTTTTTCTGTGGCCAAGTCGTTGACCTCGACCTTGGTGGGTATGGCCGTGCGCGATGGCCACATCAAAAGCATGGACGACAAGGTCAGCGATTACATCGCCGAAATGAAGGGCTCGGCCTACGACGACGTCAGCATCCGTCAGTTGCTCACCATGACTTCGGGTGTGGCCTGGAACGAGAACTATGACGACCCGAAATCCGACGTGGCCCAGTTCAACAACCACAAGCCCAAGGGCGGCGAGGACGCCGTGGTGAGTTACCTGCGCAAGCTGCCGCGTGCCGTGCCTGCCGGAACCCGCTGGCTTTACAGCACGGGCGAGACCAATTTGGTGGGCGTGCTCGTTGCGCGGGCCACGAAAAAAACACTGTCGGACTACTTGTCTGAAAAAATCTGGCGGCCCGTTGGCATGGAACAAAAGGCCACCTGGATGCTGAGCAAAACCGGGCAAGAGATCAGTGGCTGCTGCCTGCAAGCGGCCACGCGAGACTTCGCACGTTTCGGGCAGTTCATCTTGAATGGCGCGCTTATCAACGGCCAGCCCACTTTGCCCGAAGGCTGGTTGCCAGAAGCCACCACTTCGCGCACCGGCATTGGCCAGCCCGGGCGCGGCTACGGCTACCAGTGGTGGACCTACGACGACGGCAGCTTTGCCGCCCGTGGCATCTTCGGCCAAGGCATCTTCATTGACCCGGCGCGCAAGCTCGTGATTGCCTCCAACGCCAACTGGGGCAACAACGCCACCGACCCGAAGGCCACAGCCGCCCGGGAGGCTTTTTACGTGGCAGTGCAGCAGGCCGTGGATGCCGAAGTTGCCGAGGCCGCAGCCAAGCGCAGTCAGCGCTGAAAGCGAAAGTTTCGGACCGCCTGTTGGACGGGTATGAAAAGGACAGTGGCGATGAAGGACGGGCTCCACAAGCCGCTGGCGTTGCCATAATGGGCCACTCGCCCCTTTGAGCCCCTTCGAATCTCACCGTTCCCCACAAAACCCAACCCACAGGAGTGCCCTCATGCTCGACCCGCAAGCCCAAGCCCTGATGACTTTGTTGAGCGAAAAGGGCATTCCCCCGGTTCACACGCAAACGCCCCCCGAGGCGCGGGCCTCTTACCGGGCGCGGCGCAGCTTCACCCAGCCTGATGCGCCCGAGGTGGGGCGGGTGCAGGACCTGTCGTTCAAGCATTCGGGTGTGGACATTGCGGTGCGCGTGTACCACCCGACCGGGGCCAGCCAGGCCCTGCCCGCGCTGGTGTACCTGCACGGCGGCGGCTGGACGGTGGGCGATCTGGACACGCACGATGTGCTGTGCCGCAGCTTGTGCCAGCAAGCCCATGGCGTGGTGGTGGCGGTGGATTACCGGCTGGGGCCGGAGCACAAGTTCCCGGCCGGCTACGACGATGCGGTGGCCGCCTGGCAGTGGGTGGCTGCGCAAGCAGCGGCTTTGGGCATAGACCCGGCCCGCATCGCCATCGGTGGCGACAGCGCGGGCGGCAACCTGGCCGCTGCGGCCTGCCTTGGCCTGCGTGACTTGGGCCTCAAGCCGGTGCTGCAATTGTTGATTTACCCCAGCACCCTCATGGCCCCAGAGACCGCCTCGTACCAGACCAACGGTCAAGGCTACATGCTCACGCGCGATTCGATGGCCTGGTATTCGGGCAACTACTTGCGCGGGCCGCAAGACACGCTGGACTGGCGTGCATCGCCGCAGCTGGCCAGCAGCCATGCCCACTTGCCGCCAGCCTTTGTGTTGACGGCAGGTTTTGACCCTTTGCGCGATGAGGGCCTGTTGTACGCCGATGCCCTGAGCCGGGCGGGTGTGCCTGCGCAATACATTTGTTTTGAGCGGCAGATCCACGGTTTCATCACCATGGGTCGGGTGCTGCAGGAGGCCAACACGGCGGTGGCCTTGTGCGCCCAGGCGCTGCGCACCGCTTGGAAGCAGGACTGATCAGGCCTGATCAGCCCTGCACCACGGCCAGATAGGCCTGACGTGTTTCGGGGCTGACGGCGTCCATCGCCTGCTCGTAGCGGGTCTGGTGCTGGGCCACCATGCGGGCCGAGGCGATGGTTTTGGCGCGGCAAAACCAGTGGCAGCTGTGCTGCATCAAAAACATCTCGCCCATCATGCGAAAGGACCGCTCCTTGGGGGCCAGCCCCTGCGGGTTGCGCACCGTGCGCTCGATGCCTTGGGCGTGCACCTCCATCAGGCGGCGCATGTCAAACGTGGCTTTGGGTGAGAGCTGGTCGATGTAGGGCAGGGCCAGCTTGAAGCCGCGCGTCACGGGGGCGGGCAGTTTGGCAAACTCGCGCGCCAGATTCTGGAACTCGCTGGCCAGCTGCTGCTCGGCATCGCCCTGCAGTTGCAGGATGTGCTGTTGGCGCTCGGGGTCGGATTCGCCCAAGGCCCGCATGTAGGCACCGGTCAGCTGGGCCATGTTTTTTTCGATGTGGAAGGGGCGCAATTGCTCGGCCAGCAAGGCCGTGCGTTTGCGCTGTCCCTGGAGGTTGAGCCAGTGGATACCCAAGGCCAAAACGAAGAGCAGACTGATGAATTCCATACGTGCAAGGTGTGCGGGCCGAATTGGCCGAATCGCCAAGTGTAGTGAGCCCGGCGCAGGCGCTGATCAAAAGCCTTGCCGGACCCATGAAACACCCCATGGCATCAGCGTGCCTGCTCACACATGCGCATCAATTGGAGAGCGGACTCTAAAGTGCGGGTTTTCCCTTGCAACGGGTGGTCCGTGCTGTTCAAATTGCTGCATTGCAACAAAACCTCCTCAAGGAACACACCATGAACTTCAACACTGAACAATTCACCGCCACCCAGCAAGCCAACCTGAACGTGGCCGCTGGCCTGTCGCAATCGGCTTTCGCCGGTTTCGAGCGCCTGGTCGAGCTGAACATGGCCGCTGGCAAAGCCGCTGTGGGCGAGTCTTTCGCCAACATGCAAGCCCTGATGGCCGCCAAGTCGCCTCAAGACCTGATGGCTGTACAAGCCGCTTTGGTCCAGCCCGCCTTCGAAAAGTCGGTGTCCTACGGCCGTCACCTGACTGACATCGCCAACAGCACTGGCGCCGAGTTCACCAAGGCCGTCGAAAGCAAAATGGCCGAATCCGAGCAAGCTGTCAAAAGCCTGGTCGAAAGCAGCCTGAAGAACGCCCCCGCCGGTTCTGACGCCGCTGTGGCCGTGTTCAAGACCGCCTACGAAGCCAGCCAAAGCGCTGCCGAGACCCTGAAAAAAGTGGCCAAGCAAGCCGCTGACAGCGCTGAAGCCAGCGTGAAGGCCGCCACCGCCCAAGCCGAAGCCTCGGTCAAGGCCGCCATGAGCAAGGCCAAAGCCAAGGCTTGAGCCTTGACTTCATGAGCCGATCCTGAACTCAGGGGCGGCTTTCTACAATCAGGGTGTCTTTGGACACCCTTTTTGTTTTGGACCACTCACATGTCACCCACCCTCTCGCCTGCATCTGTGCCCATTCTTCACATTGAAGGCGGTGTGGCCACCATCACCTTGAACCGCCCGGCCCAGCGCAACCGGCTGGAAAACGCCGACCTCAAGGCCTTGCTGGCGCACTTTGACACCGTCAACCGCGATGCGGCCGTCCGCGTGCTGGTGCTGACCGCCAACACGAGTGGCCAGCCCAGGCCCGTGTTTTGCGCGGGTTATGACATTGGCGGATTTGATGAGCCTGGGCATGGCTCGACTTTTTTTGAAGAGATTCCGGATGCCCTGGCCGCGATGCGACCGGTGACGGTGTGCGCCTTGAATGGCAGTGTTTATGGCGGGGCCACCGACGTGGTGCTGGCCTGCGACCTGCGCATCGGCCTGTTGGGCATCGAGTGGCGCATGCCGGCCACGGCGCTGGGCCTTCATTACTACCCCAGTGGCTTGCAGCGCTATGTCAGTCGTTTTGGCCTGGCCGCCACCAAGCGGGCGTTTTTGACGGCCCGGCCTTTCACCGACCGGCAACTGGAGGCCCTGGGCCTGTTCGAGGCGCTGGTCGGCCCGGGCGACTGGGCCGCCACGCAGCAGGCGCTGGTGCGCGACATGTTGGCGCTGGCCCCCGTGGCTGTGCAAGACACCAAGCAATCGATCCGGGAAATCGAGGCGGGGCTGGGGGACGTGGCCCGCATGCGCGAGCGCGAACAACGCGCCAGCCAAAGTGCCGACTTCGCCGAGGGCCGGGCGGCTTTTGCCCAGCGCAGAGCGCCGGTTTTTACCGGCCGCTGAACGCGGGTCCACCTCAAGCAGGTCTGTACCCTGCACTCCTGGTCGTGCACCGCGCTATCAAGTTGGGCGCTTTGCTGTCGATACGGTGTGTGGGATGTTTTTTCTGTAGACGGGTGTGCCATGAGATCAAGTGTTGGGTGGGCGGGTTTGCTGTGGCTGTGCGCTGCGCCTGGGGTGTGGGCGGGTCAGTACGTGCTGCAAGCCGGACAAACCCAGACCGTGCCGGTCGCGGCCCGGGTGGTCAATGGCGAGACCCGTTGCAATTTGCGCATCAGCGTGCCCGGTCAGGCCGATGTGGAGCGGGTGGTGCAAGCCCCATTCTTTGACGCGCCCATTGCCATCACGCCGCAGGATGAGGAGACCGTCACGGTGCGCTGGCAGGGTCAGTTTCGGCGCATCAATGACCAGGTCGTCAATGGTTGCCCCACCCAGGGTGAAACCCGATTCAAGGTGGTCAGCAGCAACGCCCTGACACGGGCCGTGTGGGCGAACATGCAGGCGCAACTGCCGCCAGCCAAGGCCGACTGCCTGCGCACCGCGTTCGAGCTGGACCGGGTGCGGCCCGAGTGGTTTGACTTCAATGACCCGCAGCCCAGCGGCGAGGACGCCAAAATTGACCGGGCCTTTGCCCAATGCGAGGCGTTTTTGGCCCGGCCCAAAGCCTGGGGTGCGCAAAGCCCGCAAGGCCATGCCTGCACCGTGGCGGGCGTCAAAACCCGGTGCGAAGGCTTTTTCACGGCCAGCGTGAACGGCAAGGTGCAAACGATTTCGCGCGAAGCCGCTATCCAAAGGCAACTGCAGAATTTGCCTTGGAGCTCCGGGGTGCGTGAGATCGCGTCGGTCAGGACCGCGCGCATCCAGCAGGAAAAAGACCGCGTGGCCCGCGAGGCTGCTGAAGAGGCGGCCAAACTGCAGGCCATCGAAGACGCCCGGGTGCAGGCCGAGCGCTTGGCCCAGGAGGCCAAGGCCGCCGAGCAGCGTGCGCTGCAAGACAAGATCGCTGCCTTGAAGGCGCAGATTGCCGAAGAAAAAGCGCAGGCCGCGCAAGAGAAAAATTGGGTCTTCAAGCAAATCGACAAGATCAGGGGGGTGCCTGCCCCCGAAGCCAAACCCCAGGATCCGCCCAAACCCGCCAGCCCTGCGGCGGCTGCAGCACCTGCAGCACCTGCTGCGGTGGCACCCGTTGCGGCACCGCCTGCTGCACCATCTGCTGC
>NZ_JAFEIF010000068.1 GCF_017848645.1 Limnohabitans sp. | reverse complement strand
CCAAAGAAATAAGCGTGAAGGCATTCACAGCCATCACGCCCACCTTCCAATCACATCCCACCCTCAGCGCACCCACCTCAGCCCACTCTTTCGCCAGTCACCCGGTCAAACAAATGCGCGCTTTGTGCTGACCATTGCAGGTGTACCGCATCACCCACCGCAGCTTGCAGGACCCCAGGGATGCGGGCTGTGAGCGGGCCTGCAGCGGTATCCACCGTGGCGTAGGTTTCCGGACCCGTGGGCTCGATCATGCTGAGCTTGCCGGGTACACCTGTGGCGGCGAAGCCGATGCTCTCAGGGCGAAGGCCATAGACCAAATCACCGCTGCCATGCACTTGCACCGCAGCGCGTTGCGCGTCGGTCATCGCCAGCGCCACACCATGGGCGGTCAAGGCATGGCCTGATCGCTCAGCGTGCACCATGTTCATGGCCGGGGAGCCAATGAACTCGGCCACAAAGCGGTTGGCCGGGCGGTTGTAAATCTCGCCCGGTGTGCCGAACTGTTGCACCAGACCGTCTTTCATCACCGCAATTCGGTCGCCCAGCGTCATGGCTTCGACCTGGTCGTGCGTCACATACACCGTGGTGGTTTTCGTGCGCTGGTGCAGCAGTTTGATTTCGGCGCGCATTTCCACGCGCAGTTTGGCGTCCAGGTTGGATAGAGGTTCGTCAAACAAAAACAGCTTGGGGTCACGCGCCAAAGCCCGGCCCATGGCCACGCGCTGGCGTTGACCGCCCGAGAGTTGCCCGGGCTTGCGGTCCAACAGGTGGCCAATTTGCAGCATGGCCGACACACGGTCCACCGCGGCTTTGCGCTCGGCCTTGGGCACCTTGCGAATCTCCAGGCCAAAGGCGATGTTTTGCGCCACCGTCATGTTGGGGTAGAGCGCATAGCTCTGGAACACCATGGCGATGTCGCGGTCCTTGCTGGGCAGGTGGGTCACCTCGCGCTCGCCAATGTGGATGCTGCCGCTGGTGGGGTGGTCCAGGCCCGCGATCATCGACAGCAAGGTTGATTTGCCGCAGCCCGAGGGGCCAACCAGGATCAAAAATTCTCCAGCGGCGATCTCCAGATCGATGCCTTTGAGGATGTGGACCGTCTGGTTGTAGGTCTTGTGGATGTTGCGAATGGCCAGTGCGCCCATGATTTACCCCTTGACGGCGCCAGCCGTCAGGCCGCGCACAAAATATTTACCTGCCACTACGTACACAAACAGGGTGGGCAATGCTGCGATCAACGCAGCCGCCATGTCCACGTTGTATTCCTTGACGGCGCTCGATGTGTTGGCCAGATTGTTCAGGCCCACGGTGATCGGCTTGCTGTCGGCACCCGAGAACACCACGCCGTACAAAAAGTCGTTCCAGATGTTGGTGAACTGCCAAATCAACGTGACCACCAAAATGGGCAGCGACAGCGGCAGCACGATGCGGCGGAAAATCAACCAAAAGCCCGCGCCATCGAGCTGCGCGGCTTTGATCAACTCGTCCGGCAGGCCGATGTAGTAGTTGCGAAAGAACAGTGTGGTGGACGGGATGCCCGCTACAACGTGCACCAGCATCAAGCCCCAGATGGAACTGGCCACGCCCAACCAACCCAGCACTTGGCTCATGGGCAGCAGCACCACCTGCATGGGCATGAACACGCCAAACAGCATGAAGGCGAACAGGGTCTCGCTGCCACGAAACTTCCATTTGCTGAGCACATAGCCGTTGAGCGAACCAATCAAGGTGGACAGCAGCACCGCAGGCACCACCAATAACACCGAATTCCAAAAAAATGGCTTCAAGCCCTCGCACTGCACGCCAGTACAGGCCCTGCCCCAGGCTTTGAACCACGCGTCCAATGTGGGCGCAGTGGGCAAGCTCAGCAGGTTGCCTGTGCGAAGCTGCTCAGCATCTTTGAGCGAGGTGGTCAGCATTACATAGAGCGGCAACAGAAACCAGGCTGCAAACAGCAGCAGCATGGACCACAAAATCAGGCGATGAAAATTCAGGCGGTTCATCGTTTGCTCCGCAATTCAGAATACAAATAGGGCACCACAATCGCCGCCACAGTGGCCAGCATCACTGTGGCGCTGGCCGCGCCCACACCAATTTGCCCGCGTGTGAAGGCGGTGGCATACATGAAGGTGGCGGGCAAATCGGTCGCATAGCCGGGGCCACCCGCAGTGAGCGCCATCACCAGGTCAAAACTCTTGATGGCCAAGTGCGAGACCACCAGCAAGGTGCTGAAAAACACCGGACCCAAGCTGGGCAAAATGATGCGCCAATAAATCGTGGGCAAGCTGGCACCGTCGACTTGCGCGGCCTTGATGATCGAGTCGTCAATGCCGCGCAGCGCCGCCAAAAACAGCGCCATCACAAAACCCGCGCTTTGCCAAACGCCCGCAATCACCACGCAATAAATCGCCATATCTTGCTGCACCAGCCAATCAAAGCTGAAGCTGGAAAAGCCCCAGCTGTGCATCAAGTGCTCCAGCCCCAAACCGGGGTTGAGCATCCACTTCCAGGCGGTGCCTGTGACGATGAACGAGATCGCCATGGGGTACAAATAGATGGTCCGCAAGACGCCTTCGCCGCGCACTTTTTGGTCGAGCAAAATGGCCAGCAACACCCCCAATGCCATGGCACCGCCAATGAACAAAACCCCAAACACAGCCATGTTGCTCATGGCCACCTGAAAGCGGTCGCTTTCCATCAGGGCGGCATAGTGCTGCAGGCCCACAAATTCGTAATTGGGTAGCAAGCGAGAGGCCGAAACAGACAGGTAGCCGTTCCAGCCCATCAGGCCGTAGATGAACAGCAAACTGATGCCGAACGACGGCAAAACAACCATTTTGGGTAACCAGGGCTCAGTTTTTTGAAGGGGCTTCATGCGGTGACTCTTCGTCAATCCAATTCAAAAACGCGGAAGCAGGCGAACGCCGCTACCGCGTGACACAGTGCTCAACCGTTTAGAGCACCCGATCCGGTGTTTGAATTACCACCAGATTTCGTATTGAACGCCGGCCAGCGTTTGCGAGGTCTTGCCGTTCATCCCGAACGTTGCACTGTTGGCCGTTGCCGCCGCTTTGTTCCAGCTGGCACGGGTCACATAAAAACGCAACTCGGGGCGAGACCAGAAATCACCACCCACGGCCAAGGTGGGGGCAATCGTGATCTTGTTCAAAGTTTGTTTGGGGCTGTTGTCGCTGAAGGTGCTGCTGGTCGCACCGGCCTCTGCCAAGAACTTGAAGTTTTGATTCAGCGCATATGAAATGCGGCCGCCCAAGCTGCTGTCGGTGCGTTTGACAGACGAGCCTTCATCCTGATTGGTTTGCACGCCGATCACCGCTTGGCCACCCAATGGACCGGACTGCCAGTTGATGGTGTTTGCAATGCGTGTGACTTTTTTGCCGACACCACCGAGGTCCTGGAATTTTCCGCCAACTTCAGCGTGACCCTTTGATGTTTGCAGGAACAGCGTATTGGTCATTCCCGCCATGCCCAAGTTCGATTGGGTGTGCGACACCGCCAACGCACTGCCGGAGTTGCCGCCCGCCAAGCCCTCTGTCAAGACTTGTGTGAGCAACACACGCAGTTTTCCGTCTTTGTTCACTTGGATGTCCGACAAATCGACGTTCAGTTTTCTGGCTGATGTGCCCTTGGCCATTTGTTTGTCAAAGGTATCGCCCGTGAAAACACCCACACCCAACTTGGCCGCCCCCAAATTAACGCCGGTCACGCCAGCACCTTGGGTGTCACCATAGTCCATCAAAAACTTGTCGACGATGTGAACATCCTGGATTCGCAGGCGACGCTGGCCAGCCCAAAATTTGGCTTCCGGCGCAAAGGACAAACCGGACATTTCCACAAAGGCTTGGTTGGTGCTCAACTCTCCGTCTTTCCATTTGGAGGGCATGTAGTGCACTTTGTATTTGATGCCGTTGACATCAAAGTTTTTGATCAGGTCAATTTCGATGCCGTAGTCGCCCTCATTGCCCAAACGGAATTTTTGCAAGTCACCGCCCAGGCTCAGGCCCCCTTTGACGTTGTTGTCTTTGTCGTAGCTCAGGACAGCACCGCCACGCGAATAGCCCGAGAACTCAAAGCCGTCGGCAGCTTGGACTTGTGCAATGCACGCCACAGCAATGGCGCTCAAGATGATTTTTTTCATGGAGTTTCTCTCTGTTTCGTTTTTTTGAGGGGTGCAATTACTTGACCTTGGCGGCCGAAGCGATCTTGGCTTGAGCGTCTTTGCTGCTCATCTTGTCGTCGTTCCAAAACTGGCTGACCGCGTCCTGGATCGCGCCTGAAGTGGCCGAGCCGATGGCCATGCCGTGCGCCACTGAGGGCACCAGGCCACCGCTTTTGGCTGTGGACACGAAGTCGTTGGAGCTGAGCTTGGCGCAGTCGTCAAACTTGGCCAGGTTCATGTTCAGGCGTACTGGGATGGAGCCCTTGTTCAGGTTGAAGATTTCCTGAAACTCGGTGGACATGATGGCTGAGGCCAGGTCTTTTTGGGCATTGGCGTTGGCTTCGTTTTTCAGCTTGAACATGGCAAACGAGTCCACGTTGAAAGTGAAGGACTTGGCAGTGCCAGGGGCTGCGGTGCAAGTGAAGTCGGCACCAGGCTTTTTGCCAGCGGCCACAAACTCGCCCTTGGCCCAGTCACCCATCAGCTGCATGCCCGCTTCGCCCTTGATGACCATGGCGGTGGCCAGATTCCAGTCGCGGCCCGGGGCGTTTTTGTCGGTGTAGGTCTTGACCTTTTTGAATGTGTCGAGCACCTTGGTCATGGTGGCACCGGTCAATGTGGCGGGGTCCAGTTGCACCAGGGCTTTTTTGTAGAAGTCAGCACCGCCCACGCCCAAAGCCACGCTTTCAAAAGTGGTGAAGTCTTGCCAGTTTTGGCCGCCGTGCGCCACGGGAATGATGCCGGCTTTCTTCAAAGCTTCAGCCGCCACAAAAAACTCGTCCCAGTTGGTGGGCACTTTGGCACCGGCCTTTTTGAAGGCCGCGTTGCTGGTCCACAGCCAGTTGACGCGGTGCACGTTCACAGGGGCGGCGATGTAGTTGCCCTTGTATTTCATGACGTTGGCCACCACGGGCGGCAGCAGGCTGTCCCACTTTTCTCCCTTGGCCACATCGTCGATGTTGGCCAACACGCCTTCAGCCGCCCACTCTTGCAGCGCAGGGCCTTTGATCTGCGCAGCAGCCGGGGCGTTGCCCGAGACCACGCGCGACTTGAGCACCGTCATGGCGTTGTCACCGCCGCCGCCTGCCACGGCAAAGTCCTTCCAGCTGTGGCCTTTGCCTTGCAACGTGGCCTTGAGGGCAGCGGCCGATTTGGCTTCGCCTCCGCTGGTCCAGTAGTGCAGCACCTCAACTTCACCGGCATGCGCTGCCACGGCCAGCACAGCGGCTGTGACCAAGATCGAACGTTGGAATGTTTTTAAAGTTTTCATGAGTGTCTCCCTTTTGTGGCCAAACATGGCCCTGTGTTGATGTGCGAGGTGGCGGATCGGACTGCCAAGACCTCGACGGCTGAATATTAATATTTTGTTAATTTATTAACATTAGGTTAAACCCTGAGGCCTGATGTGGGTTGTTATCACCAGTTGTATCAACAATCCATTAAGCTTCGGGGATGAAATTGCTGCTTGCCGAAGACGATGCCATGCTGGCCGATGCCCTGCAAACCCAGTTGGGCAGCGCTGGTTTTGACGTGGAACACGCCCCCAACGGGGCCGTGGCCGACTATTTGCTACAAAAGCAGCATTTCGACATTGCCGTACTGGACATCGGCTTGCCCATGCGCGATGGCCTGGCCGTTCTGCAACAGCTGCGCCAAACCCAAACTGCATTGCCTGTGCTCTTGCTGACGGCCCGCGATGCGCTGGACGACCGGGTAGCGGGCTTGCAAGCCGGTGCCGACGATTACGTGACCAAGCCCTTTGACTTTCCCGAATTGCTGGCCAGGCTGCATGCCCTGCTGCGGCGCAGCCAACCGGCCAACACACCCACATTGGCAGGCGGCTTGACACTGGACAAGGCCACACGGCGTGCCCTTTTGGCAGGCGAGCCTCTGGAGCTCAGCGGTCGCGAATGGACCCTTTTGGAACTGCTGGTCCAACAACGCGACAAAGTGGTGACCAAGGAGCAAATTCACCAAGCATGGTCTGACGAAGGTGGCGAAACGGGTGGCGGCAACTCGATCGAGGTCTACATCCATCGGTTGCGCCGCAAACTGGAAGGCGCACGTCTGGTCATCCGAACCGTACGTGGGCTGGGCTATTTGCTTGAGGCAGAAGCCTGAAACCGTCTGTTTTGACCTCATTGCCATGACCATCACGCGCGCGCCCACAGGCCAAGCTGGGGTGTCGCTTGCACGCCAACTTCTCATGTGGCTGCTGCTGCCGCAGTTGGTGTTGTGGATGGCTGGCGGCGTGGTCACTTACAGATTTGCCGCGGGTTACGCCAATCAGGCCATTGACGCCAGCTTGCTGCAAGCCAGTCGCTCATTGGCCAGGCAACTCAAGCCCATAGGCAATGGTTTGTTGATCGACTTCCCCAAAGCAGCGCAAGACATCCTGGAGGCCGACCCCCAGGATCGGCTGCTGTACACGGTCAGCTCACCACCGGGTCAGTTCATTTTGGGCAACCAAGCACTGCCACCGCCGCCTGTGCAAATCCCGCCACGCGCCACGGCTCCACAGCAAGCGCCCACCACGCACCTGCTGGATACGCCCTACTTTTACGATGGCACCATGCCCCCCAACAACACCCACTTGCAAACTTTGCCCGAAGGGCAAGCCCTGCGTGTGGTCGCGCTTTACCTGAGCTTTGGCGATGGCCAGGCCGCCCCGCAAACCATGCTGGTACAAGTAGCTCGCAGCAGCGCCAACCGAGAAGAGTTGGCCCGGCGCATTCTGGTCGACATGCTGCTGCCCATGTCCAGTCTGGTGCTGCTCATGACGCTGATCGTGTGGCTGGGCATTCGCGCGGGCTTGTCACCGCTGGTCCGTCTTCGCCAACAAGTCGAAGGGCGCGCCCCCACGGACCTGGCCCCTTTGCAACTGGCTTCGGCACCGCGAGAGTTGTGGTCGTTGGCCACGGCCATCAACACCTTGTTGGCGGCCGTGCAAAACACCGTGGCCACACAAAAACGCTTCATCGGCGATGCCGCGCACCAACTTCGCACCCCCTTGGCAGGCCTGAAAAGTCAAACAGAAATCGCCCTGCAATCGGCCACCGACCCTGAACTTCGCGCCAGGCTGCAGCGCGTGCACGACAGCGCCACACGCAGCGCACACTTGGTCAACCAGCTGCTCACCCTGGCGAGAGCCGAGCCCGAATCTGTCATGGCGCAAGACCGCCAACAGTTTGACCTGCAGCGCATGGCGCAGTCGGTCACCGCCGAGTGGGTGCCCCGGGCCCTGCGCCTGAACATCGACCTGGGCATGGATCAAGACGCAGACGATGACACCACACCGCCTGCCGACAGCCCTGTTTGGATAGAGGCCAACGAGTTGCTGATGCGCGAAGCCCTGAGCAATTTGATTGACAACGCACTGCACTATGCGGGCCCGGGCAGCCAGGTCACGGTGCTCGTACGGCCATCGCCCCTTTCCCCCTCAACCACCCAACTCGAAGTGGTCGACAACGGGCCTGGCATCGCGCCCGAAGACCACGATCGCGTCTTCGAGCGCTTTGTGCGCGCCACGGATACGGGAGAGGGCTGCGGGTTGGGGCTGGCCATTGTGAAAGAAATCGTGGAGCGCCACGCAGGGCGGGTCACGCTGTTCGACGCTCAGCCGCAGGGCCTGGGGGTGCGCATCGAGTTGCCGATGGTCCAACCACAGAAGCCCCAGCATCACCCTTAAAAATCTGAACCCATTGACCTCCCATGCAGGCCGAAAGCCCGCCTTGCGCGGATATGCTCAAAGCCTACTCACTTGAACGCCATGAACACCCTGGATATCCAAACCCCCTCTGAAACAACCCACCTGCTGGGCGACATTGGCGGCACCAACGCCCGCTTTGCCTTGGTGCAGGGCGACCAGCAGCCCATCACACACGAAGTGACGCTGCCCACCAGCCAATACCCCGACCTGGCCGCCGCCGCACAAGCCTATCTGCAGCAAGTGGGGCAGCCATCGGTGGCGCAAGCCTGCATTGCGATCGCCAACCCGATCGATGGCGATGTGCTGAAGATGACCAACAACCATTGGCAGTTTTCCATCGAGGCCACGCGCCAGGCGCTGGGTCTGGACCACTTGCTCATGCTCAACGACTGGGAAGCCATGGCCATGGCGGCACCCGCTTTGAATGGCCGCGATCTGGAACAAATCGGCTCGGGCGAGCCGGTGCATGGTGCACCCAAAGGTCTGATCGGGCCGGGCACAGGCCTGGGCGTGTCATCTTTGGTGCGCTCTCGCAGCGGCGAGTGGGTGCCCATTGCGGGCGAAGGCGGGCATGTGAGCCTGGCCCCCAGCTGCGAGCGCGAGGCCGACATCCTGCGCGTGCTGTGGCAAACCTACCCCCATGTCTCGGCCGAGCGGGTCATCTCGGGCATGGGTCTGGAGAATTTGTACCGCGCCATTTGCCAACTCAACGGCACCGAGCCCGAAGCCCTGGTCGCCGCGCAGGTGAGCGAACGCGGCTTGGCCGCAACAGATGTGGCCTGCGAAGAAGCGCTCGAGCGCATGTGCCGCCTGCTGGGCCATACCGCCGCCAACCTGGCCTTGACGCTGGGGGCACGCGGCGGCGTCTACATCGGGGGCGGTGTGATTGGCCGCTTGGGTGACTACTTCGCGCGCTCGGGTTTTCGGGCCGCGTTCGAGGCCAAAGGCCGCTTTGCCAGCTACATGCAACGCATCCCGACCTATGTGATCCGCGCCGAGCAACCAGCCCTGATTGGCTGCGCCATGGCGCTCGGTGTGCAAACGGTCAGGCGCTGATCACCGCCTGCCAGGCTGGACACTGGCTCAGCCAGCGCGCCTGCCCTGACGCCACACACTCAGCCCCACCAACACCCAGGCCACACCGGATGCCCACAGCGTGAGGCCCATGGTGCCCGCCCAAATGGCCTGAGGGGGCGAAGCCCCTTGCGCCAGGGCTTGGGTTTGCAGCCATTGCATCAACCACAACCAAACCATGGCGGCGGCCACGATGCCCACGGTGCGGGTCACCAGGGTCAGGCTGCCCGAGAGGCCCCGCGACGAGTCCGGCAAGCGGGCCACCACCTGGTCGGCGTAGACCACCTGAAACACCCCCAAGCCCACACCCTGAAGCAACAAAGCCAGGGCCATGAAGGGCCAGGCTTTCGCCATCGACACCGCGCCGATCCAGGCCAGCCCCAAGGCCATGACCCCTTGCGCCCCATGGTCGGCAGCGCGCAGGCTCATGCAGCGCAGCAGCGCAGGGGCTGCGCCCGAACCCACCAGCACACCCAAAAGCCAAAGGGCCAGCATGGCCCCCGTGGCGGTGCCGCCCCAGCCCGCAGCAGGCAAGGCATAAGGCAAGCTCAGTGCAATGGTGAAGCTGCAAAACTGAACGCCCACATTGACCAGGTTGATCCAGGCGAAATCGGCATCGCGCCGCATGAAGCCCCACACACCACGCACGCTGCTCGCCTGGCTGGCATCACCGGGAGCGCTCAAGGTCTGCGCACGCAGGCGACGGGCCAGCCAAGGCGTGCACAGCCAGGCCAGCAACACAATCGGCACCCGAAAACCGTACACCCCGGCCCAGCCCCAGTGCAGCATGCTCAGCCCCCCGAGCAAAGGGGCCAGCAAACCAGCCCCCGCGAACATGGCGCCATACACCGACAGCGCCTGCGTGCGCTGCCCGGCAGCCAGCAAGCCCATGGCCAAGGCTGGCGCGCAGGACAAAGTCAGCGCCACCCCGACGCCTTGTAAAACCCGCCCGGCCAGCAAGCCGCCATACGCCGTTGCCGCCGCACAGGCCGCCAAACCCAACGCCGACAGCGCCAAGCCCCAGCGGAACACGCGCAAGTGGCCCAGGCGGTCGCCCAGCACACCACAAAACAGCATCAGGCTGCCGTAGGTGATGACGTAGCACACCGCCACCCAGCGGATGTCGGCCGTGGCCAAGGCAAAGGCTTCGGTCATGGCAGGAAAAGCCATGTTGACCGCAAAGTCGAGCGGCGCGATCGCGGCACCACAACCGACGACGGCAAAGCCCAGCCAAGGCGTGCGGGCGCGAGGTGGGTCAGCTTGGGGGGAAGAAGGCGAAGGCATGGTGGCTGTGCGTGGCTGCAAGCCCCGTGGGGCGCATGGCCACGTTCGCGCTTGAAACCCTGCCCCGCGCGGGCGGGGCAGGGTGGGTCAACACAAGATCACTTGCTGACGGTGGCGTAGTACATCTTGGGCGCATCGTTGGAGTTGTGCGCGATGCCCACGTTCTTCTTCATGGCCCAAGGGCGCATCTGGTGGTGCAGTGGCACATACAGGGCTTCGTCGCGGGTGATGGTCAAGGCTTCCTTGAGCATGTTGTCGCGCTTGGTCTTGTCCATTTCGGTTTTCATGGCTTCGGTCAGGGCGTCCACCTTGGCGTTGCTGATCTTCAGGAAGTTGAAGTTGCCATCCGAGCCCGTGGTGCGGGTCATGACCAGGGACTGCAGGGAGTACTGCGCGTCGTAAGTGGCCACGCCCCAGCCCAGCAGGTAAGCGCTGGAGTCAAAGTTTTGGATTTTGCTGATGAAGCTGCTGAAGTTGGTGGCATTGAGCTTGGCGCGGATGCCCACTTTGGCCCACATGTTGACCACGGCTTGGCACACCTCTTCGTCGTTCACGTAGCGGTTGTTGGGGCAGTCGAGGGTGAAGTCAAAGCCATTGGCGTAACCGGCGTCGGCCAGCAGTTTCTTGGCACCGTCCAGGTCGGGTGGTGCAACTTTGTCCAACTCGGCCGTGTGGCCATTGACACCAGGCGCGACCATGATGGCCGCGGGCACCGACAGGCCGCGCATGATGCTGCGCTGGATGGCCACCCGGTCAATCGACATGTTCAGGGCTTTGCGCACGCGCACGTCCTTGAAGGGGTTGGGGCCTTTGGAGCCGTATTTCAATTCGTTGGAGCCTTGGTCAACGCCAATGAAAATGGTGCGCACTTCCGGGCCATCGAGCACGGACAAGGCGGGTGTGGAGCGCAGGCGGGCCACGTCTTGTGTGGGCAAGTCGGTCACGATGTCCACGTTACCCGCCAACAAAGCGGCGATGCGGGTGGGGTCGGACTTGATGGGGGTGTAAATCACATCGGTCACGTTGCCGGGCAACTTGTCCCACCAGGTTTTATTGGCCGTCATGACCAGGCGCTGATCGGCCACCCACTCCTTGATGACATAGGGCCCGGTGCCGTTGGCGTTGGTGGAGGCGAAGGTGATTTCCTTGGCCTTGTAGTCCTGCACTTTTTCGGACTTGTTCTTCACCGCCCAGGCCTTGCTCATGATGTAGAAGGTGGTGAAGCTGTTGAGCAAGGTCGGGTTGGGTTTGTCCAGCACGACGTCGATGGTGTGGTCGTCGATCTTGTTGATGGCTTTGACACCGGCCACATAAATTTGCATGGTGCCTTGTGGCTGGCGAATGCGGTCAAAAGAGAACAGCACATCGTCGGCGGTGAAGGCCGAGCCGTCCTGGAACTTCACGTTCTTGCGCAGGTTGAAACGCACCGTGGTGGGGTTGACCACCTGCCAACTGGTGGCCAGCGAAGGCTCAACTTTGTAGTTGCGGTCGTAGCGCACCAGGGGTTCGTAGGCATGGCCCACGATGTTGTTGGTGGTGGCGTGGTTTTGCGCGTGCGGGTCCAGCGTCAGGATGTCGTTTTGCGCAGCCCACTTGAGCTCGTTGGCTTGCACGGCACTCACGGAGACCAGCGTGGCAGACATGCCGATGGCCAGCGCGAGCAGGCGCGTGGAACGAAGGATTGGTTTCAACATGCAGATTCCTGTCTTGGTTGGTTGACATTTCATTCTAGGCAGCAGGCTGGGCAGGCGCAAGACTGAAAACCTAGGGTTTATGCGGTGTCCAAGGCCATGAACGGCTGAGATGATGGCCTTTGGTTCCTCATGCCGACGCACCCTGCCTTGGCATTTTTTGAAACGCTGTATGACCTCGATCCTGATCCAATCGGCCAATGTGCTGGATGTTGAAACCCTGAAACTTTTACCTGACACCGATGTGTGGGTCCTGGATGGACTGATTCAGGCCGTGGGCCCCAAGCTGCCCGTGCCCGAAGGCGCACAAACCCTCTCGGCCCAGGGCCTGACCCTGATGCCCGGCCTGATCGACTGCCATGTGCATGTGATCGCCTCGCACCTGAACCTGACCTACAACAGCCAGCAGCCCAATGTGTTTGCCACCTTGCGGGCCATCCCGATCATGAAGGGCATGCTGATGCGCGGCTTCACCACCGTGCGTGACGCTGGGGGTGCCGACTGGAACCTGGCCGAGGCCACCCGCACCGACCTGGTCGAAGGTCCGCGCATTTTTGCCGCAGGCCGCGCCCTGTCGCAAACCGGGGGGCACGGCGATGGCCGCCCCCGCAGCGACGAACTGGAAACCTGTGCCTGCTCCACCCGCGTGGGGGCGCTGGCGCGTGTGGTCGATGGCGTGGACAACGTGCGACTGGCCGTGCGCGAAGAGATCATGAAGGGTGCCAACCAGATCAAGATCATGGCCTCGGGTGGCGTGGCTTCGCCCAACGACCCGATCCACTACCTGGGCTACTCCGAAGGCGAAATCCGCGCCATCGTGGACGAGGCCGAGCACGCAGGCACCTACGTCATGGCCCACGCCTACACGCCCAAGGCGATCCGCCGTGCGGTGGACTTTGGCGTACGCAGCATCGAGCACGGCAACCTGATCGACACCGACACATGCGCCTTCATGGCCGAGCGTGGCGCATTCATGGTGCCCACTCTGATCACTTACGAAGCCCTGGCCAACGAAGGCGCCAGTCTGGGCCTGCCGCCCGTGTCGGTGGCCAAGATCGAGACCGTGCGCAGCCAGGGCCAAAAGGCGCTGGAGCTGCTGGCCAAAGCGGGCGTGAAGATGGCGCTGGGCACCGACTTGCTGGGCGAGTCGCACCGCCACCAATCCGAAGAACTGCGCATCCGCGCCGGCATTTTGGGCGCAGGCGCCACCTTGCAACAAGCCACGGTGAATGCGGCCGAACTGCTGAACATGCCCGGCCAATTGGGCGTGATCAAACCCGGTGCCAAGGCCGACTTGCTGCTGGTGCAGGGCAACCCGCTCGCCGACATCTCGTGCCTGCTGGGGCAGGGCGAGAACATCCTGTCGATCATGAAGGACGGCAAGTTTTACAAGCAAGGCCTGCCCGCTTGAGCCCACGGGCCGATGCGCCCTGCTCGCTTCAAACGCTGAGGGGCGCTTCCTGCATCTGCTCGACTTGCTCTTGCAGCATCAGCACCTGGCCGCGCCAATAGTCGGGCGTCCCAAACCACGGAAAGTTGACCGGGAAAATCGGGTCTTCCCAACGCCGCGCCAGCCAGGCGCTGTAGTGGATCAGGCGCAAGGTGCGCAGCGGCTCGATCAAGCGCAACTCGGCGCGGTCAAAGTCGCGCACCTGCTCGTAACCATCGAGCAAAGCCGACAATTGCTGCGTGCGCTGTCCGCGGTCGCCCGACAGCAGCATCCACAGGTCTTGCACCGCCGGGCCCATGCGGGCATCGTCCAGGTCCACAAAGTGCGGGCCGCCGCCGGGCAGCTCGGTGGGGGTCCACAAGATATTGCCCGGGTGGCAGTCGCCGTGCAGGCGAATCAAGCGGCGTTCCGACGCACCTTCCGCCATTTTTTCTTGCACCAAGGCCAGCGCCGCCGCAAAGGCTTCGCGCCATTCGCGCTCGACTTCCAACGGAATCATTTGGTGCGTTTTTAGCCACGCAGCGGGCTCCAGCGCAAAGGTCTGCACATCGAGCGTGGGGCGGTGCACAAAGGGCTTGGCCGCGCCCACGGTGTGGATACGGGCCAAGAAACGGCCGATCCATTCGAGCACTTCAAAATCGTCCAGCTCCGGCGTGCGGCCTCCGCGCAAGGGGCTGACCGAAAAATCGAAGCCCGCACTTTGGTGCAAGGTCTGGCCGTTGAGCACCAGGGGTGGCACCACAGGGACTTCGGCCGCCAGCAACTCGGCGGCAAAGTCGTGTTCTTCCTGAATCTGTGCCCGGCTCCAGCGGCCGGGCCGGTAAAACTTGAGGACCACGGCCACGCTGCCCTGGACGGGTTCATCCAGGTGCGCACGGTACACGCGGTTTTCGTAAGAGCTGAGCGCCAGCAAACGCCCGTCGGGCCACAGGCCCAGATCGGTCAGGGCGTCCATCACCCGGTCGGGGGTGAGTTCGGCGTAGGGGTGCAAGGCATTCGGTTCTGTCATGCGCTGATTGTGACCGAGCCCATCTGCAATCAAGGCGCGGCTGCAATGTGTTCTTGTCTGTATTGGCCTCACCCAGAGCGGCTTTTTTGGCCGATAGCGCCAGGTTTAGGCCTCTGCGAAAGATCAAGCATTTGTCGCCCTGGTGAGAACCGATCCCAACCAGTTGATGGCATTGAGGCAAGGATGGAGGAAAATAAACGCATGTCATTACACCAACGCCGTCTTCGCCGGATGATCCATCAAGGCCTGGTTTACTCACTGTTGCTGGCCGTGACCATTTTGGGCCTGGGCGGCGTGGGTTTTTGGTTGATTGATCCCCAAATTCACAGTTTGTCTGACGGGCTTTGGCTGGCCTTCACCACGGCCGCCACTGTCGGCTTTGGTGATCTGGTGCCATCCACGCATGCCTCGCGCTTATTTTCGGTTGTGGTCGTGCTCTTGGGGCTGGCGGTTCTGTCGCTGGTCACCGCCTCCTTGTCGGCCATCTTCATGGAAAATGAAGTTGAAGCCGAGGACCGGCAAATCGAAAAAGACCTGATGCGCGAGATCAGACACTTGCGTCAGGAAGTGGCCGAATTGCGACGCGACATCGTCCCCTCCGACCGCCCGTTGCAACCCGGCGATCACTGACCGGTAAAACGTGCAGCGCGTTTTTCCACAAACGAGCGCACGCCCTCGGCCGCATCTTCGCTGCGCGACAAGCGCTGCTGCACCGGCAAAAAGTCGTGCATGGCCACCAGCGGGCCATGCTCCACCGCTTTGAGCACGTTTTGCCGTGTGGCCACCACCGCCAGCGGAGCCTGGGCGGCGATCTGCTCGGCGATGCGCATGGCCTCGGACAACAGGCTACCCGCGGGCACCACCTTTTGCACAAAGTTCAGGCGCAGGGCTTCGGCGCTGTCAAACACATCGGCCGTGAGCAAATGCAAAAGCGCATTGCCCATGCCTGCGCGCTCGGCCATGCGCAGCGTGGCCCCGCCCGTGGCCATGATGCCGCGCTGCACTTCCAGTTGCGAGAAACGGCAGTCGTCGGCCGCGACCACGATGTCCGCGGCCAGCATCAGTTCGATGCCCAGTGTGTAGGTAATGCCCTGCACCGCCACCACCATGGGTTTGACGCGGCGGCGGTAACCGTCCATGCCCAGGTTCAGCGGGTCGACCAAGCCCAGCGGCACCGACTTTTCGCCGCGCTGCATGAGCGGTGCAATGGTGGGCAAGTCCAGCCCGGCCGTGAAATGCGCACCTGCGGCGCACAGCACGCCCACGCGCAGGGCCGGGTCGTCGTCCAGCCGGGTGTAGGCCTCCCCCAATTCGCGGAACATTTTGGGCGTGAAACCGTTGCGCTTGGCGGGGCGGTTGATGCAAATTTGCAGGACTGCGCCGTGCACGCTGCAGTCGATCTGGCCTTCGGGGTGGGGTGGGGTGTTCATGACGCCATGTTAGAGGGCGGCATGGCCGTTTCGCGTTCACGAACGCGACAGTCTCAGGGTCTGGCTTGGCCAGCCCTGATTCATCCGCTGACGCTCAGTACTTGTAAACGCCCTGGCCGGTCTTGCGGCCCAAGCGGCCTGCAGCCACCATCTCTTTGAGTAGCGGGCTGGGGCGGTACTTGCTGTCGCCGAACTCCTTGAGGTAGACCTCCATCACGGCCAGGCACACGTCCAGACCGATCATGTCGGCCAGCGCCAGCGGGCCAATGGGCTGGTTGCAGCCGAGCTTCATGCCCGCGTCGATGGCTTCGGCTTCGGCCAGGCCTTCGCCCAGCACAAAGAAGGCTTCGTTGATCATGGGCACCAGGATGCGGTTGACCACAAAACCGGGCGCGTTCTTGACGGTGATCGGGGTCTTGCCCAGGGCCAGCGCCATGTCGTGCACCGCGTCGTGCGTCGCGTCGCTGGTCTGCAGGCCACGGATGATTTCGACCAACGCCATCATGGGCACGGGGTTGAAGAAGTGCATGCCGATGAAACGGTCCGCGCGCTGCGTGGCGGCGGCCAACTGCGTGATCGAGATCGACGAGGTGTTGGAGGCGATGATCACGTTGGGCGCCAGCAGGGCGTCGAGTTGCTTCAAGATCTTGACCTTGAGCTCGTGGTTCTCGGTGGCGGCTTCGATCACCAACTGGGCGCTTTTGAGGTCGTCGTAGCTGCTGGAGCCTTGGATGCGAGCCAGCGCTGCAGCCTTGTCGGCCTCGCTGATTTTTTCTTTCTTGACCAGACGGTCCAGGCTGCTGGCCACGGTGGCCACGCCTTTGGCCACGGCCGCATCCGAGATGTCGACCATCACCACCTGAATGCCGGCCACCGCACACGCCTGTGCGATGCCATTGCCCATGGTGCCTGCGCCAATGATGCCTACGGTCTGAATGCTCATGTTCTTCATTCCTTGAAAGTGGAAAACTCAAAAAGGAATGATCTTAACGGGGCTGAACAGGGGCTTCTCTGAGAACACGGTCAAGCGAAGCCAGAACACTGCCAGCAAGACCGTTCCTGAGGAAGCCGCCTTCAGAACCTGCGCTGGGCCTCCAGCCCCAGCAGCAGCTTGCGCCCTGCACCCGGCTCAAAGAAACGACCGTTGCCATCGTTCACGATCACCGAGCCCGCATGCTTTTGATCGCTCAGGTTGTCCAACCGCACAAACTCCTTGAGTGTCCAGTCCCCGCGCTCTTGCTTGAACTGCACGCCAAGGTTGAACAAGGTGTGTGCCGCCGCTGAATCGGTGTTCAGGTCATTGACCATCACGCGCCCCACATGCCGCGCCTCCAGCGTCACCCGACTGCCCGCCCAGCCCGTGTCCCAGGCCGCTTGCGCAAACAGCTGCTGCTTGGGCAGGCCCGGGATCTGGTTGCCTTGCGGCACTTGCACCTGCGGGGTCGCGTTGGGGCAGCCCGCCGTGGTGCAGGTCAAGAACGCGTCCTGGTAGTTCGCCCGCATCCAGGTGTAGGCCGTGGTGAGCGAGACGGGGCCTGTGCGCCATTCGCCCGCCAGCTCCAGGCCTTGGCGCAGGGTGCGACCGGCATTCTGGAACGTGGTGCGCCCGCCCGTGTTGTTTTGCACCACGATCTCGTCGTCGGTGCGGATGTCAAACGCGGTCGCGCTCCAGCGCAGCTTGTCTGCGCGACCACGCAGGCCCAGCTCGGCGCTGGTGCTGCGGGCGGCGTTGAGTTCAGTATTGAAGCCAGAGACGCCGCCGCTGCGGTAAGCCACTTCGTTGAGCGTGGGGATTTCATAACCCTTGCCGATGCTGGCAAAGGCCTGCACGGATGGGCTCCACTGCCAACGCACACCGACCACGGGCAAGGTGGCTGTGTAGTCCTTGCTGCCGCTGTCGTCACGGTTGGTGCCCACGATGTAACGGTCGCTGGATTCGTATTCGGTGCGGGTCTGGCGCACGCCGCCCATGAGTGTCAGCTCTTGTGTGCGCCACTCGGCTTGCAGGTACGGGTCCAGCGTTTGGGCACGGTTGACTTCGTCGCGGCGCAGCTTGCCTTGCACGCCCAGCGCGCTGCCCACGAAGTTCTCATAGCCTTTGCGCTTGTCGCTTTGGTGGTCGGATGCCAGGCCCGCGCTGAGCGACAGGCGACCGCCTTGCCAGTCGCGGTCATGCCGCCAGCGGGCGTTCCAGCCCCAGTAGTCGCGGTCCAGATCAATCACCCCGCCCGAGCTGCCTGCGGGCACTTGCGCGCCCGTGGTGATGGACTGGTATTGCACGACCTGGCGCTGGCCGCCATAGCCCATGAGCTCCAGCTTGTGGCCACCGCCCAACGCTTGCTCAAAGGCCAGGCCCAGCTGGGTCTGCGAGACGGTTTTGCGGGTGTTGAAGCTGAGCGCCCCCGCATTGGTTTGGTCTGGGTTGGCATCGAACTCGACGCGGCTGAGGCCTTGTGGGTCCAGCGCCGAGCTGCTGTGGCGGTTGAACACCAGCACCGTGCGCCCGCCTTCATGCGGACGCGAGAGTTTCATGTTGGCCGTGCTGCGGTCAGTCGCCGACTGCGGGCGCGTGCCGTCGGTGGCAAAGCCGCTCACGTCCAGCGCATACGACCAGCCCGGAGCCTGCGGTGTGCCGGTCTGGCCTGTAATTTGGGTGGAGGCGCGCCACAAGCCGTCAGAGCCTGCCACCACGCCCGTGCGCCACTGCGCGGGCTGCTGGCCGTCTTCGGTGTAGAGCAACAAAGCACCGCCCGACGATGAACCATAAAGCGCCGCCATGGGGCCACGCACCACTTCAACCCGGTCGGCGCTGCCCAGCGGGAAGTTCGCGGCCTGGCCTGATCCATCAGGGGCGCTGGCCGGGATGCCGTCCACAAACAGGCGCACACCACGCACGCCAAAGGTGGCGCGAGCGCCGTAGCCGCGCACCGAGATTTGCAGGTCCTGGGCGTAGTTTTGTCGGTTGCGAATCACCAGGCCCGGCACGCGTCCCAAACTTTCTGACAGGTTGACCTGGGCTTGGCCCTCGCGCAGCTCATCGCCCCCCACCACATCGACCGAGGCCGCGCCACGCCAAACGCCACCGCTTGATCGCTGGGCAGACACCACCACGGGCGACAAGGCCCCGGCGTCGGTATCGACCTCGGCCGCAGACACGGGCACCGACTGCGCCTGAGCGCCAGCGGCACACAGCAAAGCGATGGCCCAAGCCACAGGGGCCAGCCGCGGAGAACGGGTGAAGGTCAAGGGGGTGTGGCAGATGGTGGTCATGGATACTGCTTTCATGATCTTGGAGGGCGTTCATCGAACAGGGTGAGGCTGCCGATGGATCACGGACCTGCGTCCGTGAGCACTGAAACTTAAATCCATTGTCTTGTTGAGCGGAGTCCTTTGGGGACACCCAAGACAACGGTGCTGTGTGTGAAATGGGTATGGATTGGCGGCCCTATGGCCTTCAACGTGGCTGGCCGACCTCAATCGGAATCGACGCATACCAAGCCGCTAGGTTCTCAATTTCCTTGTCCGTCAAGGGCTTGGCCATCACCGCCATGACCTCGTTGGCACGTTTGCCGCTGCGATATTGCTTGAGCTGCTCTTCGATGTAGATGGCCGGTTGCCCAGCCAGGTGGGGCGCATTGGGCATGGTGGACAAGCCCAAGGCACCGTGACAGGTCACGCACATGCCCGCCTTGACCTGGCCCGCTTTGGCGTCTGCCGCCTGGGCCTGAAAAGCCAAGCCCGAGCTGATGGCCAATGCCAAGCCCAGCGCCTGAAAACCGAATGCTTTTGCTGAAAACATCTTCAACCTCTTCTTATGAGAAAAAAGGCACCCGCAGAGCGCGGGTGCCTTCATCGATCACGGCATCAGTTGCCGTAGGTCACGCGGTAAATCGCGCCCACGTAATCGTCAGAGATCAGCATGGAACCGTCTTTCATGACGGCCACATCGACCGGGCGACCGATGTAAGTGCCGGTTTCAGGGCTCAACCAGCCTTCGGCAAACACCTCGGACTTGTCCGCGGTGCCGTCAGCCTTGAGCGAGACAAAGTTGATGAGCGCACCGCTGGCAGGGCTGCGGTTCCACGAACCATGCGAGGCGACAAAAATGCCACCACGGTACTTGGCTGGGAACTGTTTGCCTGTGTAGAAGGTCATGCCCAGTTGCGCTTGGTGCGCTGGGAATTCAATTTGAGGAAACACCGCATTGGCGGGCTCTTTCATGTCCTTCAAGTCAGGGGCAGCGGAAGAGCCAGCCACCTTGAACTTGCCATTCCAGTAGGGGTAGCCAAAATGCTCACCCTTTTTGGTCGAGCGGTTCAATTCACCCGGAGGAATTTCGTTGCCCAAGCCGTCGGTCTGGTTGTCAGTCCACCACAAAGTACCGTCCTTGGGGTTGAAGTCCTGGCCCACCGAATTGCGCATGCCGATGCTGTAGACCTCGCGGCCGCTGCCATCGAAGGGGTCCATGCGCACGATGCCACCGATGCCCAATTTATTGAACTCATCCACCTTCTCGCGAGGCTGCACGTTGAAGGGCTGACCGAGGGTGATGTAAAGCTTGCCGTCCGGGCCTACACGGCAAGTGCGAGCGCCGTGGTTGTATGACTCGTGTTCGGTCGGGATCAGCTTGCCCTGCGGCACCACCTCGATCACCGCCACGTCGGGGCCTTCGTAGAAGAATTCAGCGGCCGGGAAGTTCAGCACGCGGTTGTGCTCGGCCACCACCAGGAAACCATCCTTGGTCCAGCACACGCCATTGGGCACCTTGAAGTTGAGCGACGGGGCGAAGGACTTCACTTCGTCGGCAATGCCGTCGCTGTTGCGGTCCGTCACGGCCCAAACGGTGGTTTTGCGGGTGCCCACAAACAGCATGTTGGTAGAAGGTGCGATGGCCATGTGCCGCGCATCGGGCACCACCGCAAACAACTCGATCTTGAAGCCATCGGGCATCTTGATCTTTTTCAGGTTGTTGCGGATCGCGTCGGCATTGCGGCCGGTTTGCGGCACCACCGGGATGTTCAGATCGGTCGTGGCAACCTTCATCTGCTTCATCGTGTTGAGGTTGTCTTTGCCGGACTGGGCATGCACCCCAGTGGCCAGGGCAGCTGCGAGCAAAGCAGCACTGAGTCGGGTCATTTTCATCGTCATCTCCTGTTGTTGATCTGTGAAATCGATGGCTTATCGCCGTTTGAAAAGCCTTTTTCCAAAGGCTTGACCACAATCAATTTAGGTCAACGCCAGGACATGCATCTCGGTAAAAACCCTTCTTTTTTGAGAAATTCAAACACTAACCGGTGAAAAAAATTCCCTCTTTTTTTGAAATAAATTAAATTCCCTTTTTTCAGACGGTCTTTTCAAAAATTGAGGCCGCTTGTCACGCGGGCAACAGGGCCCGCGTTTTATCTTGTGGCACTCAAATCAACGCCCGTAAGACTTCAACTGCGAAAACGCTTGCGCGTCAGCGCCAGCGCCACCCAAAACGACACCCCCGCAAACGCCGCCAACACCCCCACCAGACGCACCGGCTCGTCAGGCCAGCGGTCCAGGAACATAGGCCGTACCAGGTCCACCGCCACCGACAGCGGCAGCCAGTCGGCGATCGCGCGCACAAAACCAGGCAGTTGCTCGCGCGGGAAGAAGATGCCCGAGAGGAACATCATGGGCGTGAGGAACAGGGTGAAGTAGTAGGTGAAAAAATCGTAGCCCTTGGCCAGCGCGTTGAAGATCAGCGCCATGCAGCTGAAGGTGATGCCCACGCCCAGCAGCACGGGCCAGGCCACCAGCAGCTTCCAGCTGTGGCTGATGCCCAGGGCGAGCATCACCACCAAAATGGCCGTGACGCTGAACAGCGCCTTGAACGCGGCCCAGAGCATTTCTGCCAGCACCACATCATCGAGCCGCACCGGGGCGTTCATGATGCCGTCCCAGGTTTTTTGCACATGCATGCGCGAAAACGCCGAGTACAGCGCCTCAAAGGTGGCCGCATTCATGGCGCTCATGCAGATGCTGCCACTGGCCAGAAACAGGATGTAGGGCACCTTTTCGCCGTCCAGTTCCACTTGCCCCACCAAAGCACCCAGGCCGTAACCAAAGGCCACCAGCCACATGAGCGGCTCGGCGATGTTGCCCACCAGACTGGGGATGGCCAGTTTTTTCCAGACCAGCCAGTTGCGCTGAAACACGGGCCACCAGCGCATGGACAGGCGCGGCGCGGCCCAGATGTTGTTTTGGATTTGACTCATGATCAGCCTTCTTCCCGAATCTGGCGTCCGGTCAATTTCAAAAACAGGTCTTCCAAATTGGAAGGGCGGTGCAGTGTGCGCATGGCGGGCCAGGCCTGCAGCGCATTCATCAGGGCGCGGCTGTCCTGGGTGTAGAAGAAAACGGTTTCGCCACTCACCTCGACGCGCCCTGCCAGTGCTTTCAAGCTGGCTTCTTGTGCCAGCGCCACAGCGCCTTGGCCAAACACCTCGACCACTTCGGGCTCCAGGTGCTCGGCGATCAGGTCGCGGGGTTTGCCTTCGGCGATCTTGCGGCCCTGGTCCAGCACCAAGAGCCGTCCACACAGGCGCTCGGCCTCGTCCATGAAGTGGGTGGTGAGCAAGATGGACTTGCCTTCTTGCAGCAAAACCTGCAGCCGTTCCCACATGAGGTGGCGCGCCTGCGGGTCGAGGCCCGTGGTGGGCTCGTCCAGCATCAAAAGTTGTGGGTGGTTGATGAGTGCTCGCGACAAACTCAGGCGCCGCTTCATGCCGCCCGACAACTCGCCGGGTTTGGCCTTGGCTTTGTGGCTGAGGGCCCCGAATTCGAGCAGCTGCGGAATGCGCTCGCGGATCACGGCGTCGGGCAGGCCAAAGTAGCGGCCAAAGACCAGCAGGTTTTCTTCGGCCGTGAAGTCCGGGTCCAGTGTGTCCGATTGCGCCACCACGCCCAAGCGGGCTTTGATGGCGAGGGCGTCACCCGGCATTTGCAGACCATCGAAGTAGCGGATCTGACCGCTGCTCGGCTCGGACAAGCCCAGGCACATGCGCAGCGTGGTGGTTTTGCCCGCACCATTGGGGCCGATGACGCCCAGGCATTCGCCGGGGTTGATGTGGAAAGACAGGTCGTTGACCACCGTGGCGTCGCCGTAGCGCTTGACCAAATGTTCGACCGAAAGCAAGGGGGTGTTCATGCCCGGATTGTGCCCTTGACCGCATGCCTGAGCAGCTGGGCAGGTGACCGATAAAATCAAAGCCTTCTTCTGCACCGCGCCTGCGGCCCCTTCATGTCAAGTTCCCCTTCTTTTTCGGACCGCCTGGCGGTCTTGCCGCAGTACCTGATTCCCAAGCAAGCCCTGACCGCCTTTGCCGGCTGGGTGGCGGGCAGCCAATGGGGCGGCGCAACCACGGGCATCATCAACTGGTTTGTGAAGCGCTACAACGTGAACATGGCCGAAGCTGCCAACCCTGACACGGCCAGCTATAAGAGCTTCAACGAATTCTTTACCCGCCCCCTGCGGGGCGATGCCCGGCCCATCGCAGCCGCGGCCTTGGTGAGCCCGGTGGACGGGGCCATCAGCCAGTGCGGCCCGGTGGTGGGCGACCAGGTCTTCCAGGCCAAGGGCCACGGCTACAGCACCCGCGCCCTGGTGGGCGGCGATGCGGCGCTGGCCGCGCAGTTTGACAACGGCGAATTTGCCACGCTGTACCTCAGCCCACGCGACTACCACCGCATCCACATGCCTTGCGCGGGGCGTCTGACGCGCATGATTTACGTGCCGGGCGACCTGTTTTCGGTCAACCCGACCACGGCACGCGGCGTGCCTGGCCTGTTTGCCCGCAACGAGCGGGTGGTGTGTGTGTTTGACAGCGCGAACGGCCCCTTTGTGATGGTGCTGGTGGGCGCGACCATTGTGGGCAGCATGGCCACCGTGTGGCACGGCGTGGTCAACCCGCCGCGCCCGGGCACGGTGCGCGAATGGACCTACGAGATGGGCAACATCACCCTGGCGCAAGGCGAGGAGATGGGGCGCTTTTTGCTCGGCTCCACCGTGGTGATGCTGTTCCCGAGCGGGGTGATGCAGTTCAAGCCCGACTGGACACCGACCCGCCCCATCGTCATGGGCGAGGCCATGGGCGCTTTGCGCTGAACAGCGGGGCTCGGTCAGGCCTTGGCTTCTTTTTGCTGGCGCGCCAACACGTAGCGGCGCATGGCCACCGCCGGGGCGTCGGCGGCCACAGAAAACTCGTACAAATCCTCGGCCGGGGTGCTGGCCAAGGCCTTTTCCTGCAGGGCCAGGCCGTCCACGTCTTCCTGAAAAGCCACAAACAACTGGTCGTGCATGAAGCGGGTGGTTTGCGGCTCATCTTGCGCAAAGTCGCGCCCGTGCACGATGAAGTAATGCGTGCTGGTGGCTGTCTCGGGTGTGGGCATGTGGGCGGTGCGGATGCGAAACTGCGGACGCGTGTTCTCGGGTAAGTGGCAATCGTAAAAAGTGACCGACACCTCGTGCAGCCCCAGGCTGCGGAATTCGGAGCGCACGATGCGGGCGGCCTGGCCCTGGCCTGTCAAACCGGTCGGGATGCCCCACACGGGCGGCAAGGTGGTGGGCACCACGTTGCGCAGCAAGGCAAATTGGCCATCGCCGATGACGCTTTCAAAGGCGGCCTTGGCGTAATCGGGTGTGCCAAAGCTTTTGGCGTGCAAAAAGCTCAAATGCGTCAAGTCCAGCAGGTTTTCGTGCAGGCGCACGTAGTTGGCCTGCAAACTCAAATAGCCTTGCGAGCGCTCCCACTGGGCGTCGGCCATCCAGTCTTGCGCGGGCAGTTTGGACGCATCGGCCTGCTCGGCCTCCCCCATCCAGATCCAGACCACCGCGCCGCGCTCAAGGGTGCGGTAGGCCCGGATGCCCATGTTGGGGGGGCAGGTCGACTGGGAGGGCACCTCGATGCAGTCGCCCTCGGTGTTGAAACGCAGGCCGTGGTAAGCGCACACGATGGTGTCTTGCTCCAGCGTGCCGGCTGACAGCGGCATGGAGCGGTGCGGGCAGCGGTCTTCGAGCGCCACCACGCGGCCGTCGCTGGCGCGGTAAAACACCAAACGCCGGCCCAGCAGCGTGCGGGAGAGCAACTGGTCCTTGATCTCCTCCCCAAAGGCGGCCACGTACCAGTCGTTCATGACAAAAGGGGTGTGGCGATCGGCCAGGCGCTGTGCGGCGTTTTGTGCGGCGGCAATGACGCTGATGTGGGGGCGTGTCATGGGGTCAGTCTCCTGGGGCGGCCTGGCGCATCCGCTGCGAACGGCCTGTACGCTGCAGTTTAGGCCGCGGCATTTGGCTGGGGCTGTCCCGAGAGCGCCTGCAGCCGTGGCAACATCCGGGGATGCCGACTTCATTGACCCACCCCTCTCAAGCGCCATCACCAGCCACCTCGCTCAGCGCCAGACCACCCGCACAGGCCATGGTGCTGGCCGCCGGTCGCGGCGAGCGCATGCGCCCCCTGACCGACCAGACCCCCAAGCCCTTGCTGCGCGTGCGCGGCCAGCCGCTCATGCACTGGCCCATGCAGGCCCTGGCCCGGGGCGGCTTTGTGCAACAGCTGGTCAACACCGCTTGGCTGGGCGAGCAGTTTCCAGCGCACTTGGGTGAGCACATCCAGTGGCCCGGCGTACCAGAAGTTCACATCCGCTATTCGCACGAAGGCCAGGACTTTGGCTGTGCGCTGGAGACCGCTGGCGGCATCGTGCGGGCCTTGCCACAGCTCGATGAGGTGTTCTGGGTGGTGGCAGGCGACGTGTTTGCGCCTGATTGGGTGTTCACGCAGCATGCCGTGCAGCGTTTCACCGCCAGCACTGCCCTGGCCCACCTCTGGCTGGTGCCCAACCCTGCACACAACCCGGGTGGCGACTTTGGCCTGTCGGCAGAGGGTCAGGTGCTGAACCTGCCCAAAGGCAGCCCCGGCTGCGCTTACACCTTCAGCACCGTTGCGCTCTATAAAAAAGCTTTTTTTGCCGACTGCGGCCTGCCCCCTGGCAACCCCGGGGGCGTGGCGCTGGCCTTAGCGCCCTTGTTGCGCGCAGCGATGGACCGGGGCCAGGTGTCGGGCGAGGTGTATGACGGCGACTGGACCGATGTGGGCACGCCTGAGCGGCTGTCGCAACTCAACGGCGGCATCACCTGAACAGGCACCCGAGTGACTGTGTGGACATTCGCCTCCCAAGGGGAACGAACATAATGGCGTCTTCTTATGGGACTGTTCTCCAAATGACCGACACCACCCTGCTTTACGCGCAACGCCGTGCCCGCCTGGCTGCCCAATTGGGCGCTGGCGGTATTGCCATCATCCCCACCGCGCCCGAGCGCCAGCGCAACCGCGACAGCGATTACCTGTACCGGCACGACAGTTACTTTTATTACCTGACCGGCTTCACCGAGCCGCACGCCAGTTTGGTGATCACGGCCGAGGGCGAGTGCACGCTGTTTTGTCAGCCCAAAGACTTGGAGCGCGAAATCTGGGACGGCATCCGTTTGGGGCCAGACGCGGCACCCGCTGCTTTGGGCGTGAGCCGGGCCTTGCCCATCGGCGAGATGGCCGCGCACATGCCCAAACTGCTGGAAAACCGCAGCACCGTGTGGTACCCGTTTGCCATCCACACCGGGCTGGAAAGCCTGGTGAACGGCTGGCTGCAGTCGGTGCGCGCGCGGGTGCGTTACGGCGCTTTGTGCCCCGAGCAGCAGCGCGACCTGTGCAGCCTGCTCGACGAGATGCGCCTGGTGAAAGACGCACACGAACAGGACATCATGCGCCGCGCCAGCGCCATCAGCGCCCGCGCCCACATCCGCGCCATGCAGCGCAGCGCGGCCAGGCTGCGCGCGGGGCAAGAAGTGCGCGAATACCACCTGGACGCCGAGTTGCTGCACGAGTTCCGCCAAAGCGGTTCGCAGTACCCGGCCTACGGCTCGATCGTGGCGGGCGGGGCCAATGCCTGCGTGTTGCATTACCGTGCCGACACCGCCTTGATCCAAAACGGCGATCTGGTGTTGATCGATGCCGGTTGCGAGCTGGACGGTTACGCCAGCGACATCACCCGCACCTTCCCGGCCAACGGCACATTCACCGGGCCGCAACGCGCCTTGTACGACCTGGTGCTGGCCTCGCAAGACGCCGCCGTGGCCGCCACCAAAGCCGGTGCCCGTTTTGTCGACCCGCACGAGGCCACCGTGGCCGTGCTGGCGCAGGGCCTGCTCGATGTGGGCCTGCTTGACAAAAACAAGGTGGGCAATGCGCAAGACGTGATCGCCAACCGCAGTTATTTCCAGTTCTACATGCACCGCACCGGCCACTGGCTGGGCATGGACGTGCACGACTGCGGCAGCTATGTGGAGCCCTCGCAGGTGGGCCAGATCAGTGAGCGAAAGGACCCGCTCAGTGGCGAACTCATCAAGGACCGCCCCAGCCGCATCCTGCAGCCCGGCATGGTGCTGACCATCGAGCCGGGCTTGTATGTGCGCCCGGCACCCGGCGTGCCCGAACCATTCCACAACATCGGCATCCGCATCGAAGACGATGCCATCGTGACCGCCACGGGTTGCGAGCTGATCACACGCGGTGTGCCGGTCAAGGCCGACGAGATCGAAGCCTTGATGCGCGGCTGAAAGGCCCATGCTGCCGCACGCATCCGGGCAATTGCTCGCCATCCAGACCGGCCAGGTGCGCCCCCTCATGGTGGGTGGACGCAGACTGGTGTCGGCCATTGGCAAAACCACGGTCTCTGGTCCCATCGAGGTCGGGGTGCTGGGCCTGGCCGGTGACGAGCAAGCCGACTTGTCGGTGCATGGGGGCCTGCGCAAAGCGGTGTACGCCTTGCCTTCGGAGCATCTGCCTTGGTGGCAGACCCAGCGCCAGGCGCAGGGCGCGACGATGTTTGAAGAAGCTTTGGCACCGGGCTATTTGGGTGAAAACCTGAGCCTTCAAGGCGTGCGCGAACAAGACCTTTTTGTGGGTGACCGCCTGGACTTTGGCGACGTGGTCTTGCGCGTGACCCAGCCGCGCGAGCCCTGCGGCAAGTTCAACGCCGTCATGGGTTACGCCCAGGCCGCCAAAGACATGGTGCAAAGCGGGCGCTGCGGCTTTTATTTGGCGGTGGACCAACCGGGCCGTTTGCAAGCCGGTGCGTCTTTTCAAATCATCCCAGGGCAACGCTCGGTCAGCGTGGCGCAGGCTTTGCAGCACAAAGCCTGGAAGCATCTGCGTTGATCAGTTGCCATTTCGGCCCTCATTTGTGCGCAAAAGTCAAAAGCCAACTCACTTGAGAAGGGCATTACCCGGGCTCAAAGGCTTGAATCGCGGGTCTACAATGAAAATACCGCCCGACTGTCGCCCTGAATGTTGACAAATCCTTTGCCATTCCCATTGGTTGCCGAACCCGGCCAGACCTGACAGCACATCCCTACAACGGAGCCTCACCATGACCAACAAGGTCCAAGCCGAAGAAAAACGCGCCCAGTTGCGCAAAGCCGCCCTGGAATACCACCAGTTCCCCACCCCCGGCAAAGTGGCCATCGCAGCCACCAAGCAGCTGGTCAACCAGCACGATCTGGCCTTGGCCTACTCGCCCGGCGTGGCCGCACCGTGCGAAGAAATCGTCAAAGACCCGGCCAACGCCTTCAAGTACACCAGCCGGGGCAACCTGGTGGGCGTGGTGACCAACGGCACCGCTGTGCTGGGCCTGGGTGACATCGGCCCGCTGGCCAGCAAGCCGGTCATGGAAGGCAAGGGCGTCTTGTTCAAGAAGTTCTCGGGCATCGACGTGTTCGACATCGAGATCAACGAGAAAGACCCGGACAAGTTGGTCGAGATCATTGCGTCGCTGGAGCCGACCTTTGGCGGCATCAACCTCGAAGACATCAAGGCACCGGATTGTTTCTACATCGAGCGCAAGCTGCGCGAGCGCATGAAGATCCCGGTTTTTCACGACGACCAGCACGGCACCGCCATCGTGGTGGGTGCGGCCATCCTGAACGGCCTCAAAGTCGTGGGCAAGGACCCCAAGCAGATCAAGCTGGTCACCTCGGGCGCAGGCGCAGCGGCCTTGGCTTGCCTGGGCCTGTTGGTCAAGCTGGGCATTCCACGTGAAAACATTTGGGTCACCGACCTGGCGGGCGTGGTCTATGAAGGCCGCACCGAGCTGATGGACGAAGACAAGATCCAGTTCGTACAAAAAACCGAGCACCGCACCCTGCGCGAAGTGATTGCCGGTGCCGACGTGTTCCTGGGCCTGTCGGCAGGCGGTGTGCTCAAACAAGACATGGTCCAGTCCATGGCTGCCAAGCCGCTGATTTTTGCGCTGGCCAACCCCAACCCCGAGATCAACCCCGAAGACGTCAAAGCCGTGCGCGATGACGCCATCATGGCCACAGGCCGCACCGATTACCCCAACCAGGTCAACAACGTCCTGTGCTTCCCCTACATCTTCCGGGGCGCACTCGACTGCGGAGCCACCACCATCACGCTGGAGATGGAAATCGCTGCCGTGTACGCCATTGCCGAATTGGCGCAGGCCGAGCAAAGCGAAGTCGTGGCCGCCGCTTATGTGGGCGAGCCTCTGGCTTTTGGCCCTGAGTACCTGATTCCAAAGCCCTTTGACCCACGTCTGATGATGAAGATCGCCCCGGCGGTGGCGCAAGCCGCATTCGAATCCGGCGTTGCCTCACGCCCCATCACCGACATGGACGCTTACCGCGAACGCCTGCAAGGCTTTGTGTACGCCTCCGGCACCATGATGAAGCCGATTTTCACGGCCGCCAAACGCGCCTTGAAAAAGCGCATCGCCTACAGCGAGGGCGAGGAAGAGCGCGTGCTGCGTGCCGCCCAGATCGTGGTGGACGAAGGCATTGCCCGCCCCACGCTGATCGGCCGCCCCGCCGTGATCGCCGAGCGCATCGAAAAATTCGGCCTGCGCCTGAAAGAAGAGCTGGACTACGACGTGGTGAACGTGGAACAGGACGACCGTTACCGCGATTTCTGGCAGACCTACCACCGCATGACCGAGCGCAAGGGCGTCACCCAGCAGATCGCCAAGATCGAAATGCGCCGCCGTTTGTCGCTCATTGGCGCCATGTTGCTGCACAAAGGCGATGTGGACGGCATGATCTGCGGCACCTGGGGCACCAACCCGATGCACCTGAACTACATCGACCAGGTGGTGGGCAAGCGCAAAGGCGTGAACACCTTCGCCTGCATGAACGGCTTGATGCTGCCGGGTCGCCAGGTCTTCATGGTGGACACCCATGTGAACTACGACCCCACGGCCGAACAACTGGCCGAATTCACCATCATGGCCGCCGAAGAAATGCGCCGCTTCGGTATCCAGCCCAAGGCGGCCTTGCTCTCGCATTCCAACTTCGGCTCGTCCAACCAGCCCAGCGCCATCAAGATGCGCGATGTGCTGGACTTATTGCGCCAAAACGCGCCCTGGCTGGAAGTGGATGGCGAAATGCACGGCGATGTGGCCCTGGACGCCGCGGCACGCCAGGCCATCATGCCCAACGGCAGCTTGGTGGGCGATGCCAACTTGTTGGTTCTGCCCAACATCGATGCGGCCAATATTGCTTACAACCTGCTCAAAACAGCGGCGGGCGGCAACATCGCCGTCGGCCCGGTCTTGTTGGGTGCAGCCAAACCCGTGCACATTTTGACGCCCAGCACCACAGTGCGCCGAATTGTGAACATGACAGCGCTCACCGTGGCCGACGCCAACGCGGCGCGTTGACCCATTCAACAGGTGTGTGCACTCACATGTGTTCAAAATGAACAAATTGTCTTTGCCTGTTTAATGGGCATTCGCTTGCATTTTTATCGCATTTGATACACACTAGCGCCTTCGAGTTTTCGGGTAAACCCGGATGCTCCTGAAAGGTGTATTCATGAGGGTGGCGCAACAAGCCTTGGCCCGTCGGTGGTGGTTCGCCATGCTGATGGGCTTTATTTTGCTGGCATGCACAATTTTGGTGCAGGCACGTTCACCCCAAGAGGTGCAAGCTCAGGCCACGTTGTTGGTCACTGACTTGCCCCGTGAGGGCCAGACAACCTACCAAAAAATCCGCAAGGGCGGTCCTTTTCCCTACGAAAAGGACGGTACGGTTTTTGGCAATCGCGAGCGGCTCTTGCCACGTGAGGCAAGGGGTTTCTACCGCGAATACACCGTCAGGACACCCGGCGTGCGTCACCGTGGAGCCCGTCGCATCGTCTGCGGCGGCCCGGTGCCGACAGAACCGAAAGCCTGTTACTACACCGAAGACCATTACGCGAGCTTTCGCCTGATCGTTGACAGACCCTGATTTTTTTTAGTTCTCAAGAAAGACCACGGAGATGGACATGCCGACACGTCAAGACCAAGAGACGCCCCTGAAGGGCGTGCGGTCGAACATCGTGCAGTCGATTCGCGCTTACCGCGTGAGCGACCTGCAAGAAGCCGCCCAAGGCCTGGGCCACCACTTTTTGTATGCCAACCTGGCCGAAGCCCAGAGCAAACAAGACGTGTTGGACCTCATTGGTGCGCAATTCACATTGCCCTCGCACTTTGGCAAGAATTTCGATGCCTTGTACGACTGCATGACCGACCCTTTGCACAAGTCGGGCCCGCAGCCTGGCTTCATCGTGGTGCTGGAGCAAATTCCTGCACATGCCAAGTTTGACAAGGAAGCCCGCGAGCAATTGCTGGACATCTTCCGCGACACGGCCGATTACTGGGGAGACCGGAAGATACCCTTCCGATGCTTCTATTCTTTTCTGTAGCCCGTTCTGCGCAAAACAGCCAAGCAGGACGGGCGATTGAGGCACAAACCGAGGACGCCGTGATGGCCGAATCGATCGAAGACGGCGAAAAAATGCCCACCGACAAACTGGTGGACGTCTCGCCCTTGGCGCTGCGCATGAGCAGCCCATTCAACGCAGGTTACTGGCTCGCAGCCGCCTGATGCCGCGTTGAGCCGCGACCCAGCGGCAAGCCGCAAAAAAGCCCGTCTTCGACGGGCTTTTTCTTTGGCGCGGCGCTGCCCCAACGCGTCAGACAGCCTGGGCCAAGGCCACGAACTCGGACACTGGCACCTCTTCAGCGCGACGCTGCAGATCAAACTCCCCGGCAAAGCCCTTTTCGTCGAGCCACTTGCCCAAGGTGTTGCGCAAGATTTTGCGGCGCTGGCTGAAGGCCACCTGCACCAGGGTTTCCAGGGTTTTGACGTTGACCGCGGGCGGCTGGGCCAGCGGGACCATGCGCACCACAGCACTGTCGACACGCGGGGGCGGATCAAAACTCTCGGGCGGCACAAACAGCACATTGGCCATGTCATAACGCCACTGCAGCATGACCGACAAGCGGCTGTAGTCCGAGGTGGAGGGTTTGGCCACCATGCGGTCAATGACTTCCTTTTGCAGCATGAAATGCTGGTCTTCGATCACGTCCACCTGCGCCAGCAAATGGAACAGGATGGGCGTGGAGATGTTGTAAGGCAGGTTACCGACCACGCGAATTTTGCCCAAAGGGGCCGCCGTGGCTTTGGCCAGCATTTGTGCGGCCAGCGCCCGAAAGTCGACCTTCAGCACATCCGACTCGACCACCGACAGTTGCGGGTGTTCGCGCAAGCGCACGGCCAGATCGCGATCGAGCTCGATCACCGTCAGATGGCCCAGGCGCTCGACCAGGGGCTGCGTAAGCGCCGCCAGACCGGGGCCGATCTCCACCATGGGCTGACCGGCCACCGGAGCGATGGCGTCCACGATGGCATCGATGATGCCGCCGTCCGTCAGAAAGTGTTGGCCAAAGCGTTTGCGGGCAATGTGCTTCATTGGGCAGACTCGCGCATCTCCACATACGCGCGGCCGCGCACATCCTCGGCCCAGGCCACATAGGCTTCGTCGAGTTTCTTTTCACGCAAAACGTTGCGCGCCAGCGCACGTTGCTCGGCATCGCTCATGGGGGCATCGCGCCGATCGGTCACCTCGATCAGGTGCACCCCAAAACGCGAGACCAGCGGCTCGGCCACCTGACCGGGGCGCAGGCGGTTCATGGTCTGCTCGAACTCGGGCACGAACATGCCGGGGCTGGCCCAGCCCAGATCACCACCCTGGGCCGCGCTGCCGTCTTGCGATAACCGCCTGGCCGCTTCGGCGAAATCGGCCTTGCCCGAAACGATGTCCTGGCGCAAGGCGCTCAGCTGCGCCAGCGCCTTGGCTTGGGTGAGCTGCGGGCCGAGGCGCAGCAAAATGTGGCGCGCACGGGTTTGCGTGACCATCAAGGTGGCAGGCGCCTGCTGGCGCTCCAGCACTTTGAGCACATGAAAACCGGCCCCAGAGCGCAACACCTCGGACACCCCGCCCACGGGCACGGCCGCAATGGCCTGTACAAACAGCTCGGGGTAACGGTCTGCTGGGCGCAAGCCCAAGGCCCCGCCGTTGGCCCCCCGATCAGCCGTTTGCGAGAAGGATTTGGCCAACTCGGCAAAGTTCTCGCCACTGCGTGCGCGCCGGGCCACATCGCGCGCCTGGGCCTCCAGCGGCTTGATTTGTTCTTCGGTGCTGTTCTCCGGCACGGCAATCAGGATCATGGCCAGGTTCAGCTCCACCGGGGCACGTGCGGCTTGGGCCTTGAGTTGCTCTTGCAAGAACTGCTCGACCTCGATGTCGCTGATGCGGATGCGCGCTTCGACCTCGCGCTCGCGCACGCGTGTGAGCAACAGTTGGTTGCGCAGCTGCTCGCGAAAGCTGCTCAGGGCCACGCCGTCTTGCTGCAAACGCTGGCGCAGGGCTTCTCGCGTGAGCTGGTTGTTGTTGGCCACGTTGGCCTCGGCTTGGTCCAGCGCCTCTTCATCGATCGTGATGCCCGCGTCGCGGGCTTGCTGGATCTGGGCCTTGTCATTGATGAGTTGCTCCAGCGCCAGCCGCTTGGCCTCGGGGGCGTCCAGTGGTCGGCCTTGGGCCTGCGCTTCGCGTTGCAGGCGCGCGCTCAGGGTCTGCACTTCCTGGTTGGTGATGGGTTCTGTGTTGACCACGGCCACGATGAAGTCGACCGAACGGATGGCCACAGGGCGCGCAGCGGTAGAAGCCGGGCTTTGGGCCGACACATTCTGTGGCAACCAGGTCGCAGCCAGGCAGACCGAGGCGCAGGCGGCCCACAAGGCGCGGACAGGAAACAGTTGTTTATTCATAGTGCTGGAAACGGCTCGGTTCAACGGTAGAGTCTCGCAAGTTCTGGTAACGGGGGATGTTGTTGCGCAAGGCATTGAGTGGACTGGCCCCCACACGGGCCAGTCCAATGAATTCAAGCTGGAACAGCAAGCGGCTGGTGGCGGTGCTCACGGTGCTCTGGATGCGCTCGAAAGCGATGCGCCCAATCCAGCAGCCACCATCGTATTCCAGCCCCAAAAGGCTGTCGACCATGCGGCCTTCGGTCAGGCTGAAGTTCAGGCGGCCCACGCTGTACCAGCGGTCCGGCCCCAGGCCTTGGCCGGGGGTGCGGGTCCAGGCGCTTTCTGCGGCCGCATCGCGCCGCCCCAGCAAGTCCCCCAGTGGCCATTGCCAACCCAAATCAATTTGCTCGCTCACGCCCTGGTTCAAACGGTAAGCCGCATTCAGCACCCGGTAAGGGCTGGGGCTGTAGCGGCCTTGCAAGGTGCTGCGGCTGACGCGGTCGGTCTGGCTGTTGACCTGTACCGTGGCATCCAGCGCCCAGCGGTCATCCCAGCGCACACCCGCGCCGAGCAACAAGTCGCTCAGGCCAGCAGCGGCAGCGCTCTGGCCGGGCAACACCACACGCTGGTCAGAAAAACGGATGCGCTGGGCCATGCCCACACGCAGCATTTCAGCACCGTTGTTCGCATCAAAAAACCGGCTGGTCACGCCCAAGGTCAAGGCATCGTTGTCCACCAGACGGTCGTGGCCCACATAGGCGTTTTCGCTGTAGATGGTGGACAAATTGAAATCGGTGGCACCCGTGTCGTACACCGGCAAAAGGCTTTGGTCCCGAAACGGTGTGCGCGCATAAAAAGCACGCGGCTCCAGGGTTTGCGTGACGCCCCGACCAAACCACTGGGTCTCGCGCTCGTACACCAGGCCCGAATCCAGCGAGAAGGTGGGCAGAACCCGGTTGGCCGAGCGCTCGCCCGAGTCGAGCGGCTGGTCGAGCTGGTAACGGGTGGCATGCAGCTGCAGTTTGGGTGTGACAAAGCCCCAAGGGCGGATCCAGGGGCGGCTGACTTGCCCCAGCACAAAGCTGCGCTCGCCATTGCGGGGCACGGGGCGCTGCGCCGTACTGGCCACCGGGATGCGGTCGTAGCTGGCCTCAAATCGGGTGGTGTCGGCCTGCACCGACCAGTCCAGGCCATCGGCCTGCCACTGCCCGTAGCGCAGCCCGATTTGGGGTGCACGGTCATAGGGGGGGGTGATCGGCGCGTTGATGTCCTGCAGGGTTTGCCAACGCTGCACCTGTGCGCTCATGCTCAGGTTCCCACGCCCCCAGCTCAGGACCCCTGTAGAGGGCAGCAAACGTTGGGTCAAGGCCAGACCCGAGCGCGGGAAATCTCGCCAATAGTTGTCGTCGCTGACCCGGTTCAGGTTCAGGCCCAGACCGATGCGCCCTACGCTGTCCAAGCCCGTGTCCAGACTGCCATTGTGCTGGCTGGACCAGCCCCAGCGAGCCTGGTCGCGCAGGCTGTCGGTGGGCATCAGGTTCAGCCGCGCCTGGCCGCTGTAGTCGCTCTCGAGATAACGGAACTCGGTGTCCACCGCCACGCCGCGTTTGCTCATGAGGTGGGTGGTCACGGTGGCATCGCGGTTGGGCGCAATGTCGAAATAATAGGGTTGTGCCAGCTCCACGCCATTGTTGGTGGTGATGCCCACCACAGGCGGCAACAGGCCCGACTTGCGCTCGCTGGTCATCGGAAAGGAGACGGCGGGAATGCCCAGCACCGGCACGTCCTGAAAGCGCAATTGCACCCCCTCGGCCCGCACGGTGGACTCCTCTTCGTCCAGATTCAATCGGGTGGCTTTGAGCACCCAGGCCGGCAACCACTCCGGCCCGGGCGTGCGCCTGCAGGTGGTGTAACTGGCCTCGCGCACGATGGCGCGTTGTTCATCGACAAAATCGATCTGCGCCGCCTGCCCATAGGCGCCACTTTTGTAAAGCTCAAACGTAGGCTGCGTCAGCGTGCCCTGGAAACTGTCAATCTGCAGTGTGAGCTGGGGGCCGGTCAACAAGCTGCCCGGTCGGCTCAGGCGCACCTGCCCTGTGGCCTCGACCACGTCCTGGCTTTGGTCAAAAGACAGTCGCCCGGCCTGAACGCTCACGCCCGGCTTGCGCAGGCTGGCCTCGCCCTCAATGACCACGTCCAGATCGGGGCGCACGCGCAGTCGCTGGCCTTGCAGGTAAACCGCCCCCTCTTGCTCCTGGCGCGGCGAGATGGCTTCTTCCAGTAGGGGGCTGCTGCGCAAGACAAGGCCCGGCAAAGGGGCTGCGGCCTGCGTGGGCGTCTGGGTTTGGGCTTGCGCCACACCCACCGCACCGCCCATCATGAGACCGTGGACCACGAACAGGACCGCCCACACCACCGCCCGCAAAGGGACATGGGCAACTGGGGGCTGCGAGCAAGGGACGGGAAAAAGGGGCACGGCGAAGGAGCAGGGTTGGGACACGCGAGAACTAAGGGCAAAGCGCCTGTTGTGGGCTTTGTAAAATGGGATTATCCATGAGCCATCCCACCC
>NZ_JAFEIF010000023.1 GCF_017848645.1 Limnohabitans sp. | reverse complement strand
GGGGAGACGGGGGCGGCAGGGTTTTGGGCCAGAGCCTCCAGATCCTTCAGGTTTTTGTTCAGGGCTGCCAATTGGTCAGAAGCGTCCTTGGTTTCGCGCTCGCTGGCGATTTTGGCTTCTGTCGCCGTCGAACTGACACTCGACTTGGACAAAGTCAGCTTGTCTTGCTGCGATGCAGGGGTCTCTGTTTTTTCAGCCTCTGCAGTGACTTTGCCAGACATGGCGCGGGTATTTTTGGAGTCCACCAAGAGGGGTGACTCGGCCAGGCGTCTGGCGTATTCAGCAAACTCCTTGGCCTGAGCAATCACGGTTTTGCGAGCTTCTGCGCGAGGAATTTGCGTGGCTTCTTCGGTGTCTGGTATGCGCAAAACAGCACCTGCCTTGACCAAGTTCACGTTGCCCTGAATGAATGCATCCGGGTTGGCCTTGAGCATGGCCAGCATCATTTGGTCCAAAGAAACGTTCGAACCCAGATAGCGCAGGGCCAGCCGAGATGCTGTGTCACCTGTCCTGACTGTGATGGTTTTGTCGCGGGAAATTTCGGTGGCGGCTCTGGGATTGGCTTGAACGGCTGGTGCTTTCAGCGCTGCTGAATTGGTGCGGCTGAATTCGTTTGATCTGGTGCTTGCGACGGGAGCCTGCGCATTGTCCACAGGCGCAAAGCGATAAACAGGGATTTGTTTGTCGTTGAGCTCGACACTGGTTGCATTCAGGGGCGTGGGTGTTTCAAGGGGGCGACTCAGCGCCGCAGACGGGCTCGTTTGCACGGACTCCCGGATGGGGGTAGGCATACCTGGCACCCGCGTATTGATCGCAGGAACCGAGGGCGATGTTGCAGTGGTCACACGTTCGCTCACCGCATTGAGCAGCAAAGCGTAGTTTTTGGTCAGTTTGCCAGAGGAGGTTTGTGTTTCCAGGATCAGGTCAATGAAGTTTTCCTGAATGGGCGCTCGACCGTTCAAGGCAATGAACGGGGCACCATTGGCTCGGGTTTGCAAGTTGGCCGTGACCCCGTTCAAAGCGGGATTGAATTCCATGCCCGCTTGGTTGAAGGCCCCCGGTGAGGCCAGTTGGGCCCGCAGTGTCCGCAATTCTTCAGGTGAGGCCTGAGCCACTTCAATTTCGGCCCTCAGGGGCTCGCCAATGGCCGAGAGGACTTGAAGTCGGCCCAGATCCAGGGCCACCACAGGCAAAGCCCATGCTGAAAAAACCAAAGCACTCAGCGCTTTCATCTTGAGATTTTTTGTTTTTTGGCAGTTGGATTGACCCATGGATATCCCGGAAAACGGTTGTTTTTTGAAGAGCAAATCAGGCATCCAGCAGGATGCGCAGCATGCGGCGCAGCGGCTCGGCCGCACCCCAAAGCAACTGATCGCCAATGGTAAAGGCGCCAATATACTCCGGTCCCATGGCCAACTGGCGTACACGTCCCACAGGGATGGTCATGGTGCCGGTGACAGCCACAGGTGTCAAGTCTTTGATAGTCGCTTCGCGGGTGTTAGGAATCACTTTGACCCACTCGTTGTCGGCGGCGATCATGGCTTCAAGGTCGGCCACGGGCACTTCTTTTTTGAGTTTGAAGGTCAGTGCCTGGCTGTGGCAGCGCATGGCACCTACGCGCACGCAGAAACCGTCGACCGGAATGGCGGCGGAGCCAAAAGCCTCGCCGAGCCCCAAGATTTTGTTGGTTTCGGCCATGCCTTTCCACTCTTCCTTGGACATGCCGTTGCCCAGGTCCTTGTCGATCCAGGGGATCAGCGAGCCGCCCAGCGGCACGCCAAAGTTGGCGGTCTCGTTGGCGGTCAGGGCGCGTTGTTTGGCCACCACCATGCGGTCGATTTCCAAAATGGCGCTCTTGGGGTCGTCCAGCAGAGCTTTGACCTCGGCGTTCAGCGTGCCGTATTGGGTCAGCAGCTCGCGCATGTGCTGTGCGCCGCCGCCCGAGGCCGCTTGGTAGGTTTGGGTGCTCATCCACTCCACCAAACCGGCTTTGTACAAGGCACCCACGCCCATCAGCATGCAGGACACGGTGCAGTTGCCGCCCACCCAGTTTTTGCCGCCGTGCACCAGCGCGTTTTGGATCACGGGCATGTTGACCGGGTCCAGGATGATGACCGCGTCTTTTTCCATGCGCAGGGTCGAGGCTGCGTCGATCCAGTGGCCATTCCAGCCCGCAGCGCGCAGCTTGGGGAAGACTTCGGAGGTGTAGTCGCCGCCTTGGGCGGTGATGATGATCTCGCAGCGCTTGAGCTGTTCGATGTCGAAAGCGTCTTGCAGCGTGGTTTCGTTCTTGGCCATCGAGGGGGCTTTGCCGCCTGAATTGGACGTGGAGAAGAACAGAGGCTCGATCAGGTCAAAGTCTTTTTCCTGAACCATGCGGTCCATCAACACCGAGCCGACCATGCCGCGCCAGCCCACCAAACCTACTAACTTGCTCATTTCAACGCCCTTTCAGTTTTTAAAACAGTGTCAGACCAGACTGTTTGCCCGGCTCGTCTGGCCGGGAGGGCGCACGACGAACCAGGCCGGATCAGCCCTTAATGGTCGTGGTTTTTGTGGAAGTTGCACGCGCGCCAACCCCTGCCGTGGCGGCAAAAGCAAAGTTCAGGTCGAACAGGCAGGCGTGAAACATGGCCGAAATTGTAATGGATGCGGCTCGGGCAATCCGGGCAGCACCCGTGATGGTTTTAAGCCAGCGCTTTGACCACCGCATCGCCCATTTGCGCGGTGCCCACCTTGGTGGTGCCTTCGCTGTAAATGTCGCCGGTACGCAGGCCCTGGGCCAGCACTTTTTGCACAGCCGATTCGATGCGCTGGGCGGCTTCAGGCTGGTTCAGGCTGAAGCGCAGCATCATGGCGGCTGACAAGATGGTGGCCAGCGGATTGGCCACGCCTTTGCCTGCGATGTCGGGGGCGCTGCCGTGGCTGGGCTCGTACAGGCCTTGGTTCTTGGTGTTCAGGCTGGCCGAGGGCAGCATGCCAATCGACCCGGTGAGCATGGAGGCTTCGTCGCTCAGGATGTCGCCGAACATGTTGCCCGTGACCACCACGTCAAAGCGCTTGGGCTCCTTGACCAGTTGCATCGCGGCGTTGTCCACGTACATGTGGTCCAGCGCAATGTCGGGGTACTCTTTGCCCACTTCGGTGACCACGTCTTTCCAGAACTGGAAAGTCTCCAGCACGTTGGCTTTGTCCACGCTGGTCACGCGGCCCTCGGTGCCTGCGGCCTTGCGCTTGCGGGCGACCTGGAAGGCCACATGGGCAATGCGCTCGATCTCGGGCTTGGAATAGCGCATGGTGTCAAAGGCTTCTTCAGCGCCGGGGAAGTGGCCATCGGTCGCGATGCGGCGGCCGCGTGGCTGGCCAAAGTAAATGTCGCCGGTCAGCTCGCGGATGATCAGGATGTCCAGACCCGAAATCAGCTCAGGCTTGAGGCTCGATGCACCGACCAGCTGCTCGTAGCAAATGGCAGGGCGGAAGTTGGCGAACAGACCCATGTTTTTGCGCAGGCCCAAAATCGCTTGCTCGGGGCGCAGGGGGCGGTCGAGCTTGTCGTATTTCCAGTCGCCCACCGCGCCAAACAGCACGGCATCACTGTCCATCGCCAGTTTGAGCGTGGCTTCGGGCAGCGGGTGGCCAAACGCGTCGTAAGCCGCGCCGCCGACCAGTGCGGTTTCCATCTCGAACTTCAGGTCGAGCGTGTTCAGGACTTTGACAGCTTCGGCGACGATTTCGGTGCCGATGCCATCACCGGGGAGGACTGCGATTTTCATGGAGGTTCTCGTGTTCTTTTAGGCGTTGACGGCGGTGTGGGCCAACCAAGGCTTGGTGGCCAGACGCTCGGCTTCATAGGCTTTGATCTTGTCGGCGTGGCGCAGGGTCAAGCCAATGTCGTCCAGGCCGTTGAGCAAGCAGTACTTGCGGAAGGCTTGCACATCAAACGGGATTTCCTGGCCTTGGGGACGCACCACCACTTGGCGTTCCAGGTCCACCGTGAGTTCGTAGCCGGGGAAGGCGGCCACTTCGTCGAACAACTGGGCCACCACGGCTTCGGGCAGCACGATGGGCAGTAGGCCGTTTTTGAAGCAGTTGTTGAAAAAGATGTCGGCAAAGCTGGGCGCGATCACGCAGCGAAAGCCGTATTGGTCGATGGCCCATGGGGCATGTTCACGCGATGACCCGCAGCCGAAGTTTTTCCGAGCCAACAAAACGCTGGCACCTTGGTAGCGAGGTTGGTTCAGCACGAAGTCCGGGTTGGGCTTGCGGCTGGCCGGGTCCTGGCCGGGGTAGCCCACATCCAAGTAGCGCCATTCGTCGAACAGGTTGGGGCCAAAACCGGTTTTGCGGATCGACTTGAGGAATTGCTTGGGGATGATGGCATCGGTGTCCACGTTGGCGCGGTCCATCGGGGCCACCAGGCCTTTGAGGAGGGTGAATTTTTGCATGCTGGATTTCCTCGAACGCTTCAGGCGAATTTGCGGATGTCAACAAAGTGGCCGTGCACGGCCGCAGCAGCGGCCATGGCGGGGCTGACCAAGTGGGTGCGGCCACCCGCGCCCTGACGGCCTTCGAAGTTGCGGTTGGAAGTCGATGCGCAGCGCTCGCCGGGCTCCAGGCGGTCGGCATTCATGGCCAGGCACATGGAGCAGCCGGGCTCGCGCCACTCAAAACCTGCAGCCTTGAAGATCTCGTGCAGGCCTTCGCGCTCGGCTTGTTCTTTGACCAGACCGGAGCCGGGCACGACCATGGCCAGCTTGACGTTCTTGGCCACTTTTTGGCCCAGTTTTTTGACGATGGCAGCGGCTTCACGCATGTCTTCGATGCGGCTGTTGGTGCAAGAGCCAATGAAGACTTTGTCGATGGTGATGTCGGCCAAGGCCTTGCCGGGCTGCAGGCCCATGTAGGTCAGTGCACGCTCGATGGCGTCGCGTTTGACGTCGTCTTTTTCCTTGTCGGGGTCGGGCGTGTGGCCGTCAATGCCCAACACCATTTCGGGCGAGGTACCCCAGGTGACTTGCGGCACGATGGCGCTGGCGTCCAGCTCGACCACGGCGTCAAAGTGCGCACCGGGGTCGGACTGCAAGGTCTTCCAATAGGCCACGGCGTGGTCCCACTCGACGCCTGTGGGCGAGAGCAAACGGCCTTTGACGTACTCGATGGTTTTTTCGTCCACTGCCACCAGGCCCGCGCGTGCGCCGCCTTCGATGGCCATGTTGCAGACCGTCATGCGGCCTTCCATGCTGAGTGCCCGGATGGCTGAGCCTGCGAATTCGATGGTGTAGCCGGTGCCGCCTGCGGTACCGATCTTGCCGATGATGGCCAGCACGATGTCTTTGCCGGTGAGGCCTTTGGCCAGAGTGCCTTCGACCTTGATGAGCATGTTCTTGGCTTTTTTGGCCAAGAGCGTTTGCGTGGCCATGACGTGCTCGACCTCGGAAGTGCCGATGCCGTGGGCCAATGCGCCAAACGCGCCATGTGTGGAGGTGTGCGAGTCGCCGCAGACCACGGTCATGCCGGGCAGGGTGGCACCGTTTTCAGGGCCAATGACGTGCACGATGCCCTGGCGCTTTGACAGGAAGGGGAAGAAGGCGGCAGAGCCGTATTCCTTCATGTTCGCATCCAGCGTGGTGATTTGCTCTTTGCTGATCGGATCGGTGATGCCGTCGTAGCCCAACTCCCAGCCGGTGGTGGGGGTGTTGTGGTCGGCGGTGGCCACGATGGAGCTGACGCGCCACACCTTGCGGCCCGCTTGGCGCAGGCCTTCAAAGGCCTGGGGGCTGGTGACTTCGTGCACCAGATGGCGGTCGATATAGAGGACGGAGGTGCCGTCTTCTTCGGTGTGGACGACGTGTTCGTCCCAGATCTTGTCATAAAGCGTGCGTGCCATGGTGCTTCCTTGCTGTGCAACCGCACATTTTATGCGGATACCCGAAGCTTGAGCCGACGCAAGTGACAGCGCAGTGACAGGTCAACGCTCACCTCGGTGGGCAGCTTACAGTTCTTCCACGCGTCGGGGGGGGTAGCTGTCCCAGGACTGGCAGCCTGGGCAGTGCCAAAAGTGCTCTTTGGCTTCAAAGCCGCAAGCGGCGCAGCGGTAGCGCGCCAAGGGTTTGGTGGCGTTTTCCAGTGTTTTTTGCACGGGCGCAGGCAACTCGCCAACCTCGCTTCGGGCCCCATTGAGCCAGCGGCTGGCGGCCATCATGGAGGGGTGCTTTTGCAGATGGTCGAGATAGCGCTGCAAGGCGGTGGCATCGCGTGTGGCGGCTAACTTCGGGTTGTGGGCTTCGAGTGTCGTGATCGCGTCCAGCACATCGATGCAGGGCTGGCGCTGGTAATGGGCTTGCAGCAAAGTGCTGGCGCTGGCGGCCTTGTCGCAGGCCAGGGCCGCTTGTGCAAAGCTGGCAGCGGCCAAGGGGGCGGTCATGTCGTTGTGCTCAAACAAAACCGACAAGCTGTCATAGGCGGCGGGTGCCTGGCCTTGGCTCAACTGCAATTGACCCATCAACAGGCGGGGCCTGGCTGCACGGGGGTGCTCTAGCAGGGCTTGAGCCAATACTTCGAGGGCTTTGGCGCTGTCACCCTTTTGCACCGCTTCGCGGGCCAACTCGCATTGGTAATGCGCCAGGCGAATGCCAAAATCAGCCTCACCGGATTTTTCGAGCAAACGGGCCACCTCAGCGGCTTCGGGCCATTCGCGCGAGCGTTCGTAAATGGCCATGCGGGCCAGCCGGGCTTGGCCTTCGTAAGAGGTGCCCTCGAGCTTGCGCAGCGCTTCTTCGGCGCGGTCGAGCAAGCCGGCTTTTAAATAATCGAGCGCCAGCCCGTGTTGCGCCCTTTGCCGGTCGGCTTGGCTGATGTCGGCACGCGAGAGCAGGTGTTCGTGCACCCGCACCGCCCGGTCGTATTCGCCCCGACGGCGAAACAAATTGCCCAGGGCGAAGTGCAATTCGGAGGTGTCGGGGTCGTTTTGCACCGCCTCAATGAAGGCATCAATGGCCTGGTCTTGCTGTTCGTTGAGCAGGTGATTCAGGCCTTTGAAATAGGCGCGGGGCGCCTGCCGGTTGGCGATGCGCATCTGGCGCAAGTCCAGACGAGACGCGATCCAGCCCAAGGCAAAGGCCGTGGGCAGGCCCAGCAAAATCCAGGTCAGGTCAAGCTCCATCGGTCACCTCGGTCTTGGGTGTGGGGGAGGCTGGTGGGGTGTTTTTCTTGACGGCCTGACGCTCACGCCACCAGCGCGGCACCATGCCCAGCACACCCACCACCACGCCCAGTGTGAAGGCCGACAGCACCACCAGCACCGTGGGGGCCGACCAGTAGGTGCTGAAAAAAAAGTTCACACGGGTTTCTTGCTGGTTGTTCAGCGCGAAAGCAAACAGGGTGAAAAAAACAGTGGCTTTCAGCAACCACTGAAGCAGCCAGAGCAGGCGTTTCATGAATGGACCTCGGAAGCTGGAACCATTCTAAAGCGGCCAACGAAAGAGCCGCTTGTACGGGCAAGGAGACAAGTGCAGGCTTGAGCCATGCAGGTCATGGGGCTGCGTTTTCAGCGCTGTTGGCCAGGGCTTGAGTGCCCGCGTCCACCGCTTCGCGCAGGGCTTTGCCGGGCTTGAAATGGGGCACGCGCTTTTCAGGAATCTGAACGCTCTCACCGGAGCGGGGGTTGCGGCCCACGCGGGGGGGGCGGCGGTTGATGGAGAAACTGCCAAAGCCTCGAATCTCGATGCGGTGGCCTTTGACCAGCGCATCGCTCATGGCGTCGAGCACCGTCTTGACGGCCAGTTCGGCGTCTCGGTGGGTCAGTTGCGCAAAGCGGGCGGCGAGTTCTTCAACCAGATCGGAGCGGGTCATGGGGTCAATTTGTAGGAGGCGTGACTTGTGTTGTCTCGGGCACTGAGCTGAAAAAAGCCTGCCCCCATGACAGGGGCAGGCTTTTCAGACAACGGGTGTCATTCGATCACAAGGATCAGTTGTTGTCGAGCTTGGCACGCAACAAGGCGCCCAGGCTGGTCGTGCCAGCGTTTTCGGTCTTGGCTTGCTGCGACAGCGAAGCCATGGCTTCTTGCTGGTCAGCTTGGTCTTTGGCCTTGATCGACAACTGGATGTTGCGGGTCTTGCGGTCCACGTTCACCACCACAGCAGTGACTTCGTCGCCGACTTTGAGCACATGGCTGGCGTCTTCCACGCGGTCACGCGAGATTTCGGACACGCGCAGGTAACCCACGATGTCTTCGCCCAGGTCGATTTCAGCACCCTTGGCATCCACGGTCTTGACCTTGCCGGTGACGATCTGGCCTTTGTCATTGATGGAAGTGAAGGTGGTGAAAGGATCGGAGTCGAGCTGTTTGATGCCCAAGCTGATGCGCTCGCGGTCCACGTCCACAGCCAAGACCAAAGCCTCGACTTCTTGACCCTTCTTGAATTCGCGCACAGCGTTTTCGCCGGTTTCGTTCCAGGACAGGTCGGACAGGTGCACCAGGCCGTCGATGCCGGCAGCCAAGCCCACGAACACGCCGAAGTCGGTGATCGACTTGATCGGGCCCTTGACGCGGTCGCCGCGCTTGGTGTTTTGAGCAAACTCTTGCCAGGGGTTGGCACGGCACTGCTTCATGCCCAAGCTGATGCGGCGCTTGTCTTCGTCGATCTCGAGGACCATGACTTCGACTTCGTCACCCAAAGCCACGATCTTGGAAGGCGCAACGTTCTTGTTGGTCCAGTCCATTTCAGACACGTGCACCAAGCCTTCGATGCCGGGTTCGAGTTCCACAAACGCGCCGTAATCGGCGATGTTCGTGATCTTGCCGAACATGCGTGTGCCCTGTGGGTAGCGGCGGTTCACGCCCATCCAAGGATCGTCGCCCATTTGCTTGAGGCCCAAGGACACGCGGTTTTTCTCGGTGTCGAACTTGAGGATCTTGGCGGTGATTTCCTGACCGGCTGTGACCACTTCGGAAGGGTGACGTACACGGCGCCATGCCATGTCGGTGATGTGCAGCAAACCATCGATGCCGCCCAAGTCCACGAACGCACCGTATTCGGTGATGTTCTTGACCACACCGTGAACGATGGAGCCTTCGCGCAATGTTTCCATCAGCTTGGCGCGCTCTTCGCCCATGGAGGCTTCCACCACTGCGCGGCGGCTCAGCACCACGTTGTTGCGCTTGCGGTCGAGCTTGATGACCTTGAATTCCAGGGTCTTGTTTTCATAGGGTGACAGGTCTTTGGTAGGACGTGTGTCGACCAAAGAGCCAGGCAAGAAAGCGCGGATGCCGTTGACGAGCACCGTGAGGCCACCCTTGACTTTGCCGCTGGTCACGCCAGTGACGAACTCGCCGGATTCCAGGGCTTTTTCCAGAGACATCCACGAAGCCAGGCGCTTGGCGGTGTCGCGCGACAAGATGGTGTCGCCGTAGCCGTTTTCGATCGAGCCAATGGCCACAGAGACGAAGTCGCCCACTTGGACTTCGATTTCGCCCTGGTCGTTCTTGAATTCTTCGAGGGGAACGTAGGACTCAGACTTGAGACCCGCGTTGACCACCACAAAGTTGTGCTCGATGCGCACGACTTCAGCGGTGATGACTTCGCCTGGGCGCATTTCGGTGCGCGTCAGAGATTCTTCGAACAGGGCGGCAAATGATTCAGACATGTAATTTCCTCATCCACGGGTGCAGGACTGACGAGCGCGACATGCGTCGTTTCCAGGAGCTGACTGTGGCGATTGCTAGGCGGTGTGAACCGCGGTTGGTTGATAAAAAACCACCTGGCCAGTGTGCAAGCTGCACGAGGAGAGCCGGGTGGAACTTCAGGTCAGCCTGCGAGGGGGCAAGCTGGGTTGGCAGTGTTCAGTTAATTAACTCAGGTTGGTTAACCGAAAACCTGCCGACTTTGCCACCAGACCATCACCTGTTCCACCGAGGCTTCGATGGTCAAGGACGAGTTGTCCAGTTGCAAGGCATCTTGAGCGGGCTTCAGAGGCGCCACGCTGCGGGACATGTCCCGGGCGTCGCGCGCTTCCAAGTCAGCGCGAAGAGCATCGATGTTAGCCGAAAAACCCTTAGAAATCAATTGCTTATGCCGTCTTTCGGCCCTTTGGGTGGCGCTGGCGGTCAAAAACACCTTCAAAGGGGCTTCTGGAAAGATCACCGTGCCCATGTCGCGGCCATCGGCCAAGAGACCGGGCAGTCGCTGAAAACTGTGCTGCAACTGCACCAGCGCCTCGCGCACGGCGGGCAAAACCGAGACTTTGGAGGCGTTCATGCCGCCTTGTTCGCTGCGGATGGCATCGGTCACGTCCACATTGTTCAACAGCACCTGCTCGCCTTCAAAGTGCACGGGCAGGCTGCGGGCAAGGTCGGCAATCTTGGCTTCGTCGATGGCCTCGAGCGTTAAGCCCGCTTGCAAAGCGGCGTGGGCGGTCACGCGGTAGAGCGCGCCAGAGTCCAGGTAGTGGTAGCCCAAAGCAGCGGCCACACGGCTGGCCAGCGTGCCCTTGCCCGAGGCCGTGGGGCCGTCGATGCAAATCACTGGAATGTTGGAGGCCGCCGTGTGCGCCACCGAGAACAGCGCCTCGAAATAATCGGGAAAGGTCTTGGCCACGCACTTGGGGTCTTCGATGCGCACCGGAACCTGGTCGGCGTTGAAGGCCGCGAGCGAGAAGCACATGGCCACGCGGTGGTCGTCGTAGGTGTGGACGCTGGCGCGTTGCCACTTTCCGGCAGGCAGGGGGTGGATGGTGATCCAGTCCGGGCCTTCTTCCACAGTAGCCCCGAGCTTGCGGCTTTCGGTGGCCATGGCCACGATGCGGTCGGTTTCTTTCACGCGCCAGCTGGCGATGTTGCGCAGCGTGGTCGGGCCGTCGGCGTACAGCGCCATCACGGCCAGCGTCATGGCCGCGTCGGGAATGTGGTTGCAGTCGAGCGTGATGCCCTTCAGGGGCCAAGCGCCGCGCTGAATCTCCAGCCAGTTGGGGCCGCTGGTGATGTGGGCACCCATTTGGGCTGCGGCGTCCATGAAGCGGATGTCGCCCTGGATGGAGTCAGCGCCCACGCCCTGGATGCGGATGCCATCGCCTTTTGCAATGGCACCGAGTGCGATGAAGTAGCTGGCCGATGACGCATCGGCTTCGACGTGGATCGTGCCGGGCGACTGGTAGCGGCTGCCCGCCGGAATCACAAAGCGTTCCCAGCCTTGGCGCTCCACGGCAATGCCGTAACGCGCCAGCAGGTTGAGCGTGATCTCGATGTAGGGTTTGCTGATGAGTTCGCCCACCACCTCGATGGTGATGGCGCGGTCTTGGGCTGCAAGCGGCAATGCCATTAGCAGCGCCGTGAGGAACTGGCTGGATACATCGCCACGCACGGGAATGGGTTTGTCCAGTTGCAAGGCAGGCTGACGAATACGCAGCGGCGGGTAGCCTTCGTTGCCCAGGTAGTCGATGGCGCAGCCCAGCTCGCGCAGGGCGTCCACCAAGTCGCCGATGGGCCTCTCGTGCATGCGGGGCACGCCTTTGAGCGTGAAGTCGCCGCCCTGCACAGCCAGCGCAGCGGTGAGCGGGCGCATGGCTGTGCCCGCGTTGCCCATGAAAAATTCAATCGCTTCGGTGGGCCATGTGCGGCCGCCCAGGCCAGTGATGGTCACCGTGGTGCCTTGCACCTCGACACCGCAGCCCAGTTGGCGCAGCGCGGCCAGCATCACGCGGGTGTCGTCCGAATCCAGCAGGTCGTGGACCACGGTGGTGCCTTGGCACAGCGCCGAGAGCAGCAGCACGCGGTTAGAAATGCTTTTGGAGCCGGGCAGGGTGACGGTGCCGGACGCGCCTTGCAGCGCAGGAATGTCAAGAAAGGCGGTGGAGAACATGGGTCAGTCTTCAGAGGCTGTGTGGCAAGCGTGGCCCGCTTGCAGCGTCCAGGCCGAGCGCACCTCGCTGGCTTGTTGAATCAGTTGCTGCAGCGCGGCGGTGTCGCCTTGGGTCAATGTGTTTTCAAACTGGTCGAGCGCAGCGCGAAAGTGCGCCATCTGCGTGAGCACTTCGGCCCGGTTGGCGCTCAGTATGTCGCGCCAGACGGCGGGGTCGCTGGCGGCGATGCGTGAAAAATCCCTGAAGCCCGGGCCTGCCATCTCCAAAAACGCAGCGCCTTGTGGCTGTGCGGTGAGCGCATTGACGGCTGCAAAAGCCAACAGGTGCGGCAAGTGGCTGACGGCCGCAAAGGTGGCGTCATGCGCCTCAGGCGTCATGTGGCTCACATGGCTGCCGATGGCGGTCCAGACCTCACTCGCAGTTTTGATTTGGCGGATGCTGTTGTGTGGCAAGGGCGTGAGGATGGTGCGACGCGCTTGGTAAAGCGTGCCTTCGGCATGCTCGATGCCGGCCAATTCTTTGCCCGCAATCGGGTGGGCAGGCACCAAGCAATTGAGGCGCTCGCCCAAGGCGGCCTGGGCTGCCGCGATCACGTCGCATTTGGTGGAGCCCACGTCCATCAACAAGGCGTTGGGTGACATGGTGTCTCGCAGCGCAGCAAAGCTGCTGTGCATGGCCCCTACGGGCACGGCCAGCAAGACCAAATCGGCACCTTGCACCGCCTCGGCCACGCTGCTGCAGGCTTGGTCGATGACCTTCAGGTCTACTGCGCGTTGGCGTGTTTTTTCGGAGGCGCTGAAACCGGTGATGTGCTGCACCAGACCCGCTTGGCGCAGCGCGAGCGCAAACGAGCCGCCCATCAGGCCGCAGCCAATCAGGGCCAAGCGTTGAAATTTCACCGCGCGCTCACTCGGGTACGGGGTAAGAACCCAGCACCTTGTAGAACGCGCACAGGCCTTGCAGCTCTTGCAGGGCCGCTGCCACATGCGGCTCGCTGATATGGCCTTGCAGGTCGATGTAGAAGTAATACTCCCACTGGCCGGATTTGGCGGGACGCGACTCAAAACGCGTCATGGACACGCCGTTGTTCTTGAGCGGCACCAACAAGTCGTGCACCGCACCGGGGCGGTTGGGCACCGATACCACCAAGCTGGTGCAGTCCTTGCCCGAAGCCGGTGGCGTGGCCAAGGTTTGGGGCAAACTGATCACGGCAAAGCGTGTGCGGTTGAACGCTTCGTCCTGGATGGCGTGGTGCACGATGTGCAGGCCAAACTGGCTGGCAGCGCGTTCGCTGGCCAGCGCCGCCCAAGCGGGGTTGGTGGCGGCCAAGCGCGCGCCTTCGGCGTTGCTGGAGACGGCGCGGCGCTCCACATGCGGCAGGTGCTTGGACAGCCAACCCTGGCACTGGGCCAGCGCTTGGGGGTGAGCCATCACGACCTCAATGCCTGCGTCGGAATTGAGTTGGCGCAGCAAATTGAAGCGCACCTGCAGGCTGACTTCGCCCACCACATGCACGGGCGAACGCAAAAACAAATCGAGCGAGCGCGCGACCACACCTTCGGTGGAGTTCTCCATGCCCACCACGCCGTATTGGGCGGTGCCCGCAGCGGTGGCGTGGAAGACTTCGTCGAAGTTGGCGCAGTAAATCAAGTTGGCGGCGCTGCCAAAAAACTCGATGGCGGCTTGTTCGCAAAAAGTGCCTTGAGGGCCCAGCACTGCCACGCGTTGCGGGGCTTCCAGGGCCAAGCAGGCCGACATGATTTCTCGCCAGATCGAAGCGATGTGTTCATTTTTCAGTGGGCCGGGGTTGGCCTGGGTGATCTTGTCGATGACTTGCGCCACACGGTCGGGCCGAAAGAAGGGTGAGCCTTCGGCGCGCTTGATCTCGCCCACTTGCTCGGCCACATGGGCGCGCTGGTTCAGCAGGCTCAGCAGCTGTTTGTCCAGCGCATCAATTTGCACACGCAAAGCGCCCAAGGCATCCGACTGAATGGGTTGTTGGCTCATGTCTCGTCTTCTTTCTGGCGGCCTGCTGGAGGAGCTTCAGGCCTGTGTTTTTTCAAATTCGCGCATGTAGGCCACCAAAGCCTGCACGCCTTCGATCGGCATGGCGTTGTAAATGCTCGCGCGCATGCCACCCACTGATTTATGACCCTTGAGTTGCAGTAAGTTGGCGGCTTTGGCACCGGCCAGAAAGGCCTCGTTGCGCGATTCGTCACGCAAAAAGAAAGGCACGTTCATGCGTGAGCGGCAGTCCTGGGCGACACGGTTTTCAAACAGTCTGGAGCTGTCGAGAAAGTCGTACAGCAACTGCGCCTTGGCGATGTTGCGTTGTTCCATGGTGGCGATGCCGCCGTTTTTCTTGAGCCACTGGAACACCAGCCCGGCGATGTAAATGCTGTAAGTGGGCGGCGTGTTGTACATCGACTGGTTGTCACTCACCAGCTTGTAATCAAAGGCGCTGGGGCAATGCGGCAGGGCGTGTCCGATCAGGTCTTCGCGCACGATGACCAAGGTCAGGCCTGCGGGGCCGAGGTTTTTTTGCGCACCACCAAAAGCCAGACCCACCCGCGACCAGTCCACTGGGCGCGAGGCCACATGCGATGAAAAATCCACCACCAGCGGGGCGTCGCAGCCTAAAGCCTTGAGGTCGGGCAATTCATGGAACTCCACACCGTGGATGGTTTCGTTGCCGCAAATGTGCACATAGCGGCTGTCCGAGCCAATTTGCCAAGTCGCTGGCGCGGGCAGGGTGGTGAAGTCGTCGGCTTGCGCCGAGGCCGCCACGCGGGCTGTGCCAAATTTGCCCGCTTCCTTGAGAGACTTCTGGCTCCAGCTGCCTGTGAGCACAAAGTCCATGGCCCCGCCTTGCGACAGGTTCAGCGGCACGATGGCGTTTTCAGCCAGGCCACCGCCTTGCATGAACAAAATCTTGAAATGGGCGGGTACGGCCAGCAGCTCACGCAGGTCGGCTTCGGCCTGCTCGTAAATGCTGATGAACTCCTTGCCGCGGTGGCTCATCTCCATCACGCTCATGCCTGAGCCGTGCCAGTTCAGCATCTCGGAGGCGGCTTGCTGCAACACAGCCTCGGGCATGACGGCGGGACCCGCCGAGAAGTTGAAAGCGCGCCCCATCACTTATTCCGCTGCAGGTGCGCTGTCGTCTGTCGGTGCCTCGGCCTCGCCTTCAGCGGCATTCGCGTCGTTTTCCACGATGCGTTGCAGGCCCGACAGCTTGGCGCCTTCGTCCAGGCCGATCAGGGTCACGCCTTGTGTGGCGCGGCCCAGCTCGCGGATTTCGGACACGCGGGTGCGCACCAAAACGCCTGTGTCGGTGATGAGCATGATCTCGTCATCGGCGTGCACCAAGGTGGCGGCCACGACTTTGCCGTTGCGCTCGGATTGCTGGATAGCGATCATGCCCTTGGTGCCACGTCCGTGGCGGGTGTATTCGGTGATGCTGGTGCGTTTGCCGTAGCCGTTTTCAGTGGCTGTGAGCACGCTGGCGCGGGCTTTGGCCTCGTCGGCAGGGGCATCGGGGTTTTCTTGCTCCGACACCAACATCGCGATCACGCTTTGGTGGTCTTCGATCATCATGCCGCGCACGCCGCGTGCACTGCGGCCCAGGGGGCGCACATCGTTTTCGTCAAAGCGCACGGCCTTGCCGCCATCGCTGAACAGCATCACGTCGTGCTGGCCGTCCGTGAGGGCCGCACCAATCAGGAAGTCACCCTCGTCCAAATTGACGGCGATGATGCCGCCCTTGCGCGGGTTGCTGAATTCGTCGAGCGATGTCTTCTTGACCGTGCCCATGGAGGTGGCCATGAAGACGTATTGGTTCTCGGGGAAGGTGCGGGCCTGGCCGGTCAGGGCCAGCACCACGTTGATCTTTTCGCCTTCTTGCAAAGGGAACATGTTGACGATGGGGCGGCCGCGCGAGCCGCGCGAACCGGCGGGCACTTCCCAAACTTTGAGCCAGTACAAACGGCCCCGATTGGAGAAGCACAGCAGGTAGTCGTGTGTGTTGGCGATGAAGAGTTGGTCGATCCAGTCGTCTTCTTTGGTCGCAGCGGCTTGTTTGCCTCGGCCGCCGCGCTTTTGCGAGCGGTATTCACTCAAAGGCTGGCTCTTGATGTAACCGCTGTGGCTGAGCGTGACCACCATGTCAGTGGGCGTGATCAGGTCTTCGGTGGACAGGTCTTGAGCGCTGTGCTCGATCTCGCTGCGGCGTGCGCCAATCTTGGTCTGACCGAATTCCTGGCGCACGGTGCCCAGCTCGTCGCCAATGATGGTCGACACGCGTTCGGGTTTGGCCAGAATGTCCAGCAGGTCTTCGATCTCGGACATGACCTCTTTGTACTCGGCCACGATCTTGTCTTGCTCGAGCCCGGTCAGGCGCTGCAGGCGCATTTGCAAAATCTCTTGCGCTTGTGTGTCCGACAGGCGGTAGAGGCCATCCTGGCCCAAACCGTATTCGCGCTCCAGACCCTCGGGGCGGTAATCGTCGGCATTGACCACCGAGCCGTCATCGCGGGCGCGGGTCAGCATGGTGCGCACCATCTGGCTGTCCCAGGCGCGGGTCATCAACTCGGCCTTGGCCACAGGGGGTGTGGGCGCGCCACGGATGATCGCGATGAAGTCGTCGATGTTGGCCAAAGCCACCGCCAGGCCTTCCAGCACATGGCCACGGTCACGCGCTTTGCGCAGCTCGAACACCGTGCGGCGTGTCACCACTTCGCGGCGGTGCTGAAGGAAGACCTGGATCAGGTCTTTCAGGTTGCACAGCTTGGGCTGGCCGTCGATCAGAGCCACCATGTTCATGCCGAAGGTGTCTTGCAGCTGGGTCTGTTTGTACAGGTTGTTCAGCACCACCTCGGGCACGGCACCGCGCTTGAGTTCGATCACCAAGCGCATGCCCGACTTGTCGGACTCGTCCTGGATGTGGCTGATGTCTTCAATCTTTTTCTCGTGCACCAACTCGGCCATGCGCTCTTGGAGGGTCTTTTTGTTGACCTGGTAGGGCAGCTCATCCACCACGATGCACTGGCGCTGGCCTTTGTCGATGTCTTCAAAGTGGCACTTGGCGCGCATGACCACGCGGCCGCGGCCGGTACGGTAGCCTTCCTTGACACCGGTCATGCCGTAAATGATGGCGCCTGTGGGGAAGTCGGGTGCGGGCACGATCTCCATCAGCTCGTCGATCGAGGCTTCGGGGTTGCGCAGCAGGTGAAGGCAAGCGTCCACCACTTCGTTCAGGTTGTGTGGCGGGATGTTGGTGGCCATGCCTACCGCGATACCGCCCGAGCCGTTGATCAGCAAATTGGGCAGGCGCGAGGGCAGCACCAGCGGCTCTTTTTCCGAGCCGTCGTAGTTGGGACCGAAGTCAACCGTTTCCTTGTCGATGTCGCCCAGCATCTCGTGGGCGATCTTGGCCAAACGGATTTCGGTATAACGCATCGCCGCCGCGTTGTCTCCGTCCACCGAGCCGAAGTTACCCTGGCCGTCCACCAGCATGTGGCGCATGGAAAAGTCCTGCGCCATGCGCACGATGGTGTCGTACACCGATTGGTCGCCGTGCGGGTGGTATTTACCGATCACGTCACCCACGATACGGGCCGACTTCTTGTAAGGACGGTTCCAGTCGTTGTTGAGCTCGTGCATGGCGAACAAAACCCTGCGGTGCACGGGTTTTAAGCCGTCGCGCGCATCGGGCAGGGCGCGACCGACGATCACGCTCATGGCGTAATCGAGGTAGCTGCGCCGCATTTCCTCTTCCAGACTGATGGGCAGTGTTTCTTTGGCGAACTGGGTCATATATAGAGAGGCAAAAGTGGCGCGGTGAAAACGCTCATTTTAGGTGCAAGAGGGTGTCGCGTCCATGCAACATTTGGTAGGCAATTGTGTTCACCTTTTGCTGTCTGTCTGGCAATTGACCGAGCCCGTCCCTGTCTATGGCACAATAAAAAGCAACGCAGCGGGTGACGGTCATCTGCAGCGTCTTTTTTTCGCAGCGCGTCTGCGGCTTTACCCCTCAAGAGGAAGACCATGAAAAAACTGAACAAAGTGGCGATGTTGTTGGCCTCCGCAGCGCTCGCTTCGGCTGCTGGTGCACAAACCATCGACAACTGGCGCAACGGCACAGGCGACCTGGTCTGGAAAAACGGTACCAACGAACTGTGCTGGCGCGATGCCAACTGGACACCCGCAACAGCCGCTGCCGGCTGCGATGGCGCGATCGTGGCCAAGCCAGCCGTCGCTGCTCCAGCTCCAGCGCCTGCTCCTGCAGCTCGTCCTGCCGCTCCAGCAGCTCCAGCAGCAGCACCCGCACCAGCCGCTGCTGCACCACGCCCAGCAGCTCCTCCACCAGCGGCTGCTACCAAAGTCACTTATGCTGCTGACGCTTTCTTCGACTTCGACAAGTCGGTCCTGAAAGCTGAGGGCAAAGCCAAGCTCGACGATCTGGTCGGCAAAGTCAAAGGCATCAACCTGGAAGTCATCATCGCCGTGGGTCACACCGACTCCGTGGGCTCGGATGCTTACAACCAGAAGCTGTCGGTCAAGCGTGCTGACGCTGTGAAGGCCTATTTGGTGTCCAAGGGCATCGAAAAGAACCGCGTCTACACCGAAGGCAAAGGCGAGAAGCAGCCAGTTGCTGACAACAAGACATCCGCTGGCCGTTCCAAGAACCGCCGCGTTGAAATCGAAGTGGTCGGTACACGCCCTAACTGATCTGTAACCAGATCGAAAAAAGCCCCAGCAATGGGGCTTTTTTTCGTCTGTCGTTCATGTCGTGCAGCTGTTCACCGACAATCAGCTCTATGACTACAAGCCATTCCAACGTTGATCCGGCCGAACTGGCCAAGTTTTCTGACCTGGCCCACCGCTGGTGGGACCCTGAAAGCGAATTTCGACCCTTGCACCAGATCAACCCGCTGCGCCTGGAGTGGATCAACGGCTTGGTGCCCTTGGCAGGCCTGAATGTGGTGGACATTGGTTGTGGCGGCGGCATTTTGGCCGATGCCATGGCCCGCAAGGGTGCGCAAGTGCTGGGCGTGGATTTGGCCACCAAGTCTCTCAAAGTGGCTCAGTTGCATGCGCTCGAAGCGGGCACGCCAAGGGTGCAGTACCGCGAAGTCAGCGCCGAGGCGTTGGCCGCTGAGCAGCCCGGGCAGTTCGATGTGGTCACCTGCATGGAAATGCTGGAACACGTGCCAGACCCTTCGGCCGTCGTCAAAGCCTGCGCCCAACTGGTCAAACCCGGCGGCTGGGTGTTCTTTTCTACGCTCAACCGTAATCCCAAATCCTTCCTGTTTGCCATCGTCGGCGCCGAATACATCCTCAAACTCTTGCCCAAAGGCACGCACGAATTCGCGCGCCTGATCAAACCCAGCGAACTCACCTCTTGGGCGCGTGAAGCCGGGTTGGAAGCCCAAGGCTTCAAGGGCATGGAATACAACCCCTTCACCAAACGCTATTGGCTCAGCCAGGACACCAGCGTGAATTATTTGCTCGCTTGCCGGAAAGCCTGACCATGTTCCACAACGCACAAGCCGTCTTGTTTGACTTGGACGGCACTTTGATCGACAGCGCCCCGGATTTGGGGGCTGCAGTGGACAAAATGCGTGTTGATCGCGGTTTGTCCTCCTTCCCCCTCGAGCATTACCGACACATGGCCGGTGCGGGAGCGCGCGGCATGCTGGGCATCGCCTTTGGCATGACGCCCGAACACCCCGACTTTGAGGCCATGAAGGAAGAGTTTTTCGTCAACTACGAAAACTGCATGACCGAGCGCACCCGCATCTTTGATGGTGTGGTCGACATGATCGCCCGCCTGGTTGAACAAGGCATGCCCTGGGGTGTGGTGACCAATAAATCCAGCCGCTTCACCGACCCGTTGACCTCGGCCATGGACTTGTTTGCCACTGCTGGCGCCATTGTCAGCGGCAACACCACACCGCACGCCAAACCGCATCCCGAGCCTTTGTTCGAGGCGGCTCGGCGCTTGTCGGTGGATCCGGCGCGCTGCGTGTATGTGGGCGACGACGAACGCGACATTGTTGCGGGCCTGGCTGCGGGGATGGGCACGGTGGCCGCCACCTATGGTTATTTGGGCCAACAGACCGATATTTCGCGCTGGAATGCCCATTTGCACATTGATTCACCGATCGACCTCTTGAAATTCCTCAAGAGCGCCTAAAATAGGTCATTGAGGGGCTGCACTGGTTTCGACATGGGTTCGGACGCGTGGCAGGGCATGTCGAGGTTCTGATCCTCGTTAATCTTCGGAAAAAAAACTAACTGCAAACGACGAACGTTTCGCACTCGCCGCTTAATCCGGTGAGCCTTGCAACAGTTGGCCGATAGGCTGGGTCAGGGTGATGGGGGGGTTAAAGCCTTCAAAGTCCTGGCTGCAAGGTAAAACATATGGGCTGGCACCACCTCGGGTACCTTGGGGTGGTGTGAGAAAAAAGGGTGCTGGCTGGGTGTTCAGCGTGTCGCTGCGCGGTTCATTTGGCGAGACTCAAATCAGACGACTACACATGTAGAACTGTACGAAAAAGGCTTATGGACGGGGGTTCAAATCCCCCCAGCTCCACCAAACCGTGAAAAAACCAAGCCCTCGGGCTTGGTTTTTTTTTGCCTGCTGGCGGTCTCAAAACTCGGGTCGCCTTCGGTACATGAGCGTTCTAACTGGCACTGCAAAATCATCCGAACTTTGAACGGGTGCGTGCAGACTTTGGCGCGGGCTGTGCAGATGCAAGAGCAAGGATGGCGGCGATGACTTTGGCAATGACTTGGCAGGAATGGGTGCAGCACGATGCGGTGGGGCTGGCTGAATGCGTCCGGCGTGGCGATGTCTCGGCCGCTGAGCTGGCGGCGCAGGCGGCTGCGGGCGTGGCCCGCATCAACCCGGCGGTGCATGCCGTGGTCGAGGTGTTTGACGACGTGGTGGCCAACCCGCTGCAGGACGGCATGGACCCCACAGGGCCATTTGCGGGGGTGCCTTTTTTCATGAAGGACCTCGGGCCAACGCTCAAGGGCCGCCTGCAGGAGATGGGGGCCCAGATGATGCGCGGCAACCGCGCCACGGCAGACACTTTCCTCACGGGGCAAATGCGACGCGCAGGCCTGAACATCATCGGCCGCACCACCACGCCCGAGTTCGGGGTGTGCAGTTCGGCCGAAAACCCGGCGGTGTATGTGACGCGCAACCCCTGGAACCCCGAGTACACCAGTTACGGCTCATCGGCTGGCACTGCGGTGGCCCTGGCGGCCGGCGTGCTGCCGCTGTCGCACGCTACCGATGGCGGTGGCTCGATCCGCATCCCGGCGGGGGCCAATGGCAACATCGGTTTGAAGCCTTCACGCGGGGTGTTTTCAATTGCGCCTGCGGCGTCGGACCTGACCGGTCTGGTCTCCACGCAGGGTTGCCAAAGCCGCACGGTGCGCGACACGGCTGCTTTTGTGGACCACTGCCGTGGTGGTGCGCCGGGCGAGTTCATGCCCTACTGGATGCCGCCTGAGCCCTACAGCGACTTGATCCGGCGTGACCCGCCGCGCCTGCGCATCGCGCTGTCGCACGAGTGGGGCGACTTTCGGGCGGTGCCGCATTTTGTGGACGAGTTGCAGCGCGTGGGGCGCTTTCTGGAGGGCCTGGGCCACCAAGTGGACTGGGCCTTGCCCGAGGTGGATTTCCGCGCCGCGTTCGATGCGCAGACCACTTGCTACATCAGCAACTTTGCCCAGACGATTTCCAACTTGTTGGCCCCTCGGGGCCTGACGCGCCCACCAGCGGATCTGGTCGAGCCGATCAACATCAAGATCTGGGAAATGGGCCTGAACACCAGCTTCACCGAGCGGGCCCGCATGCAGGCGGTCTTCAACACCACATCGCGGGCGTTTGGCCAGTTTTTTGAAGACTGGGACATCCTGCTCACGCCCATCACCGCCTTGCCCACGCCCAAGCTGGGCACCACCGAATACCTCACCACCAGCGACAACCCCAGCGTGCTCGATTGGTTTGCCAACCTTTGGCGCAATTTCGCCTACACACCCTTGACCAATTTGTGCGGCATACCCGGCATCTCACTGCCCATGGCCACGCAGCAAAATGGTTTGCCTTTGGGCATTCACGCGCAGGCCAAACAAGCCAACGATGGCCTGTTGCTGCAGTTGGCGGCGCAGATCGAGCGGGCGCTGGACGGCCAGTGGCACGCGGGGCGTTTGCCCCAGGTGCATGTGTGCCACAGTGCCGAGCCCCAGCACAACGCTCTGACCTGAAGCCCGAGTACCTGCTCAAGGCCTGTGTTCAAGGGCCTTCACTTCGAGGCCTTGACGCGTTGGTTTTCTTTCAGCGGGGCCGGGTACAAAACCACCCGCTCACCCGCTTTCACCGATCCGGGTTCAATCACGCCAAATTCGGCATTGCGGTCTTTCAACAGCACCTGGCGTGATTGGGCGCGCCCGTTGTGAATCACCCAGACACGCCAGTCCTTGCCATCGCGCACCAAAGCCGCGCTGGGCACGCGCAGGGCCTGATCGACGCGCGACAGGACGATGCGCGCTTCGACCCGAAAACCATCACCCAGGCCCAGCGCCCCTTCGGGACTGGCGGGCAACAGGTCCACCAGCACGTTCACGCGTTGCTCCTCGATGCCCAGGGCCGACACCCGGGTGAAGGCGGTGGGTTCGATCCGCCGCACCCGCCCAGCCAGCGGCGCTTGGTGCGCATCGAGCGACAAGGCCACGGGCGCACCCGTGGGGATGTGCCGGGCGTCGGAGGACAACACGTCAATCACCGCCTCCAATGCCGTGACGTCGCCGATGTCGAGCAAGGCTTGTCCCGCTGTCACTGGCCCGGCGCTGCTCAGGTGCAGCTGGATGACTTGTCCGCTGATCGGGCTGGTGATGGGGATCAGCCTTTGTGCGTCGGGTGCGGTGGGTGCGGTGGCTGCGGTTTGTGCGTCAGTGGGGGCAGTCGCCGTGGTTTGGCCCAAGGCCGCTTGCGACTCGGCCAAGCTGAACTGGGCAGCTCGCCACTCGGCGCGCCCAGCCTCCAGCGCCTGCGCTGCAACGCGCTCATTGCCCAAGGCCTGGTCCAGCGCGGCCTCGTTGATGAAGTTTTGCTGCGCCAGTTGCGCGGTCCGTTGAGCTTGCAGGCGGGCTTGTTCCAAGGCGACTTGCAACTGCGCCACACGGGCGTTGGCCGCTTGCAACGCGGCTTGGTCCCGACCCACGCGTTGGCGCAACACGCTTTGGTTGCGCGGGTCGATCAGCGATGAGGCCAGGGGGGCCAGCCAGGCCAGCACCTGGTTTTTTTCCACGCGGTCACCCACTTGCAGACTGGGCCTTTGCAGCTGCCCGGCCATGGGGACGGCAACGCCGTAGCGCGCTTTCAGGCGCAGTTGGCCATCTTCTTCAATGCTTTGCTCAAACGGCCCTTGGGTGACCGGGGCCACATCCACCGCCAGCGGGCGGGGCGCGAACGACCACCACAGCGCCGTCAGGGCCAGCAGGCCCGCTGCGCTCCAGGCCAGCCAGCGCCAGATGTGCGCACGACCGGCGGGCTTGGCGGTGGGCGAGGGCGGTGTGACGGGTAAAGTGTCAGTGGGGGTGTCGGCGGGGCGGATCATTCTCGGACTTTCAAGACGGCGACCAGATCGAGCCGGTCAATTTTTCGGCGCACCAGCAAGGCACTCACAAGGCCTGCGGCCAGCACCATCAGGGCGGCCCAGGCATAGGTGTCCGGGGCGATGATCACTGGAAAATCGATGTTCTCGGACGACATCAAATGCATCAGCCATGAGGCCAGGGCCCAACCGCACACCGCGCCCAGCGGCAGCGCCAGCAGCAGCTCGGCGGTCAAGGGGGCCAGCAACAAAACAGACACCTCGGCACGCGTCATGCCCAGCACGCGCAAACTGGCCAGCTCCCAGGCGCGCTCGGACAGACTGATGCGTGCCGCGTTGTACACAATGCCCACCGCCATGGCCACGGCAAACAAGCTGAGCACGGTGCTGAAGACGCCCATGTTGCGCGAGGTCGTTTCCTGGAAGCCGGCCAGCGAAGACGCCTTGTCGAGCACCGAGACGATGACCGGGGCCCGCTTGACTGCTTGCCAAAAGGCCGGCATGGCCAAGGGGTCCACTTGCAAACTGGCCTCGGTCACGCCTGCGCCTTCGCGCGCCAGGCGGTGCAGCGCATCCAGGTCCATGAACGCCTGTTTGCCGATCAGGGTGTGCACGATGGCCGCGACCTGAACATGGGCGCGGTGCTGCCGCCCCATCAAAAATTCCACCTCGATGGGTTCACCCGGCTGTACGCGCAGTTGTTTGGCCAGCAGAGCAGACAGCACCAGCCCGTGGGGTGGCATGGGCACAGGCCCTTGATGGGCATCGATGACGCGCGTCAAGCGTGCGCCTTGCGCCAGACCCAGCAGCACGCCTTCGTCGTTGCGGCCGCCCGCGTGCAAGCGCACGGCCTCGCTGCGCTGGACTTCGGCATGCACCACGCCGGGCAAGCGCTGCAGGTCTTGCTGCACCGAGGGGGCCAGCGCTTGCTGAAAATGCACCACCACATCGCCGCGCAGTACTTGGCGATATTGCACATCCACGATGTGATCGATGGCGTCCAGCCAGAAGGCCCCCGAGATTTGCAAAGCCACGGCCAGCGCGATGCCCGTCACGGTGAACAGGGCACGCCAAGGCCGGCGCTCGATGTGCCGGATCACCATCAAGGCCCCGGCTCCCACGGGGCGGTCCAGGCGTAGACGCTCGATCAGACTGGGCCGATAACGATCGGGCGCGGGCGCTTGCATGGCCACAGCCGGGCGCAGGCGCACCACCGCCCGGATGGCGCGCCAAGTGCCTGCTGCGGCCGCTGCCAGCACCAGGGCCATGGCTGCGGCCACCAGCCAGGGCGTGGTGGTGTAGTCCAGGTGGGCCAAGCGAAAGACCTCGCCGTACAAACCCAGCATGCTGCGCCCGATCCACTGGCTCAGCAGCAGCCCGACCAGCAAGCCCAGCCCCGAGATGGCCAGGGCCAGGCCCATGTAGTGCCAACCAATGCGGCGGTCAGGGTAGCCCAGCGCCTTGAGCGCGGCCATCTGCTGGCGCTGTGTGGCCACTTGTCGGCCGATGACCCCGTTCAGGATGAACACCGACACGGCCAGAAAAATGGCCGGCAGCACCGTCCCCATGACTTTCATTTGCGAGAGTTCATCGTTGACGATGCGTGCCGAAATGAGCTGGTCCTGGCGCATGGCCCCGCGTGTGCCATAGGGTGAGAGCAAGCCATCGATTTGCGTGATGAGCTGCGCTGTGACTTGTGGTTTGTTGGCACTTTGGTGCACGCGGAAAAAAGACTGATTGAAGGCGCCTTGCATGTCAAACACATGGGCCATGCGTTGGTGGTCGATCCACCACACGCCAAAACTCTTGTCGTCAGGCGCGCCACCTCTGGAGGCAAACACATACTCCGGCGTGATGACCGTGCCCACCAGGTGTACGGTTTGCAGCTGCCCGTTCAAAATGGCTTGCACCTGATCGCCCGGCTGCAATTGCCGCGCTAGGGCAAAGCGCTCGTTGACCACAGCCTCCAAGGCCCGGCCAGGCTCAGGCCAGCGCCCGCTGCGCAGCGTCAAGGCGTTGATGCCTTGCCTTTGGGCATGCACCCGCGCCAGCTCCAGGCCGACAAAGCGGCCTGTGACGGGGGCTTGTGCATCGGGCAGGGCCAGTTGTGCGTCGTGCACCACGTTCAACTGGACATCGGCCACACCGGGCAGGGCCCGCAAGCGCGCTTGCAGCTGCAGGGGCGCGCGCTGGATGCGGATGAACACATCGGCCATGCGGTTGTCACGGTAGAAGTTGTCACGCGCATTTTTCAGCGACTCGTGCACTGAAAACATGCCCACAAACCCCGCCACCCCAATGGCCACCACCACCGCAATGGTCAGCACCTGCGTCCACAGGCTTTGCAGGTCGCGCCAGAGCTTGGTGTTCAGGGCTGTCATGGGCGGGCTCACCAGCGCAGCGTGGCCGCAGCCACTTTGTGGGGGTTCGCCTGCGTGTCCACGATGCGGCCACCGGCCATGCGCATGACCCGGTCGGCCATGTCGGCAATCGGCGCGTTGTGCGTGATGACCACGGCGGTGGTACCCAGTTCGCGGTTGACTTTTTCGAGGGCCTGCAACACCACGATGCCGGTGGCGCAGTCCAACGCCCCCGTGGGCTCGTCGCACAGCAAGACCTGCGGGCGTTTGGCAATCGCCCGGGCAATCGCCACACGCTGCTGCTCGCCGCCCGACAGCTGAGCCGCGAAATGATCCATGCGGTCGGCCAGACCCACCAAGGCCAGCGCGGCCTCTGGCGTCATCGGGTCATGGGCCAGGTCGGTGACCAAGGCCACGTTTTCTCGGGCCGTGAGGCTGGGGATCAGGTTGTAAAACTGGAACACGAACCCCACATGTTCGCGCCGGTAACGCGTGAGCTCGGCATCGCTGGCCCCGGTCAGCTCGTGCGTGCGGCCTTGGTGCGTCCACTGGGCAGTGCCCGATGTGGCGCTGTCCAGGCCCCCCAGAATGTTCAGCAAGGTCGATTTGCCGCTGCCCGAAGCCCCCAGCAACACCACGAACTCGCCGGGCGCGATGCACAGGTCCACCCCGCGAAGCGCGTGCACTGCGGCAGGCCCTTCGCCATACACCTTGCTCAGCCCTTGTGCGCGAAAAACGCAGGGTGCAGCCTCGGGCGGTGAGATGGGTGCGTGCGCGGTCATGCGGTCATTGACGCACGTTGGCCGCTTGGGCCGCTTGATGCGCATCAAGGGCTGGGTTTGTCAGCCCATTTTTTGACCTGAAGGTTTAGACCAACAGGTGAATGGACCCAGGGTGCACAACGCGAAAAAATCAGGACCGGGATGAAAACGAAAAGGACAGGACATGGCTCAGCTGCATTGGATTTTGGTGGCCAATGGCGCGCACGCGCGTTTGTTCGAACGCAGATCCTTCACCGAGCCCTTGGTGGAGATGACCGATTGGGTCGACCCTGCGGGCCGCATGTCCGCGCGTGAGACCGAGCGTGCCCCGCTGGGGCAGTCGCTGGCCGGGCGTGCCGGATTGGCTCCTCGTGCGGATCTCAAACAGTTGCACCGCAGTGCGTTTGCACAGGATTTGGCCGCCCATTTGCGCGAAGCCGTATTGAACCAGCGCATGAAACAGCTGGCGCTGATCGTGTCCAACCCGTTCATGGGCGAGTTGCTAGCTCACCTGGATGCGTCGGTGCTGAAGGTCCTTTGCGCGCAGCATGTGCTGGATCTGACGTCTTTGAGCCTGAGCGATCTGGACCAGCGTTTGCGGACCGATTTCCGTTTGTAAAGCCTCCAATCAGCGGATGGCCATGGCCGCGCTGGCCCGGGCTGTGATGCCGATTCAGTGGTGGGGGGCGGCACTCGCTTGGCTGCGCAAAGTGGCCAGCACCTGCGCGTCGCTGACTTGCGGAAATTGGCGATAAAACTGCCCCACAGCCATGAAGTCCTCCGGGGCTGACAGGCATACGGTCTCGTCGGCCACGGCTTGAATTTTGGTCAGCGCATGTGGGCTGGCCACAGGAATGGCGCACACCAAGCGCAGTGGCTTGTGTCGGCGCAAGGCTTGGAGCGCCGCCAGCATGGTGGCTCCCGTGGCCAGGCCATCGTCCACCACAATGACCACGCGGCCTTGAACCGGAATGGGCATCTGAATTTCGGCGTATTGGCGACGTCGGGCCTCCAAGGTCTTCATTTGCAGCTGGATTTCATCTTTCAAATAGGCCGGATCCAAGTCCAGTGGATCCGCGTAGGGCGAGACGTAAGCCAGACCCGTTTCGTCTACTGCACCAATGGCCACTTCGGGTTGAAGCGGTGCGCGCAGTTTGCGCACCAGCACCACATCCAGTTGCCCCTGCAGCGCCTCGGCCATCGCCGCGCCCATGGGAACTGCACCCCGGGGAATGGCCAGCACCAATGGGTTTTGACCCCGGTAATGGCGCAGGGCCTGGCTCAGTTGGCGGGCAGCATCGAGGCGGTCTTGGAACATGCGTGGGGTGGTGAGAGTTAAGGCACGCATTGTCCTTTCAAGCAGTGGTGCGGGTCTGTGCTGTTCCTCACCCCAACGCCCAGGGCATGGTCCAGCACCCCGGCCAGGGCATGAAAAAAGCCGCTCAAGGGGCCTTGAGCGGCTTTGGCGTGGCCCCGGACGGGGCTCTGGCTCCGGTTTGAGGTTTACAGGCCAGCCGCCGCCTTCAGCGCAGCGGCGCGGTCGGTGCGCTCCCACGTGAAGTCGGGCTCGTCGCGGCCAAAGTGCCCGTAGGCGGCGGTCTTGCTGTAGATCGGGCGCAGCAGGTCCAGCATCTGGATGATGCCTTTGGGGCGCAGGTCAAAGTGCTCGGCCACCAAGGCGGACAATTTTTCGTCCGAGATCACACCCGTGCCTGCGGTGTTGACGGTGATGTTCATCGGGCGGGCCACGCCAATCGCGTAAGCCACCTGCACCTGGCACTGGGTGGCCAGACCTGCGGCCACGATGTTTTTGGCCACATAGCGGGCAGCGTAAGCGGCCGAGCGGTCCACTTTCGAGGGGTCTTTGCCGCTGAAGGCACCGCCGCCGTGGGGGCAAGCGCCACCGTAGGTGTCCACGATGATCTTGCGGCCAGTCAAGCCGCAGTCACCCTGGGGGCCGCCAATGACGAAACGGCCGGTGGGGTTGATCAGGTACTTGGTGTCTTGCAGCCACTCTTTGGGCAGCACGGGCTTGATGATTTCTTCGATGATGGCTTCGGTGAAGCTGGCCTTCATCTTGGTCGATGTTTCCGACTGGTCGGGGCTGTGTTGGGTGGAGAGCACCACGGTGTCGATGCTGTGGGGCTTGCCATCCACATAGCGCATGGTCACCTGGCTCTTTGCATCAGGTCGCAAGAAGGGCAGGCGGCCGTCTTTGCGCAGCTGGGCCTGGCGCTCGACCAGGCGGTGGGCGTAGTAAATGGGCGCAGGCATCAGCTCAGGTGTTTCAGAGCAGGCGTAGCCGAACATCAGGCCCTGGTCGCCCGCACCGATGTTGAGGTGGTCGTCAGAGGCGTGGTCGACGCCCTGGGCGATGTCGTTGGATTGCTTGTCGTAGCAGACCATGACCGCGCAGCCTTTGTAGTCGATGCCGTAGTCGGTGTTGTCGTAGCCGATGCGCTTGATGGTGTCACGGGCGACCTGGATGTAGTCGACGTGGGCGTTGGTGGTGATCTCACCGGCCAGGACCACCAGACCCGTGTTGGTCAGGGTTTCGGCGGCCACGCGGCTGCGGGGGTCTTGCTCAAAGATCGCGTCGAGGATCGCGTCGGAGATCTGGTCGGCGACTTTGTCGGGGTGGCCTTCGGAGACGGATTCCGAGGTGAAGAGGAAATTGCTGGACATGAAAAAAGCTCCTAAAGTTTCAGGGGTTTGTCGGCGTTGCCGACCCTGAGAACCCGGAGCCTGGCGAACGCTTTAGCAGGTTTTATGAATCGCCCTGCAAGTAGTTCAGATAACTCGGCGATGAACGGATTATAAAAGATGTCAGAGCCCTGCCGGAAATCATGTCCAATACTGCCCATGGACATTCCCACCCCGATAGAAAACCGCCTGGTCGACCTGGAAATCAAGGCCGGCTTCACCGAAGACCTGCTGGACCAGCTCAATGCGCAGGTTTACCGCCAGCAGCAGCAAATCGATGCGCTGATCCAGGAGCTGCGCCAGATGCGAGATCGTCTGCCCGAATCGGGTGGCGGCGCCGAGGTGCGCAACCTGCGCGATGAAATTCCGCCACACTATTAAAAAATCGCCGATCCATGAAATCCATGCACAGCGTTCAGGACATCCGCGACCACTTGCGCGCCTTGGGGGCAAACGCCTTGCACGAGCAGCGCGTGTTGCGCCTGTGGGCCCAAGCCAAAGCGCAGGACAGTGGCCGCAGGCCTTTGGCGAGTTTCATGCCCACCGCCGTGCGCGAGGCGCTGCCCGCGCTCACCCAAACGCTGACCGGCCTGGCCACGCTGCGTGAGCAGCACCCGGGCCAAGACGGCTCCGCCCGCTTGCTGGTCGGCCTGCAAGATGGGCAGACGGTGGAAAGCGTGCTCTTGCCGCGAGATGGCTTGTGTGTGTCGTCTCAAGTGGGCTGTGCGGTGGGCTGCGTGTTTTGCATGACGGGGCGCGAAGGTTTGATTCGGCAGGTGGGCAGCGCCGAGATCGTGGCGCAAGTCGCCTTGGCCCGCACGCTCCGGCCCGTCAAAAAAGTGGTGTTCATGGGCATGGGTGAGCCCGCGCATAACCTGGATGCGGTGATGGAGGCCATCGACCTGCTGGGCACGGTGGGCAACATCGGGCATAAGAATTTGGTGTTTTCCACGGTGGGTGATGCGCGGGTGTTCGAGCGCTTGCCTCAAGGCCGCGTCAAGCCCGCGCTGGCGCTGTCACTGCACACCACCCGGGCCGATTTAAGGGCGCAACTGCTGCCGCGAGCCCCGCGCTTTGACCCGCAAGATTTGGTGGAAGCCGGTGAGGTGTACGCCCGCGCCACCGGCTACCCCATCCAGTACCAGTGGGCGCTGATCGAGGGCGTGAACGACAGTGCCGAAGAAATCGAGGGCATCGTGCGTTTGCTCAAGGGCAAATACGCGCTGATGAACATGATCCCCTACAACGCCGTGCCCGATTTGCCATTCGCCCGCCCCAGCTGGGAGCGCGCTGCCGAGATCGCCCGCACCCTGCACCAGCGCGGTGTGCTGACCAAGCTGCGCCAGTCAGCCGGGCAAGACGTGGACGGCGGCTGTGGGCAGCTCAGGGCCAGGGATGTGGTCCAGCGTGAGCAGCGGGTTCACATTCACCCACGTGTCACCGCCCCGGCAGTTTGATCAAGCCGCTGGACAAAGAGGTCCCGAGCAAAATCACCGCGCCGCACAGCAGCATCCAGGCCGTCACGCTTTCGCCCAAAAACAGCACGCCGTAAGCAATGGCAAACACCGGCACCAAGAAGGTGACTGTCAGCGCCCGCGCGGGCCCGGAGTTCTCGATCAGCTTGAAGTACAGGATGTAGGCCACCCCGGTGCACAGCACCCCCACCACCAGCAAGGACCACCAGACCGAGGTGCTGGGCCAGTGATCAGGGCGATACCACAGCGCGGGCAAGGCCAGGACCAGGGTGGCCCCGATCTGGCTGCCGGTGGCGGTGACCAGCGGTGGCAGGCTGGGGATGTGCTTCTTGGTGAAACTCGCGGCCAAGGCATAACAGGTGGTCGCGGCCAGACAAGCGGCCACCGCCCAGGCCGGGGCAATGCCCGAGTCGTTGGGCTTGAAGCTCGCTTGGCCCCCGGCCAGCAACACCACGCCACCGAAGCCGATGGCCAGCCCCACCGTGCGTGAGAGGGTAGGCCTGTCCCCCAGCCAAAGCCAGGCGACGACCGCGCCAAACAAGGGCACCGTGGCATTCAGGATGGAGGAAAAGCCGGTGGTGATGTGCAGCACCGCAAACGAATACAACGCAAACGGAATGCCGCTGTTGAGCGCGCCAACAAACAGCACCGGCTTCCAGTGCTGGCGCAATTGCGCCCAGTGGCCTTTGGCCAACATGATCGGCAGCAAAAAAGTCGCCGCAATGGCCACCCGGATGGCGGCCGTGGGCAGCGGCCCCAACTCAACGGCGGCCAAGCGCATGAACAAAAAGGACGAGCCCCAAATGGCGGCCAGGATCAGAAAGTCGGCCAGCCAGCCTTTGGCGGGAGAAGCATGCATGGAGAAAAAGTCAGATACCGGGATGGCCTTCCAGCTGCAGCAACGCTTGTTTGCGCCACAGCCCGCCTGCGTAGCCCGTGAGTTGGCCACCGGCACCCAGGACGCGGTGGCAAGGCACGATGATACTCACCGGATTTCGCCCCACGGCCGCGCCCACGGCCCGCACCGCCTGAGGCCGGGCCAACAGCCTGGCCAACTCGCCATAACTCTGGCTTTGGCCTGAGGGGATGCGCATCAGGGCCTGCCAGACCGATTGCTGAAACGGGGTCCCGGCCGACAGGTCCAGGGGGCCTTCCCATGGGAGGGTCTGCCCACCCCAATAGGCCAGCACCTGGGCTGCTGCGCTTTGCAGCACCGGATGGGACGCATCGCTTGCCCACTGCTGGCGCTGGGCTGGGCTCGGGCCGTGTTTTTGGTCGTCAAACCACAGGCCGCACAGACCTTGGGCACTGGCCGCCAGCGTGATCGGACCCAAGGGGCTGTCGATGCGAAGGGTGCTCAAGGGGGACATGCTTGACCTTTGATAATCATGGTGGACAGGGTGGATGGTAGCGCGGCCCGCCTACAATCTTGTTTTAAGAATCAACCTGGCCCCAGCGGCTTTTGGACAGGCACAGCGCATGCAAATCACCCCCTCCATCTTCAAAGCCTACGACATCCGCGGCGTGGTGCCCTCGACGCTGAACGAGCAAGTGGCTGAGGGCCTGGGCAAGGCCTTTGGCACGCACGCGCTGGCCCAAGGTCAAAGCACGGTGGCCGTGGGGCGTGACGGCCGCCTGAGCGGCCCGAATCTCTCAGCAGCGCTGATTCGCGGTTTGGTGGCTGCGGGCATCCGGGTCATTGACATCGGCCTGGCCACCACGCCCATGCTCTACTTTGCGGCCAGCACCGCGTGCCAAAGCGGCATCCAGGTCACGGGCAGCCACAACCCCAAGGATTACAACGGCTTCAAGATGGTCTTGGGCGGTCGCGCCATTTATGGCGATGAAATCCAGGCCCTGCGCCAGATGATGGAAGCCGAGACTTGGCAGTTGCAATCAGGCGGCAGCGTCACGCAGCTGGACGTGCTGGCCGATTACACGCAGCGCATCGTGGGCGATATTCAGTTGGCGCGCCCCATGAAAATCGTGATCGACTCGGGCAACGGCATTGCGGGCGCTTCGGCCCCCGGCATTTTCCGGGCCTTGGGTTGCGAGGTGATCGAGTTGTTCAGCGAGGTGGACGGCAATTTTCCGAATCACCACCCTGACCCGAGCAAGCCGGAAAACCTGCAAGACCTGATCAAGGCCCTGAAAACCAGCGGGGCTGAATTGGGCCTGGCCTTTGACGGCGACGGCGACCGCCTGGGCATCGTCACGAAAGATGGCAACAACATCTACCCCGACCGCCAGATGCAACTGTTTGCCCAGGACGTGCTCAGCCGCGTGCCTGGCGGCACCATCTTGTTTGACGTGAAGTGCTCGCAACGCCTGGCGCCGGCCATCGAAGCGGCTGGCGGCAAAGCCCTGATGTACAAAACCGGCCACTCGCTCATCAAGGCCCAGATGCGAGCCATTGAGGCCGCAGGCGGCCAAGCCCCCTTGGGCGGCGAGATGAGCGGGCACATCTTCTTCAAGGAGCGTTGGTACGGATTTGACGACGGCACCTATGCAGGCTGCCGTTTGCTCGAAATTGTGAGCAAGTCCCCCGACGCCAACGCGGTGCTCAACGCTTTGCCCACCAGCTTCAGCACGCCCGAGCTGAACGTGGCCTGTGCCGAGGGCGAGCCCCACAACGTGACCCGTGCCTTGCAAGCCCAAGCCGCCAGCGCCTTCAGTGCGCCGGCCCAAGTGTGCGACATCGACGGCTTGCGCGTGGACTGGCCCGATGGCTTTGGCTTGATCCGCGCCTCCAACACCACGCCGGTCTTGGTGCTGCGTTTTGAGGGCCAGACCGAAGCGGCGTTGCAGCGCATCGAGGGTGAGATGCTGGCGCTGCTGCGCTCGGTCAAACCCGACGCGCAGATTCAGGCGGCGGCGCATTGAACATGCCCATGTCACGTCTGGACTCTGTGACTGTGGTCGTGGTGACCCACCACAGCGCCCATTGCCTGGCCGGCTTGAATGCCCTGTTGCAGCACTGCCCACACGTCATCATTTCGGACAATGCCAGCAACGATGGCACGCCCGAGCAGGCCCGTGCCTTGTGGCCTCAGGCCCAGGTGTTGTCGCACCCGGTGAATTTGGGCTTTGGCGCTGCCAACAACCGGGCCCTGGAACGGGTCAGCACGCCGTTTGCTTTTTTGCTCAACCCCGACTGTGAAATCACAACACAGGCCTTGCTGTCGCTGATGGACGTGGCGCATGAGATGCCTGAAGCTGCGCTGCTGGCACCCCAACTGGTGGGAGCCAGAGGGCAAGCCGAGGTCAATTACCGCTGGCCACATACTTTGTGGAACTCCCGGGGGCCGGCTGCCGATGGCCCAGCGTGTGTCGGTTTTGTGTGTGGCGCGGCCATGTTGTTTCGCATGGATCGTTTCGCCCCTGTTGAATTTTTTGACGAAAACTTTTTCCTCTATTACGAAGACGATGACCTGTGTCTGCGTCTCTTCAAGGCACGCTTGCCCATGGTGGTGGTGCCGTCCATCACAGCTTTGCACCGCTCGCGGGGCTCCGTGAAGGGGCAAGCACCCTGGAAAAGTGAATACGTGCGCGGATTCCACCATGCCCAGTCCAAACTCATTTTTGAGCAAAAACACGGCACGCTCGCACAGGCCCTGATCCAGCGACGCCGTTTGCTGTGGAGCACCGGCTTGGCATTGCCACTGCGGGCGTTGTTGTTTTCACCCAAGCGGTTTTGCCGCATGTGGGGTCGGTGGATGGGCTTGATGCGTTGGACGCCTCATGCTGAGCATTGACATGGATTCATTGACGCGGCGCGAACGCATTCACAATGGCCTGGTTTTTGCCTGCCTGTCGCTGGCCTTGGTCATGCCGGGTGGCCCCAAGCTGTTGGCCCTGTGTTTGGCTGGCATGGGTTTGTGGTCCTGCCAGGACTTGCGCACTGACCTGGCTCAGGTCTGGGGCAGGCCTGCGGTGCGCATCATGGCCCTGGGTGTTGCCATTTTTGTAGGGATCGGCTTTTTCCTGGGCATTTGGTACGACTACAAGCTTGGCTATTACGAGGCGTTCATTCCCTTTTTGTTGGCCCCCTTGATGTTGCATGGCGTGCTCAAAGCACGCTTGCAGCCTGTCGTTTTGTGGATGGGCGCGGCCACTGCAGCGGTGCTGGCCGGCGCATTTGCCAGTTATGAAAGCCTGGTGCTCTTGACGGGACGTGCCATGGGTGCCATGAGCCATCCGATCATTTTTGGAGATCTGTCGGTGGTGTTGGCCTGCATTGCCTTGTTTGGTTTGTTGTATTTCGAGCCAGCCAAAAATCAGCTGTGGATGCGGGTTTATTTGACTTGCGGTGCCGCCATGGGTGTGTGGGCCTCTTTGCTCAGCGGCTCCAAGGGGGGCTGGTTGTCGATCATCATGGTCCTGTTGGTGTTTATGTGGCGCGTTACGGCAGACAAACCGGTTCTTTGGCGACTCCTGGGGGTGGTGTTGATCTCGGTCTTGGTGGCCAAGGGGGTGTGGTTGGCACCCGAGGAGTTGGTTCGGGATCGGCTTGATGGCATCTGGGGCAAGGCCCATCTCTGGTTTGAGACCGGGCAGGTGACCGATTGGTCGGTCAGCATTCGCCTAGAGTTGTGGTCGTATGCCCTGAAGCTGTTTGCGCAGCGACCCATTCTGGGTTGGTCCGGAGAGGGCGCATTGAGCATGCTGGCAGAACATTTGAAACCCTTCAATGTGCCTGTCGGGATTGCGCCTGTTTTTGAAAATGACCTGCTGCACTATGCGGCGGTGTCCGGCTTGGTCGGTGTGCTGTCGGTGCTGGCTTTGTATGGGGGGGTGTTTGTCGGCTTTTGGCTTTATCAAAAGCAGGGGCTGCAGACCTTCGCCTATGCCTTGTTGGGCATGCTGCTGGTGGCGCTTTATTTTGAGTTCAGTCTGACGGTCAATGCGTTGGGGCGCAATGCCTTTCGGTACTTTTTCTGCGCCATGTCGGTGATGCTCTTGGGGCTGATCATCTCGGGCACTCAAGAAAAAAAGGGGCGAGCGTGGAATTGATTTTTTTGTGTCCTGCCATCAAAAAAGCCATAGGTGGTGTCAAAGTCATTTACAGACAGGCTCAATTGATGCATCAGCTGGGGCAGTCGCGTGGGCTGTCCGCTGCGGTGATGCACCCCAACACCTGGTTTTTCCGTGTCCAGTGGTTTGATGCGCAGGTGCCATTGAAAAGGGCATTTTTCAAACTCAGATGGATGGGCAAACCGTCTTTTTCCGGCGTCACTGGGGTGTTTGATGCCCAAAGACACATGGTGGTGATTCCCGAGCTGTGGGCTCGGAAATACGGCACCCAATTGGCGGACATGGGGGTGAGCTACGCCATCTATGTGCAAAACGGCTACTACATCACCAAGGGTCGACCTGCAGACCTCGATCGGGCCTACCAATCAGCGCGGTGTATTTTGACCATTTCAGATGATGCCAGCCGCTGCGTGGCGCTGGCGTTTCCTGGGGCTGAGCACAAGATACTGCGCGTTCATTATTCGGTAGACGCGCAGCGCTTTTGGCCCGACACGGCCAAGGAAAACATCATCACTTACATGCCGCGCAAGTTGGCTGACCATTCGTCCAAAGTCTTGTTTTTTCTGCGCCACCATTTGCCTGCGCATTGGCGCATTGTGCCCATCGATGGCTTGAACGAAGTGCAGGTCGCTGCTTTGCTCAAGCGGTCAAAAATTTTCATGGCGTTCAGTCATTTTGAAGGTTGCCCCTTGCCACCATTGGAAGCGGCTTTGAGTGGTAACCAAGTCATTGGTTACACCGGGCAGGGTGCCAAGGAGTACTGGTTGCCCGAAATTTTCGAGGAAGTGGCCTCTGGTGACGTTGCAGGATTTGCCCAGCGGGTCCTGGACAAAGTGCAGGCCATCGACCAAGCCGAACAGTTTGAGCTGCCTTTGTCCGCCATCCGGACCTTGGCCGAGACTTACTCTGAAGCGCAGGAGCGCAAGGACATGCTTGAATTTTTGAAGGCCATGGGCCTGAACACGAACGGTTTGCCGACATGACACCGCCGAGCCTGGACGTCGCCATTTTTTCCTACAACCGTGGGGACTATCTGAAAAATTGCGTCGAATCACTGCGGCGCAATTTGCCCGGGGTGCGCTTCACAGTCTTCGACGATGGCAGTGATGAGCCCGGCACCGTGGCTTATTTGCAAAGCCTCGGTGAGCACGTTCGTCACATGAAGTCAGCGGGAGATGACCGCCATGGGGGCTATTACAACAACATGCAAGCCGCGTTGGACGCGACGCAGGCCGATTACCTGCTGATGCTGCAAGACGATTTGCAGGTGGTCCGGCCTTTTGCCCAAGAAGACCTGTTCAAAATTGACCAAGTTTTCGCGGAAAGCCCGACAACGGTGTTCATCAGCCCCTTGTTCATGAAGGGCAGCAAAAGAGCTTATTTTCAGCAGCGCTACCAGCCCGATGCCGGCCTGCGCTGTTACCGCTGGTCTGCCGATCCGCAAGAATCGGGCAAAGTGCCTCAGAAGTACGCCGATATCGCGGTGCTGCATGTGGCGCGTTTGCGTCAAAGTGGCTGGCGGTTTGCAGGATCGGAAGAGGCCAATGGGGCCCTGGCAGACCAGCTCTTTGGCGACATGGTTCAGGTGGCCGAGCCTTGGGTTTTTTATGTTCCCGAAGAGCCCGCTTACCGCGGTCGCGTGCTCACTTTGGGGGCCAAACTGGCGGTCAAGATGGCGGGCAACCAGGTCAAGTCTTTCCGGGACATGAGCGAGCAGGCGTCAGCGGCATTCGCCCAAAGGAATTTGAGTGTGTACCCCTTTGCCGAGGATTTTGTCGACACGGTCGATCCCACCGTGCGCAAGCCCTACAAGTTCAATGCCTACCGCACCCGCTGGTTGCCATTGATCCTCAACAAACTGGAGCTGTTGGGTCGGCGTCTTTGGCCGCGTTGACTCAGAACTGCTGCGGGTCAATGCCGACAAATTGACGGCGGGCCCACCAAAAACAACGCAAATACCGGACGGCCAGGCGCATTTGCCCGCGCAATCTGCGCCACTTCAATTGCAGAT
>NZ_JAFEIF010000021.1 GCF_017848645.1 Limnohabitans sp. | reverse complement strand
GAGACCATGGGCTGCGCGGCCAGTACGCTCACGGTTAGCGTTTGATGCCTGCAAAAAAGCGTTTGTCACCAGCATGGCGTGCATTCACGGCCAGCAAAACTGACGACCACCACCAGCGTTTGGAAGGGGCCGGCGGCGGGCGACGATTTTGGCGTACCCCCGCCTCATGAGGAGCCCGCCGCCGGCCCCTTCCAAACGCGCCCCTCAACCGCTGCTTTCCAAGCGCACACTTCAAACGCGCCACTCTCTTGACACGCCCCAACGCTGACAGCCTCCCCAGAGACCCAAGCGTTACCATCCCAGCCCATGCACACCTCCGCCCTTGTCCTGTTTTCCGGTGGTCAGGACTCCACCACCTGCCTGGCCCACGCCTTGAGCCGTTACGACCGTGTTGAAACCCTGGCTTTTGACTACGGCCAGCGCCACAAAGTCGAGCTGGACGCCCGCCTGAACGTGCTGTCCGCCATCAAGGCAAAGTTCCCGCAATGGGCCCCCAAGATGGGCGAAGACCATTTGCTGGACGCTGGCATCCTCGGCCAGATCAGCGAAACCTCATTGACCCGCGACACCGCCATCGAGATGGAAAGCTCGGGCCTGCCCAATACCTTTGTGCCCGGGCGTAACCTGCTGTTTCTCACCTTGGCGGCGGCGCTGGCTTACCGCCGGGGCTTGCAGGTCATCGTCACGGGCGTGTGCGAGACCGATTTTTCGGGCTACCCCGACTGCCGCGACGACACCATGAAGGCCATGCAGGTGGCCCTGTCGCTGGGCATGGACCGCAAACTGCTGATCGAGACGCCGCTCATGTGGATCGACAAAGCCCAAACCTGGCAATTGGCGCACGACCTGGGTCAAAAGGCCCAGCCCCAGGGCGGTGGGCAGGCGCTGGTGGACTTGATCGTGGAGCACAGCCACACCTGTTACCTGGGCGAGCGCACGCATCGCCACGACTGGGGCTATGGCTGCTGCCGGTGCCCGGCGTGTCAGCTGCGGGCTTCGGGTTTTGCGCGTTACCGCCAAGCTTGAGGCTTTTGAAACGCAAGCGGCTCAGCCGCCGTTCAGCACGCCTGTGGGCAGCGCATGGCGCTGGGCAAAGCGCGCACAAGCGCCTTGCAGCCAGTCGGCAAAGGCATCTCGGGTCGGGTGCTTTCCGCTGACTTGGGGTAGCAGCAGGTAATAGGCCGACGCATGCGGGCATTCGTGGGCATGGGCCTGCACCAGTTCGCGCCGTTGCAGCAGCTGATCGGCAATCGAGCGGCGGCTGAGGGCCAGGCCCATCCCCAAGCGGGTGGCTTCGAGCAGATGGGTGGAGTCGGTGAAGCTCATGTGGCTGGCGGGCCGCTGCACGCCGCTGTGGGCTTCGGGCACATCGGCCAGCCAGGTGGCCCAGTTTTCACTGGCGTGCAGCAAAGGCAGTTGCAGCAGCTGTTGCAGGGTTTGCGGGGGCTCGGGCCCCAGCAAAGAGGGCGCGGCCAGCAGCAGCAAGCTGTCGCCCATCAGGGGGCGCACTTCGGCTTCGGGCCAGCGGCCATGGCCAAAGCGGATTGCGCAGTCCACTTGTCCTTCGCTGAGGTCCACATAGTCCATCGAGCCGTGCAGTTGCAGCCGTACCTGCGGGTGCCAGCGGGTGAAGTCGGCCAGTCTGGGCAACAACCAGCCGTTGGCAAACGAGGGCAGCACCGCCACACGAAGGTCCTGGGTGTGGTCCTGAGCGGGCCGCTGGCTGCGCACACGTTCGGTCACGTCCACGATGTCTTGCAGGGCTTGGCGCACCTGGTAGCCGTAAATCCGGCCCGTGTCGGTCAGTGCCCAGCGGCGGCCGTTGCGCTCGATCAGGGGCACGCTCAAAAATTCTTCGAGTGCCCGGATCTGGTGGCTGACGGCGCCAGGCGTCAGCTGGAGTTCTTCGGCAGCGGCATTCACCGAGCCCAGCCGCACCCAGGCGGCAAAGGCGCGCAAAGCAGGCAGGGGCGGGGCGCGGCCGGTCATGTCAATGGAATTCGCTCAATGCTCGAAAAAGATGGAGGTCAGCGGCAGCCTGCGCTGCCTAGACTGGCAAGCCTTGCGGCCGCTGTGCCACAAGGCTTTCAAAGTTTAACAAGGAACCCCCCATGCTCATCGACGACCTGCGCGCCTTTTTGGCCGAGTATTTTGAAGTCCTGCAAACCCAGGACATGGCCCTGTTTGACCGGGTGTTTCACAAAGACTGCGTGCTGTATTCGCAGCAAGACGGTCAGTTGGTGGTGCGCCCTTTTGCCCTGTACCGCGAGATGGTGCAAGGCCGTCTATCGCCTGCTTCGGGCGCTTGCCCGCGTGACGAGCAGATCCTGCTGCTCGATGTGCTGTCGCCCACCATGGCGCTGGTCAAAGTACGGCTGCGTTTGTTTGACCACATCATGGAAGACCACCTGAACCTGATGCTGCACGAAGGCCGCTGGATGATTTATGCCAAGCACTTTTACCGGGTGGGCAGTGCGGTCTGAGGTCCGTGGATCCGCGCGCGTGGCAGGGCAATGCGAGCTAGGCACCGAGTCGCTGTACCCGCATTTCAAGCGTTTGTCCTGCGCTGATGCCGTGCATTTGACTATCGACAACATTGATTCAATCGATTGGCCAAATGGCCCGCGGGTTCTTAAACTGAATGCTCATCTTTCAGAATGAGCACATGCACAGTGATGCCGCAGGCATAGGACCCCTTGAAGGGTGCAATGACCTTCACAAACACGCGGATGCTTCTTCTGATTGAATGGATTTTCCAACCAGGAGTACGACATGACCGCACCCGCCACATCCCAATGCCCGTTCCATGCCGCCGCCGGCGCACGCGCCAAGCAAGGCGCCCGCTCCAATGCCGATTGGTGGCCCAATCAGTTGAATCTGGCCATCTTGCACCAGCACCAGCCAGTGTCCAACCCCATGGACGCCGACTACGACTACCGCAAAGAGTTTGCCAAGCTCGACTTCGCCGCGCTCAAAAAAGACCTGGCCGATCTGATGACCGACAGCCAAGACTGGTGGCCCGCCGACTGGGGTCACTACGGTGGTTTGTTCATCCGCTTGGCTTGGCACGCGGCGGGCACCTACCGCACGGCCGACGGCCGTGGCGGTGCCAGCACCGGCAACCAGCGTTTTGCCCCCGTCAACAGCTGGCCTGACAACGGCAACCTGGACAAAGGCCGCCGCCTGCTGTGGCCCATCAAAAAGAAATACGGCAACAAGATTTCCTGGGCTGACCTGTTCATCCTGTGCGGCAACGTGGCCATGGAAACCATGGGCTTCAAGACCTTTGGCTTCGGCGGCGGTCGCCCCGACATCTGGGCACCCGAAGAAGACATTTTCTGGGGCGCAGAAAAAGAGTGGCTGGCCACCAGCGACAAGGAAAACAGCCGCTACAGCGGCAAGCGTGAGCTGGCCAACCCCTTGGCAGCTGTGCAGATGGGCTTGATCTACGTCAACCCACAAGGCCCGGACGGCAACCCTGATCCCAAGCTGTCGGCACACGATGTGCGCGAGACCTTCGCCCGCATGGCCATGAACGACTACGAAACCGTGGCCTTGGTGGCCGGCGGTCACACCTTCGGCAAGATGCACGGCGCGGGCGACGCGGCCCTGGTCGGCCCAGAGCCTGAAGGCGCGCCCATGCACGAAATGGGCTTTGGCTGGATCAACCAGCACGGCACGGGCAAGGGTGCCGACACCACCACCAGCGGCTTCGATGGCGCCTGGAAACCCAACCCCACCACTTGGGACATGGGCTACCTGAAAGTGCTGTTCAAGTACGAGTGGGAGCAAATGACCACTGCCGCAGGTGCCATCCAGTGGCGTGCGAAAAACGTGGCACCCGAGGACATGGTCGCTGACGCACACGACCCAAGCAAGAAGCACCCGCCCATGATGACCACAGCCGACTTGGCCATGCGCATGGACCCGGACTACGAAAAAGTCTCGCGTCACTTCCTGAACCACCCCGAGGAATTTGCCGACGCCTATGCCCGCGCCTGGTTCAAGCTGACCCACCGCGACATGGGCCCCAAGGTCAACTACCTGGGCCCAGAAGTGCCTGCCGAAGATCTGATCTGGCAAGACCCCGTGCCCGCCGCCAAAGGCGCGCCCATTGACGCTGCCGACATCGCTGCCCTCAAGGCCAGCATCCTGGCCAGCGGCTTGAGCGTGAGCGAATTGGTGGGCACAGCCTGGGCTTCGGCCAGCACCTTCCGCGGCTCGGACAAGCGCGGCGGTGCCAACGGTGCCCGCGTGCGTTTGGCCCCCCAGAAAGACTGGGAAGCCAACCAACCTGCCCAACTGGCCAAGGTCTTGGCGGCCCTCGAAGGCGTGCAAGCGGCCTTCAACGCCAAAGGTGGCAAGCAAGTCTCTCTGGCCGACCTGATCGTGCTGGGGGGCTGCGCCGCTGTTGAGTCGGCTGCCCAGGCCGCTGGCTTTGACGTGACAGTGCCTTTCACGCCCGGCCGCACCGACGCCAGCGCCGAGCAAACCGACGCCGAGTCTTTTGACGTGCTGGAGCCGCAAGCCGATGGTTTCCGCAACTACCAAAAGAAGGCCTTCACTGTGTCGGCCGAAGAGATGCTGGTTGACAAAGCCCAGTTGCTGACCCTGAGCGCGCCTGAGATGACGGTGTTGGTGGGTGGGTTGCGCGTCCTGGGGGCCAACACCGGGGGCTCCAAGCACGGCGTGTTCACCGATCGCGTGGGCCAGCTGAGCAACGACTTCTTCGTCAACATCACCGACATGGGCGTCGCCTGGATGCCCACATCGCCAGCCGAGTCGGAGTTTCAAGCCCGTTGCCGCAAGACCGGTGCCATCCAATGGACCGGCACCCGCGTCGACCTGGTGTTCGGTTCCAATTCGCAGCTGCGCGCTTTGTGCGAGGTGTATGCCCAAGACGACAACCAAGGCAAGTTCGTCAAGGACTTCGTGGCTGTCTGGAACAAGGTCATGAACCTGGACCGTTTTGACTTGGTGTGATCGGCGCCTGCTCAGCCCCCGAAACTCCCCGGTTTCGGGGGCTTGGTGCTGAAGGGCTTGTATCGCTCGTCCTTAAAATTTCACCCATGAACCGACCCCTGCTCACGCCGGACTTGCGCCCTGAAGAGTTCAGCGCCTGGTACTGGCTTAAAAAAGAACTGCAAGACTTTTGCAGCGCCCAAAACTGGCCCACGGGCGGCAGCAAGCAAGACCTGACGGCGCGCGTGCGGGCCGGTTTGTCGGGGCAGCCCTTGCCCGCCTGGCGTGCGCCCGCTGCCACGGCTGTCCATGACGCCATGCCCGGCAGCCTCACACCGCAAACCGTGATCGGTCCTGGCTGGCGGCTGAACGCGGCATTGCGCGGTTTTTTTGTGGCGCACACCAGCCCCGCTTTTCGCTTCAACCAGGCGCTGCGTGATCTGTTCAAAAACCCTGAAGGCCGCACGCTGGCGCAGGCTTTGGTGGTGTACCGGGACAGCTGCACGCAGGGCGCGGCCCCGATTCAACGACAATTCCAGTTCAACCAGCACATCCGCGACTATTTTGCGCAGCACCCGGGTGCCACGCGTGCTCAGGCCCTGCAAGCCTGGCAAGCCAAACGCCAGACACCGCAAGCCCTTGTTTTTTCAGCCGACGCCCAATGATGCCCCTGACCTGCACCCGAGCTCAGGCCTTGCCCGAGATCCTGAACACCTGCAGCGCCATGCGCTTCGTGGGGGAGGGATGTTCATGCGAATGCCAGTTGACACTGCCCAAGCGAGAAAAATCATGTTGAAGCGTTTATGGCTGTGCACGGCTTGGGCACTGGTGCAGGTTCTTTCTGTGGCACCGGCGCAGGCCCAGCAGGGGTTTTCATTTGTGGCCTTGGGAGACTTGCCTTACGGTTCGCCCGACAAGGCCTATGGCCCTTACCGCACCTTGATTGATCGCATCAACACCCTGAATTCAGACTTCTCTATCCATGTGGGGGACTTCAAGTCGGGCTCAACCTTGTGCAGCGACGAGGAGTTTGCCCATCAGCTCGCGCATTTTCAGCGCTTCAAAGGCGCGGTGGTGTACACCCCTGGTGACAACGAGTGGACCGATTGCCATCGGGCCAACAATGGCCCATACGATCCATTGGAGCGCCTTGCGGCTTTGCGCCAACGCTTTTACACACCGGGGCGCTCATTGGGCCAGCAGCCCTTGGCATTGCAAAACCAGTCCGATGTGATGCCCACCCATGGGCGCTACGTTGAAAACCAACGTTGGATGCACCAAGGCACGCTGTTTGCCACGCTCCACATGGTGGGCAGTAACAACAACTTTGAAACCCGCGATCCCGCCGCCGTGCAGGAGTTCTTTGAGCGCGATGCGGCCAATGTCGCCTGGATAGAGGCCACTTTTGAGCAGGCGCACCAGCGGCAGGCCAGTGCGCTGGTGTTGGCCTTTCAGGCCGATGTGTTCGAAACCAGGTCCGCGTGGGAAGACTTTCCCCCTTGGTCGGGTTTTCGCAAAAGCATGGCCGACACCTTGTTGCCTTTGGCCCGTCGCTGGGGCAAGCCGGTGTTGGTGGTGCACGGCGACAGCCACCAGTTCAAAATCGACCAGCCCTTTCAGTTGGACAAAAAGCCCTTGACCAACGTGACCCGCTTGATCGTGCCTGGCGCATCGGATGTGCGTGCGGTCAAGGTGACGGTGCAAGGGGCGGCCTTTGCATTTGAAATGGTGACGCCAGCCCCTTGACCCCATGTAACGGTGGCTGACTTTTACAATACGGATATGAAAACCCTTGCTTACACCCGCGCCCAAGCCCTGCCCGAGATCCTGAACACACGCATTGCCATCCTCGACGGGGCCATGGGCACCATGATCCAGCGCTTCAAACTGTCCGAGGCCGACTACCGGGGCGAGCGCTTCAAGGACTTCCCCAAAGACGTCAAGGGCAACAACGAGCTGCTGAGCCTGACGCGTCCCGACGTGATCAGCGACATCCACGAAGGCTACTTGGCCGCCGGGGTCGACCTGATCGAGACCAACACCTTTGGTGCCACGACCATTGCCCAGGCCGACTACGACATGCAGCACCTGGCCCGCGAGATGAACCTGCAGTCTGCCAAATTAGCCCGTGCTGCCTGCGACAAGTTTTCCACCCCCGACAAGCCCCGCTTTGTGGTGGGCGCCTTGGGCCCCACGCCCAAGACCGCCAGCATCAGCCCCGACGTGAACGACGCAGGCGCGCGCAACGTGAACTTTGAAGAGTTGCGCGCAGCGTATTACGAGCAGGTCGAAGCCCTGGTCGAAGGCGGCTCGGACGTGCTGCTGGTCGAGACGATTTTCGACACGCTCAACGCCAAGGCCGCGCTGTTTGCGATTGAAGAATTTTTCGAGGCCAGCGGCGAGCGCTTGCCCCTCATCATCAGCGGCACCGTGACCGACGCCTCGGGCCGCATCCTGAGCGGCCAGACCGTGACCGCGTTTTGGCACAGCGTGCGCCATGCGCAGCCCTTGGCCATTGGCCTGAACTGCGCCCTGGGCGCGACGCTGATGCGCCCCTACATTCAAGAATTGAACAAGGTGGCGGGTGACACCTTCATCAGTTGCTACCCCAACGCCGGCCTGCCCAACCCCATGAGCGACACCGGCTTTGACGAAACGCCCGAAGTCACCAGCCGTTTGCTGCACGAGTTCGCGGCCGAAGGCTTGGTCAACATCGTGGGTGGCTGCTGCGGCACCACGCCCGACCACATCGGCGCGATCGGCCGCGCCGTGGCTCCGCTGGCCCCGCGCAATGTGCATGGGGGCTTCTTCTACAAAGAAGCGGCCTGATCAGGCTTCCAGCAGCATCCGATTGAGCTCCGCCAACTCCTGCGGGCTCAGGCCAATGGCCCCGTGCAGGTAGTCGCGCATGCCGCCATGCTGTGCATCCACGACCTCAAAGGCGGCATGTAAAAACTCGGGCTGCACTTGCCACAGCACTTTCATCACATGCGGGTGGCCCTGGCCCTCCATGCGGGCGTCGCGCTTGTAGAGCTGGTTGGTGAGCAGGTAGTCACGCTCGATGGTGGGGCGGTCCACGCCCAGGGCTGATAGCAACAGCGCCGCGGCAAAACCCGTGCGGTCCTTGCCTGCGGTGCAATGAAATACCTGCGGTGTGGGCTGCTCCAGCAGGTGCTTCAAAAACCGGCCAAAGGTGGCGGCGTTGTGGTTCACGAAATCGCGGTAGGTCTCGCGCATCAGGTCCACGGTTTCCTCGGTGGTGGGCACCACGCCTTGCGCCACCAGGGCCTGCAGTCGGGCGATCACGGTGGGCTCGATGGTGAGCGCCACGCGCTGCACGCCCGCAAGCGCGTAGGGCGTGGCCGCGCACTCGGCTGCCCCGCGAAAGTCCAGGCTGTGGGCTATGCCCAGCGATTGCAGGCGCACCCGGTCTTCGTCCGTCAATCCCGCCAGATGGTCGGAGCGGAACACCTGGCCGCGCCGCACGCGGCGGCCGTCGGCGTTGCGGTAGCCGCCTACATCGCGAAAGTTCGAAGCGCCTTGCAGCAGCGCAGTGGGTACCGGGGTCATGGCCATCCAATCAGCAGTCAAAACATCATTTCTGACCCTATTGTCGCGTCCAGGCCCGCATGCGGGGGTTGCCCCAGGCGACAAAGTCACCTAGTCTCAAGGTGAAGCGGCCGCTCGCATGGCACAAGGCTTGCATGTGAAGCGCATGAACTTTGCGCACACACCTTCACAAACGACGATCAACGGCGTCATGGGCGTGGCCGAAGCCTGGCGCGACCCCTTGGGCCTGATGTTGGCTTCCACGGGCGAGGGGGTTTTCGGGGTCGATCTGGACGGCCTGTGCGTCTTCATCAACCCGGCCGGGGCCCGCATGATCGGCATGGAACCCGAGCAGGTGCTGGGCCAGAACATGCATGTGCTCACCCACCACTCGCACGGGGATGGCACGCACTACCCGTTGGACGACTGTCCGATCTACAACGCCTTTCGCCAAGGCCAGCCTTGCCGCATCGACAGCGAGGTGTTCTGGCGCGCAGATGGCAGCAGCTTCCCGGTGGAGTATTCGAGCTACCCGGTGTTTGACCAAGGCCAGGTGCGCGGCGCGGTGGTCACCTTTGTGGACATCACCGAGCGCAAGCAGGCCCAGGACGCTTTGTATCAGGCCAAAAATGAGCTGGAGCAACGCGTGGCCGAGCGCACCCAGGCGCTCGAAACCGCCTTGCAGCAACTGCGTGAGCTGGCCGCTTGGTCCGAGGCAGTGCGTGAAGAAGAGCGAACCCGCATCGCCCGCGAGGTGCATGACGAATTGGGCAGCTTGCTGGTGGCGCTCAAGATGGATGTGGGCTGGCTGGACAAGCGCTTGTCCGAGCAGGAGCAGCGCGCCGCCGTTGAGGCACAAGCCATGCGCGAGAAGATGCGTGGCAAGTGTCAGAACATGAGCCGCTTGATCGAGAACGCGGTGGTCAATGTGGGCCGCATCATCACCGATCTGCGCCCCAGCATCCTGGACCACCAGGGCTTGTGGGACGCCCTGGCGTGGCAGGCGCAGGAGTTTGTGCAGTCGGCCGAGCAAGAACTCAAGTGGTGCATGGACGTGAACGTGCAACGCGTCTTGCCCGAACCGATGGCCATGGCGGTGTTCCGCATCTTTCAGGAAATGCTCAGCAATGTGGGGCGCCACGCCCGCGCCCGCACGGTGGACGTGGACATTGTGGAGCGCCAGGGCTGGCTGCACCTGTCGGTGGAAGACGATGGTTGCGGGGCCGAGGCGCAGGTTTTTGAATCGGCGCAGGCCTACGGCATCATGGGCATGCGCGAGCGGGCACGGCATTTTGGCGGCGTGATCGACGTGGACAGCCAACTCGGTCGGGGCACCCGCATGCGGCTGTCCATGCCCTTGCCAAGCTGGGAGGCCGCGCTATGAATGCCCCCGTGCGCGCGCTGCTGGGCGACGACCACAAGATCGTGCGCGAAGGCCTGAAGATGGTGCTGGCCGACGACCCGGGTCTGCAGGTGGTGGCCGAAGCCGACACGGGCCCCGGCGTGCTGGACGCGGTGCAGGCCCTGCAAGGTCCGCAAGGGCTGGACGTGGTGCTGCTGGACATCGCCATGCCCGGCATGGACGGACTGGACGTGTTGCAAAACCTGCGTCGCGACTGGCCCGGCCTGCCTGTGCTCATGCTCAGCACCTACCCGGAAAAGCAGTACGCGGTGCGCTGCATTCAGCTGGGCGCTTCGGGTTATCTGAACAAAAGCACCGACACCGACGCCTTGATGGCTGCGCTGCGCCGCGTGGCTGCAGGTGGCATGCACGTCTCGCCCACCACAGCCGAGGCGCTGGCCAGCTTGGTGGGCCAGGGCCGCACCAAAAGCGGGATCGAACAGCTCTCGCACCGCGAGCATCAGGTCTATCTTTTGTTGACCCAAGGCCACAGCGTGAGCGAAATTGGTGCGCAGCTGAGCCTGGCGCCCAATACCGTGAGCACTTACCGTGCACGCATCCTGGAAAAGACCGGCACCAAGAACGATGTGGAGCTGGCTTTGTACGCGCAAAGCCTGGGTTCGGGCCATTGAAGCGCATGCCTTGGCGCATCGCGTTCAAAGACCGCGCCTGCAAAAAAGCCATTTCAGCCACCTCTTTGTAGGGCCAGCCCTACACCGCGTCGACAAGCGCCTCGCGAAATGAAGCACTTCGCGCTGGGTGCAACGGCTTAGGCCTTTTCTGGCCCACAGCTTGCATAGACCTGAGCATCCACAACCGAAGTGAGGCTGCCATGTCCGAATTTTTTGACCCGTACAACGCTGACCGGCCCCTGATGCTCAAGTGCAGCTGCGGCCGCGACCACTCACCTGCCGACCACCATGCCGAAGCGGCAGCCGATGCGGCAGCGCTGCAGTTGCGTGCCCGCTCCGAGACCGCCGAGTTCGAGGCTTACAGCCAGGAATTCATCGAGGCCACGCTTGTCAAATCGCTGTTCCCGCACGACGAAGAGCGGCGCATGTTTTTGCGCGCCGTGGGCAAAAAGACCGCCATGGCCGCCATTGCCAGCGTGTTGCCTGTGGCCAGCTTGCAGGCCTTGGCGCAAAGCAAAGGCCCCTTGGAAAAAACCAACCTGAAGATCGGCTTCATCCCGATCACCTGCGCCACGCCGCTCATCATGGCCGAGCCGCTGGGTTTCTACCAAAAGCAGGGCTTGAACGTGGAAGTGACCAAGACCGCAGGCTGGGCCTTGATCCGCGACAAGATGATCAACAAGGAATACGACGCCACGCACTTCCTCTCGCCCATGCCCCTGGCCATCAGCATGGGGCTGGGTGCGAACGCCACGCCCATGAACGTGGCGACCATCCAGAACATCAACGGCCAGGCCATCACGCTGGCCATGAAACACAAGAACAACCGCGACCCGAAAAACTGGAAGGGCTTCAAGTTTGCCGTGCCCTTCGATTACTCGATGCACAACTTCCTGCTGCGTTACTACCTGGCCGAAAACGGCATCAACCCCGACACCGATGTGCAAATTCGCGTGGTGCCACCACCCGAGATGGTGGCCAACCTGCGCTCGGGCAACATCGATGGCTTCCTTGGACCCGATCCCTTCAACCAGCGTGCGGTGTTCGACGAAGTCGGCTTCATCCACCTGCTGACCAAAGACTTGTGGAACGGCCACCCCTGCTGCGCCTTTGGCACCAGCACCGAATTCATCCAGAAGAACCCCAACACCTTTGCGGCGCTTTACCGCGCTGTGCTCACGGCCGCGGCAATGGCACGCCAGCCGGGCAACCGCGAGTTGATTGCCAAAGTGATCTCGCCTGCGCAGTACCTGAACCAACCCGAAGCCGTGATCGCCCAAGTGCTCACGGGCAAGTTTGCCGACGGCCTGGGCAAGGTGCAAAACGTGCCCGACCGCGCCGACTTTGATCCCATGCCTTGGCAGAGCATGGCGGTGTGGATGCTCACGCAAATGAAGCGCTGGGGTTATGTGAAGGGCGATGTGAATTACAAGCAAATCGCCGAGAAGGTGTTCTTGATCACCGATGCCCGCAAGCACATGAAAGAGCTGGGCCACGACTTTGCCGCCACCACGCCTTACCCGAAGTACAAGATCATGGGCAAAGAGTTTGACCCGGCCAAGCCCGAGGACTACATCAAGAGCTTTGCGATCAACAAGATGGGCTAAGGCACATGAAAACCACGCACCTCAATTTGCGCGCGGCCATGGTCTCGCTGCTCATGTTTCTGGTTTTTCTGGGGGCGTGGCAGCTCTCGGCCACTGCGCCTTCGGTGGCGGGCGCGTCCAAAGCGGGCATGACGGCCGAAGAGATCGAGTACCAAAAGATGATGGGCAAGGACCCCGGCGCTGTCAAAAGCACCGGTTTTCCGCCGCCCCTGGAAGTGGGCAAAGCCATGCTGGGGCACCTGGCCGACCCGTTCTACGACAAAGGCCCCAACGACAAAGGCATCGGCATCCAGCTGGGGCATTCGCTGGGTCGGGTGGCGCTGGGCTTTTTCCTGGCGGTGTTGGTGGCGCTGCCGGTGGGTTTCATGATCGGCATGTCGCCGCTCATGCGCAAAGCGTTTGACCCTTTCATCCAGGTGCTCAAACCCATCAGCCCGCTGGCTTGGATGCCACTGGCGCTGTACACCCTCAAGGACTCCGAAGTTAGTGGCATCTTCGTCATCTTCATCTGCTCGGTCTGGCCCATGCTCATCAACACCGCCTTTGGTGTGGCCGCGGTCAAACGCGAATGGCTCAACGTGGCCAGCACGCTGGAAGTGCAACCGCTGCGCAAAGCCTTCTTGGTCATTTTGCCTGCTGCGGCGCCCACCATCGTGACCGGCATGCGCATCAGCATGGGCATCGCCTGGCTGGTGATCGTGGCCGCCGAGATGCTGGTGGGCGGCACGGGCGTGGGCTACTTTGTGTGGAACGAGTGGAACAACCTGTCCTTGGTGAATGTGATTTTTGCGGTGCTGGTGATCGGTGTGGTCGGCATGTTGCTCGACCTGGCGTTTGCCCAAGTGCAAAAGGCGGTGACCTATGTGGAGTGACACCAGCGACCGCGAGCTGATCGCGCCTTTGCCCAAGGAAATTTTTGCCCCGCAACCCAAGGCCCAAGCCATGAACGCTTTCCTCAAAATAGAAAAACTGGGCAAGGCCTACCAAAGCGACAAGCCGGTGTTTTCCGACGTGTCTTTCAACATCGACAAAGGCGAGTTCGTCTGCATCATCGGTCACTCGGGCTGCGGCAAGACCACCATCTTGAACGTGCTCGCGGGCTTGGACACCGCCACGGAAGGCCATGCCTTCATGGACGGCCGCGAGATCGCAGGCCCGAGCTTGGAGCGTGGTGTGGTGTTCCAAAGCCATGCCCTCATGCCTTGGCTCACGGTGCGGCAAAACATCGCGTTTGCTGTACGGTCCAAGTGGCCCGAATGGAAAACCTCGCAGGTCAATCTGCATGTGGAAAAGCATGTGGGCATGGTCGGCTTGCTGCACGCCATCGACAAAAAACCCAGCCAGCTCTCAGGCGGCATGAAGCAGCGTGTGGGCATTGCACGTGCCTTTTCGATCCAGCCCAAGATGCTGCTGCTCGACGAGCCCTTTGGTGCACTCGATGCGCTGACGCGCGGCACCATCCAAGACGAGCTGATGACCATCGTGCGCCAGACGCAGCAGACGGTGTTCATGATCACGCACGACGTGGACGAAGCCATCTTGCTGTCTGACCGCATCCTGCTCATGAGCAACGGCAACGAGTCGGGTGGCAGTTATGTGCCCGGCGGCTTGGCCGAAGTGGTGGTCAACCCGCTGCCGCGCGAACGCACCCGTGCTCAGTTGCACCACCTGCCGGGCTATTACGACATGCGCAACCACATCGTCGACTTTTTGGTGTCCCGCGCCAAAGCCCATTGATTCTTTCTTTTTCCAAATTTGTCTTCAACTCCCCTCAAGAGGTCTTTCATGAACCGTTTAGAAGTCACCGAAAAAATCATCTCTACCAAAGTGGCCAAAGGCATCAAGTGGAGCGACGTCGCCGAGAAAGTCGGCCTGTCCAAAGAATGGGTCACCGCCGGGTGCCTGGGCCAAATGACCTTTGACGCCAAGCAAGCCAAAATCATTGGCAAGATCTTTGGCTTGAGCGCCGACGAGATCAAGTGGCTGCAAGTCGTGCCCTACAAAGGCTCACTGCCCAGCCAAGTGCCCACCGACCCGCTGATCTACCGCTGGTACGAAATCGTGAGCGTCTACGGTACCACCATCAAGGAACTCATCCACGAAGAGTTTGGCGACGGCATCATGAGCGCCATCGACTTCAGCATGGACATCGTGCGCCAGCCCGACCCCAAGGGCGACCGCGTGAACGTGGTGTTGTCGGGCAAGTTCTTGCCGTACAAGCAGTACTGATCGGGCGTGCCCGCCAAGGGCGCCAACAAAAGCCGTGGTGAACCCGTTTCACCACGGCTTTTTTGCTTCTTTCGACCTGGCAATTGAATAGGCAGGGCCAAAACGCCCACAAATTGATTAAAAATAGCTTTTCGCCATAAAAGCCACCAACTCCCCAACACGAGCCCCAGCTTGGACAAGAAACAACTCACCGAGAGCGACATCCGCGCCCGTTTCATCACGCCCGCCATTGAGCAGGCCGGGTGGGAACGATTGCAGATATTCCATGAGTTCCCTCTACGTGCTGGGCGCATCAGTGTGAGAGGCAAAGTGGGCAAACGAATGGACTCAACTGCCGTGAGGGCCGACTACGCGCTGTTCTTCAAGCCCAACATTCCCTTGGCGGTGGTCGAGGCCAAGGCCAACACAAAATCGATGGGTGCAGGCATGCCCCAGGCGATCGACTACGCCCAACTGCTGGACGTGCCCTTCAGCTTCTCCAGCAACGGTGACGGCTTTGTGTTCCGCGACGCCACGATGGCCGATGGTGTGCTGGAGAAAAACCTCAGCCTTGACGAATTCCCCTCGCCGCAAGAATTGTGGAGCCGCTATTGCACCTGGAAGGGCTGGACGCCCCAAGTGCGCAGCGTGACCGAACACGACTACTACCCAGGCAAACCGCCGCGTTACTACCAGTTCACCGCCATCAACCGCACGGTCGAAGTCATTGCGGGCGGGCAAAAACGCGTCTTGCTCGTCATGGCCACAGGCACCGGCAAAACCTACACCGCTTTCCAGATCATCCACCGCTTGTGGAAATCCACCTGGCGCAACGACCCCACCAGCACCAAACCCAAGCGCATCCTGTTTCTGGCCGACCGCAACATCCTGATTGACCAAACCATGGTCAACGACTTTCGGCCATTCAAAGGCGCGATGGCCAAGCTCAGCCCCAACGCCAAAGGCATCGAGACGGTCAACGCACAAGGCCAGGTCACGGTCGAAGAAGTCGACCTTGCTATCAGCAAAACCACCAAGCTGGTGGACAAGAGCTACGAGATTTACCTCTCGCTCTACCAAGCCGTGTCGGGCACCGAAGAAGAGCGCAACATCTACAAACAGTTCAGCCCCGACTTCTTCGACTTGATCGTGGTGGACGAGTGCCACCGGGGCAGCGCCAACGAAGACTCCGCTTGGCGCGACATCCTCACCTACTTTGGCAGCGCCACCCAAGTGGGCCTGACCGCCACGCCCAAAGAAACCCAAGACACCTCCAACACCGAATACTTTGGCGAGCCGGTCTACACCTACAGCCTCAAGCAAGGCATCGAAGACGGCTTTTTGTCGCCCTACAAAGTCGTGCGGGTGGACCTGGACAAAGACACCTTTGGCTGGCGGCCCACACAGGGTATGACCGACAAACACGGCCACCTGATCGAAGACCGCATCTACAACGCCACCGACATGAACCGCAAACTGGTTCTGGAGCAGCGCGACCAAGTGGTGGCCGCCAAGATCACCGAATACCTCAAGGCCACGGACCGCATGGCCAAGACCATCGTGTTTTGCGAAGACATTGACCACGCCGCCCGCATGCGCCAAGCACTGGCCAATGCCAATGCCGACATTTGCAAAGACCAACCCCACTACGTGGTGCAAATCACGGGCGACAACGCCGAAGGCAAAGGCCAGCTCGACAACTTCATCGACCCGGAAAAGCCCTACCCGGTGATCGCCACCACCTCCAAGCTCATGAGCACCGGGGTGGACGCGCAAACCTGCAAGCTCATCGTGCTAGACCAAAACATCAAGTCCATGGCCCTGTTCAAGCAGATCATTGGCCGGGGCACCCGCCTGCGCGAAGACTTGGGCAAAACCTGGTTCACCATCCTCGACTTCAAACGCGCCACCGAACTCTTTGCCGACCCGAAGTTTGACGGTGAACCCGTGCAGATCTACCAGCCCAAAGGCGATGAACCTGTCAGCCCGCCAGACGAAATGCCAGGCGCGGTGGGCGCTAATGGTCCTTTGGCGGCGCCTCAGCCCGATGACCCCTTTGGTGCATCACCCGGTGGCTACACCGCGCCCGGCACAGGCGCTGATGCCGAACCCAAGAAATACGTCCTTGGCGGCATGGTCACCGTGGCGGTGGCGCGTGAGCGCGTGCAATACCTCAGCGCCGACGGCAAGCTGATCACCGAAAGCCTGCGCGACTACACCCGCATCAACCTCACCAAGCAATACGACTCGCTCGACAAGTTCTTGCAAGCTTGGAACGACGCCGACCGCAAAGCCGCCTTGGTGGAAGCACTTGAAAGCCAAGGCGTGCTGATCGATGCGCTGACCGAAGAAGTGGCCCGCACCGGATTGACCGACCTCGACCCGTTCGACCTGCTGCTGCATGTGGCCTACAACCAGCCAGCCCTGACCCGCCGCGAGCGGGCCAACCGCGTCAAAAAGCGCAACGCCTTCACCCAATACGGCCCCGTGGCCCGCAAGGTGATCGATGCACTCATCGATAAATACGCCGACGAAGGCATCGCCACCATCGAAAGCAACGACGTTTTCCGGGTCCAGCCCTTCACCCAAATGGGCTCGGCCAGCGAGTTGGTCAAAAGCTTTGGCGGGCGACCCCAATTTTTGGGCGCACTACAAACGCTGGAGCGTGAACTCTATTCATCTAATCAATGAGTAAGCACATGCTCACAAGTCGAACTATCTTGAAATATCTGTCATCCGATAAAATATCTAAACTCAGATATTAAAAGATAATTCCATGCTCTACCACGCACGCACCTCGTTGGCTAAAGGCTTGGCCGACGCCTTGCAAGGCAAAACGCCTTTCAGCGATGCCCCCAATGGGCTGTTTTTGGCAGCACCTCGGCGCACAGGCAAATCCACCTTTTTACAAGCCGACCTGATGCCCGAGCTGGCCCGTCGCCAAGTGGTGGGCGTCTATGTGGACCTGTGGGCAGACCAGAACCGTGACCCGGGTGCCTTGATTGCAGAAGCCGTGGGCCGAGCCCTGCTCAAGCAATTGGGCGTGGTCGCCAAAACCGCCCGATCAGCGGGGCTGGACAGCATCAACGTGGCGGGCATCAAAATTGACGTCTCCAAAATCGGCAAAGTCGATGGCACCACATTGGCAGATGCGCTCAGGGCATTGGTCGAGACCGCTAAAAATCCGGTGGCTTTGATCATCGACGAAGCCCAGCATGCCCTGACCAGCGTGGCCGGTGAAACCGCCATGGCCGCGCTCAAGTCGGCGCGTGACCAGCTCAATCGCCCGGGTCAGGCTCAACTCATGTTGGTCATGTCGGGTTCAGATCGTGACAAGTTGTTGAGGCTGGTCAACACCAATTCGGCACCGTTTTACGGCTCGCAAATTCAACGCCTGCCGGAGTTGGGCGCCGAATTCATCACGCACATCGCTGAGCTCATCGTGCGCCAACGGCCAGAACTGGCGCCGGTCAACGAAGCCGTCTTGGCCGAAGCATTTCAGCATTTTGGTCAGCGCCCACAGTTCTTCATGGAAGCTTTGGGCCAAGTGCTCAGCCCCTTGGCTACCGACACAGGGCGGTTTGAGCAAGCGATGCTCGCCAAAGCCCAACAGCAACTGCAAGACGACGAAGACCAAATGGCGCGCGACTACGCAGCCCTCAAGCCTCTGGAGCAAGCCGTGCTCTGGCGCATGCTCGAACTCGGCACCCGTTTCAGGCCCTATGACGCCGAAGCCCTGACTTTTTACAAAGACAAAACCGGCGACAAAGTCACCGTGGCCAAAGCCCAAAAAGCACTGGAAAGCTTGCGCGCCCACCAGCCCAGCCTGATCTGGAAATCGGCCCGCAGCGAATACACCGTAGAAGACGCCACCATGGCCCGCTGGTATGCACAACGCATGGCTGCAGGCACATGGCCGCCCAAGAGTTTGCAGCTCGATTGGCTAGACGAGTAACGCTGCTGAATTGCGAAATCTCGATACAGAACAACTTGGGTTCATCCCACACCAAAACGCATGTCTAACCTCTCATCCGTCATCAAATCCATCCAAGACATCATGCGCCAAGACTCTGGCGTGGATGGCGACGCGCAGCGCATCTCGCAGCTCACTTGGCTCTTGTTCCTCAAAGTGTTCGACGCACTCGAAGAAGAACTGGAGCTGACCCGCGACGACTACAAAAGCCCCATCCCCGAAGCCATGCGATGGCGCAACTGGGCCACGGACGCCGAAGGCATCACCGGTGATGCCCTGCTGGACTTTGTGAACAACCAGCTCTTTGCCACCCTCAAAAGCCTGAGCGGTGACGCACAGCGCAACCCCCGTGGCTATGTGGTGCGCGGCGTGTTTGAAGACGCCTACAACTACATGAAAAGTGGCCAGCTGCTGCGCCAGGTCATCAACAAACTCAACGCGATCGACTTCAACCGCCAAGCCGAGCGCCACCAGTTCAACGACCTCTACGAAAAAATCCTCAAAGACCTGCAAAGCGCGGGCAACGCGGGCGAGTTCTACACGCCCCGCGCCGTCACGCAGTTCATGGTGGACATGGTCAACCCCCAGCTGGGTGAACGCGTGATGGACCCGGCCACCGGCACGGGCGGCTTTTTGGTCTGCGCCATCGAACACCTGCGCAAGCAAGTGCACAACACCGAAGAAGAAGCCACGCTGCAAAACAGCATCTTGGGCGTTGAGAAGAAGCAAATGCCGCACATGCTGTGCGTGACCAACCTCATGCTGCACGGCATCGAAGTGCCCAGCTTGGTCCGCCACGACAACACCCTGAGCCGCCCACTGCGCGACTACACCCCAGCCGACCGGGTGGACGTGATCTTGACCAACCCGCCCTTTGGCGGCATCGAAGAGCCGGGCATCGAACAAGGCTTTCCGGCCGATGTGCGCACCAAAGAAACGGCAGACCTGTTTTTGGTGCTCATCAAACACATCCTCAAAACCAACGGCCGCGCCGCACTGGTGCTGCCCGACGGCACACTGTTTGGCGAAGGTGTGAAGACCCGCATCAAAGAGCAACTGCTGGCCGAATGCAACCTGCACACCATCGTGCGCCTGCCCAACGGCGTGTTTGCACCCTACACCGGCATCAAAACCAACCTGCTGTTCTTCACCAAGGGCAAGCCCACCGAACACGTTTGGTACTACGAACACCCCTACCCAGCGGGCGTGAAGAACTACAACAAAACCAAGCCCATCCGCATCGAAGAGTTCGAGGCCGAAAAAGCCTGGTGGGCCACCGAGGCCGACGGCTTTGCCGCCCGCGTGGAAAACGAACGCGCATGGAAAGTGAGCATTGAGCAAATCAAAGCCGCCAACTACAACCTTGACCAAAAGAACCCCCACGCCGCCGAAGTGGTGAACCACGACCCCGAGCAATTGCTGGCCGACTACGCCCGCTTGCAAACCGAGGCGCAAAGCCTGCGCGACCAACTCAAGGCCATCTTGGGACAAAGCTTGGGGGGCAAGATATGAACCAGATCGCCATTTACCAAAGTGAGGGCGGTGCTGTTGATGTGCGCTTGGATGGGGATACGGTCTGGCTCAGCCTGCAACAGATTGCCGATTTGTTTGGGCGAGACAAGTCTGTTGTTTCGCGGCACCTGCGTAACGTATTCAACGATGGGGAACTTGAGCGTTCGGCAGTTGTTGCAAAAAATGCAACAACTGCCGCCGACGGCAAAACCTACCAGGTGGAATACTTCAACCTAGACGCGATTTTGTCCGTGGGTTACCGCGTCAATTCGGTGCAAGGCACCCGTTTTCGCCAATGGGCTACCCGTCTACTGCGCGAACACCTGACCAGGGGCTATACCCTCAACCAACAACGCCTGCAAACCAATGCCGCTGAGCTTGAAGCCGCATTGGAATTGGTACACAAGGCCGCCCAAACGGCTGAACTCAACGCCGACACCGGGCGTGGCCTGGTGGACATCATCACCCGCTACGCACACACCTTTTTGTGGCTGCAGCGCTATGACGAAGGCCTGCTGACCGACCCGCCCAGCCAACCTGGCGGCACTCTGCCCAGCGTGGACGAGGCCAGACTGGCACTGGCACGCCTCAAGGCCGACCTGATGCAGCGCGGCGAGGCCACCGACCTCTTCGCTCGCGAACGCGGCGAAGGCCTGCCCGCCTTGCTGGGCAACCTCGACCAAAGCGTGTTTGGCGAACCCGCCTACCCCAGCGTGGAGGCTAAGGCCGCGCACTTGCTCTACTTTGTCATCAAGAACCACCCCTTTGCCGACGGCAACAAACGCAGCGGCGCTTTTTTGTTTGTGGACTTTTTGCACCGCAACGGCCGACTGCTCAATGTGCAAGGCCACCCGGTCATCAACGACACCGGTTTGGCCGCTCTGGCTTTGTTGGTGGCTGAATCCGATCCCGCACAAAAGGAAGTGCTGATTCGCTTGGTCATGCACATGCTGGCGCGAGGAGGCCAGCCATGAGCGCAGAGCTGACGGCGCAAGAGCCCAGCGCCAAATACCTGGTGAATTTGCAGCCCCCACTGGTGCGGCATTTCGACTGGATTGCCCAAGCCCCCGGCGGCGTGGCCCGCCTGCGCGAACTCATCTTGACGTTGGCCGTGCAAGGCAAGTTGGTGCCGCAAGACCCGAACGATGAACCGGCGAGTGAACTGCTCGAGAAAATCAGGGTTGAGAAAGACCGACTGATTGCAGAAGGCAAGATCAAGCGGGACAAGCCGTTCGCCGAAATTACTGATGAAGAAAAGCCCTTTGAGTTGCCTACAAATTGGTCATGGTGCAAAGGTCGCGAAATATTCAACGTGATTCGTGGTGTGACTTATCAAAAAACTGATGCACGCGAAACATTTGTCGAAGAACACCTCCCACTGCTGCGAGCCAATAATATTCAAGCAACTATCAACCTCGATGGTCTTGTATATGTTCCAAGGCATTTGGTCTCGGATGACCAGTGCTTACGCAAAGGTGACTACCTTGTGTGCTTGGCTAGTGGCAGCAAAAAGCTTGTAGGTAAGGCGGCACCTTTCACCTCAGATGTAGCTTGCACGTTTGGCGCTTTTTGCGGGGTAATTCGTCCGTTATCTGAAATGGACTTTCTCGCAATTTACCTTTCAAGCCCGCTGTATCGGGATACTGTTTCGGCAGCCTCAGCAGGCATTGGAATCAATAACCTCAAGGGGACATCACTCCTCGGGCTTGATATTCCGTTACCACCACTGGCCGAGCAATCCCGCATAGTCACCCGCGTCGAAGAACTGATGCAACTATGTGACGCCCTCGAAGTCAGCGGCCAGCTCGAAGCGCAGCAACACGCCCAACTCGTAGGCACCCTGCTGGGCACGCTCACCCAAAGCGAAACGCCCGAGGCACTGGCCGACAACTGGCAACGCATCGCCACCCACTTCGACCTGCTGCTCGACCGCCCCGAAGCCGTGGACGCCCTCGAACAAACCATCCTCCAACTCGCAGTCCGCGGCCTGCTCGTCCCCCAAGACCCCAACGACGAACCCGCCAGCATCCTCCTGCAAAAAATCCGCACCGAAAAAGACCACCTCATCGCCCAAGGCAAGATCAAGCGCGACAAACCCCTGCCACCCATCACCGATGAAGAAAAACCGTTTGCGTTGCCGCAGGGGTGGGAGTGGGCGCGAATTGAGCAGTTTTCATTGGTGATTGTTGACTGCCCGCATTCAACTCCAAAGTTTGTGCCCGCTGGGCAACTCTGTCTCGATACGAACAGTTTTAAGCAAGGTAAGTTACTGCCGCATAAGCTTCGTTATGTGGACGATGCAACGTTTGCGGAGCGGAATGCTCGATTGGTTCCAGAGCCGGGCGACTTGGTTTTCGCCCGCGAAGGTTCGGTAGGTGAGTCGGTTCTGATACCCAATGAAATACAAGCCTGCTTGGGTCAACGGGTCATGCTGTTTCGGTTTTCAAAGAGCATATCGAACGAGTTTGCGCAACTTGCCATCTCCTCGCCGTCCTTCATTGATACTTTGCTCGCACTCAATAAAGGCATCGGTGCGAAGCATGTGAATGTGGGTGATATGCGACTTGCTCCGCTCCCACTCCCTCCCTTTTCGGAGCAAGCTCGGATCGTCACCCGCGTCAACGAACTTCGCGGCCTGTGCGCCGATCTGCGCCAGCGGCTGCGTGACCAGCAAACCTCCCAGACCCATTTATCCGACGCCCTGGTGGCCGCCGGATAATGTATTAAAGCCTTTGAGCCCTATTCACAGGAAGACACCATGAGCGCTGAACCTGAAAAGAAAGCACCGACCCCCAAACGGGCTCGCAAATCCAAGTCACCGCGGTTGCAGGTGAGCCATCTGGGACCGATCAAATCGGCCGATGTCGCGTTCAAGGACTTGACGATCATCGTGGGACCGCAGGCCACGGGCAAGAGCATTTTTTTGCAAACGCTCAAGTTGCTGGTGGATCGGGACCAGATTCATGACACCTTTAAGCACCATGGCCTATCGTTCAATGACAAGGTCGATGCGTTCATGGATGGATATTTTGGGCGCGGCCTGTCCAGCGCCTGGGGCGCGCAGTCGAGCATGACCTGGAACGGTTCTGCGGTGGCGCTGCCAGACTACGCCAAGCCCACTAAGTCAAAGACCCGGCATGAGCGAATGTTCTACATCCCAGCGCAACGGGTGATGAGCTTGCCGGGTGGTGCCTCGCGAAATTTCGGCCAATTCGAGTATGGTGATCCGTACACGCTACGCGCCTTCAGTGATGCGGTGCATGATTTGATTCAGAACGAATTTGGAGCTAAGGGTGAATTGTTTCCTGGACCGAATCGTTTGAATGGGACTTTACGTAAGCCCATTCAAGACCATTTGTTTGGGGGGAATCGTTTGGAGATTGATGCCAAGGATTTCACTAAGCGGGTGGGTTTGCATGTGAATGGGCATAAGCAGCCCTTAGGCTTTTTGTCGTGGTCCGCAGGCCAGCGCGAATTCACGCCCATGCTGATGGGGGTGTACTGGTTGTGCCCGACCACCAATCGCCGCAAGACGGGCAAGACCGCCGATGAGTGCATCGAGTGGGTGGTGATTGAAGAGCCTGAGATGGGCCTTCACCCGCAAGGCATTGCGGCGGTGTTGTTGTTGGTGCTGGAGCTGATGCGGCGGGGTTACAAGGTCGTGCTCTCCACGCACTCGCCCGTGGTGCTCGACATGGTCTGGGCCTTGCAAGAGTTCAAGAAGCTGGGCAGTACAGAGGCCTCTGTTCGGGATATTTTTGAGCTGCCATCCGTGCCTGATGCCAAAAAGATTGCACAGTCCGCGCTGACCAAGGACTATGGTGTCTATTACTTTGACCGTGATGGCTCGGTGCGTGACATTTCCAACCTGGACCCGGGGGCGGTAGAGACAGCCGAGTCAGAGTGGGGCGGCATCAGCGGGTTTGCAACAAAGACCAACAACGCCATTGCCGATGCCGTCGCTGCGGCCGAGGCCAGACCCAAACGAAGACGCAAAACGACAAAGCAGGAGACGGTGTAATGGCGGCCAAGGGAGGAAAAAATCAAAAGACGCCAGCCACCAAAAAATCAACTGCTTTCGATTCAGCGGTTCAGACTGCAGGACTAACGGCCTTGTCTGGAAAGGATGCAGTGGAGGGCTCGTACCGGGCGCAAATCAAAGCAGCTAATGGCTGGAATTTCACCGGCAGTGTGGACATGGATGCCCACTTCAAATCTGCTGAGGGTCAAAGCAACCGATGGGACTACGGTATTGGCATCTCCGAAGTCGGTGGTCGGGAGCTGGTTTGCTGGTTGGAGCCTCACCCGGCGTCAAGCACAGGTGAGGTGCGCAAGATGCTGGACAAGCTGGCATGGCTCAAGGAAAAGCTTGATGCGCCCGCTTTCAAGAAACTCAAGGCCCTAACTTACGTGCCTGACCGGGTTGGTCATCCGTTTTACTGGCTGCGAACGCTCAAAGGGGAATGCCGCATCACAGCGCACGGTAAAGAGGCCAAGCAGCTGGCCAAAAGTGGGCTGCGGATGCCTGCTCAGCAATTGACACTCCCCTGACCTGTACCCATAGCCCGAATGCCCTCACGCAACGAAAAACCGTGGTTGGGTGTGGATGAGCAGTTGACTAAGCTGGTCGAGCGCGGCATGTCCATCACCGACCAGAGCAAAGCGCGTGAGGTGCTGGACTTTTCGCAATGTGTGAACGCAGGCGCGGTCATGGTGAGCGGCCAAAGAAAAACCCCCAAGCAGCTTTGCGCCAAAGTGCATTACCGAAGGGGGCCGTGTTGCAAAAAGTCTACCAAATCCGCCGATGGATATTCAAAACCGGCCATAAAAAAGCCCTCTATTTGTTATCTGGGGCGTGAGAAAACAACACGCACTATTGGGAAAACCTCAAATAATTCAATGACTTGCGTAATCGGTTGTTATCTTTGACGCGATCTGAAAGAGCCCATGCCCATTCAACACGCCATCTGGCAAGTCGCCGACCAGCCTGCCATCTTGCCCGCCGCCAAGCTCGCCAGTGAGCAGATGCTTGAATCCATGATCGTGCGCGAGCCCCGCATCCTTTCCAGCGAATGGATGCTGATCGGCCAGCAAGAAGTCACCTCGCACGGTGGGCGCATTGACTTGCTGGCCATCGCGCCCGATGGTTCGCTGGTGCTGATCGAACTCAAGCGCGACCGCACGCCCCGCGAGATCGTGGCGCAGGCGCTGGACTATGCCTCATGGGTGGTGGACCTGACGGCCGATCGCATCGTGCAGATTTACCAGCGCTTTTCCAAGGGCGGCAGTTTGCAGACCGATTTTCAAAAGCGCTTTGGTGCGGTGCTGGACGAAGACACGCTCAACCATTCGCACCAGATCATCATCGTGGCCAGCGAGCTGGACCCGTCCACCGAGCGCATCGTGGCGTACTTGAATGCCCGCGACATCGCCATCAACGTGGTGTTTTTCAAGGTGTTTGAGCACGGCGGCCAGCAGCTGCTCAGCCGCGCCTGGATGATCGACCCCGGCGAAACTCAAGCCAACGCAGCAGCCACCAACACCGCCAAGGGCGAGGCCAAAGAGCCGTGGAATGGCGAGTTCTACGTGTCGTTCGGCTCCAACGAGCACCGCAGTTGGGAAGACGCGCGGCGCTATGGTTACATCAGCGGCGGTGGTGGCACTTGGTACAGCCAAACGCTCAAGCTCTTGTCGCCCGGTGACCGCGTGTGGGTCAAGATTCCACAAACGGGTTTTGTGGGTGTGGGCGAGGTGACCGAATCCGTCCAGTCTGCCAAAGACTTCACAGTTGCTACCCCCGAGGGCGACCGCTTAGCGCTTGACGTGCTGCAACACGGCCCGCTCTACCGCGCCACCGCCGACGACCCGGAGCAAGCTGAATACTTTGTGCGCGTGAAGTGGCTCCACGCCGTAGACGCCGCCCATGCCTTCAACGAGGTGGGCCTGTTCGGAAACCAAAACACCGTCTGCCAACCGCGCGCCGCCAAGTGGCGGCATACGGTGGAGAGGTTGAAGGCGGTGTTTCCGCATTGGGACGACATCCTCTAGATTACCCCATAAAGTTGATTAAAGTTGATTTATCACGTTTGTGATGCATAATTCGCCGCCTATGCAAAAAGTTATCCACAGCGAAAACATCAAGCAATCACTGCAAGCGCGTGGGTGGAAGCAAAAGGACCTGGCCGAAGCGCTGGGGGTCACGGCGCAGTCTGTGACCAATTGGCTCAAGGGCTCAGACTTTCCCCGCCCCGACAAATTGCTCAAGCTGGCCACCACCTTGCAGCTGGGTTTTGACAAGCTGGTCAAAACCGACACGGACGGCCAGCCTGTGGTCGCGTTCCGCAAAAAGGCGGGGGCCAAAACCACCGACGCCCACATTGACAAAGCCATGGTGATGGGGGCCTTGCTCAAGGCGCTGGTGCCTTTCTTGCCGCCCATGCCTGCTTTGCGGCTGCAATTGTCTGCACCGAGTACCGACTACGATCCATTGCAGGCGGTGGTCAGCCAAGTCCGTGCGCGTTTGGGTCTGGGTGAAGAGGCCACTGTGGCGTATCACGACCTGATTGGTGAATTTGCGGCCAATGGCGCAGTGGTCGCCCCCGTGCTGTGGGGCCAAAAACAGAACCACAAAAACGCATTGCATATCTTGTTGCCACAAGAGAATGTCACGTTCATCTTTTTGAACCTCGACACCCATCAGGAAGACTTCAAGTTCTGGATGGCGCACGAGCTGGCGCATGTGTACACGCCAGATTTGGCAGGCAAAGAGGCTGGCGAAGACTTCGCCGATGCCTTTGCCGGTGCTTTGCTGTTCCCTCGGGCGGTGGCAAGCAAGACTTATGGACACGCCAGGACTGGCAACAAGACGACCGAGGCCAAGGTGTTGACGGAGCAAGCCAAGGCATACGGGATTTCAGTTTTTAGTGTGTTTTCTGAAGTGAACCGCTATGCCCATTCCCAGGATTTGCCGCCACTGCGCCACACGGCTGAGCAAATCCACCAGATGCGCCAGATTCAGCGTGGCAAAACCATGAGCGAAGAGTTGTTTGCACCCGTGCCAGCAGAGCCCGGGGCATACATCGCTGCAACGAAGAACACCTTCAAGAGTGCGTTTTTCGAGTCGTTGCAACGGATGATCAAAAACAAAGAAACAGGGACGGGCTATATCCAACAGGTGATGGACATACCCATGCAAGACGCGATAGCACTGCATGGGGAGTTGATCGATTGACGACGCTTGTCCTGCTCGACACCAATACTTACCTTCGGCTGGCCAAGCGAGTAAGGCCTTTTGTTGGGCTGGAGTTCGGGCAGGTGCCGTATGTACTGACCATCCTCAAAGTCACCGAAGACGAGGTGCACCGCAACCCGCATCTGCAGTTTCGCAATCCCTGGTTTGACCAGACCGAGCATGCGCAGGAGCGGATAGCCAAACAGGTCAGACTGACCGCTTCTGAAAAGGCGCAAGTTGAAGCCGCGCAAAGCGTCTTGTTGGGCTGGGCTCGGATGGATTTGGACAGATTTACTTCTTATGGGCGGTCACCACCAGGGGAAGCTGATTGCTGGTTGCTGGCGTTTGGTCAAGTCAGGCCAGCTGTTGTTGTGAGCGATGACTTGGGCATGCACGAGTTGGTCAAGGATTTTCCAGACATCAAGGTCTGGCATGGCTACGAATTACTGGCCAAGCTTCGGACGGCCAAGGTGGTGGATGATGCATTGATTCATGCCATTTATGAGGCGCTGGAGGCGAATGGCGATATGACCCGAACTTGGCGGGATGCCAAGCACACGACATTCAAGAGAATCTTTGGTTCAGGTCAGAGGGCCTGAACGGTTAAAAACCTCACCTTCCCAAGGAGCGTTGCAGCCCACCGCCGTCAAGGCGCAGCAGGTCAGGCTTGGGGCCGTTCAATGTCTGAATGATTTTGCACAACAACGCTCAACTGAATGCCTAAGGTGAGCCTGTGATGATCAATGAGTGGATCAAAGCTGAGTTTCTTGTCGTGGGCTGGCGATGTGGACATGCCCATGTGGTGCAGGAAGATGGTGAAACCGTTAGGTGCGACGCGTGCCACCAGCGCCAGTGACGTTTTCAACGACGACCGATTGGCCCAGTGACTTGCACATGGGGATGGCCATCATGCTGGCCACGACATCGGTCGGGCCGCAAGCTGCAAAGGGCACGACCAGCGTGATTGGTTTGTTGGGGTAAGGCTGTGCTTGAACAGAGCTGCAGGCCAGAGCCAGAGGGGTCAATCAATGGCCGCACCCGATGACTTGACAATTTGTGCCCAGCGAACGATGTCTTCGTTGAGCAAAGCGGCAAACTGTTCTGGTGAAGTGGGGGCCGCCAACTCGACGCCTTGCTGTTCGAGTTTGTCACGCAGGTCCTTGGCTGCGAGCGTTTTGCCCATGGCGTCGTTCAGTTTGGCAAAGACTTCTGCTGGCACGCCTGCCGGGCTGAACAGACCGATCCACAAGGTGCCGGCATAACCGGGCACCGACTCGGCCAGAGCGGGCACATCGGGCAGGGCGGGAGAGCGGCGCGGGCTGCTCACCGCCAAGGCTTTGAGCTTGCCGGCCTTGATGTGGCTCAGCGATGCGGGCAGGCTGGCAAACACGAAAGGCAATTGACCGCCCAGCACATCGTTCATGGCGGGGGCAACACCCTTGTAGGGCACATGCTGCAACTGAATACCCGCCATGCTGTTGAGCATTTCGCCCAGCAGGTGGTTCAGCGTGCCGTTGCCCGCCGAGGCGTATTGCAGCTGACCGGGTTTGGTTTTGGCGGTAGCGATCAGGTCCTGCACCGTTTTGCCGCTGAAGCTTGGATGGGCCAGCAGCACATTGGGCACGGCACCGATCAAGGCCACAGGTTTGAAATCCTTCACAGGATCAAAGCCTGGATTCTTGTAAAGGGCCGGGTTGATGGCCTGGCTGCTGCTGATGGTCATGAGTAGGGTGTAACCGTCCTTGGGGGCCTTGGCGGCAAACTGGGTGCCAATGTTGCCACCCGCGCCAGGCCGGTTTTCTACTGCCACAGGGGAGCCGAGCACTTCGGAAAGCTTTTGGCTGACCAGGCGACCGACAATGTCGTTGGTGCCACCAGCCGCTTGTGGTACCACCATCAGGATAGGCTTTTGAGGATAGGTGGCCTGGGCTTGTGCGCTACCAAGACCGGTCAACAAGCACGCGCCCAACAGGGCTTGGCCCAGCAAAAGGCGGCGTGTCCGAGGGGCGTTTGAAGTACGCATGGCGTGGGGCAACATGGCAATGTCCTTTCACTAAATGCGCCATCCTGATACATCAACCCGTCTGTGACTGCCATTCAGGTGACAACCCCCAGGGTATGCGGGGTCTTTGAGCCAGTCACCCACGTGCCTCTGTGCTGGACTTTGTGCTGTGAAAATCTAAGGCTGCAAACTGTGCTTTGCGATTCAATCTGGTGCACTTCAAACATGATCAACAAGTTTGTTTCTTCCATCGCCGAAGCGCTGGCGGGCACCGCCGATGGGGCCACCGTCATGATTGGCGGTTTTGGCACGGCAGGCATTCCCGATGAACTGATCGAGGGCCTGTTGGCACAAGGTGCACGCGACCTGACCCTGGTCAACAACAACGCCGGCAATGCCGATCAGGGCTTGGCTGCTTTGCTCAAGGCGGGCCGGGTGCGCAAGATCATTTGCAGTTTTCCCCGGCAAACCGACTCGTATGTGTTCGATGGTTTGTACCGCTCTGGCCAGGTCGAACTGGAGCTGGTGCCGCAAGGCAATCTGGCCGAGCGCATCCGGGCTGCGGGCGCGGGCATTGGTGGCTTTTTCACGCCCACAGGCTTCGGCACCGAGTTGGCCAAACACGCCGATGGCTCGCCCAAGGAAACCCGCGAAATCGATGGCCGCATGTACGTCTACGAAACACCCATCCACGCTGACTTGGCCCTCATCAAAGCCGAGCGGGGTGACCGCTGGGGCAACCTGACTTACCGCAAGGCGGCGCGCAACTTCGGCCCCATCATGGCCATGGCGGCGCGCAAAACCGTGGCCACGGTGCACGAGCAAGTCGCGCTGGGCGAGCTGGACCCCGAGACGGTGGTGACCCCTGGCATTTTTGTGCAGGCGGTGGTCCAGATCGACCGCGTGGCCACACAAGCCGGAGGCATCAAGGCATGAGCTACACCCGACGCAGCAAAGACGAATTGGCCGCCCGCGTGGCGCAAGACATTCCCGAAGGGGCGACCGTCAACCTGGGCATTGGCCAACCGACTTTGGTGGCCAACCACATCCCTGCCAGCCGCGAAGTGCTGTTGCACAGCGAAAACGGCATTCTGGGCATGGGCCCGGCACCGGCCAAGGGGCTGGAAGACTACGACCTGATCAATGCGGGCAAACAGCCCGTGACCTTGCTGCCAGGCGGCGCATTTTTTCACCACGCCGACAGCTTCGCCATGATGCGCGGCGGGCACCTGGATATTTGTGTGCTGGGCGCGTTTCAGGTCAGCGCCACGGGGGATCTGGCCAACTGGCACACGGGTGAGCCCGGGGCCATTCCCGCTGTGGGTGGGGCCATGGACTTGGCCGTCGGTGCCAAACAAACCTGGGTGATGATGGACCTGCTGACCAAGCAAGGCCAAAGCAAACTGGTGCAGACCTGCAGCTATCCGCTGACCGGCATTGGCTGTGTCAAACGCGTCTACACCGACTTGGCCACGCTGGCCTGCACGCCGCATGGCCTGGTGGTGATGGATATGGTCGATGGCCTCGGGCTTGAAGAATTGTCGGCGCTGATCGGTTTGCCGCTCAAGGCGGCTTGATCAACAGGCTTATTGGGGAAACGGCGCAATGCCCGGCGCGGCGTTGTCCGGCAAGCTGCGGCGCGTGGTGTTCATGACCATGGCCAGCAAGCTGTAGTAGCCGCAGTGCGCCGTCATGTCGATGACGCCTTGGTCGCCAAACATCTGTTGTGCAGCTGCCCAGGTCACATCGCTCACCGACTGGTTGTGCAGCAGCTCCTGCAAAAAGTCGTACACCACGGTTTCCTCGGCCGTCATGTTCGGCGGGCGGCGGCCTTCGGCAATCGCGTTACAGGTCTCTTCGCTCACACCGGCTTTCATGGCAATCGGCTTGTGGATGTGCCACTCCACCGGCTGTGACCAGTGGCGCGCCACCACCAGCACGGCAAATTCCGAATGGTGCAAACCCACGGTGTTGTCGTAGCGCAGGTATTCGCCCACTTTTTGCAGGCGGCGCATCAGCTCGGGGCTGCGCATCAAGGGCACAAACGGACCCGTCAGTTTGCCTCGGGGTCCGCTGACCAGTTCGTCCACCGCCGCACGTTGTGCGTCGGTCATTTGTTCACGCGGGATTTCGGGCAGGCGGTCGGTTTTGGGGGTGGTCATGGTGTGTCTCTGTTCAAGAGGGTGAAGATTGAGCACCCAATTTAGCACCGCACCCCAGCAGCATCAGTCGTCTGCGGGATAGCCCGGTGGGGCCACGGCCGCACCTTGAATGGCATGCCGCACAAAGGCCTCGGCCACCCAGCCTGAGCGCTTGGCGTCTTCCACAAAGGCATTCAGGTGCTCGCGCGCCTGGGTGCAACGCTGGGCGGGCATGCCCATGGCCTGGTGGATGACCATGAAGCGGCCGGGCAGCAGGCGCACGCCGGGCAGGCGTTGGGCATCGGCTTGAAGTTGCTGCTTCACGCCTGCGGCCACTTCGAGTTGCTGGGCCATGAACATGTCGACCACGGCGGGCGAGCTGGGGGCGCGCACGATGGTGGCGTGTTTCAGGTGGCGCGTGAGAAACAAATCGTAGGCGCTGCCCGCGCCCACCGTCACGCGGTGACTGGCCTGGTCCACCTCGTCGTTGCTTTGCAGTGGCGAGTCGCTGCGCACCATGTAGGCCCCTTCAATTTGCACATAGGGCGGTGAAAAATGCAGGCCTTCACCGCGCACCGGGTCGATGGCAAAAAAGCCGATGTCCGCTTCGTCGGCGCGCACGCACTGCACCGATTCGTCGGCCTTTTTGAACATGCGCCATTCAATGCCGACCCCCAACTGCGCGGCCAACAGGCGTGACAAATCGGCAGAGATGCCCGAGGGCTCACCCGCCGCATCGAGCCCGGCGAGCACCGGGTTGCCCAGGTTGATGGCCACGCGCAAAACGCCGTGGGGTGCGACAAGGGAGGCCAAAGGCGAGGCAGATGGAGTGCTCATAGGGGCTTAAAAAATGGACAGTTCAACCAAGCGGCATTCTAAAAAACCAAGCCGTGTAAACGGCTTACAAGCAGCGGTCCGATCGGCGCTTCAACCCAGGACCTTCAGCACTTCGCTCAAGTCGCGGCCCGTGTGCTGCGGTGCCGGGCCAATGGCCTCGGGTGGCAGGCCTTGGCGGTTGATCCACAGGGTGGTGAAGCCAAACCAGGTGGCGCCCAACGCGTCCCAGGCGTTGCTCGACACAAACAACACATCAGCGGGTGCAAAGCCAAAGTGGTCCTGCACCAGTTGGTAACTGGTGGGCGTGGTCTTGAACTGGCGCACGCTGTCCACCGACAGGACCGCATCAAGCAAATCGCTCATGCCTGCGCTGTGCACGGCAGACTGCAGCATCTCGGGGCTGCCGTTGGACAAAATCGCCGTGGCCACGCCGCGCTGGCGCAAGGCTTGCAGCACGCCCAGGTTTTCCGGGAAGGCCGTGAGCTGGGCGTATTGCGCCATCAGCGCGTCCTCATGAGCCTGGGTGTGCACCAAGCCCAAACGCGCCAGCGCATAGCGCAGCGACGCGCGCGTGATGTCCCAAAACGATTGGTAGTGCTTGCTGCCCTTTGGATCGGGGTCGCTCAGCGAGATCAGGCGCGTGTATTCGATTTGCTTGTCGCGCCACAGCACCGACAGGGCCGCGCCTTGGCCGGGGTAGAGTTTTTCGGCCAAAGCGCCGATCGAATACACATCGAACAGCGTGCCGTAGGCATCGAAAACAACCAGTTGAATGGCCATGGCTTAACCGCCTCCTCGGTGGGTGTGCAGATCAAAGAATTTTTGCCGTGCGTAACGCGCCGCAGCGCGGTGCAGCGCGGTGCAGCGATCGGGCAAGGGTGACCCCTGCAAACGCAGCGAGCCCTCGGGCCAGCTGGCCACACGGCGCCCGAGCGTGGCGTCCACCGCCAACTGGGCATCCGGCAAAGCGCGCGGCAACCAGCGGATCAGCTCGGCCGCGGGGCAACCCATGGTGCGGTCAAATTGTTCGGGAACGTGTGTGGGTGTCATGCGGCAAAAATCCGATGAAGGAAGCACATTGTCGAGGACGTCCGGGCCAAGGGCTGCGCCTAAAGTGACGGGTGATTTGACGGTTGATTTGACGGGTGATGTGAAGGGTCTTGACCCCATCTCGGCGCAAAGGCATGGCGGATGGTGCACCCTGTCAGAATCAAGCCAACTTTGGGATGGAAGCGCAACATGCAGCAACACGACTTTGACTTTTTTGTGATCGGTGGCGGCTCGGGTGGCGTGCGTGCCTCGCGCGTGGCGGCCAGCCTGGGGGCCAAGGTGGGCATTGCCGAGGGCTTTCGCTACGGCGGCACTTGCGTGATCCGGGGCTGCGTTCCCAAGAAGCTGTTGGTGCAGGCTTCGCATTACGCCGAAGACCTGGAAGACGCGGCCGGTTTTGGCTGGACCGTGCCCCCGGCCTCCTTCGATTGGCCCCGCCTGGTGGCGGCCAAGGAGCAAGAAATCACGCGCTTGAGTGGCATCTACGAAAACCTGTTGAAGAACTCGGGCGTGCAGATTTTTCAGGGCCATGCCCGTTTTGAAGACCCGCACACCCTCAGCGTGAACGGCCAGCGCATCACGGCGCGCCACATCTTGATCGCCACGGGCGGCACACCCGCCTTGCCCGACATCCCCGGCATCGAACACGCCATCACCTCCAACGAGGCCTTTGATTTGCCCACCTTGCCACGGCGTGTGCTGGTGGTGGGGGGCGGATACATCGCGATGGAGTTTGCGGGCATCTTCAACGGCCTGGGCGCTGATGTGACGCTGATTCACCGGGGCGCGCAGTTGCTGCGCGGCTTCGATGGCGCGGTGGCGCAGCACCTGCACGAAGAGATCGCGCGCAAGGGCATCCGCGTCCTGACCGAAACCCAGGCTGCTTCATTGGCGCGCCTGGCCGACGGCCAGATCGCGGTGCAGCTGCATGGCGCTGTGACGGGCGCAGAGCACTTCGATGCCGTGATGTACGCGACCGGCCGCACACCGCAAACCGAAGGCTTGAACCAGGCGGCAGCGGGCTTGAGCGCAGCCCCGGGCCGGGGTGTGAAGGTGGACGCTTTTGGCCAAACCGCGGTGCCCCACATCTACGCCGTGGGCGATGTGACCGAGGGCATCGCCTTGACTCCGGTGGCGCTGGCGCAAGGCGGGGCGGTGGCCCGCAGCTTGTTTGGGCCCAAGCGCCAAGCGGCGCAGCTGGGCCATGTGGCGTCGGCGGTGTTCAGCCAGCCACCGATTGGCACGGTGGGTTTGGGCGAAGAGGCGGCGCTGGCCCAGTACGGCGAGATCGACGTGTACGAATCGCGCTTCAAGCCCATGCGCCACACGCTCTCGGGCCGCCCCGAAAAAACCTTGATGAAACTGGTGGTCGACACCGCCAGCCAGCGCGTGCTGGGTGCGCACATGGTGGGGCCGGACGCGCCCGAGATCGTTCAGGGCCTGGCGCTGGCCCTGAACCTGGGGGCGACCAAGGCCGACTTTGACGCCACCATCGGCATCCACCCGACATCGGCCGAAGAGTTCATGACGATGCGCGACAAGCGCACAGTGCGCCGGAGCGACTGAAGACCCGTCAGACCGCTGTGCGGGTGCTCAGACCAGGTGCCCGGTTTTCACCAGAATCAAACAGCCTTCGCGGCTGAAGGGTTGGTGCTGGCTCATGTGGGGGCTGCGCAGCCAGCTGCCAGCGGGGTAGTCGCCGTGCTCGTCCGAGAACACGCCTTCGACCACCAGGATCTCTTCGCCGCCCCAATGCCGGTGCGGGTTGAAAAACGTTTGCGGTGCCCAGCGCACCAAGGCGGTGTTTTGGGTCTCGAAGGTGTTCAGGGGCAAGACCTTCAAGCCGTCCACCATGCCCTGACGCCATTCGCTGCGCCGCGTGTCGATGACCACGCGCTCGTCGTCGCGCGCGTCCAGGTGGCGCAGTTTCACAAACAGCGTGCAGCCCTCGGGGGAGGACGGCGCGTGCGCGCTGCCCACCGGGTTTTTGATGTAAGTGCCTGGGCCGTAGATCCCGTGCTCGTCGTGCAGTGTGCCCTCGAGCACCAAAATTTCTTCGCCCCCGCCGTGGGTGTGGCTGGCAAAGGCCGAGCCCGGCGCATACCGCACGATGGACGTGGCGCGCGCCACTTCACCACCGTCGCGCTCGAGCATGCGGCGTGACACGCCCGAGGCGGGTGAGTCCACCCAGTCGAGCGAGGGGCTGTGCACGATGCAACGCTGGGTCAGGTCGGCGTTCAGTGTGATGGGGTGGGTGATGTGTTCGGTGGTCATGTCGATGAAGCAGATCAGGTTTTCAGCAGCACCGGCTCGATGGCCTCGCCTTGCGCGGTGATGCGGCCGATGATGGCGGTGTGCACGTAGCCTGCGGCCTTGAGCGCTTGCACACAAGCGGCCGCTTGGGCGGCGGGCACGCTGGCCAGCAGGCCGCCTGCGGTTTGTGGGTCGAACAACAGGGGGTAGCGTGGGTCGTTGATGAATTCGTCGGCATTGCGCAGGGCGCGGCGCAGGCGCACATTGGCCGGTTGCAAGGAGCTGACAATGCCCGCTTGCACGCAGTCCACCGCGCCGTCGAGCAGGGGCAGGGTGCTCAGCTGCAGCTCGGCGTCCACGCCGGACGGCCGCGTCATCTCCACCAGGTGGCCCAGCAGGCCAAAGCCGGTCAAGTCGGTGCAGGCGGTGGCACCGTGGGTGCGCAAAACGTCAGCACCCGTTTGGTTGGACAGCACCATCGACTGCAGCGCCGCATCGATCCAGCGGCCTTTGGCGGCGTAGCGTGCGTGCGCGGCAAACAAGGTGCCGGTGCCAATCGGCTTGGTCAGCAGCAGCACATCACCCGGCTGCATGCCGCCCTTGCGCATCACGCTGTTCATTTTTTCGTCGATGAGGCCGTTGATGGCAAAGCCCAGGGCCAGCTCGGCGCCTTCGCCCGTGTGCCCGCCCACCAGGGCGCAGCCTGCGGCGTTCAGCACCTCGATCGCGCCGCCCATCATTTGGGTCAGCAGGTCTTCCACCTTGCTCTCCAGGCCCGGCGGTACGGTGACCACGGCGGTGGCGGTTTGGGGCTCGCCGCCCATGGCAAAAATATCGCCCAGCGCGTGGTTGGCCGCGACTTTGCCAAACACATAGGGGTCGTCGATGAAGGCCCGGAAAAAGTCCACCGTCTGCACCACGGCCATGCCGGGCGGCACGCGAACCACGGCCGCGTCGTCTGGCGAGTGCAGGCCGATCAGCACATCCGGCCGCTCAACCGGCTGCAAGCTGCCTAAAGCGCGAGACAAAATGTTAGCGCCCACTTTGGCGCCGCAGCCCCCACAGCGCATGGCGATGGCCGAAATCGCTTGCAGCGACTCTTCCGACGTCAGCGTCAGCCGCGTGGTTTGGCCCTTGCCTTGTGCCTGAATGTCCTTGAGCAGTTGGCCCATGGCCCGCAGGGCCTCGCGCACTTGCGACTCGCCTTGGGCGGGGTCACCGGCTGCGGGCATGGCCGGGAACTCGGTGAAGCGGCGCATGAATTCCCGGTCGATGCGGTCCTTCCAGCGCCAGACCCAAGCCCCGGCAAAGCCCAGTGAACCGCGTGAGGCCACGGCAAAGCGGTTGCCGGTGGAAATGAGGGCCAGCCAGTGGCGTTGCGGGTCGTAGGCCAGCAGCTTTTGGCCGCGCAAGCTGCGGCGCAAATTCTCGGCCAGGGGCTTGGCCATGCGCACGGCAAACACACCGGCTTTTTCCAGGGGGCGTTCCACAAACGAGGCGATGTCACCGGCCGCGAACACCAGCGGGTCGTTCAGGGTTTGCAGCTGGGGGTGCACCAGGATGAAGCCTTGCTTGTCGAGCGCCAGGCCCGTGCTTTGCAGCCACGCGGGGCCACCGGCCTGGGTGACCCACATGGTTTCGTCGGCATCGAAGGTGCGGCCGTCTCGCGTGTGCAGGCAGCCGGGCGAGACCTGCACCACCTCGGCCTGGGTGTGCACATCGACGTTGCGCTCTTGCAGCACCTGGGCAAAGCGCTGGCGCACGCCCGGGTTGTGCGTGGGCAAGATGGTGTCGCCCGAGGTCAGCAGCACGAATTTCAGGTCTTCCGGGTTGCGGCCCAGCGCCTTGAGTTCGTTGCGCAAGCGGTATTGCATGGACAGCACCAGCTCCACACCGCCGGCGCCCGCGCCCACCACCGCAATCGTCATGCGGCCCCGGTGGACGGGCCACTGGCGGGCTTTGTCCAGCAGAGCCATCCAGCGCTGGTTGAACTGCGCAATGGGCTTGACCGGCACGGCCAGCGATTGAGCGCCTTCCACATGGCGCACCTGCGGTGTCGAGCCGATGTTGATGGACAGCAGGTCGTAGGCCACAGGCGGCCGGTTCTGGCAAATGACTTTCTGGTTTTGGCGGTCGATGCTGACCACCGCATCGTGGTACAGCCGCGCTCCGGCAAAGGCGCACAGCCGGCCCAAGTCGATGTGCACTTCGTCAAAGCTGTAATGGCCCGAGATGTAGCCCGGCAGCATGCCCGAGTAAGGTGTGTCGATGTCGGTGCAGATCACCGTGATGCGCACACCCGGCTCGGGCTTCATGGCGAACATGCGCAGCACGCCCACATGGCTGTGGCCGCCGCCGACCAGCACCAGGTCGCGCAGCACGGGTTGAGGGGATGAATGCATTCTCAAAGAGGTCCGGAGGTTGTGCACCCAACGGTGCAAACTGGCCTGTGGGGCCAAGGGTTCATACAGGGTCAGCGCACAGCGCGGACATGCCTTGAGTGTGCCACCAGTTCAGGGGGGCTTGCTGGGGGCGGTTTTGCGTGCATTGGCAGCGCAGGCACGGGGGCGTGCAAGTCGCAGGCGGCGGCTATCGCCTGCCCCGTGCAAGGAGCGAAGCGGCTGCGGGGCAGGGCGGTGGCAAGAGAATCTGAAGAGATGGAAGTCATTGATATAAAAATAACCACAGATGCCCCTTGTTATATGACCGATACGCCCTGCACGCGTGGAAAAATTCTGGGTACCATCCACACTCACCCCACCCTGGCCGAAGCCAACAAATCCGCCGCTGGCGAATAAAAGCGTGCCCACGCACCGCAAAAGTGTTGGCATGCTTGGGCCGTTTTCACGCTGGGCGGCGTGGCTGGAAGCCAGGTCACGCACGGGCTGTAACTTTTTTTGCAGTCCGAGCGAATTGACTGATCAAGCCCCCATCAGACCCCAGAAAGATTGACCCATGCACCCGACCCTGCCGCTGCTCTTGCCCACGGACTTCCCGGCCATCCGCCGCAAACCCCTGGACACCTTGCAAGTCAACCTCGGCTACAAATGCAACCAAAGCTGCCTGCATTGCCATGTGGGTGCAGGGCCTAACCGCACCGAGATGATGGACGCGGCCACGGTCGACCTGGTGCTGCAAGTGCTGGCGCAACGCGGCATCCAGACCCTGGACATGACCGGTGGCGCGCCTGAGCTCAACGAAGAGTTCCGCCGCCTGGTGGTGCAAGCGCGCGCCATGGGTGTGCGCGTCATTGACCGCTGCAACCTGACCATCCTGAGCGAGCCGGGCTTTGAAGACCTGGCCCAATTCCTGGCCAGCCAGCAGGTGGAGATCACCGCCTCCTTGCCCTGCTACTCCCCTGCCAACGTCGACCGCCAGCGCGGTGATGGTGTGTTCGACCGCAGCATCGCCGGTTTGCAACAGCTCAACGCCTTGGGTTACGGCCAGGACGCGCACCCCGAGCTGGTGCTCAACCTGGTCTACAACCCGCAAGGCGCTTCGCTGCCGCCTTCACAGGTCGAGTTGCAAGCCGACTACAAGCGCGAGTTGCTCAAGCACTTTGGCATCCGCTTCAACCACCTGTTTGCCCTGACCAACATGCCGGTGCAGCGCTTTGGCAGCACCTTGGTGAGCAAGGGCACGTTTGCCGATTACATGCAACTGCTGCGCGGCGCGTACCGGGCCGACAACCTAGGCACTGTGATGTGCCGCAGCATGATCAGCGTGGACTGGCAAGGCCATTTGTACGACTGCGACTTCAACCAGATGCTGGGGCTGCCCGCCCCCATGGGCAC
>NZ_JAFEIF010000042.1 GCF_017848645.1 Limnohabitans sp. | reverse complement strand
GTGTAGGGGTGGGCGGGCGAACCAAACAAGTCCTCCACCGAGGCTTCTTCGACCACACGGCCCGCATACATGACCACCACACGCTGGCAGGTTTCGGCCACCACACCCATGGCGTGTGTGATCAGCAAGATGGACATGCCCATCTGCGACTTGAGCCGGTCCATCAGGTCCAGAATCTGCGCCTGAATGGTCACGTCAAGCGCGGTGGTGGGCTCGTCGGCAATCAACAATTTGGGCTTGCACGACAGGGCCATGGCGATCATCACGCGCTGGCGCATACCCCCTGAAAACTGGTGCGGGTAATCGTCAACCCGTTGCTCGGGTTTGGGAATATTCACCAGGCCCAGCATCTCGATGGCTCGGGTTTTGGCCTGTTTGGCACTCAGGCCTTCGTGCAAGCGCAAGGATTCAGCAATTTGCTCGCCCACCGTCAAGACCGGGTTGAGCGAGGTCATGGGCTCCTGGAACACCATGGCGATCTCGCGGGCGCGGATCTTTTGCATCGCCGCCGAATCGGCCTGCACCAGATCCTGCCCTTCAAACCAGATCTGGCCGTGGGCAATGCGCCCCGGCGGCATGGCCAGCAGCTTCATGATGGTCATGGCCGTGACGCTTTTGCCGCAACCGGATTCGCCCACCACGCCCAGCGTCTCGCTGCGGTCGATGTGAAAACTCACGCCGTCCACCGCATGCAAGACACCGTCATCGGTGTCAAAGTGCACCTGCAGATCCTGGACTTTCAACAACGCTTGGCTCATCCGTCAACCTCTTTAAAGCACGCGGCGCGGATCGTAGGCATCGCGCAGACCGTCACCGATGTAGTTGATGGTCAACACGGTGATGAAAATCAACAAGCCAGGAAACAAGGCCCAGTGCGGCGCAATGTCCATGTGGTCCTTGGCGTCAAACAAAATGCGGCCCCAGGTCGGGATGTCGGGCGGAAAGCCCAAGCCCAAAAAGGACAAGGTGGACTCGGCAATGATGGCCGCCGCCACATCGATGGTGGCCGCCACAATCACCGGCCCCATGGCGTTGGGCAGGATGTGCACCGTGACCTGTCGCCAGGGGCTGGCCCCCAAAGCACGCGCCGCTTCCACGAATTCCTTTTCGCGCAGCGACAGGAATTGGGCACGCACCAGACGGGCCACCGGCATCCAGCGCAAGCCACCAATCACCGCCACCACCAAAATGAACACCCCCATTTCGGTGCCCACCCATTTCTTCAGGGTGTCGTTGAACAGGTAAAAAATCAACAACAACAAGGGCAGTTGGGGCAAAGACAAGAACAAGTCGGTGAGCCACATGAGGAACACATCGACCGGGCCTTTGGACATGCCCGCCACCGCCCCCACCACCACACCGAGGGTGATGGCTATCAGCATGGCGGCCAGCCCCACCGCCAGCGAAATGCGCCCACCGTACAGCATGCGGGCCAGCAGGTCTTGCCCCAAATCGTCCGTGCCCAAGGGGTGCCGCCACGAGGGCGGCTGCATGCGTGCCGTGAAGTCGATCTCGTTGATGGGCACGCGCCAAATCCAAGGCCCCAGCAACACCGCCAAAATAATGAAGCCCAAAACAAAGGTGCACACCACAGCCAGCCGGTGACGTTTGAAACGTCGCCAAGCCTCGCGGCCTGGCGAGACCGGCGCTCGGGGAGTTGGGGCCTTCTCAGGCAAAGGAGATACGGGGGTCAAGCCAGCCATACAAAATATCTGCAATGAGGTTGCACGCAATCACCAGCGCGGAGAAAACAAAGGTCACCGCCATCACCACCGGCGTGTCGTTGGCCAACATGGAACTGATGATCAAAGAGCCAATGCCTGGCACCCGAAAAATCTGCTCGGTCACGATGGCCCCGCCAAAAATGGCGGGCATCTGCAGGGCCACCAAAGTGACCACCGGGATCATCGCGTTGCGCAGCACATGCTTGGTGATGACCACTTTTTCGGACAAGCCCTTGGAGCGCGCCGTGGTCACATAGTCCAGCCGAATCACATCCAGCACCGCCGACCGCACATAGCGCGTCCAGGCACCCGCCTGGAACAAGCCCAACACGGCGACGGGCATGATCATTTGCTTGAAATGCTCCCAGAAAAAGCGCCAACCTGTTTCAGGGATGTCGGCCCGGTAGACAAATGGCAACCAGTCCAGATGGATGCTGAAAAACAAAATCAGCAAGATGCCTGTGAAGAACGTAGGCAGTGAAAACCCGATGAAGGCCAAGGTACTCGCGATCTGGTCAAACAAGGAGTAAGGCCGAGTCGCTGCATAAACACCCACCGGAATGGCAATGCACAAGGCCAACAGTTGCGACGATCCAATCACCAGCAAGGTGACCGGGATACGGTCCATGATCAGCGTCTCGACATTGATGCGGCTGATGAAGGAGTACCCCCAATCGCCTTGAACCATGGCCACAAGCCAGTTCCAGTAACGGACCATCAGGGGGTCGTCCAGGCCGAACTTTTCACGCAAGGACAAAGCCACCTCGGGCGGAATGTTCGGATTGGAGACCAGTTCCGAAAATGGATCGCCCGGGGCCATGGCCAGCACAGTGAACAGCAACAAGCTGATGCCCAACAAACTGGGCACGGCGATCAAGAGTCGCCGCAAAATGTAGTGAAACATGGATTAAACGTTTCGGTACCAGTCTTTGAGCAACCACAGGTCGTTGTCCCAGCCGCTCAAAGGCGCGACCAGGTTGTTCACGGCACCTGCAGTGCGCGGCCGGTAAACCACCGGAATGATGGCCACGTCATTGATGGGCATGTCGTTCATTTTGATGAACAGGGCGGCCCGTTTGACCGGGTCCATCTCCGACTGGGCCTCCAGGTAGGCTTTGTCGTACTCCGGATTGCTGTAGCGCGTGGAGTTGCGACCCAGCCACTTGTTGGCCTTGGTGGCAAACTGGTTGGTCAGGTACTGGTTCATGAACACCTCAGGGTCGGGCTGAGGCATGGTGGTGGTGAACATCTGGATGTCGCAAAAGAACTTGGTGTAGGTGTCCGGGTTGGCGGGGTCGGACGAAAAATACACCGAGGCCGGCACCGACTTCAGCTCCAAATCAATGCCTGCCCGTTGCGCCGCTTGCTTGATGATTTGCTGGGTCTTTTGGCGTGGGCCATTGATGGACGTCTGGAAGACGAACTTGAGTTTTTTGCCACCTTTTTCGCGAATGCCATCTGAGCCTTTTTTCCAGCCCGCCGTCTCCAGCACCTGATTGGCTTTGTCGATGTTGAACTCGAATTTGGTGTTTTTGGAAGCAAAGCGCTGGGGGTTGTTCAGGAAGTTGGCCGTGGCAATGCCGGTGCGTCCGTAAATGAATTTTTGAATGCCCGCACGGTCTACCAACAAGTTCAGGGCCTGGCGCACGGCCAGCTCTGACAGGATGGGGTGTTTGGAGCTGGGGTGCGCGCGCTCACCGTCAATTTCGGTCCAGGGATCGGCCAGGTTGAGTTGAATGAACTCGATGTTGCCGCCCGGGGTGATGGATGTTTTGCCCTTGCCGCCTTGTTCCAGGCGAAGCAACAACTCGTCTTCGACTTGCAAGTTCCACGCGTAGTCGTACTCACCGGTTTGCAACACAGCGCGCGCCGCCGACACAGCGTCCCCGCCGCCCTTCATCTCGATGCTGTCAAAGTAGGGCCGGTTGGCTTCGTGGTAGCTGGTGTTAATCACACCGCGCAACATGTCGCCTGGCTTGAAGTCCAGGAATTTGTAGGGGCCTGTGCCCACGGGTTTGAGGTTGGCGGGTGCGTCGCGCGAAGTGGCCCCTTTGAAAGCGCCAAACACGTGCTTGGGAATGATCATGCCTGCCGCACTGCAAAACGGGTCCGCCCAAAACGGCGAAGCCTTCGTGTATTCGACCCGGACCGTGTGGCTGTCAACTTTGGTGACCTTGATGTCTTTGTAGGTTCCTGCTGTGTAGGCGGCGGTTGCCGGATCCAAAGCGTACTCGTAGGTGAACACCACATCGTCGGCCGTGAACGGTTTGCCGTCGTGCCACTGCACATTTCTCTTCAACTTCCAGATGATGGTTTTGCCATCCAGGGACACACCACCGTTGGCAGATGTCGGCACTTCAGCGGCCAAAATGGGAATCATGTTGCCATCGCTGTCCCAAGCGCCCAGGGGTTCATAAAAGATGCGCGAGCCTTCCTGGTCCTTGGTGCCGCTGGCAAAGTGCGGCTGCAGCAATGTCGGGCCTTGCCACCAGAGCAACTTCAAGGGGCCACCGCCACCGCGTTTGGTGGGCTTGTAGGCGGAAGCTGTTTGAGCCTGGGCCAGGCCAGAGGTCAACAGCATTTGAGCAGCCATGGGCACGGTCAAGCCATACCCGATCATGTTGCGAATGAAGTCCTTTCGGCTGATGGCATTTTCCCGAACCTGTTCAATCAATCCGCGCACTGCTTTTTCATCCATGGTCGTCTCCTGATTTGAAAGTTGAAGTCAGCTTTTCAGCCTGAACCACACGTTACCCCTAAATTGCCTCAGCAACATTAGGGTTATGCTTTAGATGCCGCATTAACAATCCCAGAGGAGACAGCATGGCGATCAAAAAAAGTTCCATCCAACTGCCCAGCATGACGCCCGGCACCCAGCGCAGCATTTCGGTTTTGCGCTTTGGCAAAGCCGGTGCACGGCCCAAGGTTTACATGCAAGCGGCCATCCATGCCAACGAGATGCCCGGCACCATGGCCATGCACCACCTCATGCCCCTGCTGGTCGAAGCCGACAAGAAGGGCTTGATCCAGGGTGAAATCATTTTGGTGCCCACGGTCAACCCGATTGGCCAAGCGCAGCTGGTGGGCAACTCGCACGCGGGCCGCTACAACTTGCTGAGCTACGAAAACTTCAACCGCAACTGGATCGACCTGAGCGATGCGGTGGCCGAACGCGTGGGCAAGAAGCTGGGCGCAGATGCCGAGGCGAACGTGCGCACCATCCGCAAAGCGGCGCAAGACAGCCTCAAGGCCTTGAAGCCCCTGAACGAGCTGGGCACCTTGCGCGTGGAGGTGCAAAAACTCAGCTGCGATGCCGACTTTGTGCTGGATTTGCATTGCGACATTTACGCTGCGCTGCATCTGTTTGGCGCCAAAAACGATGTGGCCACAGGCACGCTGACTTCGCTGGCGGCCGATTTGGGCGTTGAAGCCACGCTGTACAACGACCCCTACCCCAAGGCCCTGACATTTTCGGGCGTGAACAGCGTGCTGTGGGCGCGGCTGGCCGAGCAGTTTCCGAAGGCCAACATTCCGCAAGCGTGCATGTCGGTGACGGTCGAGATGCGCAGCCAGCACGATGTGAGCGACGCATTGGGCCAATCCGATGCACAGAACCTGTACCGTTGGCTGGTGCGCCAGGGCGTGGTGGGCGGCCAAGCCGCGCCACTGAAAAAGTTGAAAACCGCGCCCGCACCCATGAGCGGCATGGACGTGGGCTACAGCACCTGCACCGGCTTTTTGGTGTTCCGCGTCAAGCCTGGCGCCAAGGTCAAAAAAGGCCAGGCCATTTGTGATGTGATCGACCCGGCCAACCCCAACGGCGCCAAAGGCCGAACCACCTTCACAAGCCAGACCGATGGCGTGCTGTTTTCACGGCGCTTGGACGGTTACCTGTCCTGGCCCGGCCAGGTGATGTACCGCATCAGCGGCGCCAAGCCCCTGCCCCACCGAATCGGTGCGACGGGTCTGGACGACTGATCACCCAACTGCCTTTGTAGGAGCCCACCCCGGGGGCGATGGCTTGCCGTGGTGGTGTGCGGTCAATCGCCCACAGGGTGGGCTCCTACAAAACATCAGCGGGTTCGTTCAAAAACCGCTCCACCAAACGCGTCCAATACGCCGCGCCCACCGACAAGTTGGCGTCGTTGAAGTCGTAGCGGGCGTTGTGCAGCATCACGCTGTCCAGGCCATTGCCCAAGCGTAAAAAGCTGCCGGGCTTGTGCTGCAGGTAATAGGCAAAATCTTCGCTGCCCGTGACCGGTCCGAAGGGAAACACCACCTGCTCGGGCCCGACCAATTCCTCGGCCACCTCGCGCGCGAAATCGGTTTCGGCATCGCTGTTGATCACCACCGGGTAACCCCGCTCGTACTCGATCTCGACCTCGCCGCCATATGAGCTCACCTGGTCCCGCACCAGGTGCGTGATGCGCTCTTGCAAACGGTTGCGCACCTCGGGGCTGAAGGAGCGGATGCTCAGGCCCAAGGTGGCGAATTCGGGAATCACGTTCGTGGCCTGGCCCGCATGCACCGAGCCAATGGTCACCACCGCTGTTTGTGTGGGATCGATGTTGCGCGAGACCACGGTCTGCAAGGCCATGATCAAACTGCCCGCAATCACCACCGGGTCCACCGCCTGGTGCGGCCGTGCGGCGTGGCCGCCCCGGCCGATCACCTTGATGCGGCAGGTGTCCGAGGCCGACATGAAAGCGCCCTTGCCGAACATGAAAGTGCCTTGCGCGGCACCGGGGTGGTTGTGCATGCCAAAAATCGCGTCGCAGGGAAAGCGCTCGAACAGGCCATCGGCAATCATCTGCTGCGCACCGCTGTCTTTGCCCGCCTCTTCGGCCGGCTGAAACACCAGGTGCACCGTGCCCTGAAACTGACGCGTTTTGGCCAGTTGCTGCGCCGCCCCCATCAGCATGGCGGTGTGGCCATCGTGGCCGCAGGCGTGCATGGTGCCCGCATGGGCACTGGCATAGGGCTTGCCGGTTTCTTCGTGGATCGGCAAGGCGTCCATGTCAGCACGCAAGGCAATGCCACGGCCTTCTCCAGTGCTCAGCGTGGCCACCAGGCCATGCCCGCCCACGTTGCGGGTGACCCGATAACCCCAGCCTTCAAGCCGGTCACCCACCCATTGCGCGGTGGACTTTTCCTGAAACGACAACTCGGGAAATTTGTGCAGGTGCTGGCGCGCTTCGCGCAGCAAAGGCTCGGCCTCGAGCAGGTCCGAGATTTGGCAAAAACAGGTGTAGCGTGCGTTCATTTCAGACTTTCAGCGTGACAGCGCAGGCACAGCGCCCGAGCCCAGATCCCAATACAAACCGGTCATGACGCTCAGCGCCTCGCGCAGCAACTCGGCGGGCAAATGCTCGTTGGGCGCGTGCTGCGAACAGCCGGGGTAAGAGTGCGGCACCCAAATGGTTTTGAGGCCCAACACGTCGGTGAAGATGTCATTGGGCAATGAGCCGCCCAGGTTGGGCAGCACCGCCGGTTTTTTGCCGGTGCTCTGGGCCAGCGAATCCACCGCCCAGCGCACCCAGTCGTCGTCGGGGTCGATGCGAGTGGCCTTGAACAACTCGTCCCGTGCCGCCTTGACCTTGACCATCCCGAAACCGTGCCGGTCCAGGTGCCTGCGCAAGGCGGGCAGGATGTCATCCGGGTCAATGCCCACCACAAAGCGCAGCTGGCCACAAGCCCAGGCCCGCGCTGGAATGGCGTTGACCGGGGTGTCTGGGTTACCGGTTTTGAAGGCCAGCACTTCAAAAGACGACCAGCCAAACACGCGCTCGGCGGGGCTCAGGCCCGGCTGGCCCCATTCGGGCTCGATCACCGGTCCATCGACGCCGCCGTCCACCTCGCAATCGGCCAGCACGCGGCGCACCGATGCGGGCATGGCGGCCGGCCGCCACTCGGGCACCAAAATTTCACCCGTGGCCGACACCAGGCTGGCCAGCGCATGCGCCATCTGAATGCCGGGGTTGGAGATCAGGCCACCCCAGTTGCCCGAGTGGTGCGCACCCGCACGGGCCTCGATGCTCAATTCGAAGTTGATGCAGCCGCGCGAGCCCAGAAAAATCGTGGGCCGGTCTGCCCGCAGGCGGGGACCGTCAGAGGCGATCAGCAAATCGGCCTGCATCAAATCGCGGTGCTCGGCACAAACATCGCGCAAACCGGGTGAGCCAGTTTCCTCGCCCATCTCGATCAGGTATTTGGCGTTGAAGCCCAAGCGCCCGCGCTCGGCCAGCACACAGGCCATGGCCTGCAGGTTCACACTGTGCTGGCCCTTGTTGTCGGCAATGCCCCGGCCGTACCAGCGCCCAGCCTGCTCTGTCAGCGACCAAGGCGACAAGCCCTCGCGCCATTCCTTGTCCAGGCCCCGGATCACATCGCCATGGCCATAACCCAGGGCCGTGGGCAAGGCCGGGTCTTCGATGCGCTCGGCCCACAAAAAAGGCGCTTTGGCCTTGGGGTGTTGCAGCAGTCGGCAAGCAAAGCCCATGGCTTCGAAGGCGGGCTGCATCTCTTGCGTGAGGTAAGCCTGCAGCTGCTCGGCCCGTTCGGGGTTTTGGCTTTCGGTGGGGGCGGCCACACGCCGGGCCAGGGTGTGCCGGAAATGGCCTTCGTCAAAATGGCGCTGGGCTCGGTCGATCGCTGCTGCACGGCTCATGAGGGGTTTCCTAGGCCATGAGGCGTCATGGCGGGTGGGATCAAACCGCCAAGTTGCCAGCACAGCGCCTGCAAGTCAAGCACCCATGTGCTGGCCAGGCCCGCAGGTGACAGCTTGGCGTGACTTCAGCGCCTGCCAGTGCCCGATTGGCCCGGCTTGGCAAAGTCAGCATCCACCCAGGCCTGCGCGCTCTGGCGGTTGAGCTTGAAACCGGCATCCACCTTGACTTCGGCCAGCGCGTCACCGCCTTCGTCCTGCGCGCTCAGCACGGCGTAGGGGTTGTCCTCGTCGGGCACGATGCGCAGCAGCACCGTGACGCGGCTTTCCCGGCCGTTCACGGTCACGCTTTGGTTGAGCTGCGCGTGCAGCTGCTGCTCGCTGCGGCGCACAAACTCGCTGGCGGTTTTGACCAAGGTGATGAAGGCTGAGCCATCCAGCGGCTTGGGGTTCTTCTTGTCGCGGCCCATGGTCCAGGGGCCGACCAACGCAGGTTCAGACTCACCCACCTTGTACATCGCCACGGCCCAGCCGTCATCGTCTTCATTTTTGATGACTTGGGCGGTCCAGTTTTCGTCTTGCCAAAGGCGGGCTTCTTGCCGCAGGGGGGTGTCTTGTGTGTCGTCGGTCATTGGGGCTGTAAAAAAAACGTTGAATGTGGATCATGCCTCATGAAACATCGGTAAACCGCACACAGGCACCATCAAAGAAGCCGTTTGCACTCCGGAAACGCACCGGGAGGTGGTGTGTCTGGCCAAACGCCGTACAAAACCAAATCCCTCTAAAATATAAATCCAAATAATTCATTTCAAGCACCCCATGAGCTCGTTGCTCTGGGACCGGTGCAAACAAGCCCCCATGACTCAGGCCAAGGCTCTCCAACTGTATCCCCTACGCATCGCGGCCACCCTGCTGTGTTGCGCTCTGACGCTCCCAGCCTTCTCAGGAGAGCCCGGCATCAGCCTTCGCGAACTGGCACCGCTGCCCGGGGGCGACAAAGCCGCCATTTGGTCCATGGGGCTCATCAACGAAGTCCCCGCTTTTGTACGCACCGTCCGCAACTCTGGCAAAGCGGACGAACCATGCCGCCCTGATCTGCTGATCGTTCAAGGTGAAAGAGGCAAACTGGCTGGCCAATACGCCGAAGCGGCCATGGTGCTGGCCGCCCGCGCCTTGCACCGGCACTGCAAAGGCCAAGTTTGGTACGCGCCTGTGGGCCAAGCACCCCGCCTGCGTGCCGACTTGCGCGGTGAATGGCACGATGCGGCAGGCCTCAAAGCACTGCAGGCTGGCCAGTCCCCCCAGCCACTGAGCTATGAAAACCTGGACTTTCCTAAAACCCCGGGGACCCAGGCCGTATCGGTGCAGCAGCTTCAACTGGAAGAACAGTTTTACAAAGAACACCGCCAAAAGCGCCCGCAGTACGAAGCCAATTTGCAGCGCTTTCAGGGATGGCAAAAACAGCATGGTCTGAAACAACATGCGAGCTTGGACCAATGGAGCCGAAACCCGTTTGCATATGGCACACAGGCCATCAGTTCGGTGGTGGTTTTCCAGCGCGCCCTGAATCATCAAGAAGTCAGTGTGACAGCCCCGCGCAACCAAGCAGGCGCGGATGCACTCTTGCTGCAAGCAGATGCCAGCAGCTGGAAAGCAGGGGCATGGCTGGTGCTCATCAAACCCGGCGCACCCAAAAACACGACTTACGGAACCATCGCCACAGCGCAACTGCTGGCCAAAGTGGCGTGCACCGAATTCGATTGCGTCGATCAACTGTTCATTCCCGGCCAAGGCGATTTGCCAGAGGTTTGGGGGTACAAAAAATAAATACTGCAGTGAAGATATATCGGTTAAATACCCAATTCCGCCTAAATTTCCAGATCCATGGGCGATCAGTATATGATGTCTAAGTTGTTGATTTTAATGGAAAAACTCTATCATTTCAGAGGTCGAACCAAGGAGTCAGGGAACGAAGCTTGACACCATTAAATAAACTTTAGATGTACAATTAATACCAACTGTAAGAACTGACCATCCCAATGTTCGGCTTACGTCTACGACTTCTTTAACAGCGAAAAGCCTTCATGGGGATCATGAAACGTTTGAACATCGTCCAATCGATACTAACTTTTCATAAAATTAAATCGCAAAACACACGAAAATCATGACAGAAAAAATTTTTTTTGATCTTGACAAACTAAAGGCTAATGACCCGGCCGAAATAAAAAAAGTTGCAAAGCAATACGCAGCTAAAAAGCTTTCCAGTAAGCAAGTAGGGCTTATTGCATACCATGCGAAGCCAGCCTTAGATGCTATTCAGGCAATTGCACGAGAAATTTCCAAGTCCCAGGAAAATGCTTTTAAAGGAAATGCCCACTCCACCGATGGAGCCTATACCTTTTCTCAAACATCACAAAAATATTCGAGAACATCCGAAGAGAAACGTGATGCATACCGACATGCAGAAAATTTACAACGTAAAGCATTGGAATCTAATGAGCGGATGAACGCCAGCAACAATTCACTTTGGGGAAAAGTTGCTATCGGAGTATTGGCATTAGGTGCCGCTGTGGCTTATGCTCGTAGCAAATAAGTTGAAACTCACAGGGCACTAAATATTACAAGATTCAGAAGCGGCACCTTATCTCTAAGGTAAATTTGCATTTTTTTTAATTAGTATTTTTAAATAACGGTCTGTGTTTACGTCTTGCAAATCGGTTTTAGAGATGCCTTTTCCAAACCCTCCCTCATCCCCTAACAGGCTGCTGAAATACTGTATTGATGGTGCCTGTAGCAAAATTCTGATCTCATAGAACGGCCTACAAGCCACTTTTCTTAGGCTGCCAAGGGATAGACGACCATCGGAAGTGCCGATTTTCCCGCTGTCAGGAGGTATTTCAGCTGCCTGCTAAATGAGTGCATTGTGCACCCCGCCATAACGCGCTTGCCCTGAGACCATGGTCATCAAGGCTGCAAATGCAATGCCAGCAGCAGCACCTGAGGCGCACCTTGCTCGCGCAACATCGCCGCAGCCACGGTGGCGGCCCAGCGGGTTCGCACCTGGGTGGCCACCAACAGCACCGGTCCGGCGGGCAGTGCGGCATCGGGTGCGAGGCGAATGGCCGCCTCCAGGTGCGCGACCACCGGAGTCGAGGCGACGTCGTTGGGCGCTGGCCCAGCGGTCCAACTGAACACGTCGTGCAGCGGCAAGCGCCCCTTGCGCGCAATGTGTTCGGCCAGCACGCGGTTGGCAGACATGTCGGGCGCAGGCAGCGGCACCACGCACACCGGGCGGGCTGGCCAGGTCTTGGCCCAGCGCCCCAGCGTGGCCACGGCCCCGGCCAGCAGCTCAGGCGGCACCTCGCCTGAGCCTGCAAATTCCCCGCGAGTGGCCAAGCTCAAGGCCTGCAGCTCGGCCACCCAGCCCGGTTCGTCGGCAAAAGCCACAGCACGGCCCACGTCAAAGCCGCGAATACTTCCTTTGCGCCCCACCCCGCCCGGCCAGCGTTTGCGCGGCTCGATGTCCACGTCCATGCCGCGCAAAAAGTTGCGGGCGGCCATCAACTTGTCTTGTGATGGCGACAGCCCAGGAAAGGGCAAATGCCCGGTGCACACCGAGCAACGCCCGCAGGGCGCGGGCGAAGGGTCGTCCAGCGCGGTTTGCAAATACGCCATCAGGCAGCCCGCACCCTGCGCGTACTGGCGCATGATGCCCGCCTCTTGCTGGCGCACCTGGGCCAGCGCGGTCCATTTGACACTGTCGTGTTCATAGGGCACGCCCGTGGCGCGCCAAGTGGGGCCGTCCTTGTCCACCACGCCTTCAACGGCCAATATTTTGAGCAGCGCTTCCAGCCGCCCACGGCGCACACCCGTGTCGGCTTCGATCTCCAGCAAGCTGCGCCCATCGTTGCCCAGGCTGCTCAGCACCTTGGCGGCCGTGGCCGCATCCGGGATCGACGCGGTGGCAAAGTAATCCCAGATGCGCTCGTCGGCATCGGACGGCAACAACACCCCTTCGGCATGCGCGACCGCCCGGCCCGCGCGCCCCACCTGCTGATAATAGGCCACCGGGGTCGAGGGTGAGCCCACATGCACACAAAAGCCCAGATCGGGCTTGTCATAACCCATGCCCAGCGCCGAGGTGGCCACCACCGCCTTGACCTGGTTGTGGCGCAAACGCTCTTCCACCTTCAGGCGCGTGTCGGCATCGGTCTGACCCGAATACGCATCCACCGCGTGGCCGCAGCTGCGCAAAAAAGCCGTGAGCCGCTCGGCTTCGGCCACCGTGAGCACGTACACAATGCCCGAGCCGGGCAATTGCTCCAGCGCATCGGCGATCCAGGCGTAGCGCTGCAAGGGCGACAAGCCTGGCACCACCGACAGCGTGAGCGAGGTGCGGGCCAGCGTGCCGCGAAAAGTCACGGTGGACTCGCCCAACTGCTTGCCAATGTCCAGCGTGACCCGCTCATTGGCCGTGGCCGTGGTGGCGAGCACGCTGGCCGTGGGTGTGGACAACAGCGCCCGCGCCAGCCGCTGGTAGTCGGGCCTGAAGTCAAAACCCCAATCGCTGATGCAATGCGCCTCGTCGATCACGATCAGGCCGACCCGGGCCAGCAAAGCGCCCAGACGCGCCGCAAAACGCGGGTTACCCAATCGTTCGGGCGAGACCAGCAGCACATCGATGGCGTCCTCGTCCAGCCGCTGGAACACCTCGTCCCAGTCGTCGATGTTGGTGGAATTCACCGTGGCCGCCTTCAGGCCCGCCCGCTCGGCGGCGCTGACCTGGTCGCGCATCAGCGCCAGCAAGGGCGAGACCACCAGCGTGGGGCCAGCGCCCGTGCTGCGGATGGCGTGTGTGGCCGCCCAATACACCGCCGACTTGCCCCAGCCCGTGGCCTGCACCACCAACACGCGCGAGGCGGGCTGCAGCACGGCGTGAACGGCGTCCAATTGGTCGGCACGCGGCACCGCACCCGGCCCTGCCAGGCGGGCCAGGATGGTGTGCATGTGCTGCTCGGCGACGTCGCGGGTGGCTGAGCTTGGCGGCTGCAAGTGACTGGCTGTGTTCATCGGCTCCCCTGTTCGCCTTGGCTGGCGTTTTTAATGAAGCGCCATTTTGCAACGCTGGACCTGTTCATGAAAAACCCATCGACACCAACCCGACCGATGGGCCTTGTGCGTCAAGCCTTCACCAAATGCGCCTCCAGCCCCCGGCGCGGTGCGGGCCCGATGGCCGGGGCGTGGCCCAAACGCGTCCACATTTGCACCGTGTGCCCACGCTCGGCGGCGCCCAGCAACTGGTGCACGGCCTGGTAATGCGGCTTTTGCTCGGGGTATTCCTGCAAAGCCTGCGACAAGGGGTGCATGGACAGGCCCTGCGCCGTGGCGGCCAGCTGCGCCCGCACATAGGCGCGACCGGCCAACAGTTGGGTGATGCGGTCGTTGCGCTCGGTGCTCAGCCAAAAATACGCGGGCGTGCTGGCAATCGCGGCATTAAAGCGCTCGAGCTGGCCCTTGATTTCCGAGCTGTCTGGGGCCGAGGCCTTGGTTCGGTCAAACAAACCCAGGGCGTTGAGTGCCCGCACCATGGGCGAGTTGAGCGAGATGCCGTCGCGGTGCTGGGCGATTTCCTTCGGGCCAATGCGCAGCACATGGTAAGACTCCAGCAGCGTGCGCGGCGTGACCAGCTCGGTGCGCCAGGCGTCCATGGCAATCTGCGCGTGGCGGGCCATGGCGGCCTCTTCGCCCCGGGTGACCAGGCCCAATGTCACGGGCAAACCTTTCACACTGTCACGCACCGCTTGCAAATCAGCAGCATCCGGTGTGCGGGTCTCGTAAACACCCTTGTGCGTGTGGCGACGGAATACCTGCGCAAACAGCGGGTCGGGCTGCAACTGCGCGTCGCGCACCAGCCGGATGCGGGCCGTGGGTCGGGTGTCGGGGGCTTGGGCGCTGTACTCGCCTTCGGGGAACATCGCCACCTCGGTGCGGTAGCCGCGCTGGCGGGCCGCCAAGTCCAGCACCTCAATGAAAGTGCCCTGGCTGATCACCAACTGGCGCGAAAGTGGATCGGTCTCGGGCAGCAGGCGCGTCATGTCCATGCGCAGCACGATGGTGTCAGGCATGTTCAAGTCCACCAGCCACGACTGCAGGTTGTGCGCGTGGGGTGCCAGCAAGGCGTGCGACAAAACCCAACGGCGGATGTCCAGGCTGTCGGCTGGGGGGGTCCACGCAGCAATCGCTTCGGGCGGCATGCTGCTGTCGCAGCCGGTCAAGCTGCTCACGGTGGCGGCGGCGATGAATCCGCCGCCTGCGATGCGCAACATCTGTCTTCTGTTCATGGTGGAGCTCCTGGTTAAAAAGTGTTCAAAAGGGTCTGAGGTGGATTGTCTGAAGCCCAGAGCCATTGCACAATTGCATAAAAGTAAACACCAGCCATTCATTCATGAATACATCGAACTTCAACTGGGCACTCATCCCCTCTTTTTTGGCGGCCCTGGAACACGGCAGCCTGATGGGCGCGGCCCGCGCCACCGGAGTGAGCCAGCCCACACTGGGGCGGCACATCGCCGAGCTGGAAGAGCAACTGAAACTCGTGCTGTTTGAGCGCACCGGGCGCGGCCTGCAGCCCACCGCGCAAGCGCTGGAACTGGCCGAAGCGGCCCACGCCATGCAAGACGGTGCGGCGCGCTTTTCGCGCATGGCTTCGGGCTCGGGGCAAACGGTGCAAGGCCGGGTGCGGCTGTCGGCCAGCCAGCCCGTGGCCTGCTTTTTGTTGCCACCCATCCTGGCCCGCATGCGCCAGGCCCTGCCCGATGTGGTGGTGGATTTACAGGTCACCAACTCTGTGAGCAACCTGCTCATGCGCGAGGCCGACATGGCGCTGCGCATGGTGCGGCCCGAGCAAAGCAGCCTGGTGGCAAAGCACATTGGCCAAATGGCCCTGCGCGCCTGCGCCAGCCACAGCTATTTGCAGCGCAAGGGCACGCCGCTGCAACCTGCCGACCTGCTGGCGCACGACCTGATCACCGGCGACCGAAACACCGAGATCGAAGACGGTTTTGCGGCGCTGGGTTTTGCGGCCAGCGGCCTGCGCCACGGCCTTCGCACCGATGACCTGATCGCCCATTGGTCAGCCGTCAAAGCAGGGCTTGGCGTGGGTTTTGTGAGCGAGCACCTGATTGACTCAGACCCCACCGTCAAAGCCATCTTGCCGATGATCGAGTTGCCGGTCTTCCCCATCTGGCTCACGGTGCACCGCGAGCTGCGCACCAGTGCCCTGATGCGGGCGGTGTTTGACTTTTTGGGCGATGAGGTGCCGCTGGCACTGGCCGAGCCTGCAAAGACTTGACCCTTAAGCGCAGGTGAAGCCCTTACCCGAGCGCTCACCACGGTTGCGTTCGTAAAATTGAAGAGAAATCCTTGGAGGGCCATGGCAGCACTCCCGCAGGCCCTGTTCCATCCTTGCCTCACCTGCATACACGTTCCCTGACCTATGAAAACTTTCCCGACACGCCCTGTGCTGGCCTGGCTGCTGTGCGCTTTGCCAGCCCTGGCCTGGGCCCACGGCATTTCTGACGAAGACCGCCAGCGCATGCTCGACGGCGGCTACCTCCAATACGTGGGCTTGGGCGCCAGCCACATGCTCACGGGCTATGACCACCTATTGTTCCTGTTTGGCGTGGTCTTCTTTTTGACCACCTTCAAAGACGTGGCCAAGTTCGTCACCGTGTTCACCATCGGCCACTGCATCACGCTGATCTTCGCAACCTATTTCAAGATCACCTGGAACTTCTATCTGGTCGACGCCATCATCGCCCTGAGCGTGATCTACAAGGGCTTTGACAACAACGGTGGCTTTCAAAAACACCTGAACATGCCCTCGCCCAACCTGCTCAAGGCGGTGTTTGTTTTTGGCCTGTTGCACGGCTTTGGCCTGTCCACCCGTTTGCAACAGCTGCCCTTGGGCGACGACCCGGTGGCCATGCTTTGGCGCATTTTGAGCTTCAATGTGGGCGTGGAAGTCGGCCAGATCGCTGCTTTGAGCGTGATGGTGGCAGTGCTGGCCCTGTGGCGCCAGCGCCCCTCGTTCCAGCGATTCAGCCACCTGGCCAACCTGGGCCTGATGTACGCGGGCGTTTACCTCTTGTTCACGCAGCTGCACGGCTACCAGCACGACAGCCAGCCCGACAGCTTCCGCTTCCCCGCAGCAGAACACCAGCACGCGCACGAAGACATGGACATTCAAAACACCACCGACGACAGCCGCAACACCTTGAAGTGATCGCCTGATTCCAACACCGACTGGACACACCATGACCAAAATCACCCTAGCCGCCCTGAGCCTGTGCACCGCCTTGTGGGCACCCACGACATGGGCCGACCCCGGTGGCAGCTGCCACTTTCACGGCAAAAAACCAGCCACCGAAGCCACCGTGAGCGGCTGTGCGCTCCAGCGCAAAGACAACTTGGTCAAAACCGGCAAACTCGATGCGGCCTGGAGCGCCGTTAAGCCTGCGAGCATCGAAGCCGTCGATGGCAAAAAGGGCAAGGAATGGAAGGTAACGTTCAAGGACGCCGCTGCCAAGGACAAAAGCAAGGAGACGCTCTACATGTTCTTCACCTTGCCGGGCAACTTCATTGCTGCCAATTTCACGGGGCAATGAAGGGCGGTACACGGATTAAAAGGGCTTAAAAGGGCTCAGCTGGCCAGCCTCCAAGGATTCCGTCTGAGCCACTGGGCACCTTCAAGCCACCGGCTCAAGCGGACCAAGGATTCACCCAAACCAAGCCCAATCCCTCAAAGTGCCGCACGTTGCGCGTAGCCAGTTGTGCACCGTGGGCCAAACAGGTGGCGGCAATCTGGGCATCGGCCATGGCCACAGGTTGACCTTCGCGCTCCCGCCTGGCCACCAAATCGGCATAAACCACAGCCGCAGGCAAGTCAAAGGCCAAGACCCGACCGGGAAAGTCTTCGGCCAGCATGGCCTCAAAAGACTGTGTCAACTGCGCCCGGCGTGCACCGGGCGGCAAACGGGCCAGACCGAATAGCAGTTCGGACACCCCTACACTGCACAGCCATAAATCCCGGTCTACCTGCGCATCCACCCAAGCCAGCACCGCCGGGTTGGGCACGGGCCGCATCAGCTCAGACACCACATTCGTGTCCAGCACGATCACAGCGAAGCCTCCACCCCCGCATCGCCAAAGTCAGCCGCTCGGGCCATCTCGGTGCGTTCAAGCAGCGGCAAATTCACACCGCCAATCGCTGCAAATCGGGCGTTTAAACGGCTGCCCAAACCCGTAGCTGCCACAGGCTGCGACAGCACACTGCGCAAGATGCAGCGCACCTCCTCTTCCATGGACCGGCCGTGCGCGGCTGCGGCCAGGCGAAGTTTGTCCTTGATCTCGGACTCTATGTTGCGAATGGTCAGGGTGGACATGGGCTGGCTCCTTTTTCGATAGCAATGCTAGCAGTGACAGCATTTTTTAACAAGGCAAGCCAATACGGCCAAACCCAAGCCACGGATAAAAGAATTTTAAAGAGTCTGAATTAGGAGGCATTTGAATTCAAAACAACACATTCAATCTCTAGAATCAAGTGAATACCCAGTTATTCATTTTTTTGAGATTGATAGTTTCAAATGACTCTTCCAGACAACGCCACCCGCACCCCAACACCCCACCCTCAAGAACTGCAAGACCAGCTCAACGACCGGGCCGAAGCTTTCAGCAAAAACTTTGCCGATGCCAGCTACGAGTCGGGCCAAGCACAAAACTTTGTGCGCGAGATGTGTGGGGTTTACGGGCTGAACTACCTGCGCTCGGTGGACTTTGAGCGCCGCGTGACCAAAAACAGCGGTGTGGGCATCAACCGCATCGACGGCTTTTTCCCGGGCCAGCTGTTGGTGGAGATGAAATCCAAAGGCGAAGACCTGGCCAAAGCCTACGAACAGGCCAAGGCCTACATTCCCCTGCTCAAAAAGAAGGACGACGTTCCGCGCTACATCCTGGTCAGCGACTTTCAAAACCTGCACCTGTACGACGAGACCGGGGACCAAGCCCCCATCCGGTTCAAGCTGGCCGACTTCAAAAGCCACGTCAATGATTTGGACTTTTTGCTGGGCTACGAGCGCATCTACCAAGACCGCCAGGCCCAAGCCAGCATCGAAGCGGCCCGGCGACTGGGCAACCTGCACGACGCGGTTAAACAAACCGGCTACCGGGGCCAAGACCTGCAAACCCTGCTGGTGCGACTGCTGTTCTGTTTGTTTGCCGACGACACGAACCTGTTCAACAAAGAAGACGCCTTCAAGCTGGCGGTGCAAAGCAGCAACAGCGCAGGCGACGATCTGGGCGGCAAGCTGCAGCGAATCTTTCGACGTTTGGACACCAACCCCAACGCCTCAGCCAAGGGCGACGCCAGCACACAGCGCACCGATGGGCAATATGCCTACCTGCTGGACTTTCCCTATGTGAACGGGGCCCTCTTCACCAAGCGCATTGAAGACCCGGACTTTGACGCCGCCTCGCGCCAAGCCCTGCTGGGCTGCTGCGACATCGACTGGTCCGACATCAGCCCAGACATTTTTGGCACTTTGTTCCAGCACATCATGCATTGGGACGACGAAGAAGCGCAGGGCAAAAGTAAGAAGCGCCGCGACTTTGGGGCCCACTACACCAGCGAGCGCAACATCCGCCGCGCCATCGACCCGCTGTTTCTCGAAGCCCTGCAAGCCGAGTTGGCGCTGTGCAAAGGCGACGCCAAAAAGCTCAAGAACTTTGTCACCAAACTGGCCAGCCTGCACTTTTTTGACCCGGCCTGCGGGTGTGGCAATTTTTTGGTGGTCACCTACCGCGAGTTGCGTTGGCTGGAACAGCAAACCCTGATGGAGCTCAACAGCATCAAAGGCGCACAGCAGACCATGCCGCTGTGCAACGTGCACCAATTTCACGGCATCGAGATCGACCCCATGCCGCCGAAATCGCCACAGTGGCCATGTGGCTAACCGACCACCAGATGAACCAGCGCTGGGCCAACGGCTACAAACGCATTCCGCTGGTGAGCAAAGCCAACATCCACCAAGGCAACGCTTTGCGAGTCGACTGGAACACCGTGATCGCGGCTTCCAAAATCAGCTTCATCGTGGGCAACCCGCCTTTTTTGGGCTACACCCAGCAAAGCGCCGAGCAAAAAGCCGACATGGCGCTGATCTTTGGCAAAGCCCAGGGCACGGGCGTGCTGGACTACGTGACCGCCTGGTACATCAAGGCCTTTGGGCAAATCAAGCTCAACCCGCAAATCAAAGCCGCCTTTGTGTCGACCAACAGCATCACGCAAGGCGAGCAGGTGTCGGTGCTGTGGCAGCCACTGTTTGACCAAGGCCTGCACATCCACTTTGCGCACCGCACTTTCAAGTGGAGCAACGAGGGCTCGGGCGTGGCGGCGGTGCACTGCGTGATCGTGGGCTTTGGGCTGGACAAGCCCAAAAAGTGCGACCTGTGGGATTACGGCCAGGGCATCAGCGGCGACGGGCAATTGCAAAAGACGCGACGGATCAATGCTTATTTGGTGGATGCGCCTGCCATCTTTTTGTCCAATCGGCGCGCTCCCCTGTGTAAGGTGTCGCCCATGAACAAAGGTAGCCAACCCACCGACGGCGGGCACCTGCTGCTGAGCGCCGACGACGCGCAGGCCATCCGCGACAGCGATCCGATTGCGACCCGCTACATCCGGGCCTTTTTGGGCGCAGACGAATTCCTGAACAACACGCCGCGCTTTTGCCTGTGGCTGGCCGACATGACCGACGCCGACCTGGCCGCTTCGCCCGAATTGCAACGGCGCACCCAGGCCGTCAAGGCCATGCGCCTGGCCAGCCCCAAAGTCCCCACCCAAAAACTCGCCGCCGTACCGCATTTATTTGGCGAAATTCGCCAACCCGCTGGCAACTACCTGCTGGTGCCCAGCGTCTCGTCGGAACGGCGCTCATTTGTGCCGATTGGCTACATCGACAGCCAAGTCATCGTGAGCAATCTGGCCTTTGCTGTGCCCAACGCCACGCTCTACCACTTCGGCACGCTCACCTCGACGATGCACAACGCGTGGATGCGGGCCGTCTGCGGCCGACTCGAAAGCCGTTACCGTTACTCCAACACCATCGTCTACAACAACTACCCTTGGCCCACACCCAGCCCGGCACAGCAAGCCGCCATCGAAACCGCTGCCCAGACCGTGCTCGACGCCCGTGCCCAGCATGCCGACAAAAGCCTGGCCTGGCTGTACGACCCCGACAACCTGCGCAAAAACAAAAGCCTGCAAGCCGCGCACGACGCCGTCGATGAAGCCGTGGACGATGCCTATGGCTACGACAAAAGCAACGACGACACCAGCCGCGTGGCCTACCTGTTCGACCTTTACGAAAAGCTAGCCCTAGCCCCCATGCTGGAACCCGCTCAGGGTTCCACACCCGATAAAAAGCCACGCCAAACAAGCACCCGAAAACCCATTAAGTCTCCAAAAGAAATCTCGCTAGTTTGATATCAAATCAATTGATTGCTATCATTCAGATTCATTTGAAGGAGAAGCGGCCATGTCATCCGTCACCGTCAGAAACTTGCCAGAAGCCACACACCGGGCCCTCAAACTGCGCGCCGCCCAGCATGGACGCAGCACCGAGGCTGAGATTCGCCTGATTCTGGAAAATGCCGTGGCCCCCAAAATCGGGATTGGCTCAGCCTTGGTGGCCATTGGCCAACAACTGGGGGGCATCGAATTGGAGTTCCCACGCGACAAGCGCCCCGTTGAACCGGCTAGCTTCGAATGATCATTTTGGACACCAACTTGGTGTCAGAACCCCTCAAACCCTTGCCGCATCCCGGGGTCGTGCATTGGCTCAATGCCCAAGAGCCGGGCACCTTGTTCATCACCAGCATCAACTTGGCCGAGTTGCTGGCGGGTGTGGAAATCATGCCCCAAGGCAAACGGCGTGATGCTTTATCCCAAGCATTGGCCAGCCAAGTGAGCGTTCTCTTTGAGGGCCGTATCTTGCACTTTGACAACCGTGCGGCGAACTGTTTTGCCGCATGCCTGGCTGGCGCACAGGCCCAGGGCAACCCCGTGGGCTTTGCAGACTGTGCAATCGCGGCTATCGCTAAAACCCACGGCTTCATCGTGGCCACACGCAACGTGCGTGACTTTCAGGGCACAGGCGTGGACCTCATCAACCCCTGGACCTTTAACTGAAGCTTGGGTGAAAGGGGGCCATCCAGCGCCACGCGGGTGAGAACTGCCTGACAATCACCCATTTGGCACTTTCAGTCAGCAACGGCTTCTTTTATGGCGATTCAATGGTTCCCCGGACACATGCACCTCACGCGCAAGGCGATTGGGGAGCGCATCAAAGACATCGATGTGGTCATTGAGATGCTGGACGCCCGCCTGCCGGGCTCGAGCGCCAACCCCATGCTGGCCGAGCTGATCGGGGGCAAACCAGGCCTCAAAATCCTGAGCAAGCAAGACTTGGCCGACCCGGCGCAAACCACCGCCTGGCTGGCCCACTACAACGCCCTGCCCGGCGTGAGCGCGCTGGGGCTAGACACCAGCATGACTCAGCCCGCCAAGGCTTTAATCGATGCTTGCCGCCAACTCGCACCCAACCGGGGCGGCATGGTCAAGCCCATGCGGGTGCTCATTTGTGGCATACCCAACGTGGGCAAATCGACGCTGATCAACACCCTCAAAGGCAAACGCGCCGCCAAAACCGGCGACGAAGCGGGCGTGACCAAGCTGGAGCAGCGCATCACGCTGGCCGATGACTTTTATTTGTACGACACCCCCGGCGTGCTGTGGCCGCGCATCATCGTGGAGCAAAGCGGTTTCAATTTGGCCGCCAGCGGCGCGATTGGCGTGAACGCTTTTGACGAAGAGGTGGTGGCGCTGGAACTGCTGAACTACCTGATCCCGCATTACCCCCAAGCCATCACCGAGCGCTACAAAGTGCAAGACGTGGCACGCCACACCGACGAAACCTTGCTCGAAGCCATCGCCCGCCAGCGCGGCGCGATCCAGAGCGGCGGCCGGGTCAACACCACCAAGGCCGCCGAAATCGTGATCCACGACTTCCGCTCGGCCGCTTTGGGCCGCCTGACGCTGGAAACCCCCGCAGAATTTGCCGCCTGGCTGGCCGAGGGCAAAAAAGCCGATGCCGAGCGGGCCGTGCGCAAAGAAGGCAGCAAGAAGGCCCAAAAAGCCGTGAAAGATTGAACGCCATGAACGCGCAACGCCCCACCCCCGACAAAGACGCCATCGCCCTGCTGCCCGAATTTGAGCGCCTGGGGCTGGACCGCATCAGCCTGGTGAACACCGCGGCGCAGGCGCATCAGGCGCACGACCAGTTGATCACCGCCCGCGCCTGGGGCTTTGACACCGAATCCAAGCCCACCTTCAAGGTGGGCGAACAGTCAGACGGGCCGCACATCTTGCAGCTGGCCACGGCCGAGCGGGCTTGGGTGTTTCAGCTCCACGATCCAGAGTGCCGCGCCGTTGCCGCCGATTTGCTGGCACGCGGCGGCATTGCCAAAGCCGGGTTTGGCCTGGGCGACGACCGCAAGCGCATCGTGCACAAGCTGGGCATCGACCCACAGGGCATTCTGGAGCTCAACACCATCTTTCGCGAGCGGGGTTACCGCAAAGACATGGGCGTCAAAGGCGCGGTGGCCGTGCTGTTCAACCAGCGCTTCATCAAGTCCAAAAAAGCTGCCACCAGCAACTGGGCCAACGCCCGCCTGAGCGAGGCGCAACTGGTCTACGCCGCCAACGACGCGTATGCGGCCATTCGGGTCTGGCAGGCCCTGAAACTTTAACTTGAGCTTTGACTGGCACTTTGACCAGTTCTTTGAAGCGCCAGCTGCAAGGCCCTCACCCCATCACCACAAACTGACCAAGCTGCCGCCCTGCAAACGCCAGGCGGCGCTGGCCATGGCGCGGGCTTCGGCTTCGTCGTGGGTGACGAGCAAGGCGCGCATGCCGTGCTCGGCAATGTGGCGGGCAAATTCTTCGCGCAAGCTGACCCGCAACTCGGCATCCAGCGCAGAAAAGGGCTCGTCCAGCAGCAACGCCCTAGGTTGGGTGATCAGCGCCCGGGCCAGGGCCACGCGCTGCTGCTCACCGCCCGACAGCGTGTCCACCCGCTCGCCGCCCCTGCCCTGCAGGCCAAAGCGCTGCAGCAGCGCCTGCGCCAAGCCCCGCGCAGCGGCGCGGCCCAGGCCTTGCTCCACCAGACCAAAGGCCACGTTGTCTTTCAAGCTCAGGTGCGGGAACAGCGCAAAGTCCTGGAACATCAGGGCCAGGCGGCGTTTTTCTGGCGGCCAATCGGTGATGTCCTGACCGTCGAGCCAGACGCTCCCCGACTCGGGTGTCTCCAGGCCCGCCACGATCTTGAGCAGCGTGCTCTTGCCGCTGCCCGAAGGCCCCAGCAAGGCCACGGTTTGGCCTGCCTCGATGCGCAGGTTCACGTCCTGCAGCAGGGTTTGGCGCTGGCCTTGGGGCCCGAGCCAGTGGTGGGTGATGTGGCGCAGTTCAAGCATGACGCGAATCCTGTGGGTGGGCACGGCGAGGGGCGCTGCGCTGGGGGCCTCGCCCTTCGATGAGCCAAAAAGCGAGCAAGGCCAAGGCCATGAGCAAAGCGGACAGCACCAGCGCGGCGTCCAGGTTGGCACTGCCGGGGCGGCCTAGGCGTTGGTAGATCAAGGTGCTCAGGGTCAGCCATTCGGGGCGCGAGAGCAGCAAAGACACGGCGAATTCGCCCAGCATGGTGGCCGCCGCAAAAGCCATGCCCCGGCGCAAGGCAGGGGCCACCAGCGGCAAAGTCACACGCCACAGCACGCGCACAGGACTTGCGCCCAAGCTGGCGGCGGCTTGGGCGTAGGAATCGGGCAGCGCATCGAGCGCGGCGGTGAGCGCTTTGGCCACAAAGGGGTAAGCCAGCAAGGCATAAGCGGCCACCAGCAGGGGCCAACTGGCCAGCCACTGCGGGTACAGCAGCAGCAAACCAAAGGCCAGCGCCACGGGCGACACCACCAAAGGTGCATACGCGCTGGCCCGCCAAGCCAGCGCGGCAGGCGCCCAGCGGCGCATGGCCTGCCCGGCCAGCGCGTGCAGCAAACCCAGCGCCGTGGCCAGCGCCAGCGCCAAGCCGCTAAAACGCAAGGTGTTGCCCACCGCCAACCAGGTGTCGGCCTCGCCCAGCACCGCCCAACCCTGCCCGAACCACGCCGCTTGCGCCGCCTGCAGGAGCAGGGCCAGCAAGGGCGCGCCGCACAGCAGCAGCCAGCCGCCCAAGGCCAGTGCCCAGCCGCCCCAGACGGCCGCGCCCTGCAAGGGGCGACGCGCCACCGGGGTGATGCGGGCCGGACTGGCCAAGCGCCGCTCCACCCAGGCGTACGCCCAGGCCATGCCCGCTGTCAGCGCCAGCATGGCCACGGCCAGCGCTGCGGCGCGGGCCAGGGCCAGCTCGTGCGCGATCAGGGTGTAGATCTCCACCTCCACGGTGGACCAGCGCTGCCCGCCCAGCACCAGGGCCAGGCCAAAGCCGGTGAAGCAATACAAAAACACCAGGCACAAAGCCGAAGCCAGCCAAGGCGCAACCACAGGCCACTCGACCCGCCAAAACGCCCGCCAAGGCGTGGCCCCCAAGGTGCGGGCCACCGCCACCCGCTGGGCACTGACTTGCGCGAGCCCGTCCATGCCCGCACGCACCACCAAAGACAGGTTGAAAAACAAATTGCCCAGCAGCAGCAACCAGGGGCTGCCCTCCAGCGACCAGCCCGCCTGCGCCAGCGGCCCGCCCAGCAGCCCGCGCGGACCCCACAGCGCCAAAATGCCCAGCGCCGCCACCAAGGTGGGCACCACAAAAGGCAGCATCAAGGCGCGCTGCCAAGCCATGCGCCCGGTGAATTCAAGCCGCGCCAGCACCCAGGCCATGGGCAAACCCAAGACCAAACACAGCACACAAGTGGCCAGTGCCTGCAGCAGCGTCCAGCCCACGCGCCACTGCAGGTGCGTGTCCAGCCACCAAGGGCCGGTGTCATCCAGGGGCAGGCCCGCCAGGGGCTCGCCCCACAGGCCTTGCCACAGCAGCCGCGCCACAGGCCAGACCAACAGCGCCAGCGCAAACAACGCAGGCCCGGCCGCCAGCCACAGCACGGTGCGGCGTTGGCGAAAACGAACGGAGGCCCGAACGGCGGGTGCCCTTGAAAAACGGGTGGGCGTCATGTCGGAAGCATCATGGCGTCGTGGTCATGGCGGCAGTGATGAACACAACACTTACTTGATTACGACTTGCGTCCAGCGCCGCTGCCAACTGCCCGCCTGGTCCGTCAGCACCCGCAAGGGCACAGCCTCAAAGTGCTTGGGCTCCTGGGCGTGTTGCAGCACCGCGTGGTGGGGCGTGCCCGGCTCGGCGGGGTACATCCACAGCCGGGTTTGCAGGGCCTGCTGCACCGGGGTGGAGCGCAAAAACTCGATGAACTTCACCCCCGCGGCCTGGGCTGCCGGGCTGGCCCCCTTGAGCAAGGCCGCGCCCTCGACTTGCCGGAACACCGCCCCCGGCAAAAACACATTGGCGGTGGGTGAGGCGCTGATTTTTTCCTTGCTGTAGAACACCTCGGCCGCCGGACTGGTGGCGTAGCTCACCACGATGGGGCGGCTGCCGCCATTGCGGCTGAACTCCGTGTAATAAGCCTCGCTCCAGCCTTTGACCACTTTGACGCCGTTGGCCCGCATGCGGGCCCACCAATCAAAAGCGGCTTGCTCGCCCATGCCAGCCACGGTGGCCAGCATGAAGGCCTGGCCCGGGCTCGATGTGGCGGGGTTGGGCACCACCAGCAAACCCTGGTAAGCGGGGCTGCTCAGCTCTTGCAGGCTCTTGGGCAGGGTCAGTCCTTTTTGCGCAAACCAGGCTTTGTCGATGTTCAGGTTCACGTAGCCGTAATTGATGGGCACCAAGCCACCCACCACCCCGTCCGGGCCAGCCGTGTCGGCCATGCGGGCCAAGGCCGGGCGTTGCGCTGCAGAGCCAACAACATGGGGAAACGGGGCCAAAATGCCGCTGGCCAGAGCGCGGGGCAGCAAGGTGTTGTCGATGCCGTAGACCACATCGGCCACGGGCGCGGCCTGGCTCAAGATGAGTTTGTTGAGCATCTCGCCCGCATCACCGCCCTGGATGAGCTGCAGTTTCACGCCCGCTTCTTGCTCGAAACGGGCCAACAAAGGTTTGGGCAGGTCAAAGGAGCTGTGCGTCATGACCCGCAGCGGCGTGGCGGCAGCCGAGCCCGCTTGTGCCCAAGCCCAGGAAGGCACAGCCGCAAGACAGGCACTCAGTAAAGCTGCTGCTGCAGAAACCCCGAACCGCTGAAACCTTTGCCACATGCGCTGACGCCTTTCTTGCCCACAAGCCCGCTCGGGGCATGAAGCGCAAGGCCGTGGTGCACGCCGGGTGCTGAGGGTGGCCATCGCTTCACGCTCCCTACGCTGGCACAACCCAGATCAGGTAAGAGGGGTATGTCTCAGCCCCTGCTGCACAGCGCAGCCAGGGCACCCCCGGTGAAGTGGAGCATTGTAGGCCGGGACTGGCCAGAGTTGGATCAAGCAGGCTCGCACTTGTTCCCCCGTCCAGCCCCGCCGTGACCGCGCTGTGCAGCGCCGATCAGCTGCCGATCAGCTGCCGCTGTAGGGCAAGGAAGAGTGGTGCACCACGATGCGCAGTTGGCCCGCATCGTCCTTGACGTAAGTCCAGGTCTTGTCGACGGTGGTCACTTTGCCGGCTTTGTCGGTGATCATGACGTTGCCCATGCTGCTGGCCGAGTCGCCTGCGATGAAGACGGCGGCGTTTTTGGCTTCACACTTGGTCCAGCCCTTGAGCGCAAAACCCGTGTCCTTGGGGAAGTTCGAATCACCGCCCACAAAATAGGCCAATGCGCCCGCCTTGGTGGTGCGGAAAGTCTGGGGCACCACGGTCAGTGTGGGCTTGAACAGGACCGCACCCATTTGGTAGCCGTAAGCGGCATCGATCACCTTCTCGGCCAAGGCTTTGGCTGCAGCCGGGCCTTGGGTGGCCCCTGTGGTGCTGATGTCAACCAAGGCTTTGCACCAGGCGGTTTGGGCGTTGCGCACTTCGGCTTCGGTGATGGCCTGGTTGACCACGGTGGTGGCTTGGGCAGCGCCGGACAGACCCCACACCGCCAAAGATGCGGCCATCAAGGAAAAGGATTTCATGGTTTGACTCCAGTCATTCAGAATTAAAAAGTTGAAAAAGACAATCTGTTTGTATTCAGATGCCTGATGGGATTGAACGCCCCAGCCATGAACCGGACTTGACGCCCACATGACGCACCGCTGAACACAGCATTAACCCCAGATGACACGACCACGAACTCGGGCCACGGCGGTGACAATACAAAAATGTTCCGAAGACAGCTCAGTGGAGTCTTGCTCGTTTTGGCCGCGTGCATCGTGTTGCAAGGGGTGGGGGCGGTGTTTGCCTTGCGCGAGGCCGAGCGCCAGGTGGTGCGCGGGCGCTTGGCCAGCGACATCCACCAGGGTTTTGTGCAACTGTCGGCCACCAAGCAGCGGCTGCGGTCGTGGGTGACCCAGCACAAAATTGGCGCGGGTGGCAACCCTGCCGAGCGTGACGACTTGCTCCAGCAGATGCAACAAAACCTGGGTGAATTGGCCCTGCTGGCCCAAAAAGCAGCGGCGTTGGGGCTGGACGGCCGGGACAGCCAAGAACACGCTGCCCGCACGGACGCGGTGCAGGTGCTGGGCCACAACGTCCACGCTCTGGGCCAAGCACTGGCACAGGTCAAAACCTTGCCCGCCGACATGCCGGCACGGCTGGGCTGGGACACCCTCAGCGAGGTCTTTGAAAAATCCGAGGGACGGGATTTGCGAGAGCTCATCGCTCAAAGTGTTGAAAGAGAAAGCGCGGCCATGCAGCGCGAACGCCAGGCCGCAGACGCCACGCTGGCGCGCATTCGCTGGCTCTGGATCGGCATGGCCTTGTCTTTGGCCTTGCTGGCTTTGGGGGCCACGGTCTACTTTGCTCGGGCGCTGCGCCGGCCCATCGATGAACTGGTGCAAGGGGCGCACATGCTGCGCCAAGGCCGGCTGCAGCACCGCGTGCCGCTGGACGATCAGGACGAGTTTTCTGACGTGGCCCGCAGCATGAACGCCATGGCTGCCGCGCTGGAAAAACACCAGCAACAAGAAACCGAACACCGCCAGCGCCTCGAGAGCGAGGTGCGCGAGCGCACCAGCGCCTTGCACGAAGCCAACCAATCGCTGCAGCAAACCGACACGCGCCGCCGTCAGCTGCTGGCCGACATCAGCCACGAACTGCGCACGCCCACCACCGCCATCCGGGGGGAGGCCGAAATCACCTTGCGCGGTGGCGAACGCCCGGCCACGCAATACCGCGAAGCGCTGCAACGCATCGTGATGACCTCCAGGCAACTGGGCTCGGTGATCGACGACTTGCTGGCCATGGCCCGCAGCGACATGGAAACCCTGAGCATGGTGCCGCAGCGGGTCGACCTGTCCGAACCTCTGGCCGATGCGCTGGCGCAAGCGCAGGCCTTAGCCGGTGAGCGGCACATCCTGATCGAAGCACAAACCATGCAAAAGGCCGCCGTGCACGTCATGGGCGACGCGCAGCGTTTGTGCCAGCTGCTGCTCTTGTTGCTGGACAACGCGGTGCGCTACTCGCACCCTGCTGGCTGCGTGAGTCTGCGCTGGAGGCGCAGTGACGAAGAAAGCCCTACGCTGGTGCTGCAGGTGGTTGACCACGGCATTGGCATTCCGGCCGAAGAGCTGCACCAGGTGTTTGACCGGCATTTCAGAGGCCGCACGGCCCGCCTGCACCGCGCGGCCGGCAGCGGCCTGGGCTTGCCCATCGCCAAGGCTTTGGCCCAGGCCCATGGCGGCAGCTTGACCCTGGAAAGCCCGGCCGACGAAACCACAGGTCAAGGCACCCGTGTGCAGCTGCGCCTGCCTTTGCTGCCCTCCCCGCCTGCCGCTGCGCCACAAGCCAGCTGACAGACATGCCCCCCAGTTGAACGCTCCCAGTCAGAAGCCCCATCATGAACATCATCCTGATCGAAGATGACCCGCGCATTGCCGACTTTTTGCAGCGCGGCCTGAAAGCCGAAGGCCTGCAGATCCAGCGCGCGGCCACCGGCCCCGAGGGCCTGGCCCTGGTGCAGGACGCGGCCCGGCAAAGCGCCCCAGGCCATGCCCCCACCGTGGTGGTGCTCGACCTGATGCTGCCCGGCATGAACGGCCTGGAGATTTGCCAAACCCTGCGGGCACAGGGCGTGCCCTTCCCCATCCTGATGCTCACGGCCCTGAGCGCCCTGGAAGATCGGGTCGCAGGCTTGCGCATGGGGGCCGACGACTACCTGTGCAAGCCTTTCGAGTTCGAAGAGCTGCTCGCCCGCCTGGAGGCCTTGGGCCGACGCGCCAAGGGCATGGCCAGCCGCCCCAGCCAGCTGCAGGTGGCCGACATCGTGCTCGACCGCGACAGCATGCGCGCCAGCCGAGCAGGCGAGGCCCTGAACCTGACGGCGCGGGAGCTGGCGCTGCTGGAACTTTTGATGAGCGCACCCGGCAGGTTGTTCAGCCGTGAGCGCATTTTGTCCAGCGTCTGGGGCCTGAACGAAGACCCGCTGACCAACGTGGTGGATGTCTACATTCGGCGTTTGCGCAGCAAGATCGACGAAGGCCGCGCCGCGCCCCTGATCCAGACCATGCGTGGCTTGGGCTACCGGCTCGAAGCGCCTGCAGACATGGGCTTGCCCCCCACAGCCTGATCGGCCACAAAGGCCAAGCCTTAAAGCTTCGATTTTTAGAGAGTATTCATCCATCATTGTCTTGTTTTTCGGGTGAAAAAAAGGCGTTATCTTCACGCCACATTGAACCACCCGAAGAAAGCAAGACCATGAAAATTCACAAACCCTGCGGGGCTGCGCCCTGCCTGCATACACCGCTCAAGCCACAAACGGGAGACCGCGCATGAAGGCCATTGTCTGGTTGGTATTTCTGGTCCTGACGGCTTTTTGGACCGGCTTGGTGGCGCTGACCGAGCAACTGAGCCAGTGGCTGCTGGCCAGCATGGCCTCGGGACAGGTGGGCGAACTCGCCACCGTGGCGGGCCAATGGCCTGTGCCCGCCTGGCTGGGCTTTTGGGTGGACACGGCGTGGCTCCAAAGCCTGCAAGACGCTGGCGTGGGCCTGGTGCAATGGCTCAGCCAGATACTGCCCTCGTCAGAAGGCCTGATGAGCTGGATCACTCCTCTGCTGTGGCTGGGGTGGGGTCTGGGCACCGTGCTCTTGTTGGTGGCCGCTGTCATGGGGCACATGCTGCTGGGCCAACGCTGGTCCGCGCCGCGCAAAGGCCTGAAGCTTTGAGCGTCTGCGCCCCTGCCCCACCAGCGCCATGAAAGACGCACCATGAAAGCGATCCTGTCCCAACGCCTGCGCCAAGCGGCCGAGCAACACCGCGCAGCGGACCCCGGTGCCGATTTGACACTGAGCCTGCAGGATTTGCTGCGCCTGCATGGCGAGTCTTCGCTGGCCGTGCTGCTGATGCTGCTGGCGGTGGTGAGTGTGCTGCCCGTGGCCGGTGCGGGCACCGTCATGAGCGTGGGCATTTGGGTGGTGGCCTGGTCATGGGTGCGCGCGCGCGAAACGCTGAGTTTGCCGCCACGCCTGGGCCAACTGGCACTCAATGAACGCTGGAGTGGCCGCTGCCTGCACGGGCTGGCCTGGATGTACGAGACCAGCCAACGCTGCCTGCGCCCGCGTTGGGCCTGGCTCTCGCATGAGGGCACGCGCGCCTGGTGGGGGGTCTGGATCGGTCTGATGGGTCTGGTGATTTTTGTGCCTTTGCCTCTGGGCAATGTGCTGCCCAGCCTGAGCCTGGTCTTGCTCAGCTTGGGGTGGATGTTCCGCGACGGCATGGCCCTGCTGTTGTCCACTGCCAGCGGGTTAGCAGGGGTCGCTTATGGGCTCTCGATGGCGCACCTGGCCTGGGTCTGGATCACCCCGTATCTTGACCTCAACACCGTTTCCAGGTGGTTGCAAAACGGCTTGTGATCAAGCCTTGTGGCGCAAACGGTTGGCCATGGACAGTTGCAGCAACAGGGCCCGGAACACGATGCGGCTGAGCTTGCTTTCCTTTTGCAGGATTTGCTGCAAGCCCGTTGCGGTCAGTTCCAGGCAAACCGTGGCCTCTTTGGCCCGGGCGGTGGCGCTGCGCACGCCACCCGCCAAAACAGCCTGTTCACCAAAAGGTTGACCTGCCGACAGACTGGCGAACACTTGAGCCGTGCGGCTGTCGAGCAATTCCACGCAGCCTTGCTTGACGATGTAGAGTTTGTCGGCGCGCTGGCCCGCCTCAAACAGGTGGGCCCCAGCGGCAAAAGAGACTTCGGTGAACGCACTCATTTCAGACTTTCCGGAACGCTGCTGAGGTTGAGGATGCGCATCACGGTGTTGCGGTTGATGCCGCGCAAACCCGGATGGCACGAATCGATGGCCTTGAACACTTTGTTCGGTATGACGCTGGCGGTCACCGTCGTCAAGGCGGTGGCGGTCATGTTGTGGGGATGGTTGGCCAAACCGGCGGCCAGCCCGAGCACCGTGCCAGGCCCCACGCGGTAAACCAGGCCTTCGGTTTTGAGCTCGATCTCGCCTTGACCAATCACATAAGCGTCGGTCACGGCTTGGCCGAACTCGCACAACAAGGTTCCGGGCTTGAAAACCACCGTTCCCAGTGCGAGGTCGCTCACGAGTTGGTAATAGAGCCGCTCTTCACTGCTCAAGCCGTGGCGGTTGAAGGCCTCCAGCGCGTCGATGGAATCGGGGTGCAGGGAGCCGATGGGCTCGATTTTTTTCAAATCGACCGAAAAGTCGAAGTGGGGGTTTTGCATGGTTTCAATCCTGTGGGGTCAATGATTGCAATTGGTGCTGGACTTGCGCTGCTATGCCCAGGGCCTGAGCGGGCGGGCTGGAAAAACGCACCGAACGCAAAAACTGGGCGCGACCGGCGGGCGTGGCCACGGTGGCATGTCCAGCAAATCCAGCGCGGTGCCATTCGCGTGCCAAGGCATCGCTCAAGCCCGGTCCAAACTCGGCCGTGGCGCTGATGTAGATGTCGGCTTCGTTGAGCAAAACCTGAGCCCAATCGGCCGTCAAGGCAAAGCTTTGCCCGGCCACGCGCTGGTGGTTGCCCGCCACCGTCGGGACGTCGGTGCCCAGAATCCAGGCCTCGATCTGTTCGCGCCAAGCCTGTGGCAGCTGCTGGGCCAAAGGCATCACGCCTTGCCAGGACGCCCGCTCGAACTCTTGGGCCGAATGGTTGACGCCGCCCGGGTGTTGGTGGTCGTGCGCAACGGCAGCAGCCAGCAAAGCACTGGCCCATGTTTTGCCTGCTGCATCGGCATCAGGCACCTTGAGGATGTGCAGCATGGTGGTCAGGACGCACAACACATCGGCCGTGTGCAGCCGGTTGTGGTAGGCCGGCTCCGAGGCCGGGCCAAGGCCAGCAGCGAGTTGCTCCATGTTGTGCGCCACCGACTGGGCGAACTGGTTGAGCGCCGCGGTGGTGGGGTCGCTCAGGGTGTTCAGCCCCAACGATTGTTGGCACAGCGCCAGTAGGTGCGGCAAGCCTGGCCATGGGGTGGGCCAGTGGGCGCGCAGCTGACGGCAAGCCAAGTGCAAACCTTCGGGCCATTGGGTGGGGGTCAGGGGAATGGGGTTCACACGCGGCTCTGATTTAGGGGGCGCGAGGGCCCTGAACAAAGAAAGTCTCCACCTCGCCGATGCCTTTGACCGTCACCGCGCCGCGCGCTTGCAGCGCAAAGTGCTTGTCCAGTTGCTGGGCGGTGGTGGGCGACACATGCACCCGGCCGGGCGTGCCCGTCGACTCCATGCGGCTGGCCACGTTGACGGTGTTGCCCCACAGGTCGTAGGTGAATTTGTGCATGCCGATCACACCCGCGACCACCGGGCCACTGTTGACGCCGATGCGGATTTGCAAGCTGGTGCCATGCTCTTGGTTGAAGGCATCGATGGCCTTGAGCATGGCAAACGCCACGTCAACCACCGCATTGGCGTGGTCCACCCGAGGCTCGGGCAAGCCACCGACCAACATGTAACAGTCGCCGATGGTTTTGATTTTTTCCACGCCCGCGTCGCCCGCGATGGCGTCGAAGGCCGAAAAAATCTGATCGAGCAGGTTGACCAGTTTCTCGGCCGACATGCCATTGGACATTTGCGTGAAGCCCACCAGGTCGGCAAAGAGCACGGACACATCGGGGTGCGCATCGGCGATGCGTTTTTCACCGCCTTTGAGCCTGTGCGAAACCGATCGGGGCAAGATGTTGAGCAGCAGGCGCTCGGTCTTGCCCTGCTCTTGCTCGAGCTGTTCGTGCTGCGCCTGCAGCTGCTGGCGGCGCATGGTTTCCAGGTCGCGCAAGCGCTTTTTTTCGATGGACGAGGTCAAGCGGGCTTTGAGCAAAACCTGGCTAAAGGGCTTGGGCAGGTAGTCCTCTGCGCCCATTTCGATGCAGCGCACCACGTCATCGATCTCTTGCCCGCCCGAGATCACAATGACCGGAAAGCCCCGCAGAACTGCGTTGTGCTGCATCTCGGCGAGCACCTCCAAGCCGGTCATCTCAGGCATCTCGACGTCGAGCAGCATCAGGTCAAAGGGTTCTTCTTGCAGTCGCTGCAGGGCTTGGCGGCCGTTGGAGGCCTCTTCGATGTGCTCGACGCCCAATTGGCGCAGCGAGCGGGAAATGCCCATGCGCATCATCTTGCTGTCGTCCACCACCAAGAGCCGTGCGGCGCGCAGCATGTCGGCCGCTTTCTCGGCTTGTGAAGCGGCGGTCAGCGGCAGGTTGTCGGCTTCGGCGTCCGGTAGGCTCATGCGGGCACCCCCGCCAAGGCATCCAAAATGGCCTGGGGCATGCGATCGAGCATGACCGTCTTGTCGACCACGCCCAATTGCACGGCAGCGCGAGGCATGCCGTAAATGATGCAACTGTCCTCGTGCTCGGTCAGGTTGATGCCGCCCGCTTGGCGAATGGCTTGCATGCCCAGCGCACCGTCGCTGCCCATGCCCGTGAGCAAGACCGCCAAGCTGTGCCGACCCGCTGCCGCAGCGGCCGATCGGAACAGCAAATCCACCGCAGGGCGGCAGTGATGCACGGGCGGGCTTTGGGTCAGCCGCGTGCGGTAACCATTGGGGCCAGACACCACCATCAGGTGGTAGTTACCGGGCGCAACCAGGCACTGCCCCGGCAAAATGGGCTCGTCGTCCACGGCTTCGCGCACCTCATAGGGGGTCAAGGTGTTCAGGCGATCGGCCACCGCTTTGGAGAAAAATGCCGGAATGTGCTGAACCACCAAGATGGGGGGCAAGCCTGCAGGCAGTGCCGGCAAGACAGCCCGCAAGGCCTCCACGCCACCGGTGGAGGCGCCGATCACCACCAGACGGCGGTCACCCCGCTGGGCCTGGACCGATTGGCTGCTGGCTTTGACCGGGCTCAAAGCGGCCAAGGCCTGCGCATTGGGTTGATGGCGAAAGCGTTGTTTGGCCGCATAAGCGGCTTTGACGTGGAAGGTCAGCTTGGCCGCCAAGGCGCCTACCGAGGTGCTGCCATCGGGCTTGGCCAGGACCTCGCAAGCGCCCGCGTCCATGGCCTCCAGCGCAATCCCTGAGCCTTGTTGGGTGAGCGAGCTGATGACCACCACCGCCACGGGCGAGCGTTCTTTTTGCATTTGCCGCAAGTACGTCAAGCCGTCCATGCGCGGCATTTCCATGTCCAGCGTCATCACGTCCGGCTGCAAGCGTGTGACTTTTTCCATGGCAATCAAGGGGTCGTTGGCCACACCCACCACCTCGATCTCCGGGTCGAGCGCCAAGGTGTCCGTGATGGTTTTGCGGACCAAGGCCGAGTCGTCGACCACCAGGACCTTGATGCGTTGTTTTTTATCCATCCACATGATTTATGTTTTCCGCTGGTAAATGCCGTTGCCAAGGCTTTTGAAGGCGTGCGGGATGCGAAGCAAACTGTCCGAGTGCCCCACCATCAGGAAGCCCCCGGGCTCCAGCACATTGTGCAAGCGCTCAATCAGCTGCGCTTGAGACGGGGGGTCGAAATAAATCAACACGTTGCGGCAAAACACCACATGTTGCGGCATGGGGATCCGGTACACCGGGTCAAACAGATTCATCTGCTCAAACTGCACCTTGCTTTGCAGCTCATGTTTGACTTTGCAAAAGCCCTCAAAGGGCCCACTGCCCTTTTGGAAATATTTGGGCAAGAAGGATGGCTCGGGCAAGCCCAGCCGCTCCATGGGGTACACCGCTTGCCTGGCCTTTTCGATGGCCCGGCTGGAGATGTCGGTGCCCAGAATCTGCCAACGCAGTCCACCGGTTTTTTGCGCGGCGTACTCACTCAAGACCATGGCCAGCGTGAACGCCTCTTCACCACTGGAGCTGGCGGCCGACCAGCATCGCAGGCCCTGACGGGCCGTGGGGCTGTGCAGCAAAAGCTCGTCCAGCAAATGCGACGACAGCGCGTCAAAATGCTCGGCCTCACGGAAAAAGTGGGTGTGGTTGGTGGACACCAGGTCGATCAAGGTCCCGATCTCTTGGCCACTGGGGTGTTGGAGCCAAGCCAGATAGTCCTCCCAGGACGCCAATTCCAGCTCACGCAGCCGCCTGCTCAGCCGACTTGTCAGCAAGCTCAGCTTGCTGGGCACCAAATGAATGCGGCTGTGGCGGTGAATCAGGCCACACAGGTCTTGAAAGGTCTTGGCCGACATCGGGGGGGGCCGATGCCAGCCCGAAACAGATGCTGGGTCCATGAACGCTGAATCAGAAGTCTTTGAAATGATGCTCAGCCTGCTGAGTCGGGCCATTGAGCTTGGGTTTGCCCTCGTGGGACAAGCCGCTGTAGGCGTGTGAGCGGCCCATGCCTTGAGAGCCGACCTCGGAGCGGCCAACACGTTCGCTCATGCCCCCTGCACGGCCCAAAGCGCCAGATGACTGCATGCCGGCCGAACGATCTCGGCGGCGCACCGCGAAGCCCACCACATGAATGCCTTGCTCGACCAAATCCTCCACCCGCTTGGCTTGATCGTGGGTTTGCTCGGCGGCATGGGCAATCTGGCTGGCACTTTCAGCGGCATCCTGTGCCACTTTGTTCATTTGCTCGATGGCAATGCTCACATGCTCTATGCCTTGGGCCTGTTCACGGGCAGCCAAGGTGATTTCTGCGACCAAAGCATCGGTTTTGCCAATTTTGGTCTCGATCAGCCCCAGGGATTCCTTGACCCTTTCGAGCGACACCGCACCCAGGCGGCTGTTTCGGATGGAGGCTTCGATTTTTTCGGCCGATTCGTGCGCGGCCATGGCACTGCGCTGGGCCAGTGAACGCACCTCGTCGGCCACCACGGCAAAGCCTGCGCCCGCCTCTCCGGCGCGCGCGGCTTCCACGGCGGCGTTCAGCGCCAGGATGTTGGTCTGGAAGGCAATTTCATCGATGCTTTTGACGATCTTGGCCACGTCACTGCTCGAACGCTCGATGGCCTCCATGGCGGTGGTCATCTCCAGCATGTTGCGCACGCCGTCTTGCGCGCTGCCACGGGTTTCCGAGGCCAGCTGTTTGGCCTGTTCAGCATTTTTGGCGGTGGAGTGGATCATGCTGGAGACCTCTTCCAGCGAAGCGCTGGTTTCCTCAATGGCAGCCGCCTGTTCGCTGGCCCCCTGGGCCAGCTTCTGGCTGGCATCGGTCAGCTGGCTCGATGCCATGCGGCTTTGCTCCGTGCCCTCGTGGATGTCCCGGGCCACGCGCATCAAGGGTTTGATAGACACTTTGTACGCCATGTACAAAATGATCAGGCACAAGACCAACAAGCTGGCCGAAAAGGCGGCAATGCTCCAGATCACTTGTTGCTGAATCACTTGGGCTTGTTGTTCGTTGTCGCCAATGTGCGCGCGAATTTTGGGCAGCAAAGCCTCAATCGCATCGCGGTGGACTTCAAAAGCTTCGACCATCAGATCGAACTGCGCCTTGATGGCGATGGTGTCGCCGCTGTTGAGGATCGGCAGGAACTGTTTGTTGAGCAGCTCGAAATAACGCTGCACGTATTTGTGCGAGGTCTCCAAGTCCTTGCGCAAGTCGGACTCGGTCATAGGGCTGTTCATGAAGCGGTCATAGGCCCGTTGATAGTCTTGCTGAATTCGAGGGGTATCGGCGATCAGCCTTTTGACCTCTTTGTAGTCGGTGATGGTGGTCGAGCCCAGGTCTTTGTAGACCTTGATCATGGTGTGCGCGACCATGTAGTGGGTTTCGATCAGGTAGCTGTCTGGTGGCATGGTGGCCGCCAGGATGTCGTTTTCATGGGCAATGTGCTGGTACAGCTCCCCGCCAATCTTGATCGGTGCCGTGAAAAAGAAGCTGGCCGCTGGGTTGCCCACCAGGCTGGCCAAAAACAGCAGTCCAATGACTGCCACGAGTTTTTTGAGGTTCAACATGTTGGGGCTCCCAGTGATGCGCTGTGGTGAGAAATGTGAGGATCAGAAGAAGAAACCAGGGCTTGCAGATCGAGCGGGCCGACAAAATTGAGCAAACGGTCCAGGTCCAGCAAGGTCTTCACAGATCCTTTGCTTTTGGCCATGCCCGTGATGAAACGGGTGTCGATGTCGCCGCCAAAATCTGGCGGCAGCTCCAGGTCTTGCAGGGTAAAAACCGAGACCTCTTCGACGATGTCCACGATCATTCCCATCCATTGCGAATTGCCATCTGTGGTGACAAATTGCACAACGACCACGCAGGCCCGCTCCAGATCAACCGCTTTGGGCAAGCCAAAGCGCTCGCGCAAGTCGATCACCGGCACGATCTTGCCGCGCAAATTGATCACGCCCAGGATGTAGCTCGGCATGCGGGGCACGGGTGTGATCGGACACAGGCGCATGATTTCGCGCACCTTGAGAACGGGCACGCTGTAGCGCTCCTGGTCCAAGACGAAGGTGAGGTACTTGCCCGCTTCGGGCAAGTGCTCGGTGGCCAAAGTTGTCATGGTTGTGGGGGTCTTGGTGAGGTCATAAACAGGGATCAAGCGGCCAAGGGGGCCGTCGACGGCCCTTGCCCGATGGCGTCTGGATCGATGATCAAAGCCACTCGGCCGTCGCCCATGATGGCGGCGCCCGACATGCCTTTTTGGTGTTTGAAGGTGTCGCCCAGCGACTTGATGACGACTTCTTGTTTGCCGATCAAGCTGTCAACCAAAAGCGCCCGATGGCGAGCGCCCGAATCCACCACGACGACGATGCCGTCACAGGGGTCCTGCGCCACGCACGGCAAACCCAGCTTGTCCGACAAACGAACCAAGGGGATCAACTTGCCGCGCACGCTGATGACTTCGCCCTTGCCTTGCACCGTGGACACCATGCCCGGCAGAGGCCGCAGGGATTCGCGGATGGCCAATGTGGGCACAATGAAGCGCTCCTGCCCCACCCCCACCAACATGCCGTCAATGATGGCCAGGGTCAGCGGCAAGAAGATGTTGAAGGTGGTGCCTTGTCCGGGCACCGAATCGATGTCTACCCGACCGCGCAGCTTGTTGATACCGCCACGCACCACGTCCATGCCCACGCCGCGCCCGGAAATGTCGGTCACGCTCTCGGCGGTTGAAAAACCGGGCAAAAAAATCAGGCTGTAGATGTCTTTTTCGCTGGGCATGCTGTCAGCCGGGATCAGGCCGCGCTGGCGCGCTTTGCTCAAGATCTTGGCCGAATCCAGACCTTTGCCGTCGTCGCGGATGGAGATCAAGAAACCGCCGCCCTGGTGCGCCGCCTGCAAATGGATCTGGCCTTGGGCGCTCTTGCCTCGCGCTTGGCGCTCAGCGGGCGATTCGATGCCGTGGTCCACCGCATTGCGCATCATGTGCAGCAAGGGGTCGGCCAGCTCTTCGACAATGTTGCGGTCCAGCTCGGTGTCTTCACCGCTGAGGTGCAGCTGCACTTGTTTGTCTTGAGCGGTGGCCAAGTCGCGCACCAAGCGGGTCATTTTTTGCATGACCGAGCGAATCGGCACCATGCGCATCGACATGGCGTTGTGCTGCAAATCGGTGGTGATGCGCGCGAGTTGGCGCAGGTGGCGCTCCAAATCACGGTCCTTGTGTGCTTGGACTCCAGGGTGTTGCACCACCATCGATTGGGCAATCACCAACTCCCCGACCAGGTCGACCAGGGCGTCGAGTTTGCGCGTGTCGAGCTTGACGAACTGGGCCAAGGACTCGGTGCGGCCAAGTGCCTTGGGGGCAGCGGGACGGGGCTCTTGTGTGTCAGTGGGCTTGGCAAGACTGACAACGGTGTCATCCATCAGGTGCGCAGAGACACGTTTCTCCTCCAAATATGACGGAGGCAAAAGTTCTGGCGCAAGCTGGCCGGGCGTTGCAAGTGACACTGGCTCTGGCACAGCAAGGTCGGCAACAGGCGGCTCAAAAGCGGCCGGTGCCGTCATGGGTGCCGTTACGGAGGTCCAGGGTTTGCCGTCCAGACAGGCCTGCGCTCTGGCCAGCAAAGCAGCCGTGGGCACCACAATGGCCTGCCCGAGCCCTTGCCCCTTGAGTTGCTGGTCAATGGCATTGACGTACTGCTGCAACGCATCGCCTCCGGCCAAAATCACCTCGATCACTTCTCGGTCGATGCTGAGCTGGTCGCGCCGGGCGGCGTCCAGCAGCGACTCCAATTGGTGCGCCAGGTCCTTGATCGGGGCGATGCCCAAAAATCCCGCGCCACCTTTGAAGGTGTGAAACGCCCTGAACACCTGGTTCAGGGTGTCTTTGTGCTTGGGGTTTTCTTCCAACACCAGCACGCCTTGTTCCACCTGATGGAGCAGATCGCGCCCCTCGTTGCAAAATTCGTTGAGCAGCTCCAGATCGTCATCCTGGCCCAAAACAAAGCTGGCTTCGTCCGGGTCCGTCGCCTGCGCGTCATCTTGGAGCGCGGCGGTCTGCGGCGCAGTGGTCTGGGGCTCAATGGTCTGCGACAGGGGCTTGGCCAGATACAAGGCGTTGCTCAGCCGCTCAAAGGAAGCCTGCAAGCCGTCGAGCTCACCCTGCGCCAAGCCTTCCTGGCTGGCCAGCGCTTGCTGGCACAGCGCCAGCGACCCCGCCAGCTCCTGCTGCACATCGGGCAAAGATTGTGTGGCGGCCTCTTGAGCCAATTGCGCCAACACGCCCGCCACCTGACTCAAACCGTCCAGGCGCGCAGGAGCCAGAAAGGCCAGCTCGGTGGCGATTTCCTGCAGCAATGATTCAGTGTGGGCGGTCAGCATGATTTATTCGACAATTTGCTTAATTTTAGCAAAAAAAGGTCAAAATTGCAATCATTAATAGATACCAAAATCCTTTAAATTTAAAACGATTATTTTGTTTTAAACAAATTTTTTAAATCGCAAAACCACTCGCACAGGCGCTCAACCAGCTTGTCCAGAGCAGCGCTGAAGACTCCAATCCGGAACCCGGATGTCCTGTTTGCTACACAAGTGACAGGTTCACGCGCGGCTCCTGCATAGAGTCAGGGTTCATTCAATGCTCGAAAGATTGCCCATGTCATCCGCCATCACCTCTGCATCAGCGCCAGCGCACAGCCAAGACGACCCTGTTTGGCAGGCCAAAGTGCATTTGGCCGCCGCTTTGCGTTTGGCTGTGCTTCACGACTTTGACGAGGGCATCGACAACCACTTCACCGTGGCGGTGCCAGGGCGTGAAGACCAATACCTGATCTCACCTTTTGGCGTGCACTGGTCCGAGGCCCGTGCCAGCACCATGATGGTTTTCAACGAAGCGGGCGAAACGCTGGAAGGCACGGGCGTCGTGGAGTTGTCAGCGCAATCCATCCACGCCCCGGTGCACCGCCTCACGGGTGCCAAAGTCGTGCTGCACACCCACCAGCCTTGGGCCACGGCTTTGAACATGCTCAAAGCCAACCGCTTGCTGCCCGCCACCCAAACCGCCGCCTTTTTTGACGGTGTCATCGCCTACGACGACCATTACACGGGGCTGGCGTCAGACCTGTCTGAGGGTGAACGCCTGTCGCAACTCATGAGCGGTGGCAAGACGGTGCTCTTCATGAAAAACCATGGCGTCATGACGGTGGGCGACACCGTGGCACAAGCCTACCGCAGGCTCTACAAGCTCGAAAAAGCCTGTCGCACGCAAGTGCTGGCCATGGGCACAGGCCAGCCTCTGAATGTGCTGACCGAATCCGTCATCCAGCGCATCAAAAACCCCAGCCCCCATGACCGCCACCCCCGCAGCGAACGCGAACGCCTGTTCTTTGAAGCCATGATGCGGGTGATTGACCGAGTGAACCCGGGTTATGCCGATTGAATCTGTCTGCGGCTTGGCGCCCCCAAGCGGGCCCGCTAACCGCCGACCAGCGTGCGCGTGCGCTCACGCCACAAGGTGTACAGACCCGCGCCAACCACAAACAACGCGCCCCACCAAACATGGGGCCCAGGCCACTCCTGCCAAAAGACCCAACCAAGCAAGGCCGCAAACAGCAGTTCGCTGTAATGGAAAGGTGCGACCACACCCACGGGTGCCAGCCGCAAGGCCCGAAAGGTGCACCGCTGGCCCAGCAACACCAAAACGGCCATACAAGCGATGACCGGCCACATGCCCGGCGTCACCACCAAGGGCACAAAGAACAAGCCCACCGCACCAGCCAGGCCCATGGTCAGGTTCTGCCAGACCAGCATCGCCAAATCGCTCTCGGTGGGCGAAAGCCAGCGCACACAGGTCATCGAAGCGGCATAAAAAAGCGCCGCCACCAAAGCCAGTCCCGCCCCCAGACCCAGTTCGCCGTCCATCGCCTGCGGCCCCACGATCAGACTCACACCCACAAAGCCTGCCAACAAAGCGCCCCAGCGGTGCGCCCCCACACGCTCTTGGAGCAAGGGCACTGACAAGAGCGTCATGAACAGCGGCGCGGCAAAACTGATGGCGATCACCGTCGCCAGCGGCAACAAACGCAAGCTCTCAAAAAACGCCAGCATGGAACACACCGCCAACACGCCACGCAACAAGTGCGCTCCCGGTCGGCGTGTGCGCAAAGCCGACCAGCCCCCGCTGCGCAGCACCCAAGGCAGCAACAAACCCAGCACCATCGCCGAGCGCGCCGCAATCAACACGGGAATCGACAACTGCGACACCGCATGTTTGGACAAAGCATCCATGACCGACAGCAAAAACACCCCCGCCACCATCCAGGCGATGCCTTGCAAAGGATGATCGGCACGCTCGGGGGTGGCCGCTGGGTGAGTCATGGGTTCGGGTGAATGGGGTGCCGCAAAGTCAGAAAAACCGCGCCCATTGATAAAAACAAGCGCGGCACTCAGCCCAATTTACAGCATCCGCTGCGCTCAGGCAGTCACCTGTACTGAACGCATGCACACAAGCGTGAGGGTTTCGCGGCTGAATGCAGGGCTCATTCGACGTGACCTTGGCTGCCGTCAGAGGGCCTGCCGTCCAACATCCTGCTGGCGTCACCCTAAAATCGCGACATGGCCACAAGCTCTAACGCACACTCCCACCCTGCCCCCATGCATTCAATTTTGAGCTTTGCCGGTGCCTTGTGGCGCGTGCGCCGGCCCAAGCCTTTTGTGTTGGTCTTCGAAGGCGAAGACGTCGACGGGCAAACCCCGCCCAGCGACTACCTGCACGAGCAACTCCTCTTGCCCGAATGGCGCGAAGCCTTCTACGAATTGGTCGATGCCACGGGCCTGGTGGTCTGCCTGAACGTGCACACCCAACACCCCAGCTACCGCGACGTGCGCGGCCGCTCCAGCAAAGGGCGCCTGAGCCAAGGCGAGTACTACCACCACGATGGCTGCACCGGCCCTGTGAAGCCGCGCTTTGTGGAAATTCGCTGCCCCATCCAGCCGCAAACACGCGGCGTGGCCACCGCTGTGGCACCGCACCGCGACGTGGTCAAAGCCATGGTGCAAGTGCTCCCCGCCGAACTGGCCGCCACATCGGCCTTGGCCACACAAGACATGAGCCCCGAAGCCTTGGACCAGATGGACGACGCCGCGCTGGACCACTTGCAAGGCCTCATCACGCGCACCGTGCGCAAAAAGCTCAACGCCGAAGGCGCACGCAGCTACTTCCGCCAAGTGGATGCGGCCGCCAACGCCTACTTTGAACCCTGGGCCTTGGGCGAAAGCCGCTTCATCGCCAACGCCAACAGCGGAGTGACCATGCAACACCGCCGCGCCTACCAAGCCCCCCACACCGGTGGCGTGGCCAATGGCCACTTGGTCAAGCGCTGGACGAATGAAGAGCTGCCGCTACCCGGTCAGGTGGTGGACCAAGCACTGATTGCGGCGCTTTGCAGCGAAGAAGGTGATGAAACCGAAGGCGTTGAGGGGTGCTACCTCGGGGCGCATTGACTTGGCATTTCGCCACTTTCGAAGCTGAACCAGCCGCCTCTGTGCCCAGGGCCGTTCAGCCCTGAACCAGACGTGTGACGCTCAGCCGTACTTCAGCGCGGTCGCCTTGCCCCAAAAGACGCGGTACATGAACACCGTGTAGCCGATGATCACCGGCAGCGTGATCGCCACGCCGAAAAAAATCACATTCAGCGACGCGGTGCTGATGGCAGCTTCCCACACCGTCATGCGGCCGATCACGATGTCGGAGAAGATGCTGTAGGCCAAGCCGAAAAAGGCCAGCACAAAAATCAGCACGGTATTGGCGAATACCAGCCAACCGTAACCCGCGTTGACCAAGTTCGGGCGCGTGAGCACCCAGCGCATGGCAAAAAAAGCCAAGGCGCACATGAGGGGCACGGGCAGCAAGGCAAACACCTGGGGCACACCGAACCATTTCTCCAGCACGCCCTCTTTGACCAGTGGCGTGGCCGCCGAGATAGCCAGCAAGGCAGCCGCCATGGGCCACAGCACAAGCCGCGCCCAGCGCACGGCCTTTTGCTGCAGATCGCCTTCGGTTTTCATGATCAACCAGCCCGAACCCAGCAGCACATAAGCGGCGGGCAAGGTGACGGCGATGCCCAAGCTAAATGCCCAGCCCAGCGGCCCACTGGCAAAACCGGTGATGTAGCTGCCCAGCATCCAGCCCTGCGACGCACTGGCCATGAGCGAGCCAGCAAAAAACGCGCGGTTCCAGAACGGCTTGTACTTCAGCGGTGCTTTCGCTCGGAAGTCAAATGCCACGCCTCGCAAGATCAAGCCAATCAGCATCATCGCCACGGGCAGGTACAAGGCCTGCAGCACCAGACCATGGGCCATCGGAAAAGCGATCAACAACACACCCACGCCCAGCACCAGCCAGGTCTCGTTGGCGTCCCAAAACGGTCCGATGCTGGCGATCATGGTGTCCTTTTCAGCGTCGGTCGCTTGCAAGAGCAACAAACCAACGCCCAGGTCGTAACCATCCAAAATCACGTAAGCCAGCAGGGACAGACCCATCACAGCCAGGAAAAACAATGGCAGGAATTCAGCCCAGGTCATGGTCGCCTTTCAGTTTCAGATACACAAAGACAAGCTTCATCACACACCCGCTTTGCCCAACAGGGCACCCGTCGGCGCATCGTGGCGGTGTTCCTTGGGGTGCTCGGCCATGTACTTCAACACGCCGACATAAGTCACCAACAGCAGGCCGTAGACCACCAGGTAGGCCGTCAAGGTGAGCGCAATGTAGGGCGGCGGCAAGGTGGTGGCGGCTTCGTTGGTGCGCATCAAGCCATACACCAGGAAGGGCTGGCGACCGATCTCGGTCACGTACCAGCCCGCCAGCGTGGCGACCCAGCCGGAGAACGCCATGCCCGACAGCACCCACAACAGGGGCTTGGGCAGTGTCACTTCTGGCTGCCTGCGCTGACGCCACAAGCGCCAAGCGGTGAAACCGGCGACCAGCAACATCAACGAACCCACACCCACCATCACGCGAAAGGCATAGAACACCGGCGCCACGGGTGGGTGCGCACCTTCAAATTCGTTGATGCCCTTGACTTCGCCGTCCAGCTCGTGGGTCAGGATCAAGCTGGCCACTTTGGGGATCTTCACCGCGAAGTGGGTGGTGCGTGCTTCCTGGTCGGGAATGCCAAAGAGGGTCAGCGGCGCACCGCGCTCGGTTTCCCAGATGCCTTCCATGGCAGCGACTTTGGCGGGTTGGTGCTCCAGGGTGTTGAGGCCGTGCATGTCACCCACAAGGAACTGCAGCGGCATCACGCAAGCGGCCGTGAAAACGGCCGCACGCATGGCTTTATGGGTGCCGCGCGTGGCGCTGCCTTTGAGCAGCTGCCAAGCGCACAGACCAGCAATCAAGAACGACGCGGTCAGTGCCGAGGCGAGCAACTTGTGCGAGAAGCGGTAAGGAAACGACGGGTTAAAGACCACCGCCAGCCAATCGGTAGGGATGAACTGGCCGTTGACGATTTCAAAGCCTGCCGGGGTGTGCATCCAGGAGTTCAGGCTCAAGATCCAGAAGGCCGACATGGTGGTGCCAAACGCCACCAAAAAAGTGGCGATCAGGTGCACCCGCTCACTCACACGGCCTCGGCCAAACAGCATGATGCCCAAGAAGCTGGCCTCCAGGAAAAACGCCGTCAGCACCTCATAGCCGAGCAGCGGCCCTGAAATATTGCCCGTGCGCTCCATGAATCCCGGCCAGTTGGTGCCGAACTGGAAACTCATCACAATGCCCGAGACCACCCCCAGCGCAAAGGTGAGCGCGAACACCTTGGTCCAAAAATAATAGGCCTCTTCCCAGGCCTGGTCCTGGGTGCGGGCGAAGCGCCAACGGAAGAACAGCAAGAACCAACACAGCGCGATGGTGATGGTGGGGAACAGGATGTGGAAGCTGATGTTCGCAGCAAAATGAATGCGCGAGAGGATGAGAGCGTCGAGGTCCATGGTCGCTTTCTTATGAAATCACGAGGCGTCACTTTTTGGGCTCATGCCCGTGGATTTGTTGGATCGACCAGTCAGGCGGTCTTTGAATTCAAGCACCTTGGTCACTGTGCTGCCCATGCCCATGAGCTGCATGGCGGTCTCGGGCGCAAGCTTTTGCACGTCGTCAAACCAAGTCATGAGGCGGTCGATCAGGTCGTGCATTTCCCGCATGCGCTGCTGAGCATGTCTCTCTGCGTCGGTGCTGGGCGTCTCGAGCAAGGCGGATCTCAGCATGCTCAAGGTGGGTTCGATTTCACGGCGGCGGCGCTCCTCGGCCAGCACCCGAAAGATTTCCCAGACGTCAGCGGGCGCCTCAAAGTACTCGCGCCGGTCGCCCGCTTGATGACGCAAACGCACCAGCCGCCAAGCCTGCAGCTCTTTGAGGCCCATGCTCACGTTGGAGCGCGAGAACGCCAGCGCCTCGGCGATCTCATCGGCATTCAAAGCCTGGGGCGAAACATAAAGCAGCGCATAAATTTGGCCGACCGTGCGGTTGATGCCCCACTTGCTGCCCATTTCACCGAAATGGGCGATGAACTCGCGGTTGAGGGCAGGAATTTGATCTGAAATGGGCATGTCGCGATTCTAGCCTCGCCTTTTGAATTTTCAGTAATGACTGAAATATCAGGAAAGGGCGTAGGGTTATCCCTTGTGCATCGAACGAAGCCCACGAGATGCGCAAGCGTTACCTAAGGCGCTAAAGATCGACGCCATCGAAACACGCTGGCCTTGCAATCGGCTGTTTGACCACCAATTAGACACTCGGTAGCAATTTTTCCTACCGATCTTTAACCTTGATTAAAAAAAATTCCTATGCTGTTTAGCCCTCTTCAAATCGGCTCCGTTTCCCTCGCCAACCGCATGCTTATGGCACCGCTGACCCGCGCGCGCGCCAGTGCAGGGCATTTGCCCAATTCGCTCATGGCCGAGTACTACGCGCAACGCGCCAGCGCCGGGCTGATCATCACCGAGTGCACCATGATTGCCGAGAACACCTCGGCCTTTGTCAACGAACCCGGCATTTACAACGCCGAACAAATTGAAGCCTGGAAAGAGACCACTGCCGCTGTTCATGCCAAGGGCGGCAAAATCTTCATGCAAATCTGGCACGCTGGCCGCGCCGCACACCCGGCCAACAATGGCGGGGCACCGATTGTTTCGTCCAGCAACCTGCCGCTCCAGGGCGATGCCCACACCGCGCAAGGCATGCTGCCCCAAGCCACGCCCCACGCCTTGCTGGAAAGCGAAATTGCCTCCATCGTTGAAGCCTTTGCGCAGGCCGCCAAAAACGCCATTGCTGCAGGTTTTGACGGCGTGGAAGTACACGGTGCCAACGGGTACTTGATTGACCAATTCCTGCGCGACAGTGCCAACCAACGCAGCGACAGCTACGGCGGCACCTTGGAACACCGCGCACGCTTCCTGTTTGAAGTGTTGACCGCTGTATGTGCAGCCATCGGCAGCGACCGCGTGGGCCTGCGCCTGTCGCCCCTGAACAGCTACAACGACATGAAAGACAGCGACCCGCTGGCCTGGACGGCCTACCTGGCCGAGCAACTCAACCGCTTTGATTTGGCCTACTTGCACATCATGCGGGCGGACTTTTTTGGCCTGCAAAAAGCCGATGTGATGCCCCTTGCCCGCGCCCACTACAAAGGTGTGTTGATTGGCAACATGGGCTACACACCAACCGAGGCCGAAGCGGCCACCACCGAAGGCAAGCTTGACGCTGTCGCCTTTGGCACCGGCTTCCTCGCCAACCCCGACTTCCCCGCCCGTGTTAAAGCGAATGCGGCCATGAACGTACCCGACCAAAGCACCTTCTACACCCCCGGCGCCAAGGGCTACACCGATTACCCAACGCTGTAATCAACGCTGAAGAATAAAAGCCCGAACTGGCAACAGTTCGGGCTTTTGATTTCTTGGGTTTAAAGAGACGTTTACTTCTTAAATGGGGTGCGTTGAAACAAGCCGTCAAGGCTTCATGGCTGGCTGCTCCCAACCCGGCACATTCACGACATAGCGCGTGGCCTTCCATGAACACCAGCGAGGTGGTGAGACGCACGAAGTCACGCGGGGTGAAGTGTTCGCCAGCAGTGTCGTTCGAGCTTTCGGCAAACTAGCGAATCAGCTCTTGAAACACCAAGCCCATCTCGTAGTTGGAAACGGCTTTGGGATGCAAGTCCATGGTGCGGACTTTTTGCACCACCTTGTAGAGCAGGTTGGCATCGCCCAGAAGGCCAATGAATTCGGCGAACTTGAAATGGTCAAAAATCTCGCGGGCGTCTTTGGAAAAGCACTGGATGTAGCGCTCTAGGTTGGCCTTGATGCCTGACTCGCCAAGGGTGCTCAGGTCCATGGGTGGAGTGTTGAAAAAGCTCAGCCCACCTGTAGCGCGCAAAATCAGCTTTTCCTTGGCCTCTTCGGCAATGGCCATCTTCTCCACCTTGGCGGCTTCGATCAGCACAGCAGACTTGCTGCTCTCCAACACACATTCCAGACGGCGAAGCAGGGCAAAAGGCAGGATGACGCGGCCATATTGGCTTTGACGGAAATCGCCGCGCAGCAAGTCGGCCAGCGCCCACAGGTCGGCGGCGAGGTTATTAATTTATTGGGTCATTTTTTACTGGCGGATTCAAGTACGAGGTGCAACAAAGATGAACCCGGTGAGGGGTGGCTGAGGATGTCAAGGCATCATGGCCACTCAAACCGCCAAGTCCAAGTTGCCAGATGTACAAGCACCTCAGCCGAGAAGAACGATACCAAATTCACAGCCTCTTGAAAGCCAAACAGACCATCACCGAGATCGCCCGATCATTGGGCAGGAGCCGCAGCACCATCAGCCGCGAACTCAGCCGTGGCCGCGGTCAGCGTGGCTATCGCGCCGAACAAGCCTGCGCCAAGGCGTCTGAGCGAGCACAGCGAAGCCGAAATGCCCGCCGTGTAGATTCCAAAGTCTGGTCCGATGTGGATTTCTACCTTGGCATTCAATGGAGCCCCGAGCAGATTGCAGGCAAGGTGGCGGTTAGCCACGAGTGCGTTTACCTACATGTGTATGCGAACAAGGCCGCCGGTGGTGATTTACACAAGAACCTGCGTAGCCAAAAGCCTCGGCGCAAACGCCACCTGTGCGGGCGTGACAGGCGTGGCCAGATCCCGAACCGCCGCCCGATCAGCGAGAGACCATGCCACATTGAAGATCGCAAGCAAGTGGGCCACTGGGAAGGTGATACCGTCATTGGCGCGGCTCACAAACAAGCCATCGTGACACTGGTAGAACGCAAGAGTGGCTTTGCTGTGCTGGCAAAAGTGCTCAACAAGTCTGCTGATTTGGTGGGCCGGGCCATTGAAGCCAAGCTCAAGCCCTTGAACTCACGGGTGAAGACCTTGACGGTGGGCAACGGCAAGGAGTTTGCCGATCACCAGGCCATCGATCAGGCCCTTGGCATCCAGACTTACTTTGCCGATCCGTATTGCAGCTGGCAGCGCGGCAGCAACGAGAACTTCAATGGTTTACTGCGCCAATACATTCCCAAAAAGAGGCGCATGGAGACTGTCACAGATGAGGAGTTGACTATGATCGAAAACAGATTGAATCACCGGCCCAGAAAGCGGCTCGGATTCAAGACGCCCTACGAGGTGTTTCATGCCTCGTTAAACCGTGTTGCAGTTCGTACTTGAATCCGCCACTAAATATTTTCTGAATTTTTTATCTTATGGTTAAAAGTATTACATGGGATTGACAAGGAATTAGCCAATCTATGCGCTAACCTGCATAGGAAAAAGCCGCCAACCCTTTCAGGTTGGAGGCTTTTTTAGTTGCAGCGTGGGGTGTAGCTGGATGGTTTTACAGATGTTCACAGCGTCTGCGCCCATCTCGATGGCTGGTCTTCGGTCATGCCCACCCAGGCCACTTCCGGGTCGGTGAGGCAGTCGATCACTGTAACGCCCAAAAAGTACTTTATAAGGTACACTTTATGGATGTCGTCGAGCAGAAAAATCCCTGCTATCTTCTACCGGTCTGCACTTGGCAGCGAGCCAGTGCGCGAATGGCTGAAGACTTTGGACAAAGCAGATCGCCAAACCGTAGGTGAAGATATTGCCTATGTCCAATACAAATGGCCCATAGGCAAACCACGGGTCGATCATTTGCGAGGACCAATCTGGGAGGTTCGCAGCAAGATCGGAAATCGCATCGCACGCGTACTTTTTGCTGTGGAGGAGTCCGAAATGATTTTGCTGCATGCCTTTGTCAAGAAGACCCAGCAAACCAACCCCGCCGATATTGAACTGGCGACCAAACGCTTGAAGGAGTGGATCAATGGCCAAAGCAACTAAAGTCAATCCCCACACTGGCAGCAGTTTTGATGACTTCCTCAAAGAGGACGGCATCTATGAAGAGGTGCAGGCCCGTGCGCTCAAACGCGCATTGGCCGAGCAACTGGATGACGCCATGCAAAGCGGCAAGCTCAGCAAAGTGAACATGGCACAACGCATGGCCACCAGTCGGTCCCAATTGGACCGTGTGCTGGACCCGAGCAACTTGTCCATTCAACTCGACACACTGGTCAAAGCGGCCAGCGCAGTGGGCAGAACAGTCGAAATTCGGCTCAAGCGCGACACCAAGCGTTCGCGAGCCACCTCGGCGTAGGAGAAACCGAAAGCCCGCTGTGCGCCTCCAGCAAAAAAGCCCGAACCGTTACCAGTTCGGGCTTTTTCTTTGGTGCCGTTACCGGCTCATGCATTTACTTCTTAGCAGGCGGCAAGTCCGTGCAGCTGCCATGCGCCACCTCTGCCGCCATGCCGATGCTTTCGCCGAGCGTGGGATGGGGGTGGATGGTTTTGCCGATGTCCACGGCGTCTGCGCCCATCTCAATCGCCAGTGCGATCTCGCCAATCATGTCGCCCGCGTGTGTGCCGACCATGCCGCCGCCCAGGATCTTGCCGTGGCCGTGGGCCTCGGGTGAATCGTCAAACAGCAGTTTGGTCACGCCTTCGTCGCGGCCGTTGGCAATGGCGCGGCCCGAAGCGGTCCAAGGGAACAAGCCCTTTTTCACCTTGATGCCTTGCGCTTTGGCTTGGTCTTCGGTCAAGCCCACCCATGCCACTTCGGGGTCGGTGTAGGCCACGCTGGGGATGACGCGTGCGTTGAACGCAGCGGCTGCCAGCTCTTTGTTGCCTTGCAGTTCGCCCGCAATGACTTCGGCCGCCACGTGTGCTTCGTGCACCGCTTTGTGCGCCAACATGGGCTGGCCCACGATGTCGCCAATCGCGAAGATGTGCGGCACGTTGGTGCGCATTTGAATGTCGACGTTGATGAAGCCACGATCGGTCACAGCGACGCCCGCTTTTTCAGCGGCGAGTTTTTTGCCGTTGGGCGTGCGGCCCACGGCTTGCAAGACCAGGTCGTACACCTGCGGCGCGGGGGCTGTGCCGCCCTCTACTGCCGGTGCAAACGTGACTTCGATGCCTTCGGGCAAGGCGCGTGCGGACACGGTCTTGGTCTTGAGCATGATGTTGTCAAAGCGCTTGGCGTTCATCTTTTGCCAGACCTTGACCAAGTCGCGGTCAGCGCCTTGCATGAGGCCGTCCATCATTTCCACCACGTCCAGGCGTGCGCCCAGCGTGCTGTAAACCGTGCCCATCTCTAGGCCGATGATGCCGCCGCCCAAGATGAGCATGCGCTTGGGCACTTCTTTGAGTTCCAAAGCACCGGTGCTGTCGACCACGCGTGGATCGTTCGGCATGAAAGGCAAACGCACGGCTTGCGAACCGGCGGCGATGATGGCCTTTTTGAACGCGATCACTTTTTTGCTGCCGTTTTGTTCTTGCGCAGTGCCCGTGGTCTCCGACACTTCCAGGTGGTTGGCGCCGACGAATTGGCCCAAACCGCGCACGGTCGTGACCTTGCGCATCTTGGCCATGGCAGCCAAACCGCCGGTGAGTTTGCCGATGACTTTTTCTTTGTGGCCGCGGAGCTTGTCGATGTTGACCACCGGCTTGCCGAAGTCCACGCCGAGGTCGGCCATGTGGCTGACTTCGTCCATCACCGCCGCGACGTGCAGCAGCGCTTTGGATGGGATGCAACCTACGTTGAGACAAACGCCCCCCAAGGTGGCGTAGCGCTCGACGATGACCACGTTCAAGCCGAGATCAGCAGCACGGAATGCCGCCGAGTAACCGCCGGGGCCACCGCCCAAAACGAGCACATCGCACTCGAGGTCTGCAGAGCCGCCGAATGATGACGCTGCGGGTGCAGGGGCTGCGGCCACAGGGGCAGCGGGTGCTGCGGCAGGAATTGCTGCGGGGGTAGCTGCTGCAGCCGGGGCCGCCGAAGCGCCCTCGCCTTCGAGCACCAACACCACCGAGCCTTGCTTGACCTTGTCGCCGAGCTTGACCTTGAGTTCTTTGACCACACCGCCGTGGCTGCAAGGAATTTCCATGGAGGCTTTGTCGCTCTCCACGGTGATCAGGCTTTGGTCAGATTTGACGGTGTCGCCCACCTTGACCATCAGCTCGATCACGGTGACTTCATCGAAGTCACCAATGTCAGGAACTTGAATATCTATCAGTGCCATGGTCTGTCCTTAAAGCAACACGCGACGGAAGTCGCTGAGGATTTGACCCAGAAACGCGTTGAAGCGTGCCGCTGCGGCCCCGTCGATGACGCGGTGGTCCCATGTCAGAGACAGAGGCAGCATCAGGCGGGGCACAAACTGCTTGCCGTCCCACACGGGTTCCATGGTGCTCTTGCACACACCGAGAATGGCCACTTCGGGTGCGTTGATGATGGGCGTGAAGTACTTGCCACCAATGCCGCCGAGGCTGGAGATGGTGAAGGTTGCGCCGGTCATTTCTGCAGGGCCGAGTTTGCCTTCTCGCGCTTTCTTGGCCAGCTCACCCATTTCTTGGCTGATCTGCAAGACGCCTTTTTTGTCGCAATCGCGGATGACCGGCACCATCAAACCATTGGGCGTGTCAGCGGCAAAGCCGATGTGCCAGTAGTTTTTGTAGACCAGCGCATCGCCGTCAAGTGAACTGTTGAACTCTGGGTATTTCTTGAGCGCGGCCACGCAGGCCTTGATCAGGAAAGCCAGCATGGTGACTTTGACGCCCGACTTCTCGTTCTCTTTGTTGGTGGAGACGCGGAAGGCTTCGAGGTCGGTGATGTCGGCGTCGTCGTGGTTGGTGACGGCCGGGATCATGATGGCGTTGCGCAACAAATTGGCACCGCTGATCTTCTTAATGCGGCCCATCTCTTTGCGCTCGATAGGGCCGAACTTGGCAAAGTCGACCTTGGGCCATGGGATAAGGCCCAAAGCTGCGCCTTCACCGCCAGAAGCCGCTGGGGCTTTGGCCGCTTGCGCCTTGGTTTGTGCAGCACCCGACATGACGGCCTGGGTGAAGGCTTGCACATCGGCCTCGGTGATCCGGCCTTTGAGGCCTGAGCCTTTGACTTCTGCGAGCGGCACACCCAGCTCGCGGGCGAACTTGCGCACCGATGGCGAAGCGTGGGGCAGGCCCAGCGTGGTGCCGCCTGGGGCGTGGGCTGGTGCTGCCACCGCAGCCACTGCCGCCGCCACGGGTGTTGGCGCAGCAGCCGGAGCAGAAGCCACGGCCACAGGTGCTGCCACGGCCGCAGCAACTGGGGCTGCCGCAGCGGCCGTGCCAGCCAACACAGCCAGCAGGTCGCCAATGTTGACCTTGTCGCCCACTTTGACTTTGAGCTCTTGGAGCACGCCAGCGTGCGACGACGGGATTTCCATCGAGGCTTTGTCAGACTCAACGGTGATCAGCGACTGCTCGACCTTGATGGCGTCCCCGGGCTTGACCATGACTTCGATGACGACCACGTCTTTGAAGTCGCCAATGTCAGGCACAAACACTTGCACGGGGCCGGATGCTGCAGCGATTGGCGCAGCAGCCACCGGAGCGGTGACGGGCGCGGGTGCAGCCACGGCTGCGACGGGCGAAGAAACTGGAGTTGGGGCTGGAACTGCAGCCGCACCAGCGGCTTCCACCACCAACACGACAGAGCCTTGCTTGACCTTGTCACCCAGCGCCACGCGCATTTCTTTCACAACGCCTGCAGTGCTCGACGGGATCTCCATCGAGGCTTTGTCGGACTCCACGGTGATCAGCGACTGCTCGGCTTTCACGGTGTCGCCCACTTTGACCATCAACTCAATGACGGTCACTTCATCGAAATCCCCGATGTCCGGGACTTGAACTTCTACCAATGCCATGTTCGTCTCCAGTTTTTATGCGTACAAGGGGTTGATCTTGTCGGTTTTGATGCCGTACTTTTGGATGGCTTCGGCCACTTGCGCAACAGGCACTTTGCCCTCTTCGCTCAGCGCCTTGAGCGCCGCAACCACGATGTAGTGGCGGTTGACTTCGAAGTGCTCGCGCAGCTTGCTGCGGAAATCGGAGCGGCCAAAACCGTCGGTGCCCAGCACCTTGTAGGTGCGGTCTTTCGGGATGAAAGGACGGATCTGCTCGGCATAGGCCTTCATGTAGTCGGTCGATGCGACCACGGGGCCGCTGTGTGCCGCCAGTTGTTGGCCCACAAAGGACACACGCGGTGTTTCAAGCGGGTGCAGCATGTTGTGGCGCTCGGCGTCTTGGCCGTCGCGGGTCAGTTCGTTGAAGCTTGGGCAGCTCCACACATCGGCCTGGATGCCCCAGTCGGTGGCCAGCAGGGTTTGGGCGGCAATCGATTCGCGCAGGATGGTGCCCGAGCCCAGCAATTGCACGCGCTTTTCTCCGGCAGCGCCGGGCTTGCACAAATACATGCCTTTGATGATCTGCTCTTCGGTGCCGGGTGTGAGGCCAGGCATGGCGTAGTTTTCGTTGAGCAAGGTGATGTAATAAAACACGTTGTCTTGCTTCTCGACCATGCGCTTCAAGCCGTGGTGCAGGATGACACCGACTTCGTGTGCGAAGGTGGGGTCATACGACACGCAGTTAGGGATGGTGTTGGCCATGATGTGGCTGTGACCGTCTTCGTGCTGCAAGCCTTCGCCGTTGAGCGTGGTGCGGCCCGATGTGCCGCCGAGCAAGAAGCCACGCGCTTGCATGTCGCCCGCCGCCCAGGCCAAGTCGCCAATGCGCTGGAAACCGAACATGGAGTAGTACACATAGAACGGCACCATGATGCGGTTGCTGGTGCTGTAGCTGGTGGCTGCAGCAATCCAGCTCGACATGCCGCCGGCTTCGTTGATGCCCTCTTGCAGGATCTGACCGGCCTTGTCTTCCTTGTAGTACATGACCTGGTCTTTGTCGACCGGCGTGTACTGCTGGCCTGCGGGGTTGTAAATACCGATTTGGCGGAACAGGCCTTCCATGCCAAAGGTGCGTGCTTCGTCCACCAGAATGGGCACGACTCGGGGGCCCAGGGCCTGGTCGCGCAGCAGCTGCGTCAAAAAGCGCACATAGGCCTGGGTGGTGGAGATTTCACGGCCTTCGGCAGTGGGCTCCATCACAGCTTTGAAGGTGTCGAGCGAGGGCACGGTGAAGCTCTCGTCGGCCTTGGCGCGGCGCTTGGGCAGGTAGCCGCCCAGGGCCTGGCGGCGCTCGTGCAGGTAACGCATTTCCGGCGTGTCGTCGGCGGGCTTGTAAAACGGAATCTGAGCCAACTCGCTGTCCGGGATCGGGATGTTAAAGCGGTCGCGCATGTACTTGATGTCCTCGTCCGTCAGCTTTTTGGTCTGGTGGACGGTGTTCTTGCCCTCGCCCGCTTTGCCCATGCCAAAACCTTTGACGGTCTTGATGAGCAGCACCGTGGGCTGACCCTTGGTGTTGACGGCCTTGTGGTAAGCCGCGTAAACCTTTTGCGGGTCGTGACCACCGCGCTTGAGGTTCCAGATGTCGTTGTCCGACAAGTGCGCCACCATCTCCAGCGTGCGCGGGTCGCGGCCAAAGAAATGCTTGCGCACATAAGCGCCATCGTTGGCTTTGAAGGCCTGGTAGTCGCCGTCCAGCGTGTCCATCATCAGTTTGCGCAGGGCACCGTCCTTGTCGCGGGCCAGCAGGCTGTCCCACTCGCTGCCCCACAGCAGCTTGATGACGTTCCAACCCGAGCCGCGGAACTCGCCTTCGAGCTCCTGCACGATCTTGCCGTTGCCACGCACCGGGCCATCCAAGCGCTGCAGGTTGCAGTTGACGACAAAGATCAGGTTGTCCAGGTTCTCGCGGGCAGCCAGGCCGATAGCGCCCAACGATTCAACTTCATCCATCTCGCCATCGCCGCAGAACACCCAGACCTTGCGGTTTTCGGTGTTGGCGATGCCACGGGCGTGCAAATACTTCAAAAAGCGGGCTTGGTAGATCGCCATCAAAGGGCCCAAACCCATCGACACCGTGGGGAACTGCCAGAACTCGGGCATGAGTTTGGGGTGCGGGTAGCTGGACAGGCCTTTGCCGTCCACCTCCTGGCGGAAGTTGAGCAACTGCTCTTCGGTCAGGCGGCCTTCCAGATAGGCGCGGGCATAGACGCCGGGCGACACGTGGCCCTGGATGTAGAGGCAGTCGCCGCCGTGGTTTTCATTCTCGGCATGCCAGAAATGGTTAAAACCGGCACCAAACATGTGGGCCAAGGAGGCAAACGAGCCGATGTGACCGCCCAAATCGCCGCCGTCAGCGGGGTTGTGGCGGTTGGCTTTGACCACCATGGCCATCGCGTTCCAGCGCATGTAGGCGCGCAGGCGCTCCTCGATCTCGATGTTGCCGGGGCAGCGGGCCTCTTCGTTGGGCTCGATGCTGTTCACATAACCTGTGGTGGCCGAAAACGGCAAATCGATGCTGTGCTGGCGGGCCTCTTCCAGCAGCTGTTCAAGCAAGAAGTGAGCGCGCTCTGGGCCCTCTTTTTCGATCACGGCGGACAGGGCGTCCATCCATTCACGGGTTTCCTGACTGTCCAGGTCACGGCCCGGTTGTTGTGGTGTTGCCGCTGTCATGCTTGTCTCCTGAAATGGATGTTGTGGGTAAATGGTGCTGAATTTTCCCATGATTTTCCGAAAATTTCAAATAGTGCGCAATGATTTTGCATGGTGAAATTTATGAGCTTAAGGAAACGATTTTTTGAATCCCTTTCAAGTCAAGTCGCCTCGGCTTGTCCTCTAAACTCCTTGCTATGGAATTGAACAAAGCAGCTTCGGTGGTGACCCAAGTCGGTCCGTGGGCTTGGTGGCTGTCTTGGTGGCGCAGCCAAACGCCCAATCGTCAGGACCGTTTCGCCAACCTCGCCCCCGTGGCTGCGGTGGTGCTTTTTTTGGCCGCCATTGCCAGCGCGTTCTGGTATCTGCGGGTCGAAGAGATAGAACGCGAGCAAGAAGCCATCAAACGCGATGTGGAATACGCCCAGCAGCGCCTGCGCCTGCGTTTGCTCGAACGCCAGGAGCAGGTCATGCGCCTGGCACGCGATGTGTCCAACAAGGAAATCCGCAGCGACCAGTTTTTGTCACGCGCCGAAGCGCTGGTGCAGCAATACCCGGAATTTTTGTCATTGACCTGGATCGATGACCGCCGCCGGATCGTGGCCAACCAGAGCATCTCCAGCATCTCGCCCAGCCAACAACTGCGGGCGGGCACGGTGCTGAAAATCGGGGAAACCGAAAGCCACTTCAGCCTGGCACGCGACCTGATGCAGCCCATTTATGGCCAACTCGATGCCGAAGCGGACCGCGACACCCAAATGTCGGTGCTGCAGCTGCACACCCCCTTGACCAACGACCAAGGGCGTTTCAGCGGCGTGATCCTGGCCGAATACAGCATGGAGGGCCTGCTGCGCTACGGCATCCCGACCGAGGTGCTGGCCAAGTACGCGGTGGCCCTGCAAAACGGCAGCAGCCGCTTGCTGGCCGGTCAGGTCATTCCCGAGCGCATCGCGTTGTGGCGGCTGCTGCCGGTCAGCGACAGGCGCAACAACGATTACGAGGTGCCCGTCTCGCCAGTGGGCAATGACCTGGTCTTGCGTGCCCAAGCTTGGCGCACCTCACAAGGCCTGGTGGGCAGCGGCCTGTTCTGGCTGGTCAGTGTGCTCAGCGTCATGACCGCCTGGATGTTGATCGGCAACTGGCGCCACACCCGCAGGCGGCTTCAGGCACAAAAAGCCTTGGTGGCCGAGACCAATTTCCGCCGCGCCATGGAAAACTCCATGCTCACGGGCATGCGGGCCTTGGACCTGCGCGGCCGCATCACCTACGTCAACCCCGCGTTTTGCCAAATGACCGGCTGGAGCGAAACCGACCTGGTCGGTGCCGTGGCCCCTTTCCCGTATTGGCCCGACCAGGACCGGGAATTGCTGATGAAGCGACTGGAAGAAGAAATCAGCGGCCAGCACTCGGCGGGTGGCTTTCAGGTGCGGGTCAAACGCAAAAACGGCCAGTTGTTTGATGCCCGCATGTACGTCTCGCCCCTGATCGATGCCACGGGCAAGCAAACCGGCTGGATGACCTCGATGACCGACATCACCGAGCCCAACCGGATTCGCGAGCAACTGGCCAGCTCGCACGAGCGCTTCACCATCGTGCTCGAAGCGCTGGACGCCTCGGTGTCGGTGGCCCCGCTGGGCAGCCAGGAACTGCTGTTTGCCAACAAACTCTACCGGCTGTGGTTTGGCCAGAACACCGAAGGCCATTTGCGTCTGGTGCAGCAAGCCGGGGCCTACAGCGGCGAAAATGTTTCCGATGATGTGGACGACATGGCAGGTCTGCCCACCGAAAGCCTGACCGTGGCCAGCTCGGAAAACGCAGAAATCTTTGTCTCCGAACTGGGCAAGTGGCTGGAAGTGCGTTCGCGCTACATCAATTGGGCCGACGGGCGCCTGGCGCAGATGGTGATCGCCAGTGACATCACGCCGCGCCGCCAGGCCGAAGAGCTGGCCGCCCAACAGGCCGAACGCGCCCAGACCGCCAGCCGCCTGATCACCATGGGCGAGATGGCGTCCAGCGTCGCACACGAGTTGAATCAGCCACTGACGGCCATCAGCAATTACTGCAGCGGCATGATTTCGCGCATCAAATCGCAACAAGTCAAGGAAGAGGACCTGTTGTCCGCGCTGGACAAAACCGCCCGCCAGGCCCAGCGGGCGGGACAAATCATTTTGCGCATCCGCAGCTTCGTCAAACGCAGCGAACCCAACCGCACCCTGTCCGACGTCTCGGCCATGGTCAGCGAATCGCTCGAATTGGCCGACATCGAGATGCGGCGACGCAACGTGCGCCTGACCCACCATGTGGCCGCCCGTCTGCCCCAGTTGATGGTGGACCCGATCCTGATCGAGCAGGTGCTGATCAACCTCATGAAAAACGCCGCCGAGTCCATCGACAACGCCCAGCGCCCGGCCGGGCAGCGACTGGTCGAATTGCGCATCGTGCCCAAGCAAATTAACCAGCTGCCAGTGGTCGAGTTCTCGGTGACCGATACCGGGCAGGGCTTGCCGCTGGAGGACACCGAGCGGGTATACGAGGCCTTTTTCTCGACCAAGGTCGAAGGCATGGGCATTGGCCTGAATTTGTGCCGCAGCATCATCGAATCTCACCAAGGCAGGATCACTTCCGAGAACCTCTACAATTCGGGCGAAGTGACAGGATGTCGATTCTCTTTCTGGATACCGGTCGAGACACATTGACCACACTACAACCCACTGGGGTAAACGAATGAGTTTGATACCAAAAAAAGGCACCGTTTATGTCGTCGATGACGACGAAGCGGTGCGCGATTCCTTGCAGTGGTTGCTCGAAGGCAAGGACTATCGGGTGCGCTGTTTTGACAGTGCTGAATCTTTCATCAGCCGCTACGACCCCCGCGAGGTGGCCTGCCTCATCGCCGACATCCGCATGGGCGGCATGACCGGTCTGGAGTTGCAAGACCGCCTGATCGAGCGCAAATCCCCCCTGCCCATTGTGTTCATCACGGGTCACGGTGACGTGCCCATGGCCGTGAACACCATGAAAAAAGGCGCGATGGACTTCATCCAGAAGCCTTTCAAGGAAGAAGAACTGCTTGGGCTGGTCGAGCGCATGCTCGACGAAGCCCGCGACTCGTTTTCCGACTACCAGCAGGCCGCCAGCCGCGACGCCCTGCTGTCCAAGCTCACGGGCCGCGAAGCCCAAGTGCTCGAACGCATCGTGGCCGGACGGCTCAACAAGCAAATCGCCGATGATCTGGGCATCAGCATCAAAACGGTGGAGGCGCACCGCGCCAACATCATGGAAAAGCTCAACGCCAACACCGTGGCCGATCTGCTCAAGATTGCGCTCGGGCAAAACGCACCCAAGGCCTGATCGCCCGGCCTCCCCACGATACGCCCGCAACCAACGCCCGCACCTGCCGGGCGTTTTGCATTTTTTCTCTGACTTTTTGGGTTCTCTCACATGACCGCACAAATCATCGACGGCAACCAGCTTTCCAAACAACTGCGCACCGAAGTCGCCACCCGTGCCCAGGCCCTCAAAGCCCAAGGCGTGACGCCAGGTCTGGCCGTGGTGCTGGTAGGCGACAACCCGGCCAGCCAGGTTTATGTGCGCAACAAGGTCAAGGCCTGCGAAGACAGCGGCTTGCACTCGGTGCTCGAAAAATACGAGGCCACGATGACCGAAGCTGGCTTGCTGGCCCGCGTCGAAGCGCTCAACAACGACCCAGCCATCCACGGCATCCTGGTGCAGCTGCCCCTGCCCGCACACATCGACGCTCAAAAGGTGATCGAGGCCATCAGCCCCGCCAAAGACGTGGACGGCTTTCACATCGCCAGCGCAGGAGCCTTGATGACCGGCATGCCCGGCTTTTGGCCCTGCACGCCGTATGGCTGCATGAAGATGCTGGAAAGCATCGGCTACGACCTGCGCGGCAAACACGCTGTGGTCATTGGCCGCAGCAACATTGTGGGCAAGCCCATGGCGCTGATGCTGCTGCAAAAAGACGCCACCGTGACGGTGGCGCACTCGCGCACCCAAAACCTCAAAGCCCTGACCCTGCAAGCCGACGTGATCGTAGCCGCTGTGGGCAAACGCAACGTGCTCACGGCCGACATGGTCAAACCCGGCGCGGTGGTGCTGGACGTGGGCATGAACCGCAACGACGAGGGCAAGCTCTGCGGGGACGTGGACTTTGACGGCGTCAAAGAAGTCGCAGGCTACATCACCCCCGTGCCCGGCGGCGTGGGCCCCATGACCATCACCATGCTGCTGGTCAATACCCTTGAAGCCGCCGAACGCGCCTCCAAGTGATACAAAGTACCCACTGAACTGCTATTTGGAAGCCCCATGACCAACCCCTTGCTCGACACCTCTGGCCTGCCCTTGTTTGACCGCATTGCCCCCGAGCATGTGGCCCCGGCGCTGGACGAATTGCTGGCCGCTGCCGAAAAAGCCCTGGACACCGTCACCACCGCCGACTTTCCGTCCGACTGGAAAGCCATTGCCCAGACCCTGGACGTGAGCACCGAGCGGCTGGGCATGGCCTGGGGCGCGGTCAGTCACCTCAACAGCGTGGCCGACACCCCCGAATTGCGCGCTGCCTACAACGCCGCCCTGCCCCGCGTGACCGAGTTCTGGACGCGCCTGGGCAGCGACGAGCGCCTGTACGCCAAATACAAAGCCATTGACGCGGCCAGCCTCAACACCGAACAAAAACAAGCCCAGAAAAACGCCCTGCGCGGTTTTGTATTGGGCGGTGCCGAGCTGCAAGGCGCGGCCAAAGAACGCTATGCCGCCATCCAGGAACGGCTGGCCGAGATCACACAAAAGTTCAGCGAAAACACGCTGGACGCCACCGATAAATTTGCGCTGTACGTGAGCGAAGACCAGCTCCAAGGGGTGCCCGCCGATGTGATTCAAGCCACCCGCGATGCCGCGCAAAAAGAAGGCAAGGAAGGCCACCGCTTGTCGCTCAAGATGCCCGTGTACCTGCCGGTGATGCAATTTGCCGACAGCGGCGCTTTGCGCGAGCAACTCTACAAAGCCTATGTGACCCGTGCCTCAGACCAAGCGCCCGATGACGCCAAACACTTCGACAACACCCCTTTGATGCAGGAAATCCTGGCGCTGCGCCAGGAAGAGGCGCGCCTCTTGGGTTTTGACAACTACGCCCAGGTGTCTGTGGTGCCGAAAATGGCCGAGTCGCCCGAGAAAGTCACCGCCTTTTTGCGCGACCTGGCGGCCAAAGCCCGCCCCTTTGCTGAAAAAGACCTGGCCGACCTGCGCGAATTCGCTGCCAACGCGCTGGGTATCACCGGCCCCCTCAACGCCTGGGACGTGCCCTATCTGAGCGAAAAGCTCAAAGAAGCGCGATACAGCTTCAGCGAGCAAGAGGTCAAGCAGTACTTCACCGCGCCCAAGGTGCTGGCCGGTCTGTTCAAGATCATCGAAACCCTGTTCGAAGTCAGCATCCGCCCCGACCAAGCGCCCGTCTGGCACCCGGCTGTGGGTTTTTACCGCATCGAGCGCAACGGCCAATTGGTGGGTCAGTTCTACCTGGACCCGCCCGCTCGCGCGGGCAAGCGCGGCGGTGCCTGGATGGACGACGTGCGCGGTCGCTGGCAGCGCCCCGACACGGGCGTGCTGCAAACCCCTGTGGCACACCTCGTGTGCAACTTTGCCGAAGGCGTCAACGGACAACCCGCCTTGCTCACGCACGACGACGCGATCACCCTCTTCCACGAGTTTGGCCACGGCCTGCACCACATGCTCACCCAAGTGAACGAGCGCGATGTCTCGGGCATCAGCGGTGTGGAATGGGACGCGGTCGAGCTGCCCAGCCAGTTCATGGAAAACTTCTGCTGGGAATGGTCGGTGCTGCGCCACATGACGGCCCATGTGAACACCGGCGAGCCCCTGCCCCGTGCCTTGTTCGACAAAATGCTGGCCGCCAAAAACTTCCAAAGCGGCCTGCAAACCCTGCGGCAGATCGAGTTTTCATTGTTCGATATGCTGGTGCACGCCGAGCACGACCCAGCGCAAGACTTCATGCCGCTCTTGCAGCAGGTGCGCGACGAAGTGGCCGTGATGCGTCCACCCGCCTTCAACCGCATGGCCCACACCTTCAGCCACATCTTTGCAGGCGGTTACGCCGCCGGTTATTACAGCTACAAATGGGCCGAGGTGTTGAGCGCTGACGCTTATGCCGCGTTTGAAGAAACCGCCGCAGACGACGGCACGCCCAGCGTGGAAACCGGCCGCTTGTACCGCCAAGCCATTTTGGAGGCCGGTGGCAGTCGCCCGGCACTCGAATCGTTCAAAGCCTTCCGGGGCCGTGAGCCGAATTTGGATGCGCTTCTGCGCCACCAAGGCATGGTCGCCGCCTAAGACGCCAACCGAAATGAAACACGGATAAGCATCAGGGCTGCGGGACACAACCGCAGTTTCTTAGGGGATTCCGTTCTTGATGAATTGATTCCACAATACAACCCATCTATATTTTTTGGCATTCAATCATGTTCAAAATCAAACAATTACTTATCCTGGCGTTTGCAATTTGCATGGCTGTTGCAAATGCGGCTGACAGCAGCCCATCAGAGTCTGCTTCATCTTGGCTAACTCAGGCTCAAACAGAAATTAAGGCGAAAAACTATGCCAATGCCATCAATACGCTCGTGGCAGCCAACCAAACCAACTCCGCCGATTGGAACAACCTGCTGGGCTACGCACAGCGAAAAAAATCCCCCCCAGATTTGGCCTTAGCTGAACGTTATTACCAATCGGCCCTGAAGATTGACCCCAAGCACAAGGGCGCTTTGGAGTATTACGGCGAACTTCTGCTCATGAAGAACGATCTTGCAGGGGCTGAACAGATGTTGGCACGCTTGGACAAAGTCTGCGTGTTTTCTTGCGAAGAGCTTCGAGATTTGAAAGATGCCATCAAGAAGTACAAAAGCAAGAATTAGCGGCTTGCTGGAACTGAATGGCACTGAACCATGCGGCTCTTTCGGTCGCATTTCAATGACGTACTGGCATTTTGGCTGTGCATAGAGCGAAAAAAAAGCACTGGGCATTGCTGCCAAGTGCTTGTTTTTCCTACCGAATTTGGTAGGCGCGACTAGATTCGAACTAGCGACCCCCACCATGTCAAGGTGGTGCTCTAACCAACTGAGCTACGCGCCTGCTAAGCCTTGAATTATAGCCATAAAAAACGGGCTTTTTCGCCCCCTTGAGAAACAAGTTCTCGTCTTCTGCCCAAACTTTAAGGGCAGCTGAGCGAAGCCTAGCAAGGCACGGCACTCAACGCCGTCTGGCCGCCCTCACCCCCTTGACGCCACGCACCGTGCCCAGAACCTTGCTCAGGCTGACCGCGTCGCCAATCTCTACCGTGAAGGTCATCCAGGCCGTGCCTTTGACGGACTGGGTTTGCACGCCAATCACGTTCATCTTCTCTTTGGCAAACACTTCGGAGATGTCGCGCAGCAGGCCTTGGCGGTCAAATGCTTCGACTGCCACGTCGACCGGGTACACCGAAGCATCGGCCCCTTTGTGCTCGCCCCAACGCACATCGATCACGCGCTCACCGTGGCGTGCGGCCAACTCGCGGAAGTTGCTGCAGTCCTGGCGGTGGATGCTCACGCCTTTGCCGCGTGTGACAAATCCACCAATCGCATCGGGCGGCGCAGGTTTGCAGCAGCGCGAGAGCTGGGTCAGCAAGGAATCTACCCCCACCACCAGCACACCCGAGGGTGATTTGCGGGCCACCGCGCCCTTGAACTTCTTGTGGAGGTACTCGTCAGCTTGTGGTACGGGCTCTGGCGGGTTGAGCAACACCTCGATGTTGCGCAGCGAATACTCGTCTTTGCCCACCACCTCGAACAGGCCATCGGCCGACTTGAAGCCCAGCTGGCTGGCCAGATCTTCCAGCCGGATGGCGGTGCGCCCCAGGCGCTGCAGGAATTTCTCGACCGCCTCGCGCCCACGGGCCACGGTTTCGGCCATCACTTGCGCATTGAACCAAGCGCGAACTTTGGCCCGCGCACGGGGGCTGGCCAAAAAGCCCAACTCGGGATTGAGCCAGTCGCGCGAGGGGCCACCCTCCTTGATGGCGGTGATCTCGACCGTCTGGCCATTGGCCAGCTGGGTGTTCAGCGGCACCATGGCTCCGTCCACCTTGGCCCCCCGGCAGCGGTGGCCCAAATTGGTGTGCACCGTGTAAGCAAAGTCGATGGGCGTGGCGCCTTGCGGCAGCTCGACCACGGCAGCGTCGGGCGTCAGCACATAGATGCGGTCGTCAAACAGGCCGCCGCCGGGCGCATTGGCTTGAGCCGCGCCGGAAAGGTCGCGCTCCCAGGCCAACAGCTGGCGCAACACAGCGATTTTGGTGTCGTATTCGCTGGTGGCAGACACCCCGGCATAGCCTTTGGTGCCCGCTTCTTTGTAGGCCCAGTGGGCGGCCACGCCGTGCTCGGCGTGGTCGTGCATGGCCTGGGTGCGGATTTGCACCTCGATCGGGCCGCCATCGGCATCGCGCACCACGGTGTGCAGTGACTGGTAGCCGTTCGCTTTGGGCTTGGCAATGTAGTCGTCAAACTCTTCGGCAATGGGCGCAAAGTGCTCGTGCACCCAGCTGAGCGTCTGGTAACAATCGGCCACGCCCGGCACCACCACGCGCAGCGCCCGGATGTCGAACACCCGCTCAAAAGGCAGCGATTTGCCGCGCATTTTGCGCACGATGCTGTAGATGTGCTTGGGCCGCCCCTCGACCGAAGCCACAATGCCCTGAGCGGCCAAAGCCTGCTCCAAGCGCTCGCGCAGGGCCACCATGTAGCGCTCGCGCTCGGTGCGTTTTTCATCCAGCAGCCGGGCAATGTCTTTGTAAGTCGTGGGCTCCAGAAAACGGAAGGACAGGTCTTCCATCTCCCATTTGATCTGCCAGATGCCCAAGCGGTTGGCCAAGGGCGCGAACACCTGCAGCGACTCGCTGGCCAGAACTGCAGGGACCGGCAGCTTGGTGGCGGCGAAATGGCGCAGGGTTTGCAGACGCGAGGCCAAACGCAGCATGACCACACGCAAATCACGGCTGAAGGCCAGCAGCATCTTGCGCACGTTTTCGGTCTGGACTCGGGGGCTCAGCGGCGTGTTGTCAGGGCCAAGGGTGCTGGATTCAGCCGCTCGCGACAGGCGCTGCACATGCACCAGTTGGTTGGTTTGCATGGCCAGTTGCGCCAACTGCGGACCAAAGGCTTTGCCAATCACCTCTTCAGGTTTGTTCAGGTGCGGGCAGGCATACACCAGGTAACTGGCCGCCTGCATGGCCACCGAGCCGCCAATGCCGGCCAAGATGGCGGCCACGGCATCGGCATGCGCCAGGATGTTTTCACCCGTGTCCAGCATTTCGCCGGAGATCAAGGGTTCGGCAAAAGCACGCGCCTTGGCCAGGATGTCCAAGGACTCTGACTGCTCGGCATTCACAGGTGCATCGGCCGTGGCCCGCATGACCGGGGGCAAAGGGTTGGCGTGCAAGCGGGCTGCGGCCGACATTGGGCTGGCCGCGTGGCTGGAGGTGGGGCTGACCATGCGTCTACTGGCCCAGCAAAAATTGGGTCAAAACCGCGATTTGATCGTCCCCCGTCAAGGTGGGCGCGTGGCCAAAACCGGGCCAGGTGTCCAGCTGTGCACGGGGGCCGCGCTGCGTCATATGAGCAGCAGTTTCAGGTGTCAGCAAGTCCGAGTCCTGCCCTCGAATCAAAAGGGTTTGCGCCTGGATTTGGTCGTACAGGGCCCACAAAGTGGCCTCTCCGGCAGCGGCGGCTTCGGGCGTCAAGGCCCGCACGGGCACGCCGATGGCCGGGTCGTAGTGCAGGGTCAGTTGGCCATCGGCGGCGGCGCGGGTCATGTGCAACGACATCTCGCGCCAGACCTCGGGCAAGACCGGACCAAAACCTTGAGACAAGGCCCACAAAGCAGCTGCAGCTTCATCAAGGTCGCGGTATTGGCCGTATTGACCCACATAGGCTTGCATGCGCTGAACCGAAGACCAGGTGATGGCCGGGCCCACGTCGTTGAGCACCAGGCGGCGAATGGGGCACGGCAGCGGCAGGCCGGGCTGCCCGGCCAGCACCATGCCAATCAAGCCGCCCATGCTGGTGCCCACCCAGTCCAGTGTTTGCAGGGGCTTGTCCGCCCCAAGTTGCTGCTGAATCTGGCCCAGCAAGGCCAGCATGTCGCCCGCGTACTGCGGAATTTGGTACAGCGCGGGCTCGCTGAGCCATTCGCTTCGCCCACGGCCCGCCACATCGGGACAGATGACTTGCAGGGGCTCGGGGCTTTGTGCCACCAAGGCCTGGGCCAAACGGTCAAAGTCGCGGCCCTGGCGGGTCAGGCCGTGCACGCACACCACCACGTGGCGGGCATCCGCATCACCCCAGCGCCAATAGGCCATGCGGTGCTGGCCTTCGGGGTGCGGGCAAGTGACCCATTCGAGTTGGGGGCATGGGTGGGAGGCGTTGGTGGCCAGGGTGGGGATCAAGGTCATGACAATCGGAAACAATCTGGAAGGGCTGCCCGTCAAACCGGGCTTGGGCAGCGCCATAATGGACTTTTGGACATCCTAATTCATCTTACGGAGTGGAAAACATGTTGCAAGGTAAAACAGCACTGGTCACGGGTTCAACCAGCGGTATCGGACTGGGCATTGCCAAGGCTTTGGCCAAACAAGGCGCCAACATTGTGCTCAACGGTTTTGGCGATGCCGAAGGCCCCAAGGCCGAAATCGCTGCCTTGGGCGTGAAAGTGGCTTACCACGGCGCCGACATGAGCAAAGCCACTGAGATTGAGGCGATGATGAAGTTCGCCGCCGACACTTTTGGCCGGGTCGACATTTTGGTCAACAACGCCGGCATCCAGCATGTGGCCAAGATCGAAGACTTCCCCATCGAGCGCTGGGACGCCATCATCGCCATCAACCTGAGCAGCGCCTTCCACGCCACACGCCTGGCCCTGCCCGCCATGAAGGCCGCCAACTGGGGCCGCATCATCAATGTCGCGTCCATCCACGGCCTGGTGGGTTCGGCCGAAAAGTCGGCCTATGTGGCCGCCAAGCACGGTGTGGTGGGCCTGACCAAGGTCACAGCCCTCGAAAACGCCACCACTGGCGTGACCTGCAACGCGATTTGCCCCGGCTGGGTGTTGACACCGCTGGTGCAAAAACAGGTGGACGCCAAGGCGCAAGCCATGGGCTTGTCGAACGAAGATGCCAAGAAACAGTTGCTGCAAGAGAAAGAGCCCTCCATGCAGTTCACCACGCCCGAAGAGCTGGGCGAGCTGGCGGTGTTCTTCTGCTCGGCCGCAGGCAACAACGTGCGCGGTGTGGCCTGGAACATGGACGGCGGCTGGACCGCCCAGTGACCCCAAGAGACCAAGCATGAGTAACTCACACCGACTGGACAAAATCGTCATCGTGGACGATGACGCCCGCATCCGCGACCTCTTGCGCCGTTTTTTGTCGCAAGAGGGCTTTGACGTGTTGCTGGCCGAAGATGGCCGCGCCCTCGACCGCATCCTGCAACGCGAAACAATCGACCTGATCGTGCTCGACCTCATGCTGCCCGGCGAAGACGGCCTGAGCATTTGCAGACGTCTGCGCGCCAGCGGGGTCAAAACGCCGGTCATCATGTTGACCGCCAAAGGCGAAGACGTGGACCGCATCAATGGCCTGGAGATCGGGGCCGACGACTACCTAGGCAAGCCCTTCAACCCCCGGGAGTTGCTAGCCCGCATCCATGCGGTGCTGCGCCGCAGACCCGTCACCGAGCTGCCCGGCTCACCCTCGGCGGAAGAAGAGGTCATCAGCTTCGGCCACTTCAAGCTTGACTTGGGGGCCCGGTCGCTGAGCAAGGACGGCGTGGACATGGCGCTGACCACAGGCGAATTTGCCATGCTCAAGGCCTTGGCCAGACACCCACGGCAATCGCTCACGCGCGACAAGTTGGCGCAACTGGCGCGAGGCCGCGAGTTCGAGCCCTTTGACCGCAGCCTGGATGTGCAGATTTCCCGCCTGCGCAAAATGATCGAAGTCGACCCCGCCTCGCCCAAAATCATCCAGACGGTTTGGGGTGTGGGCTACGTGTTTGTGCCCGATGGACAAGCGTGAAAACAGCGCCCACTGCCCCGGATGAAGTAACGGCCAGCCCCACAGCTGGCCCCTTGGTCAAGCTCAGCCTTTTTTGGCGCACCTTCATTTTGTTGGCCTTGCTGATTTTTTTCAGCAGCGTGGCCTGGCTGCAGATGTTCAAAACGCAGGAATACGAGCCACGCATCCTGCGCAATGCCCACCAAATCGCCACCGTGGTCAACCTGACCAAAACCGCGCTGAAAAACAGCGATGAGATCGCCCGCCTGTCCCTCATCAAAATGTTGGCCGATGAAGAGGATGTCCGCATCCAGCTGCGCGAGCCTGACGATCACATCGAAACCTTCACCGATTCGGGCATGGACAGTCGGCTGGTCAATGAAATGGTCAAAAGACTGGGGCCCGGCACTGTTGTGGCCTCGAGCGTGAACGACGAAGAGGGTCTGTGGATTGGCTTTGCCATCGCACGCGACAGCTACTGGCTGCAAATGGACCCCTCGCGTCTGAAGCCCTTGGGCGGCAGCGCCTGGCTGCTGTGGTTGAGCTTCACCACTGCACTGTCCTTGGTGGGCGCGGCCATCATGGCAGGCCTGATCAACCGCCCGCTCAAACGCCTGTCTTACGCGGCCAGCCGGGTGCGTGAGGGGCATTTCCATGGCGCGCCCCTGGACGAAGGGGCCGCCACCAGCGAGATCCGCGAGGTCAACATCGGCTTCAACCGCATGGCCGAGCGCCTGGCCAAAATCGAAGCCGAACGCGCCTTGATGCTGGCCGGGATTTCGCACGACCTGCGCACGCCCCTGGCCCGCTTGCGGCTGGAAACCGAGTTGAGCGTCAGCGACCCGCAAACCCGCGAATTGATGGTGGCCGACATCGAGCAACTGGACGACATCATTGACAAGTTTTTGGACTATGCGCGCCCAGAACCCACCGACCTGGGGCCCGTGCTGTTGTCCGGCGTGATCAGCCGCTGCATCACGCCTTGGCGTAACAACGCGCGCCTGCAAATCACGGTGGATGTGGGCGAAGACCTGCAGGTCCAAGCCGAGCCGGTGGAGTTGGGCCGCGTGCTGTCCAACCTGCTGGAAAACGCCCGGCGCTACGGCCAAAGCCCAGCGGACGGTATCACCCGCGTCGAAATCGTGGCCCGCGTGCACGAGGGCTGGGTGCTGCTGCGCGTGCGCGACCAAGGCCCCGGCGTGTCGGATGAAACCCTGAAAAACCTGACCCAACCGTTTTTCAGAGGTGATGCGGCCCGCACCGCAGCCACCGGCTCTGGCCTGGGCCTGGCCATTGTCGAGCGCTCAGTGCAGCGCATGGGCGGCACGTTTTCGGTGTTCAACAACAGCGCTGGCGGCTTGATGGCCTTGATGAAATTCAGGCAAGCGGACACCGACTGAACCCCTCGGCTTGGGTCGCAAAAGGCCGCCAACTAACCCGCTTAGTTGCCGTGCACATCGCCTGGCACCCGCAAACAAGGCTCAGCCAAAGCGTGGCACAACGATTCATAAATCAGTTATAATCCACATTTTTCGGCAAGCGCGACAGCAGCACCTCCGGCCAGACCAACGCCATCAGCGCGACGCCCCCATGCGGGCAGGTCACCGTTCCGCAAGGACTGCACACCAAATGTTCGCCCACCCACTTGCCATTGCAGATTGAACACCCATCTGAGGTATTGATCTGTGCCTTAACCCACGCCCGCGCCGGGATGTATTTGGCGCTGACTGTGTCTGTTTCCTTGTCCCTTTTTGTGTTTCGAGGTTGTCCATGCCCGCTCAAAAGCCGAAGAAGCCTGCCCAGGCCCCTGCCCAATCCAAAACCGTAGCCAAGACTTCTGCTGCCAAAGCCAACGCGCCTGTCGCCAAGGCCAAAGCTGCGGCAAAAGCGCCCGCCAAAGCACCTGCCAAGGTGACCGCCAAAGTGGCGGCCAAAACACCCGCCAAACCGGCGGACAAAGTGGCCCCCAAGGCAGCAGCGCCCCAAGTCAAAGCCACGAAAGCCCCGGCCACCTCTGCCAAGCCTGTGAAGAAAGCTGCCTCCGTGCCCGCCAAGAAATCCGAAGCCATCGAGAAAAAACCCACTGCCAAAGTCAAAGACGCGGCCGCCGACGTGGAAGTGAAAAAACCGGCCAAAGCCGCCAAAGCGGCCCCCCCCGTCGAAGACAAGAAAGCTGCGGCCAAAAAAGTCGTGACGGGTGCCAAGCGTGGCCCCAAAAAGAAAGGCAGCATCGCCGAGCCGAGCATCGACGATGAATTGGCCGAACTCGAAGACGATCTGCAAGGCGAACCTGTCGCTGACAACGTCACGGAGACAGGCGAAAAGGTCAAGCCCCTGCGCATGAAGATCAGCAAGGCCAAAGAACGCGCCTTGATGAAGGAATTCGGCCTGGACGAAACCGTCCTGACCGAAGCCGAGATGAAGCAGCGCCGCGACCGTCTCAAAGCCCTGATCAAGCTGGGCAAGACGCGCGGCTACCTCACCAACGGCGAAATCAGCGACCACCTGCCCGACAAGCTGGTCGATGCCGAAACCCTGGAAGTGGTTATCGCCACGCTGAACGACCTGGGTGTGGCGGTGTACGAGCAAACGCCCGACGCCGAGAGCCTGATCATCACCGACAACGCGCCCACGGGCTCGACCGAAGAAGAAGCCGAAGAAGCCGCCGAAGCCGCCCTGTCCACCGTGGACAGCGAATTCGGCCGCACCACCGACCCGGTGCGCATGTACATGCGCGAAATGGGCACCGTTGAACTGCTGACGCGCGAAGGCGAGATCGAAATCGCCAAGCGCATCGAAGGCGGCCTGATGGACATGATGGCCGCGATCAGCGCGTCACCCGCCACCATCGCCGAAATCTTGCGCATGGCCAGTGAAATCCGCGAAGGCAAGGTCGTCATCTCCACCGTGGTCGATGGCTTTGCTAACCTGAACGAAGCCGACGACTACGTGGCCGAAGAAGACTTCGACGAATTCGACGAAGCCGACGACGACGATGGCAAAGGCGGCTCCAAGGCCCTGACCAAGAAGCTTGAAGAGCTGAAAAACCAGGCGCTTGAGCGTTTTGACCGCATCACCGAGTACTTCGAGAAAGTGCACAAGGTCTACGACAAAGAAGGCTGGGGCACGCCCGCTTACAACAAGGTCCAGTCCGCCCTGTCCGAAGAGCTGATGACCATCCGCTTCACCGCCAAGACCATTGAAAAGCTGTGCGACATGGTGCGCGGCCAGGTGGACGATGTGCGCAAGAAAGAGCGCGAGCTGCGCCGCATCATCGTCGACAAATGCGGCTACCCGCAAGACAACTTCATCGCCGACTTCAGCGGCCGCGACAAAAACGGCAAGCGTGTGGAGTCGCACCTGCTCAACCTCAAATGGATCGAAAAGCAGGCCGCCGCGGGCAAGAGCTGGAGCGCCGTGATGGGCCGCAACATCCCGCCCGTGCAAGACCTGCAGCAAAAGCTCATGGACCTGCAGGCGCAGGTGGTGGTGCCGCTCGATGAGCTCAAAGACATCAACAAGCGCATGAATGCCGGTGAGCGGGCCAGCCGCGACGCCAAGAAAGAGATGATCGAGGCCAACTTGCGCCTGGTGATCTCGATCGCCAAGAAGTACACCAACCGTGGCCTGCAGTTCCTTGATTTGATCCAGGAAGGCAACATCGGCCTGATGAAGGCCGTGGACAAGTTCGAATACCGCCGCGGCTACAAGTTCTCGACCTACGCCACTTGGTGGATCCGCCAGGCCATCACCCGCTCCATTGCGGACCAGGCCCGCACGATCCGCATCCCGGTGCACATGATCGAGACCATCAACAAGATGAACCGCATCTCGCGCCAGCACTTGCAGGAATTCGGCTTCGAGCCCGATGCCTCCATCCTGGCCGAAAAGATGGAGATTCCGGAAGACAAGATCCGCAAAATCATGAAGATCGCCAAAGAGCCGATCTCCATGGAAACGCCGATCGGTGACGACGACGACAGCCACCTGGGTGACTTCATCGAAGACAGCACACACACTGCCCCCATGGACGCGGCCCTGCAAGCGGGCCTGCGCGATGTGGTCAAGGACATTCTGGACAGCCTGACGCCGCGCGAAGCCAAAGTGCTGCGCATGCGTTTTGGCATCGAGATGTCCACCGACCACACGCTGGAAGAAGTGGGCAAGCAGTTCGATGTGACGCGCGAACGCATCCGCCAAATAGAAGCCAAGGCGCTGCGCAAGCTCAAGCACCCCAGCCGCTCGGACAAGCTGCGCAGCTTCATCGACACGATGTAAACCGCCCTGCCCTTCAAGCGATCAAGCCCCCCGACTGCGAAGTCGGGGGGCTTTTTTTTCGGAATTCACACAAGCGCACGGTTGTTTGACTGAAGTCAAGAAATGTTCCTCCAGCTTATGTACGCTGACGTACATTCACAAAACCACTTTTGATCAAAAATATAAATCAATAACTGCCAAAAGGACAGAAAGTGCTAAGTCCAGCCAATAACTTGATGATTAAGCAATTGATTTCCGACAAGTTCGACAAATTATTGCCCGCCTTCCAACTGGTTTGCCTGGAAACAGGACAGTTGATCTTCCGCCCTCATGAGGTCATTCAATACGTCTATTTCCCGGTGAGCGCCATCATCGCCATGCAAATTGACATTTCGGACGGCTCTTCGGCTGACATTGTCTTGATTGGCCGAGAAGGCATGGTCGGCAGCGGCGTCATGGGGGGCAACCAGAACTTCAGCCGGGCGCGGGTGAAGTTTGCCGGGTTTGCCTACAAATTGCCCTTGAGCCTCTTCCAGTCAGAACTGGCCCAGGACCGGGCCTTTCTGAAAATCTGGATGGCGGCCACGCGGCAAATGATCTTGCAGATCGCCATGCCCACCGTTTGCAGCAGCAAACACAGCAATGAGCAACAGTTCATTCGCTGGCTCATGAACACTCTGGACAAGACACAAGGGCACTCCCTTCAAATCACCCACCAGGAAATCGCCGACACGCTGGGCATTCGGCGCGAATCGGTCACATTGGCCGCTGGCAAATTGAGCCAGGAAGGCCTGATCGAAGTCACCCGGGGGCAGCTGGAGGTGTTGGATCGCCCCAAGCTGGAGGCCAGAGCCTGTGAGTGTTATCGGGTGATGCACCCGGCCGCGCTGCATTGAATCCCACCAGAAAGCACATCAAACCATGGGTTCGTTCACCTCCTTGAAAACCTCCAAACGCGCCTTGGGTTTTGGCATTCTCCTCATTGCTGCAGTGGTCCTGGTGCCGGCATTGGCCAGCTTTCAAAGCATCAACGCCATCGTCAACACCCACTATGTGACGATCAAGTCGCCCATCGAAGGGGCCTTGGACGGTTTTGCAAAAATGCCCGGCCAGCCCATCGCGCAAGGCGAAGAATTGGTCCGAATCAGCAACACCCGCTTCAAGGAAAGCGCCGTCAACGAGATGGAAGTGGAGCAAAAAACCCTGGCTGAAAGAAGCCTGGGCCTGCAGCAACATCTCAAAAATCTGCAGCAGCTGCAAAAGGATTTGCAAAACAGGGTCTCGGTCCACCGCACCCACGAGTTTCTCCGACTGGAAGAACAACTGGCCCAGGCCCAATCCGAGAAAAAGGCCCAGGAAAGCCTGATCCGCGAACAGCAATTGGTCGTGCAACGCCAGGCACTGCTAGTGAAGGAAAACTTCATCTCCCCCGCGCAAAACGAGGCAGCGCAATACGCGCTCGAAGTCACGCAAAGCCGACTCGACATTTTCAAGGCCCGCATCCGGCTTTTGGAAACCGAAAAGCAGGCGGTCAAAAGCTTTGTCTACCTGGGGGAAGGTCGCAATGACGTGCCCTACACCCAGCAGCGGCTCGATGACGTGCGCCTGCAAATCACCGAGGTGGCCGCACGCCTGCGCGAGAACGAACGGCGCAGCGCCGATGTTCAATTGCAGATCAGCAAAGAGCGCGAGAGCATGGCCGTGTCGCGCGAAGTGCGCATGCTGGCCCCCAGCAAAGGGGTTTTGTGGCGCAAATTTGGCAGCAACGGTACGGAAGTCGTGATCGGGACCGACTTGGCCCATGTGATCACCTGCGACAACCTGTTCCTCGATGTGGCGGTGCCGGAGTCGTCGCTGGGCTCATTCGACATTGGCAAACCCGTTCAGTACCGCCTGATTGGCAGCACCCAATGGCTCACGGGTCACATCCATGCCGTCACAGGCAGCGGCAACAACTTGCAAGACATGACCCTGGTTGCACAGCTGCAGCGTGAGAAGAAAGACGCCCGGATTTTCGTCAAGATCAATGCAGCCGACCTGGACAATCCGCAGGAAAACTTGTGCTTTGCCGGTCGCAAAGTGGACGTCAAAGTGCCCCGCGAATGGCGTCCCTCGGTGTGGATGAGCCGCCTCAGTTCGTTCCTGACGTGATTCTCAGCATGGACTACATCCCCCTGCTGCTGGTCGCTGGATTTTTCTTGATGGTCTGGGATACCCCGCGCCACCAGATCCAAACCCGGCAAATGGTGTGCCTGATCCCCGCACTGCTGTGTGTGCATTACCTGTCCTGGCGTTTGTTCAGCACCGTCTGGCCCGACAACGAAGACAGCGCCTGGGCTCAATCGTGGATATGGGGCGTTTGGGGCATTGAAGTCCTGGCCTTCATCGAGGTGGCGGTCTTTTTGCTCATCATGAGCCGCACCAACACGCGCAGCCAAGAGGCCGACCAACACCAGATGCCCAGCCCCTTGCCAGAGGTGGACATTTTCATTCCCACGTACAACGAGCCGCTCGACGTCCTTGAAAAAACCATCGTGGCGGCCGCAGCCGTGGACTACCCCCACAAAACCGTCTGGGTGCTCGACGATGGCAAGCGAGAATGGTTACGCACGTTTTGCGAAGAAACCGGCGTACGCTACCTGACCCGGGCCGACAACTCCCACGCCAAAGCCGGCAACATGAACCATGCCTTGGACCATGCCAAAGGCGAGTTCATTGCCGTGTTCGATGCGGACTTTGTGCCCTCCAAGAACTTCATTCGAAGCACCTTGGGCTTTTTCAGCGACCCTGCCCTTGGCATCGTGCAAACGCCCCAACACTTCTACAACAAAGACCCGATCCAGACCAACCTGGGCTTGATGCAAATTTACCCAGACGAGCAACGCTTGTTTTTTGACCAGATGGCGGCTTCACGCGACGCGTGGCAGGCTGCCTTTTGCTGCGGCTCTTGCAGCATCATGCGTCGCCAAGCGGTCGATGCCATTGGTGGCATTCCCACGCAAAGCATCACAGAGGACCTGCTGACCACCTTGGTCATGTTGCGCAAGGGCTACCAAACCATTTACCTCAACGAACGCTTGAGCATGGGACTGGCAGCTGAATCGATCGAAGGCTTTTTCGTTCAGCGTGAACGCTGGTGCCGCGGCGCCATTCAATCCCTGTTCCTCAAAGCAGGCCCGCTGGGGCCGGGCTTGAGTGTCATCCAAAGAATCCTGTTTTTCCCCACCAGCTGGCTCACGCAATACGCCGTGCGCCTGATGCTGATCGCCATTCCTCTGGCGTATTTGCTGTTGGGTTGGTTGCCTTTTCACTTCACAGACACGGCCGACATGGTGTTTTACCAACTGCCTGTTTTCCTGTCGTTTTTTCTGGCCATGCGCTGGCTGGTCGGTGGCCATTTTTCACCGCTGGTCTCCGGGCCTGCGGGGGTGTTCGCCAGCTTCAGGTTGGGGCCAACGGTGCTGGCCTCGCTCGTCAAGCCCTTTGGCAAGCCATTTCGGGTCACGCCCAAAGGCTCGGACGCGGTCAATGGTGCCAAGGTGGACTTTTTCAGCCTGGGCATGATTTTGCTGTGCATGGGCCTGACGCTGCTGGGCTTGCTGCTGAACGTGGTGCCGGAACTGGCCGTGGTGCCCCACGACGAGTTTTTCCCCGTGGCCATGTTCTGGTCCCTGCTGAACGTCGTCACCTTGGGACTGGCGGCTTTGCTGTGTTTTGAAGGCCCTCGCTTGAGAAAGGAAGAGCGCTTTTTGATGGCCGAATCGGCCATTGCCCATGATGGCGAAACCCAAGTGGCGGTAGACATCATCGATGCCAGCGTCGATGGCTGCAAATTGGCCCTGCCGACCACAGGCCATGGACCGTTTCAAAAAGGCACGGCCAGCCTGACGGTGCAAGGCGTGGGGCGAATAAAGATCCAGCCCGTGCGACAGAAACATGCCCATCTGGCCGCGACTTTTGAATACGACAGCAAGGCGCAGCGCAACGCCATGATCTGCAAACTTTTTTCAGGGCAGTACACCACGGTGGCCCCTGCGACCAGCTCAACCCGACAGCTCATGTCATCCTTATGGGAGAAAACATTCCATGGCTAAACACCTTGTGACGCCATTCGAGGCCCTCCATGGCCGCCTTCAACGCCAGGCCTTGGCCCTTGCGTTCATCCTCTGTGCCTGCTGTGCTCAGGCTTTCGCACAAACCCCAGCCCAGACACAACACGCACCCGTGTGGATAGGTTTCGATGACGCCTATGGCCTGAAAACCAACACCTCCGCCATCGCCACCGAATGGGGCATCAAGGCGGCGATCGAAGAAATCAACAACAAGGGGGGCGTGCTCAATGGCAGACCTCTGAAGCTGATCACCACCGACAACAAAGGGGTCTCAGCCCGAGGCAAGGACAATTTTGTTCAACTGGCGGGCACCAAGGATCTGGTTGCCGTGTTGAGCGGTAAATTCAGTCCCATCAGCGTGGAGATGCTGCCCGATGCGCACCGCTTGAAAGTTCCTTTGATCAGCGTCTGGGGATCAGCAGACCCCATCACCGATCACGCGCACAAGCCCTCCTACTCGTTTCGTGTCTCACTCAAGGACGACTGGGGCGTCGAAGCCATGATGAGACGGCTGAGCACCAAATACAAGGTCCGGCAAGCCTGCGCCATCTTGCCCAACACGGCCTGGGGTCGTTCAGCGGAGAAAGTGATCCAAGAGAAGTCCAGGTCGAACACTGCCCAGTTTCCGGTGGTGCGTTGGTACAACTGGGGAGACGCTTCGTTGAAGGAGCACTACAAGGCCTGCCTGGACTCGCGCACCCAAGGGCTTTTGTTTGTAGGCAATGAAAAAGAAGGCGCTTTATTGGTCAAGGAAATTGCGGCACAAGCCCCTCCCATGCGCATGCCCGTGGTGGCGCATTGGGGTGCCGTGGGGGGGACCTTGCATGAACTGGTCAATGAAGAACTGTCCATGGTCAACATCGATTTCATTCAGACCTTCACGTTCATCAACAACAAGCGGCCCCGTGCCGTCTACCTTGCCGACTGGATTTTGAAAAACAATGGCCTGAACAGCACGCACGACATTCCAAGTCCGGTGGGTGCCGCACATGCCTACGACACAGTCCACCTTCTGGCCAAGGCCATTGACACAGCGAAAACCACATCCCCAGAAAAAATCCGGGATGCCTTGGAAAAATTACCGCCATTTCAGGGTGCCGTCAGGCACTACACCCAGCCCTTCACACCCCAACGGCATGACGCACTGGACAAATCACAAGTCCTGTTTGTCAAGTTGACGCCATCCGGTCAACTGATCCCGCAAGACTGACATGGGCCGATTGAAATCGCTCAAAGCCCAGATCAGCCACGATGTTTTCAGGCTGTTTGGGGCCTACATCCTGGGCGTGACATCGATCAGCATGCTGCTGGCCATCTATGGGATTTTTTTCTACCAACAAGAAGAGTTCAAACATTACAAAGCGCTGATCGCCACACGTCTGGACTCAGAAATCAGCGTCTCCTTTCGGCAAGCCCATGATTTGGCGCAATCGACCGAAATCTGGACTGGACTGACGGACTCGGATGGGCGCGGCTCCTACCTGTTGCCGCTCTTGACCAAAGCGAACCAGAACAAAAACTACAAGTTTGATCTGCTCGATTACCTCGGCAGGGTTTTCATCCACAGCGACAACACAAGCGGCTTGCTGTGGGATGCGCCGGCCAACATCCAGAAAACGATCGAGGACAGCCAAACCCATCTGGAGTTGGTCACCGTCGGTCCCACAGATTACCTGGCTGCCAGCGTGGCCGTCACGCCCAATTTCACGGACAGTGCCATCGGCATCATCTTGCTGCACCTGGATCTGGACAAGGTCATGTCGACACTGAAATTTCCGCAAGACCTCCAAATCCATTACAGCCTGACGCCTTTTGTCGACCGTGCGTCTGACCTGTCCAAACACAGTGAAGCCTTCCAATTTGAATGGAACGATTCGGGCCAAGACTACGTCCTCCACATTCAACTGCAGCAAAGCTATTTATCGGCTTTTCTTTTTGTCTTGACGGGCCTGGCCATTTCCATGGTGTCTGGCGGCTTGCTGTTCCTGGGGCTCAGGCGCTGGACCCAACTTTTTTCAGAACGCACCACACGGCGACTCGATGACTTGGTGCAACTGGCCACTGACACGGTACAAGGCCGCGGTGATGAATCTCTTGTGGACAACACTGGTGATGAGATTGCCAAGGTCTCGAATGCCTTGCAAAGCATGCTGCGAAATCAGAGACGGGCCACCCAAAGGCAAGCGATTTTCTCCAGGGTGTTCGAGACCGCCGCCGAAGCCATTCTGATCACCAACAAACAAGGTCTGGTGGTGGACGTCAACGCGGCTTTGACAGACATGACAGGCTACACCAAGGACGAACTCATCGACCAACCTGCGGGCAAACTCTATATTCAAAACGACAGGGGCGTCGATTTGTCGATCATTGCCGAGAGCGTGCGCAAGCACGGCGCCTGGCGTGGGGACACCTATTTTTTAAGTAAACAGCAAACCCCGTTGCCCGTGTTGCTGTCGGTGTCCACTTTGCTTGATGCACATGGCGTGAGCCAAGGCCATGTTTCGGTTTTTTCTGACATCCGGGCCATTCGGGAAGCAGAGAAAAAGCTCCAGGACCTTCTGCACGAAGACCTGCTGACGGGACTGCCCAACTACCGCGCTTTTTTGGCCTACATCCAGCAAAAAGTGGAAGGCAGCCGCTTTGCCATTTTGTTCATTGACCTGGACAACTTCAAAAACATCAACGACACCTACGGGCACGATCAAGGCGATGAAGTCATTCGGCTGATCGCGCAGCATCTCAAACAGGCGCTGCCTGCTGGCAATTTTCTTTGCCGACGCTCAGGTGATGAATTCATCGCGGTGCTGGATGTGGATGCGCATGAAACGATGGCGGTTTTTCAAAAAAACCTGAAACAGGCTTTCAAACCTGCAACCTTCACCATCCACCACATGGGAACCGTGCAAGTCACGGCCACCTTCAGTGCCGGGGCGGCCATGTTTCCCGATCACTCGACATCGATCCATGAGTTGCTCATTTATGCCGACACGGCACTGCTGAGCGCCAAGGAATCGGGTCGCAACCAGATCCAATGGCTCAACACCCAGATGATGACGGCCACCACCCGAAAAACCAAGGTCGACAGCAAGTTGGCTGTGGCCATCGGTGAAGGCCGAATCCACCCCCATTACCAACCCGAAGTGGATTTGCAGAACGGAAAAATCATCGGGTTTGAGGCCCTCGCGCGCTGGCATGACGATGAACTGGGCATGGTCAGCCCGGCCGAGTTCATCCCCTTGGCCGAGCAATCCGGTGCCATCGACCCCTTGACGCAACGCTTGTTTGCCCAGGTGGTCCAAGACAGCCACGCGATCCGCGCCCACTTTCCCCATGCCACCATCGCCTTGAACTCCTCGCCTCAGCTGCTCAGCGGCAAGCGCCTTTTGACCATGCTGTCGCATTTGGCATCCGAGCTTGAAAGCGGCTTGGACGGTTTTGTTTTGGAAATCACAGAAACGGACTTCGCCTTGAGCCCACAGGAGCTGGCCAGTCAACTGCAGGCCATCATGGGTTTGGGCGTTCGGATTGCGATCGATGATTTCGGAAAATCCTATTCCTCCCTGTCACGCCTGGCCAGCATGCCCATTCAGAAACTGAAGATTGACATGTCCTTCACAGCCGGCATGCAGCGAGAGGAAAACACCAAGATCATCTCTGGCATTTTGGCGCTGTCTCAGTCCTTGGGTCTGGAAGTGACGGCGGAGGGCGTAGAAAACGAGTTCCAGCGAGACACCTTGGTCCAGCTCGGTTGCCAGCAAGCACAGGGGTATTTTTATGCGCGACCGATGAGCCTCGTGGATTTGCTCGCTTTGCCAACCCACTTGGGCACCGCCAAGCAGGGCTGAGTCAGCCTGCTGGAGGCGATCAGCGCGACTGCGCTTTGTTGCCGTAGGGGCAGTGGTTGGGGCGCGGCCCCACTTGCGGATGCAGGCGGCAGGTGTTGGGGCGCTTGTCGTACACCGTGCAGCGGCGCGTCTTGGCATCGAGAAACTGGCAGTCGCCACTGGCGCGACGCGCCAGGCTGAAGATGCTGTTCTTGAAGTTGAAGTGTTCGATCAGCCCGGCCTTGGTCAGGCGCTTGGCGATTTGTTTGGGGTCTTCGTGCTCGGCTTCAAACGGGTCCACCAACTCCAGCCGCACCAAATCGGCCAGCTTGACCTCGACCGGCATGGTGCAGCAGTTGGCCGCACAGGTGTCGCACAAACCGTTTTTGTAACGGGTCCAGGTTTCGCAGCGGTCAACGTCAACGACGGCAATGGGGGATCTCATGGCATGGATTATCCCGGATCTGCGTGCTTAGACCACCTGCACTTGGTGCCAGTCATGAACGCTCAGCGGACGCAGCGCTCCAGAGCGAACGGGGCTGCCCCGAAAACGCTCGTGCCACAGAATGAAGTCATCCAACCCCTTCGCCGACACGCCCCAGCTTGACCAGCTCGCGCGCATCCTCAACCCAGTCACACAAAATGGCGCGGGTCTCGCGGGGGTCGATGATGTCCAAAATCCCGAATTTTTCGGCTGTGCGAAAGGGGGATGTCATGTTCAGATAAAAGGCCTCCAGCTCGGCCCGCTTGGCTGCGGGGTCGGGTGCGGCATCGATCTCGGTTTTGTGCGCGGCCATGACGCCGCCTTCAATCGGGATAGACCCCCACCGCGCCGACGGCCAGGCGTAGCGCAGGTTCAGCGCCTCGCCGTATTTGGGGGCGTGCAAGGCGCCGGCCATGCCAAAGCAGCGGCGCACCAGGATCGACACCCAGGGCGAGCGGCAGGCGTTGAGGGCCTCGCCCACACGCAAGGCACCCAGCAAGGTGCCGCCCAGCTCGGCCTCCAGCCCGGTTTGGTTGCCCGGTTGGTCTACAAAATTCACCACCGGCAAGCCAAACAAGCTGCACAGCTTCACATGCCGCTCCATTTTGTAGGCCGCTTGCACCGTCATCGCGCCGCCTTGTACCTTGGGGTCGTTGGCAATCACGCCCACGGGCACGCCGTTCAAACGCGCCAGGGCCGTGATGACCGAGCCGCCTTGGTAGCGACCGATTTCAAACACCGAGTCGAGGTCCATGACAGAAGCCAAAATCTTGCGCGGATCGTAGATTTTGCGGCGCTCGCGGGGGATGGCGTCTTTGAGCCAATCGTCGGCGCGTGTGGGGCTGTCTGGCGTCGGCAGCACTGGCGCCAGGTGGTGCACGCTGCGCGGCATGTAGCTCAAAAACCGCTGCACCTGCGCCAAAGCGTCGGCTTCGTCCTCGGCTTCGTTGTGCACCAAGGCGCTTTTGCGGTGCACCCGATGACCGCCTAAATCATTTTTGTCGACTTCTTGCGCATAGGCCTGGCGCACCACATGTGGGCCTGCGGCCATGACCTGCGATTGCTCGCGCACCATGACCGAGAAGTGCGAGGACAGCACCTTCACTGCCCCCTGCCCAGCACAAGCGCCCAAGGCCACCCCCACCACGGGTACGGTTTGCAGCAACTCGTTGGCGGGCCAGCTGGGGTATTCGGGGATTTTGGTCCCCCCGATTTGCATCAAGAGCTTGACGCTACCACCCGCTGAGTCCACCAGCCGCACCAAGGGCATGCGCAGTTGGTGGGCCATGCGCTCGATGTAAATCCACTTGTCGGCTATCGAGGCCTCGGACGAGCCCGCACGGATCGTGAAGTCGTCGGCATGCACAGCCACCTTGCGGCCTTGCACGCGACCAACCCCCACGATGGCGTTGGTGGGGTCCATGCGCTCAAAGGCCCCCTCACGGCTGTAATGGCCTTTGCCCGCCAGTGCGCCCAGTTCCCGAAAACTGCCCGCATCCATCAGGTGATCGATGCGCTCGCGTGCATTGAGGCGACCGCTGGCCTTGAAGCGGGCCAGCGCTTCGGCGCCGCCCATGGTGCGTGCCTGCGCGCGGCGCAGTTGCAGCTCGGCGAGTTCACTTTGCCATTCGCCCGAGGGCTCAAAAACAGGCCACTGGCTCATGCTGGCCCCAAACCCAAGGCGTCGACCAAGGCGCGCGTTTCGGCCAACTCGGCTTCGAGGTAGCGGTGCGAATCCACATAGCCTTTGAACATCGGGCGGTTGCCCGATTTCTCAACCATGGCTTGCCAGGCGGCAGACTCAGCCACTTGGCGCAAGGCGCTTTCCCAAAAACGGATCTGCTCCGCATCCACCCCACCGGGCAACAGAACGCCGTTGTAGCTGACGTAGTCGGCCGCCACCCCTTGTTCACGCCAAGTGGGCACGGCGGCCATCAAGCCAGTGCCGCGCTGGGGCGAGGCACTGGCCAACACACGCACCTTGCCAGCCTGCACTTGGGGCATGACGGTGGGGCCTGTGGCCGAGACCACATCCACATTGCCCCCCAGCAGCGCCACCATGGAATCGCCCGAAGAGCGGAACGGCACCACCGTGAGTTTGTCCACAGCAACACCCGCGACTTTGAGAGGTTTGGCAATGGCCAGGTGGGTGTTCAGTCCCCGCACTGGGGCGACGGCAAAGCTGACCGATGACGCATCGCGCTGCAAACGCGCCAGCAAGTCTTGCACGTTGCGCAGTGGGCTATCGGCCCGCACCGCCACCAGCGAGGTTTCTTCGACCATCATGGCCACAGGCACAAATTCGCGCATGTCGGCCTTGAGCATGCCCGTGGCTTGCCCCGCAATGCTGCCCGTGTGGAAGGTACCCAGGTGGTGCGCATTGCCCCGGTTGCGCTGCAATTGCTGCAAACCCAGCAAGCCCGCAGCGCCGGGTTTGTTTTCGGCCAACACGGTTTGGCCGTGTACCCGCTGCTGCGACTCCAGCATTTGCTTGATGCCGCGTGCATACAAATCGACCGAGCCGCCCGGGGCCACGCCAATGACGTAGCGGATCATTTCTGTGGGTTTCCAGCTGCTGTCTTGCGCCAGCGCCTCCCAGCCCATGGGGGCCAGGCTGGCACCCGCGATCAAGCCCAACGATTGGCGGCGGTTGATGTTGGTTTTCATGTCGCTTTCCTTTCAGACAGATGAAGAAGGCAGCACCACCGCACCACTGGCCACCAGGGCCTGCACGCGTTCGGGGCTGAGGTAAAGTTCCCGCTGCAGCACGTCAGCGCTGTCCGCGCCCAAGCTGGGGCCGCTGCGGTAAATGCCACCGGGCGTGCCAGACAGTCGGGGCACGACCCCGGCTTGGGTGGTATGGCCCAGCTGCTCGTGGGGCACCTGCTGCAGCATCTGACGCGCTTGGAAATGCGGGTCTTTGAAGATGTCGGCAATGGTGTAGACCAAGGTGCTGGGCACCTGGGCTTGGTGCAGCAGCGCCAACAGGCTGGCGGCCTCGTGGCCACGGCTCCAGTTGGCAATGATGGCGTCGATAGCGCGCATGTGCTCGGGCTGGCCGCGCACCTGGATCGTCTCGAAACGCGGGTCCGTCAACAACTCGGGCATCTGCATCAGGGCCACCAGCCGCTTCCAGATGGGCTGGCTGTTGGCCGCAATCAGCACCCAGGCCCCATCGCGCGTGGGGTAAGAGCTGTTGGGGGCCATGGAGGGCAAGTTCGAGCCCTCCCGCATGGGCACCACACCCAGTTTGTCATGCGCGGGCACGACGGGCTCCATTTGGGTGAACGCAGCCTCGTACAGGGCCACGTCCACCACCTGCCCTTTGCCTGTATGGGTGCGGGAATGAATGGCGGCCATGGCCCCGAAAGCGGCATAGACCGAAGACAAATAGTCGGTGGTCGCCAAGGCCACACGCGCCGGGGGGCGGTCCGGGTCGCCGGTCATGTGGCGCACGCCGCCTACGGCTTCGCAAATGGCCCCATAGCCGGGGCGTTCGGCATAGGGCCCGTCTTGGCCAAAACCACTGATGCGCACCAGCACCAAACCGGGGTTGCGTGCCGACAAGGCTTCATAACCCAGGCCCAGGCGCTCCATGACACCCGGGCGGTTGTTTTCCACCACGATGTCGGCCTTCGCCATCAGCTCAAAAGCCAGGGCTCGGCCCTGCTCGGACTTGAGGTCCAGGGCAATCGAGCGCTTGTTGCGCAAGATGGAAGCCGCGTACAAAGACACGTCGCCCACATGCTGCCCCATTTGCCGCACCGGGTCGCCATCGGGCGGCTCGATCTTGATCACGTCGGCCCCAAAGTCGGCCAACAGGCGAGCGCAGGCCGGTCCGGCAATCGTGCTGCACACCTCAATGACTTTGAGATCGGTGAGCGGGCCTTGGCGTTGCGGAGCGGCGTTCATGACTGCCCCCTTTGGCCCAGTTGCTGCACCGCTTCGTGCGCTGACTCTTCGATGCGCTGGCGGGTCAGTTGGACCACACGGTCTGCGTCGCCCGCCTCCAAGGCCCCAATGGCCTGCTGCCAAAGCGTCACCGAGCGCTGGCGTCGTGCCACAGAAGACAGGCCCAATTTGCTGTAACGCAAGGTCTGCAAAGAAATCGAGGTCAGCATGCGCTGCAGACGGCGGTTGCCCGTCAATCGGGCCACCAAAATCAGCAGTCGGTACGTGGTTTGGGCATAAAGCTCTCCCGCGTCGTCTTGCCCAGCCAAGGCTTGCAGGCGTTCGGTGCCTGCCCGCATCAGGGGCAACAGTTGGGTGCAGGGTTGGGCCATGAGTTTGCGCACGGCCACCTCAAACAAACCAGCTCGAATGTCCAGCAGCTCGGACAACTCCTGCGCACTCAGGTCGGTCACGATCGCGCCGCGCCGCGCCAGAAGGGTGGCCAAGCCCTCACGCTCCAAAATGCGCAGGGCGTCGCGCACGGGCCCCCGGCTGACTTTGAATTCGTCGGCCAACTCTTGCTCGCCGATCCGCGCGCCTGGGGCCAACTGACCACTGAGGATGCGTTCACCCACGCGGGATGCGATTTGTTCTGAAACCGTGAGCGTCGGCTCATCTTGATCAGCAAAGAGGCGAAACGCCACCGCACTGTCCAAGTCGATTAAGAGCTCTGCGGGCATGTCTTGGAGGGTCATCGCGTTGCCCTTATTCCAGCGACAGCAACCACTGCCCATCTTCCACCGCTTCGCCCTCAGCCACCAACAGCTCGCGCACGGTCCCGGCGGCCGGTGACTCCACCGGAATTTCCATTTTCATGGACTCGACAATCATCAAAACATCGCCCGCCGCGACGGCTTGCCCCGCCACCACTTCGACTTTCCAGATGCTGCCACTGACTTCAGAGTAAATTTTTTGCATGGTTGAATTTTTGAATGACATTCAGATTGTTAACAATCTTAATGCTTTCCAGAACCCGTACAAACCCTGCAAATCGTCAAAATTGTGGATTAACCCTCACTTACGGCCGTTTCAGGCTGCTTGCGTCTGGCCCCAGTAATGAAAAGTCATGGGGCGCGGCCCGGCCAGATAGGCCGATTGGGTTTGGGCCGCAAAGCCTGCGTCTTGCAGCAAGGCGGGAATGTCGCGCCCCAGCTGACAACCTCCGGCCAGCGGCCCCCAGAAGGGCTGCAAGCGCTCTTGCCAGCGGCGCACGTCCGCATCCGGTGCGCGGCCATGCTCGCAAAAAAGCAGATTTCCACCCGGCACCAGCACCCGGCGCATCTCGCGCAAGGCCTGCGCTGCATCGGGAATGCTGCACAGGGTGTAGGTGCATACCACGGTGTCAAAGCTGGCATCGGCCGTGGGCAGCTGCTGGGCCGACAGGCCCATCAGCTCCACAGCGATGCCCGCCTCTTGGCTGCGCTTTTGCGCCAAGCGGTGCATCTGCATGGCCGGGTCTACACCCACCAGACGGGTCACGCGGCTGCGGTCATAAAACGGCAAGTTGCGCCCGGTGCCCATGCCAATCTCCAGCACCCGGCCCTGCGCCTGAGGCACCAGCTGGCGGCGCTGCGCCTGCACCATGGGCAGGCCGCAAGCGAAGTCGATCAAGTAGGGCAGGACGTGTTGGTCGTAGAGGTTCATGGCAGGTCATTCTGTCACGGCCCACCCTTTGAAAGCCCATATCGGAAATGATGGTCCGACACGGGCTCGCATCGCGCAGCGGCCCATCAACCCTTCTTGGCCACCAAGGTCAAGATGTCATAACTGGCGACCACTTCGCCGAGCTGGTTGGTCACCTCCACGTCCCAAGCGACCACGCCTTGGCCCACGCCGTTGGCGTCTTTCTTGTTGCGGTCGATCTTGCGCTTGGCCGTCAGGCGCGCCTGAATGGTGTCGCCAATGCCCACGGGTTTCACAAAGCGCAGCGTGTCCAGACCGTAGTTGGCCAGCACCGGGCCGGGTGCGGGCGAGACAAACAAGCCAGCCGCTGCCGACAACACGAAGTAGCCGTGCGCGATGCGCTTGCCAAAGGGCGAATCCTTGGCGGCGATCTCGTCGAAGTGCATGTAGAAATAGTCGCCCGACAGGCCGCCAAAGGCCACAATGTCGGCCTCGCCCACGGTGCGGCGGTGGGTGAGCAAGCTTTCGCCAATCTGCAGCTCTTCAAAGTAACGGCGGAAGGGGTGGACCTCGGTCTCGATCAGTTTGGCGCCGCGCATGTACTCGCCCGTGACGGCAGCGATCATGGTGGGCGAGCCTTGCAAAGCGGTGCGCTGCATCAGGTGCTTGACGGCGCGGATGCCGCCGAGTTCTTCACCACCGCCTGCGCGACCGGGGCCGCCGTGCTTGAGCGGGGGCAGTGGCGAGCCGTGGCCGGTCGATTCGACCGCCGATTCGCGGTCCAGGATGTGCAGGCGGCCATGCAAGGCGGCGGCCACCGGGATCATGCGGGCCGCGATTTGCGGGTCTTTGGTGACCAGCGTGCCCACCAAACTGCCCTGCCCGCGTGCGGCCAATTGCAGTGCTTCTTCAATGCCGTCATAAGCCATGAGCGTGCTGACGGGGCCAAAGGCTTCCACGTCGTGCACGCTGTCGGTGTGCAAAGGCTTTTGGCACAGCAGCAGTGTGGGCTGGAAGAAAGCACCGCCCTCCACGCCCTGCCCCACGGGCTTGAAATCGGCACCGCCGCCAAACACCAGCTCGGCGCTTTGGCGCAGCAGGGCCACGCGCTCGGCCACGTCGGCTTGCTGCGAATGGGAGGCCAGCGCCCCCATCTTCACGCCTTCAACAGACGGGTCGCCCACCACCACCTTGGCCAGGCGGGCCTTGAGTTTTTCGGCCACTGCGTCGAGGTGCTGGCGCGGCACGATGGCGCGGCGGATCGCGGTGCATTTTTGGCCCGCCTTGACGGTCATCTCGCGAGCGACTTCTTTCACGAACAAATCAAACTCTTCATCGTCGGGCGAGACATCGGGCGCGAGGATGGCGCAGTTGAGCGAGTCGGCTTCGGCGTTGAAGGGGATGCTGTGTTTGACCACATTGGGGTGCACACGCAGCATGGCGGCGGTGTCGGCCGAGCCAGTAAAAGTCACCACGTCCTGACCATTCAGGCGGTCGAGCAGGTCACCCGTGGAGCCGATCACCAACTGGAGCGAACCGGCAGGCAAGATGCCCGATTGCTCCACCAAGCGCACCATGGCTTCGGTCAGGTAGCTGGTAGACGATGCGGGTTTGCCGATGCAAGGCATGCCCGCCAAAAAGCTGGGTGCGAACTTTTCCAAAAGACCCCAGATGGGGAAGTTGAAGGCGTTGATGTGCACGGCAATGCCGCCACGCGGCACCAAGATGTGCGTGCCCGCAAAGCCACCCTTTTTGCCCAAGGGGAAGGCCGGGCCTTCGTGGATCAGGTTGCCGCTGGGCAGCTCGTTGCTGCCCATGCCCGAATACGCAAACAAGGTGCCCGCGCCGCCTTCGATGTCCACCCAGCTGTCGGCGCGGGTGGCGCCCGTGTGGGCCGAGATGGCGTAAAGCTGCTCTTTGTGCTCACCCAAGTATTTGGCCAGGGCCTTGAGGCGCTGGGCGCGTTCCTGAAAATCCAGCTTGAGCAGGTTGGGCAGGCCCACGGTGCGGGCGTAGTGCACCGCGTCGCCAAAGTCGATGGCCTCGGCATGGGTTTGGAACACGGTCTGGCCGTTGAGGGCGCTGCGCAGGTTTTGTGCGCCTTGCTGGCCGATCCACTGGCCACCGATGAAACTTTGCAGGACTTGGGACATGGGGTGCTTTCCTTGAGGAGGTCAAAACCCGGTGCCTTGGCAAGCCCTAGCGCTGCCAATGCGTTAACCAACCGGGCGGTCGGTTAATTCTAGTCGCAATGGCAGGGTGGATTTCAGCTTTTGTGCCGCTCGGGCACCGCTTGGGGAGGCACCGGGGCTTGCGAGCGCGCTTTCAGGTGCAGCGCAGCCTGCGCCATCAGGTTGGCCGACACGGGCGCGGTGACAAACACAAACAAGGTGATGAGCAACTCGGCCATGCCCGCACGGCCCTGAAAAGCCGACACCAGCATGGACGCCACCAAAATGCCGCCCACGCCCAAGGTGGAGGCTTTGGTGGGCGCGTGCAATCGCATGTAAAAGTCGGGCAGGCGCACCAGGCCAATGGCGCCCACCAGCAGGAAAAAGGCGGCAATCACGATGATGGCCGCAGCGGCCCATTCGATCAGGGGATTCATGAAGAGGCTCCTTTTATTCGACCACGTCGCCGCGACTGAGGTAACGCGCCAGCGCCACCGTCGAGGCAAAACCCAGCATGGCCACCAGCAAGGCGGCTTCAAACAACAAGGCGGTTTGCCAACGGATGCCCAGCAGCACGATCAGGGCCACGGCGTTCATCGACAAAGTGTCGAGCGCGAGGATGCGGTCGGTGGTTTCGGGGCCACGAAAAAGTCGCCAGGCGCACAGTGCCACCGCCAGGGTGACGGCCACGATGGCGATCGACAGGGCCAGATCCAGGATGTTCATTGCGGGCCTTTCTGGGTAAGGGGTGCAGCCTGCTCGCTGCACCCAAAGATGTGCAGCAAGGGGGCTTCGTAGCGGGTTTTCATGTCGTCGATCATGGCTTGCGCGTCGTCGCAGTTGAGCGCGTGCACCAGGATTTCGCGCCGCGATTCATCCACCACACAAGACACCGTGCCGGGCGTGGTGGTGATGATGCTGGCGAACAAGGCGTTGACCATCGCGTGATCGCTGGCCAGGGGCACGGCCATCCAGGCGGGCGACATGGCCTTCATGGGGCCCAGCACCAGACGGGCCACGGTGATGTTGGACATCACGATGTCCTTGAGCACCACCAGCGCCAGACGCAGGGCTGCGCCCCAGTGGATGCTGGCGGCAGGGCCCAAAAACGGGTGGATCAGGCGCGGCACGATCAGCGCGATCAGCAAGGCAGCCAAAAGGTGCACGGGGGCCAGGCTGTGCGACAAAGCCATCCAGCTGACGCCCAGCAAGAGCGAGAGGATGGGGTGGCTGAGCCAGCGCGCGCGGATGGGGTGGTGCGCAGGGGTCGGTTTCATCGGGTTTCCTTTGCAGGAGCAGAGGCTGCGGCCTCGGCGGCAGAAGCCTCCGTGGCGGCAGCAGGTGCGGGTGTGGGCGCAGCGGTGGATGGCGCTGCAGCAGGCTCAGCCGGGGCTTGGGGTTGGGGGGCTGGCACCGACTGGCGTGCCCCGTCATAAGGCCGCGTGGTGGTCGAAGTCTGGCCCGGGGCCAGGCCCAGCACGGCTTGGGCGTAAGCGGCGGTGTCAGCCAGTTGCGTGGCCGTGTCGTCGGTGTAGCGCTTGATGGGTGAAGCCAGCACGGCCATGGCCAAGGTCAGCGCCATGAAGGCCCACACGGCCGACAAGAGCTTGGGGCTGCTGCCCGAGTTGCCTTGCGCCTCGTCCGGCTCGGGCTGCACATGCCAAAACAGCACCACACCCGCACGGGCCAAGCCCACGATGGTGAAAAAGCCCACGCTCAGAACCACGGTCCAGACCCAGGCCTGCGCGGGCAGGCCCGAGCTGCTCTCCAAAATCATGAGCTTGCCCAAAAAGCCGGGCAAAGGCGGCAAACCCGCAGCCGATGCCGCGCCAAACAACAGCATCAGGCCCAGCAGCACCGGCTCGCGCACGGCCACGGCGGGGCGCAGCTTGTCCAAGGCTTGGCCGCGCTGCGCGGCCATCAGCTCCACCAGCAAGAACAATCCCGCGATCACGATGGTGCTGTGCAGCGTGTAGTAAAGCGCCGCCGACAAAGTGTCGGTGGAGAACAAGCCCACACAGGCCAGCAAAGTGCCCACCGAAGACACCGTGAGGTACGCCACCAGGCGGCTCATGCTGTGCGCCGCCAAGGCGCCCAACACCCCCAAGGCGCTGGTGGTCAAAGCCAGTGGCAGCAGCCAGTCGGCCACGGCCAAGGCCGACTCCCCTGCCCCCACGCCAAAGATCACCCAGTGCGTGCGGATGATGCTGTAGACACCCACCTTGGTCATGATGGCAAACAGCGCCGCCACCGGGGCACTGGCTGCGGCGTAGGTGCCCGGCAGCCAGAAGTACAGCGGCACCAGCGCGGCCTTGAGGCCAAACACGGCCAGCAGCACCAGCGCCGCGGCCCGCGCCAGCCAGGCCTTCTCACCCGTGAGCTGCGCCACCTGCAGGCCCACATCGGCCATGTTGAGTGTCCCGGTCACGCTGTAGACCATGGACAGGCCGATCAGGAACAGGCCCGACGCCGCCAAGTTGAGCACCACGTAGTGGATGCCCATGCGAAAACGCTCGCGCCCCTGGCCATGCACCAGCAGCACATAAGAGGCAATCAGCAAGACCTCGAAGAACACGAACAGGTTGAACAAATCGCCCGTCATGAACGCGCCGCACAGCCCCATGAGCTGGAACTGGAACAGCGCATGGAAATGCCGCCCCCGCGTGTCCCAGCCGCCTGTGGCGTACCAAAGCACGGGCACAGCCACCAGGTAAGTCAGCAGCACCATCAGGCCGGACAAACGGTCCAGCACCATCACGATGCCAAAGGGCGCGGGCCATTCACCCAGTTGGTAGACCAGCAACTCACCCGTGCTGGCCTGCACCACCAGGCCAATGGCCATGAGCAAACCGAGCAAAACCGAGGCCATGGCCAAACGACGCGCCCAACGCTGGCGGCTGTCGCCATGGCCACCCCCGGCCACCTGTTGGCTGCCATCGCCCAGCAGCAACAGGGCCACGGCCGTGAACACGGGCAGCAAGACCGACAGCACAGGCGCGTGCTGCAACCAGAAAGAAAAAACAGCGTCGAACATCAGGCCTGTCCTCCACGCGCTGCACCAATCGTTAGGCCAGCCGTCTGGCCAGCCGCTTGGCCGGGAGCTTGGCCAGGCTCGTGCCCGTCCACATGGTCGCTGCCGCTTTCGTGGCGGCTGCGCAGGGCCAGCTCAATCACAAAGCCGGTGGTCGCAAAACCGATCACGATGGCCGTGAGCACCAGCGCCTGGGGCAAGGGGTCGGCCACGGGGCCGCTGCCCACCAATATGGGCTGGGCATTGCTCCACAAACGGCCCATGGCAAAGATGAAGACGTTCACGGCATAGCCCAACATCGACAAACCCAAGACCACCGTGAAGGTGCGCCCACGCAGCATCAGGTAAACGGCGCAGGCGGTGACAAAACCGATACCGCTGGCCAACAAAAATTCCATGCTCATGAGAGGTCCTTGCGGCGACTGAAAACACTGATCGACAAAGTTTTGAAGAGGGTCATGACAACACTTTCTGTCGCAAACCGGAGGCACCCGGCGCTTCGCGGGTCACGGTGCCCAGCACCGAGATGGTCAACAAGGTCGAGCCCACCACGACCAAATACACACCCAAGTCAAACAAGGCAGCCGAGGCCAGTGGCAGCTCGCCCAGGACCGGCACCACCGGGTAGCCATGCGCACTGGTCAAGAAGGGGCGGCCCCACACAAAGGCCCCTACGCCGGTCAAGCCAGCAATGCCCAAGCCCGAGCCGATCCACTTCACAAAGCGACGCCCCCCCTGGCCGCGCAGCAGGTACTCGGCCTTGGCCTGCCCCATGGACATGAACTGCAGCACCAGCGCCACGGCGGTGATCAGGCCCGCAATGAAGCCGCCACCGGGCATGTTGTGCCCGCGCATGAAGATGTAAATGGTGAACACCAAGGCCACCGGCAGCACCACCCCGGCAGCCACGCGCAGCATCAGGGGTTGGGCGGCAAAGGTCCAGGTGCGGCCATCGCTGTCCTGGGTGGGGCGGCGCGTGCGCATGCCCTCCATCAGGGCCAGCACGCCAATGGCGGCAATGCCCAGCACCGTGATCTCACCAAAGGTGTCGTAGCCCCTGAAGTCCACCAAGATCACGTTGACCACGTTGGAGCCGCCGCCCACTGGAATCGACTTGTCGAGGAAGTACCAGGAAATCGAGCTGTAGTCACGGGTGACAAACACCCAGGTCAACCAGGCCATGCCCGCGCCTGCGGCCAACGCGAGCGCCGCGTCGCGTGCACGCCGGGTGCTGCTCGACTCGCGTGGCGAATGCTGGGGCAACAAAGCCAGGCCCATCAGCAGCAAGACGGTGGAGACCACCTCGACCGACAACTGGGTCAGGGCCAGATCGGGGGCGGACAGGCTGACAAAGGTGAGCGATGTGACCAGGCCCACCACGCCCACCAGCACCACCGCCTGAAAGCGCTTGTGGTGCTGCAGCGCCAGCGCCAGGCTGACCGCGCCCAGCAGCAGCCAGATCATGATGGCCAGAGGCGATGCGGGCAGCAGCTCGCGCGGCCCGGTGCCAATGCCGCTGCTCAGCAAGGGCCAACCCACCACCAGCACCACGCCGCCCAGCATCCAGGCCACATAGCTTTGCAGCGAGCCGTTTTCCAGGCGCGTGGTGACCCGCGCAGCCAGCACAAACAGGCCGTCAACCAAGCCTTCGAACATCTGGCGCCCGGTGGCGCGGCCAAACCAGGCCTCGGACTCGATGCGGTGCAGGCGCTTGTTTTTGGCCAGCATCAGGTACAGCGCCACGCCCACCACCAGCGCGATCGCGCTCATGAGCAGGGGCAGATTGAAGCCGTGCCAAATGGCCAGGTGGTACTCGGGCAGCGGCTTGCCGGCCAAGGCTGTGGCCGCCACATCAACCAGCGGGCCCAGCGTGAGCGCGGGCAACACACCCACCACGATGCACAACGTGACCAACAAAATGGCAGGAAGCTTCATGCCCAGCGGCGGCTCGTGCGGGTGGGTGTTGGGCACATCGCCCAGTGGACCGTTGAAATACGTGTCGTGCACAAAGCGCAGCGAATAGGCCACGCTGCAGACCCCGGCCAAAGTCACCAGCGCGGGCACCAGCCAAGCGAACGCGCCAGAGGTGCCCACCACGGCTTCGGTGAAAAACATTTCTTTGGACAAGAAGCCGTTGGTCAAAGGCACACCCGCCATGGACGCGGCCGCCACCATGGACAGCGTGGCCGTCCAGGGCATGAGCGACCACAGGCCGCCGAGCTTGCGCATGTCGCGCGAGTGGGTTTCGTGGTCCACGATGCCCGCGATCATGAACAGCGAAGCCTTGAACGTGGCGTGGTTGAGCACATGGAACACAGCCGCCACAGCGGCCAGCGGCGAGCCCAGGCCCACCAAAAAGGTGATCAGGCCCAGGTGGCTGACGGTGGAATAAGCCAACAAACCCTTGAGGTCGTGCTTGAAGATGGCAATGAAGGCCGCGAACAAGACGGTGATCAGGCCCACCGTGGTGACAATCGCCTCGAAATAACCCGAGCCAGCCAGCACCGGGTACATGCGCATGAGCAAAAACACCCCGGCCTTGACCATGGTGGCCGAGTGCAGGTAGGCCGACACGGGCGTGGGCGCGGCCATCGCGTCGGGCAGCCAAAAGTGGAAGGGGAACTGCGCGCTCTTGGTGAAGGCCCCCAGCAGAATCAACAGCAGCGCGGGCAAGAACATCGGATCGGCCTGAATGGCGGCCACATGGCCCAGCATTTCACTGAGCTCGTAGGTGCCCGCAATCTGGCCCAAAAGCACAAAGCCCCCCAGCATGGCCAGGCCGCCACCGCCCGTGACCGCCAGCGCCTGACGGGCCCCGGCGCGGGCGTCTGGCCGGTAGCTCCAGTACCCCACCAGCAAAAACGACGAGACGCTGGTCAGCTCCCAAAACACCACCAAGAGCAGCAAGTTGTCCGACAGCACCACGCCCAACATGGCGGCCATGAACAGCATCATCTCGCTGTAGAACTTGCCGGCCGAATCCTTGGCGCTCAGGTAATAGTGTGCATACAAAATGATCATCAGCCCGATGAACAGGATCAGGCCCGCGAACATCATCGACAAGCCGTCAAGGCGGAAGGTCAGGTTCAGCCCGATCTCGGGCACCCAGGGCCAGGCGTTCATCACCGTCTCGCCCGCCAGCACGGCCGGGGCCATGGACAGCAACAGGCCCAAACTGGTGGCCGTGACGGTGCCGGCCGCGCAAGCGGTCAGTAGTCGCGAGCGGGAACCCAGCCAAAACGTGGCCAGGGTGCCCAGCAAAAGAGGGAGCAATACGATGGTGAGCAGCACGGCATGTCTTTCAAATGTGCGCCGCATTCTAGGCAGACCCTCGGTTTGGGCCCAGTGTGCGTGAGGCGAAGCCGCATCATGCAGGCGCAAAGCCGCACCAGCCGGTCGTTTCAGCCCCAAAACCCCATCAAAAAAGGGGCAACACCTGGCGGTGTGCCCCTGTCATTCAAGCTTGCGTTTGTCAGCGAGCGTCGTACACCGCTTTCTCGAAGTCGAGGTACAGCGGCAGCGACTTGTGATCGGCAAACGGGAAGATTTGCGTGAGGTAGACCCCCGCCAGCCCGTTTGTGGGGTCAATCCAGTAATAGGAGTTGGCCAGACCCGCCCACATCATGCCGCCTGCCGGGCGACCGGTGGGGGCGGCCTCGTGGTTGATCTGGAAAGCCAGGCTCCAGCTCTTGGGCACACCGGGGAAGAATTCGGCGTCATTGGTCAAGGGGATGGCCGCCTTGAGGTTGTAGACGCGGCAGTCACCCATGTGGTTCACGCCCAGCGAGGCCGCGCCCTCGGGGGTGATGATGCGCTCGCCGCCCAACTGTCCACCATTGAGCACCATGCGCAAAAAGCGCAGGTAATCCCCGGCCGTGCCGTACAGGCCGCCACCGCCCATCTCGAACTCGGGCTCCTGCGGAATCTCGAAGGGAAACACCGCCAACTGCCCATCAGGCCCACGCAAATGGGGCGAGGCCAGTCGCTGGCGCATGTCGTCCGAGATCCGAAAGGCCGTGCTGTTCATGCCCAGCGGTCCCAGAATGTTGTCTTTCAGATACTGGCCCAGGGTCTGGCCGCTGGCGGCCTCGACCATCTTGCCGGCCCAGTCGATGTTGATGCCGTACTCCCAGGCCTCACCCGGATCGAAGAGCAAAGGCAGCGTCAGCGCCTTGTTTTTACATTCGGTCACGCCGGGAATGCCCAGCGCGGCCTGCACCTTTTGCATGTCGGTGTTCCAGATTTCGTAGCTGAAACCGGCCGAATGCGTGAGCAACTGGCGCAGCGTGATGTCGCGTTTGGGTGGGCGTGTGGTGGGTTGGCCGTTGGCATCAAAACCTGTGAGCACGCCCACCTGGCCCAGTTGGGGGCACACGTTTTTGGCCGGTTCATCGAGCTTGAGCAAGCCCCGCTCCACACACTGCAAGGCGGCCACCGAGGTGATGGCCTTGGTCATGGAGGCGATCCAGCCGACCGAGTCGGTGGTCATGGCCGTGCCCGAGCCCAAGGCCCGCTCACCAAAAGCGCCCTCGTAAATCACGCCCTCGCGGTTGGCCACCATGGCCACCACACCGGGCACATCGCCGCGCTGCACACCCTGCGAAAGCACGGCACCAATCTTGTCTTGCATACCCATGGAATCACTCCTGAAGAAAAGCGGAAAGGGCCTTCAAGTTAAGCCGCCACCGCCTGGCAACCAACAGGGGAAACCCGCAAACCACCTTTGCGCAAGCTTGACCAGACGCTCTTTTTTGTAAGCACTTGTGACGATGCAGGCATGCGGCCTGATTGCGCCAAGCCCAGTGACCCGTCTGCAGGACGGCGCCACGCCCGTACGCCGTGGCGGCGTGTTGCCACTGGTCAACGGGGTTTTTAATAAGTATACTTATCGAATCGCCGTTATTCCTTTGCATACCCCCACTCCAGGAACCCCCATGAGCCCATCACCCAACACCCTCCCCGTCCTGGTCGCAGGCGGTGGCATCGGCGGCTTGGCCGCTGCTCTAGCGCTGGTGCGCCAGGGCTTTGCCGTCACCGTGCTGGAGCAGGCCCCCGAAATCGGCGAAATCGGCGCGGGCATCCAAATTGGACCGAACGGGTTTCATGCGTTTGACGCATTGGGCGTCGGTGACAAAGCCCGTGGCCGCGCGGTCTACACCGACTTCATGGTGATGCATGACGCGCTCGACGAGTACCAAGTCGGCAAGATCCCCACGGATGAAAAATTCCGCCAGCGTTTTGGCAATCCCTATGCCGTGATCCACCGCGCGGATGTGCACTTGTCCTTGCTCGAAGCGGCGCAAGAAACCGGGCAAGTGCAATTTCACACCAGCACCCGCGTGGAGCGCATAGAGCAGGACGACAGCAGCGTGACCGTGTGGGACCAAAACGGCAAGGCATTCAAGGGCTGCGCGCTGATCGGTGCCGACGGCGTCAAATCGGTGGTGCGCGAGCAGTTTGTGGGCGACCCGGCCCGCGTCACGGGCCATGTGGTGTACCGCGCCGTGGTCGACAAAAAAGACTTTCCGCAAGACCTGCAATGGAACGCCGCCGCCATCTGGGTCGGCCCCAACTGCCACCTGGTGCACTACCCGCTGCGTGGTGGCGAGCAGTACAACGTGGTCGTGACATTCCACAGCCGTGAGCAAGAAGAATGGGGCGTCAAAGACGGCAGCAAAGAAGAAGTGCAAAGCTACTTCCAGGGCATCTGCCCCAAAGCCCGTCAATTGATCGACCTGCCCAAGACCTGGAAACGCTGGGCCACCGCCGACCGCGAGCCGATTGGCCAGTGGACTTATGGCCGCGTGACCTTACTGGGCGACGCCGCCCACCCCACCACGCAGTACATGGCCCAAGGCGCCTGCATGGCCATGGAAGACGCCGTGACACTGGGCGAAGCCCTGCGCACACACCACAACGACTGGCCCAAGGCTTTGGACATGTACCAACGCGCCCGTGTGGCCCGCACGGCCCGCATTGTGCTGTCGAGCCGAGAGATGGGCCGCATCTACCACGCCAAGGGCGTCGAGCGCCTGGTGCGCAACGACCTGTGGCGTGGCCGCCGCCCCGAGCGCTTTTATGATGCGATGGCATGGCTGTACGGCTGGAACGTGGGCAACTGCCTCGACGCCGCACAGCACAACTGAACAGAACGGAGACAAAAAATGAACGACCTCGGCCGAATCGAAGACCTGCCCGCAGACTATGTGCAGGACCTGCGCAACGTGAACCTGGTGCCCCTGTGGCCCAGCCTGCGTGGCGTGCTGCCCCCCAAAGTGCCCACGCGCCAGACCCAGCCCACCTGCTGGGCTTACAAAGACATCAAGCCGCTCTTGCTCAAAGCGGGCGAGCTGACCCCGATTGAAAAAGCCGAACGCCGCGTGCTGGTGCTGGCCAACCCCGGCCACGGCCTCGACAAAATGCAGGCCAGCGCGGCCATGTACTTGGGCATGCAACTGCTCATGCCCGGCGAGTGGGCGCCCAGCCACCGCCACACGCCCAACGCGGTGCGCATGGTCGTTGAAGGCGAAGGCGCCTGGACCACGGTGGACGGCGAAAAGTGTCCCATGAGCCGGGGCGACTTGATCCTCACGCCCACAGGCCTGTGGCACGAGCACGGCCACGACGGCACCGAGCCCGTCATCTGGCTGGATGTGCTGGACTTGCCCCTGGTCTATTACATGGAGGCCAGTTACCACATCAACGGGGCACGCCAGAACGTGGTGCCCGGCCAAGGTGACAAGCAATACGCCCGTGGCGGCGTGGTGCCCTCACATGTGTTTGAGCGCAGCAAAAAGGCTTACCCCATGCTGCGTTACGCCTGGAAAGACGCCAAAGCCGCGCTCGAATCACTGGCCTCTGACGATACCGGTTTGGAGCAAGTGCAAGTCACATACACCAACCCCGAGACGGGTGGCGATGCGGAAAACATCCTGGGCTTTTACGCCCTGATGCTGCGCCCCGGCCAGACCCTGCGTTTGCCAGCTCGCTCGCCCGCGCAAGTCTTCCACGTCATCGAAGGCGCGGTCCAAGCACAGATCGTGGCCAGCACCTTCACCCTGCTTGAGGCCGACACCTGCTGCGCGCCCGGCTATGAGGCTGTGACGCTGACCAACCTGAACACCGACCAACTCGCCTTCGTCTTCATCGCCGACGAATCACCGCTGCACCGCAAGCTGGGGGTGTACGAGAACCGCGGCTAAACCGCCCGTCAGTGTGGCCCTTCGGGACCTGTTGATGCTTGACTTTTGTGGGAGGCCGCCCCTGCGGCCGAATGGTGAATTGACTCAGCCTTTTGCAAAGGCTCAAAGTGATTCAAACATTCGCGAGCAGGGGCTCGCTCCTACAAGGAAAACACATTGCCTTTTCACCATTTGACCCCCTCATGACCTCCTACCTCTTTACCCCTCCCGCCGTTCAATCCCTGCCCATCCGTGGCAAAACCGAGCGTTTCCCGATCAACCGCATTTTTTGCGTGGGCCGCAACTACCATGCACACGCGGTTGAGATGGGCCGCCCGGTCGACAAGAGCGTCGAGCAGGCTTTCTACTTCACCAAGTCACCGCAGACCCTTGTGGAAAGCGGCGCGACCGTCGACTACCCACCCCGCACCAACAACTACCACTTCGAGATGGAACTGGTGCTGGCGATTGGCAAAGAAGGTTTCCGCGTGAGCGAAGCCAATGCGCATGAACTGGTTTATGGCTACGCCGCAGGCCTGGACATGACACGCCGTGATCTGCAGCTGGTGGCGCGCGACAAAGGCCGCCCTTGGGACACGGGCAAGGACATCGAGCAAGGCTCGGTCTGCTCCGAGATCGTGCCCATGCCCGGCGTGGTGATCGAGAACGGTGCGATTGCCCTCGAAGTCAACGGCGTCACCAAGCAGTCGTCCAACGTGGACAAGCTGATCTGGAACATCCGCGAAATCATCGCCGACCTCTCCACCTACTACCACCTGCAGCCCGGCGACCTGATCTACACCGGCACCCCCGAAGGTGTGGGCGCGGTGGTGACCGGTGACAAAATCACGGGCCGCGTCGAAGGCGTGGCCGAGATCGCGCTGAACATCGGCGCTGCTCAATAATGCCAAGCGCCCGCAGCCGCCCTGTGCATGCGGCTGCACACCCACCCACAGGACCCCAGCCATGAAGCTCTACAACTTTTTCCGCAGCGGCACCTCGCACCGCCTGCGCATCGCGCTCAACCTCAAAGGCATCGCCACCGACTATGTGGCGGTGGACCTGCGCGTGGAGGAACACCTCAAAGACGCATTCAAAGCGGTCAACCCGCAGCAGCTGGTGCCTGCGCTCGACACCGGCGAGCAAGTGCTGATCCAGTCGCCCGCCATCATCGAATGGCTGGAAGAAAAACACCCCACGCCCGCGCTGCTGCCCACCGATGTCAACCAACGTGCCCATGTGCGTGCCCTGGCCGCCATCGTGGGCTGCGACATCCACCCCATCAACAACCGCCGCATTCTGGAAACCCTGCGCAAACAGTTTGGCGCCAACGAAGACGCGGTGAACGCCTGGTGCGCCACCTGGATCAGCGCAGGCTTTGACGCCTACGAAGCCCTGATCGAAGCCGACGCGCAACGCGGCCGCTTCAGCTTCGGCGACACGCCCACCCTGGCCGATGTGTACCTGATCCCCCAGGTCGAAAGCGCCCGCCGCTTCAAAGTGGACCTGACGCAATGGCCACACATCATGGCGGTGGAAAAAGCCTGCTTGGCGCTGGAGGCCTTTCAAAAGGCTGCGCCGGGTCAGCAGCCGGATGCCTGAGCGACACGCCTCAAAAGCAAGGGCCCTTCGGGGCCCTTTTTTGATGGTGATTTAGGAAGGAATTTCTGCTTTGCAGCGGGAGCAGTCATCGATCTTCGTAAGCTGACCTGCAGCTATCGGCCAGAAGCAGTCACTCGAACTCACTTGTCACTGTTTCGTCCGCTGACCGGTTTCAGGTGACCACCGTATAGCGGCAAAGTTCTGAATCGCATCAGGGAAATGACAGCCTGCTCCAACGCTGAGCGAAATATCCGGCTCTGCTACTACAACGCCGTGGCATTCGTAACGGTCGTGAGCGACTTAGCGTTTTTCAGGACTTTGGTGGGCACGTCCGGCCTTTGCCGATCGATGAACTGACATGCGCCAAGTACCCGAATGAAGTCAGCCACGGTAAAGAGTTGCCGATTGGCCTGTCGGTCTGACGGTCGTGGTCAATCCGGATCTTCATGTATGAGATGAGCGGGTGCACTGATCTTGGTATGTTGAGACTGTGCCGTGATCAGGCTGTGCAGGTTTCCTTACACCTCGAGGCTTCCCGATGCAGCCATGATAAGAAAGCCTCCACTGCAGGTCGCTTGGCATGCCGCTCGGGAAACACTGCAAAGTGAGCTTTGACCTTGATGGCCTTGTTGACTCCGAAAACGGGCGCGAGCTTGCCTTGCTCCAAATGGCCGCCAGCGTTGGTGGCGCTCTCCAGTGCCACGCCAAGGCCTTGGGTGGCCGCATCCAGTGACATCTGTGCCCGGTCAAAGCGCACTGGAAACCGCTCTGGCGCCCGCAAGCCGGTGTAGCGTGCGAACCAGTCAGACCACTGGACCACACTCACATTACTTTGGATCAAGGGTACTTCCAGCAACTGCTCAACGCTCTTTAGGTTATGTTCTTGAATGAACGTAGGGCTTGCCAAGGGCAGTATGTTTTCTTCAAACAAAGGCTCTACCACCAAGTCGCCCCACTGAGGCACGCCGTAGCGTATATCGATATCTGCCTGCCCCAGTGTGAAGTCGCTCGGGGTATGCGCGGCTGAAAGGTTCAGTGAGATATCGGGGTAGGCCTGGGCAAAGCGGTGCAACCTTGGCATCAGCCATAGACTAGCAAAGCTGGGTGCCGAATGCACATACAAGTTGTTGCGAACGCCTTGGCGAAGATCGTCAGTGACGGCCGTAATGGCTTCCAGTGCTGCGCTCACACGAAATCGGTAATGCTCTCCAGCAGTGCTGAGTCGAACGCCGTGGGCGCTTCGTTGAAAAAGACGCACGTCTAAAAAGGCCTCTAGTCGGGCGATCTGATGGCTGACCGCCGATGCCGTCAGGTTCAATTCTGCTGCAGCAAGTGCAAAACTGCGCCGCCTGGCCACAGCTTCAAATGCCTGCAAATTGTTGATCGGGGGGAGAGACGGCATAGGGGCAACCCTGTTTTAAGATGACAGATTGTCATCTTACTGTGAAAAAGCATCGCTTGTTTTAACTTTAACAGGCGACGATCATCGGCTTTCTCAATCCTGAACCTGCTGCTTCGGCAGGCCAGGTCTTTAGAAACTCATTCAATTGGAGACAAATGCAAATGCTGCTTAAAGACAAAGTCGCCCTCATCACAGGTGGTGCCGGAATGAATGGCTTGGGCTTTGCTACTGCACGCCAAATGGCGGCGCAGGGCGCTCGCGTGGTCATCATGGACCTTGCACGAGCTGAACCCGTTGCCGCTGCAGCCCGTCTAGGGGAAAGTCACCTGGGCCTGGTGGGCGATGTGACCGACAAAGCCGCCTGTGATGCAGCTGCAGCCCAAGTGCTGGCCAAGTTCGGTCGCATCGACATCCTCATCAACAACGCAGGCATTACCCAACCGGTCAAGACATTGGCCATCACGGGTGCTGACTACGACCGAATTCTTGACGTCAGCTTGCGTGGCACTCTTTATATGTCCCAAGCTGTTCTGCCCGCCATGCGTGAGCAGCAAGCGGGCTCTATTGTTTGTATTTCGTCGGTTTCTGCTCAGCGCGGTGGGGGCATTTTTGGCGGCCCGCATTACTCCGCAGCCAAGGCGGGCGTGTTGGGTTTGGCCAAAGCGATGGCGCGAGAATTTGGTCCAGAAGGTGTTCGCATCAATTGCGTGACCCCAGGCTTGATTGAGACCGATATCACACAAGGCAAGCTCAGCCCTGATCAGAAAAAAGACATCGCACAAACCATTCCACTGAACCGCCTTGGCAAAGCCGATGATGTGGCCGGCGTGTGCGTGTTCTTGGCCAGCGACTTGTCCGCTTATTGCACCGGCATCACGCTGGATGTCAATGGCGGCATGCTCATCCACTGATTTCCATTCCCCCATCAGTTCCCCATACATTCCAATTTTTCTAGGAGACAAACCTCATGCAACGCATTACTTTCACCCGCACCCTGATTTCGCTGGCCGCCTGCGCCTTGCTGCCTCTTGCAGCGCATGCCCAAACCGTCAAGCTCACGCTTGGTCACGGTGCTGCACCTGGCAACCCACGCCACGAAGCTTCGGTCAAGTTTGCCGAATCGCTCAAAGCCAAAACGAACGGACGCATTGAAGTACAGGTGGCTCCCTCTGCTCAGTTGGGTGACGATGCCGCGATGGTGACCGCGCTGCGCACCGGTGCGATCGACATGTCCGCCAACTCTCAAGGCGCGGTGGCCAACGCTGTGCCTGAGTTCAACGCCTTTGGCATGCCCTTCATGTTTGCTACGCCCGCTGCCGCCTTCAAGTTACTCGACGGCCCGCTGGGCAAAGAGCTGGGCGAGCGTTCAGCTGAAAAAGGCATGGTGCTCCTGGGCGCTTGGGACAATGGCATCCGCCACATGACCAACAGCAAACGCCCCATCAGCAAGGTTGAAGACATGAAAGGCTTGAAGATGCGCGTGCCGCCTGACGCAACGTTGGTAGACATCATGAAGTCTCTGGGTGCTGAGTCACAGCAGATCCGGTTTGCCGAGCTGTACGTAGCGCTGCAACAAGGCGTGGTGGACGGTCAAGAAAACCCACTGGTCAACATCCATGCCAGCAAAATCTATGAGGTGCAAAAGCACTTGGCCTTGACGGCGCACCAGTTTCAGATGACTCCGCTGCTCATGAGCAAACGCACTTGGGACAAACTTTCTGACGCCGATAAGCGGGCGGTGCAAGAGGCTGCCAACGAAGCCACCGCCCTGCAGCGCAAGTTGTCGCAGGAGGCTGATGAAAAATTGTTGGCCGACCTCAAGTCCAAGGGTGTGCAAGTCACCACGCCTGATCAGGCAGCCTTTGCCAAAGCCACGGCCGATGTGGACGACAAATGGATGGCCAGCAACATTGGCGCCTATGTCAAGAAGGTCGTAGCCGCTGCACGCGCGAAGTAATCGCATCCAGTCAGCATCAAATTGCGGTGCCCGTGCGAATGGCGCAGGGCACCGCCCCCTTTTTGGAGAATCCAATGCAAACCGCCGAATCCAGCATGATCGAGCGCGGCGTGGCCAGTCTTTGCCGCGTCGTGTTGTGGCTGTCCACCTCTGTGATCTTTGTGATCCTGTGCGCCAACACTGTGTTGCGTTACGCCACTGGCGCGAGCTTGCAGTGGGCCAATGAAGTGCCTGAATTGTTGTTCCCTTGGCTGGTGATGGCGGGTGTGGTACTTGCGTCGCTGCACAGCGCGCACATTGCCACCACTTTTTTGATGGACGCCGTACCGGCCAAAGTGCGACGTCTTGTCGCCATCGTGAGCTGGTTGATCGTGGCCGGACTCTACGGCACGCTGGCAGTGGCGACTTACCGCATGCTCGATATCGTGCACGACGAAAAGTCGCCCATTTTGCAGTTACCCGGCTCCATCACTTACGCCTGCGTGATGGCGGGTATGGCACTTTTGAGCTTGCTGGCTTTGCAATCGGCTTGGCTTGCGTGGTCCAAGTCGGCTGTGGACGCTGCACCGGCTGAAGGCCAGGTTCCTGTCGCGCACTGGTGATCGTCACCATTTGAAAGAATTCTCATGAGCGCACTCATCCTTTTCGTTTTCCTGATCACGGCTGTGGCTGCCATGCCCATTGCGCATGGTCTGCTTGTGGCCGCGCTGGCCGCCGCGGCCACTTCTGACAAGGTGCCGCTGGACCTCTTGGTTCAGCAAATGGTGGCCCAGGTGCAAAGCTTTCCGCTGATCGCCATTCCATTCTTCATGCTGACAGGCACCCTGATGATGGGGGGCAAACTTGGTGAGGCTCTGATCGGCGTGCTGACCACTTTGATCGGACGATTTCACGGCGGCCCGGCCCAAGTCGGCGTTCTCTCATCGACCTTGTTTGGTGGTGTTTCGGGCTCGGCAGTGGCTGATGCATCGGCCATCGGCTCGCTGCTGATTCCGTGGCACAAGCGCCTGGGCTATCCACCTGCGTTTTCAGCCGCCACCTTGGCCGCAGCAGCGACCATTGACATTCTGATTCCGCCCTCGATTCCGATGATCTTGTTCGCGCTCACCTCGAACGCGTCGATTGCATCGTTGTTTGTGGCCGGTGTCCTACCAGGCCTTTTGATGTGCGGAGGCTTCATGGCGGCTTGCTGGTGGGTAGGCTGGCGCCGGAACCTGCCCCGCGATCGTTCGCCATTTAACGGCGCTGCCTTCCTCAAGCACATGCTGTATGCCTCGCCCGCCATCGTGCTGCCGGTACTGATCATCGTCTTCTTGCGCTTTGGCATTGCCACACCCACGGAGGTGGCTGTGCTGTCCACGCTGTACGCAGGCCTGGTGTCGACGATGGTCTACCGCGACCTCGGCTGGAAGCGTTTGAATGACGCCATCGTTCATGCTGGTCTGGCTACCGGCGTGGTGTTGCTGGTCATCATGGCCTCGGCAGCCATTGGGTGGTTACTGACCTATGACCAGATGCCCCAGGGCATTGCCCAATGGGTGCAGGCCAATGTGCACGCCAAGTGGCTGATCATCTTGATGATGAACCTGATGATGCTGGTGCTGGGCATGTTCATTGACCTGCCTGCCGCCGTGCTCCTGCTCACCCCTGTCTTTGTGCCGCTGGCGCAAAGCATCGGCATGGACATGACGCAGCTCGGCATCATGATGGTTGTCAACCTGGCCATTGGCCTTTACACACCGCCGGTAGGCACTACTTTGTTCATCACCAGCGCCTTGGCCAAGGTCAAGGTGGGACAAACCGTACGCGAGCTTGGGCCCTTTTACCTCGTCGCCTTTGGCGTGCTGGCCCTCGTGTCTTACGTCCCAGCCAGCATCATTCGCTGACGTACCCACGCTATCAGTTCGCCAGCATTTTTTAGGAGCATTTCATGAGTAATCCATCTGCGTCGCTGTCATCTGCGGCTTGGCGTATCCGCCGCTACGCGCTTCGCATGGGCGAAGTTCAGGGCCAGGGCTACATTGGGCAAGCCCTGGGTTGGGCCGACGTGCTGGCTGTGGCCTACCACCATGCCATGAACTTGCGCCCTCAAGAACCAGAGTGGGAAGGCCGAGACCGTTTCTTGTTATCACACGGCCACTATGCCATCGCCCATTACGCCGCGCTGATCGAGGCAGGCGTCATCCCAGAAAGTGAGCTCGACTCCTATGGCAGCGACGACAGCCGATTGCCCATGTCCGGCATGGCCGCTTACACCCCCGGCATGGAAATATCGGGTGGATCGCTGGGTCAAGGCTTGGTGATTGGCGTGGGCATGGCGCTCGGTCTGAAGCAAAAGCGCAATCCTGCATTTGTCTACAACTCCATGTCTGACGGTGAACTGGATGAAGGTTCCACTTGGGAAGCGGCCATGTCCGCCGCTCACCATCAACTGGACAACCTGATTTGCTTGGTGGACGTGAACAACCAGCAAGCCGACGGTCCCTCAACCAAGGTGCTGGGTTTTGAACCTTTGGCCGACAAATGGGCTGCGTTTGGCTGGCATGTGCAGCGCGTCAATGGCAATGACATCGCCGCCGTCCAAGCCGCATTTGATGCTGCCCGCGCGCTCAATGATGCCAAGCCGCGTGTGATTTTGTTCGACACACTCATGGGCAAGGGCGTGCCCTTTTTGGAGCAACGCGAGAAGAACCACTTCATCCGTGTCGACCCACCCGAGTGGCAGCAAGCTCTCGAGATTTTGGACCAGAACCAACCCGCCCCCTACGTTGACGCTAACGCCCAAGGAGTCGCAGCATGAACACCGCCGTCGCAGAAAAAAAGCCCCGCCTCACTACCTCGGCCATGATCGCGTCCATTGCCTCCGAAGGCCAACGCGTCACAGCCGCACCCTTTGGCAAGGCCCTTGTTGACTACGCAGCCACGCACCCTGAAGTCGTCGGCCTGACGGCTGATCTGGCCAAATACACCGACTTGCACCTGTTTGCCCAAGCGTACCCCGAGCGTTTTTACCAAATGGGGATGGCCGAGCAGTTGCTCATGGGCGCTGCTGGCGGCTTGGCCAAAGAGGGCCTGGTGCCCTTTGCCACTACCTATGCTGTGTTTGGCACGCGCCGCGCGTATGACTTCATTCACCAAGTCATTGCCGAAGAAAACCTCAACGTCAAGATCTGCTGCGCTTTGCCGGGTTTGACCACCGGCTACGGCCCCAGCCACCAAGCCACTGAAGACCTGGCCATGATGCGTGGCATCCCTGGCCTGACCATTGTTGACCCCTGCGACGCGCTGGACATCGAGCAAGCAGTGCCTCAAATTGCTGCGCACAAAGGACCGGTTTACATGCGCATTCTGCGGGGCAGCGTGCCACTGGTTCTCGACGAAATTGAAGGCTACAAATTTGAGTTGGGTAAAGCGAAAATGTTGCGCGAAGGCGCTGACGTGCTGATTATTTCCAGCGGCATTCTGACCATGCGTGCGCTAGAAGTTGCTAAGGACTTGGCGGCCGACAACATTGGCGTGGCCGTGCTGCACTGTCCCACCATCAAGCCGCTGGACGAAGCGACCATCGTTGCAGCAGTGGGTTCCAAGCCTCGAATGGTGGTGGTTGCCGAGAATCACTCTGTGATCGGCGGCTTGGGTGAAGCAGTGGCCAGTGCCCTGCTACGCCACAATGTACAGCCAGCTAGCTTCAAGCTCGCCGGTCTGCCCGACGAATTCCTGGACGCTGGTGCACTGCCCACTCTGCATGACCGCTATGGCATTAGCCGTGAGGTGCTCGGCCAGCGTGTTAAGGCATGGCTAGCTTAAAGTCAGACCTAGGTCGCTTCATCTAAGCCAGCGCGGTTCCTAATATAAATAATGCGCAGTGAGGCAATTATGCAGACCGAGTCGGTGCGTGTAAATTTTTGACCGTCGGCTTAGGGTCGGCTGCTGTCGGTCTAGGACTCGCTGTGAAGTGCCGCTATCAGCCTAGAGCCGTCGGCGTGGTAATCACTTCAAGGGTCAGCTGCTGCCCCGCCGCAGCTATCGCGGCAAACTTGGCGTAGCAATCGCCGCGCTTTTGTGCGTCTGATGCACCACAACTCGTCCATTACTGTGCTGCTTGAACCCAGTTCTCTACTTCCATAGCAGGCACTCGAGCGAACTCCCCCATGTTGTTCGTCACCAGCACCAGGCCTTCGCTGCGAGCGTGCGCTGCAATGTGCATGTCGTTCACACCGATAGGCTGGCCGAGTTTTTCAAAGACGGCGCGAATGGCGCCGTGATGCTGTGCGGCCTTGGGGCCATAGGGAAAAACTTGTAGGCGAGTGCAAAAGTCTTCGATGGCGGCCAGGTTCTCGCACACGCGGCTGCTTTTCTCCGCACCAAGCAAGAGTTCGGCGAGGGTGATGGAGGAAATGGCCATGCGGCTGGCATTGGCGTTGAGTTCATCCACCGGCGCACCAAAAATCAAGTGTGCATGATGGGGAAAATCAGTAAAATGCATGAAACTTCAATGAAGAAACATTCATGACCGCTGCTGCCTCACTGCATACTCCGTCTTTGAAGGGCGCCACTGCGAACCTGGCGGATGGCTTGCGCGCCGGCCACGTCTACCGGCGCGAGGATTTGGCTTTTCTGAGCAATGCCATTGATCGGCATTTGCGCGAACTGGTGGCCATGGGCAAGCTTCAAAAACTGGCCCAAGGGCTTTACCACGCACCCAAACAATCGAGCTTTGGCCCACTCCCGCCTACCGACGATGAGGTGGTGAAAGGCTTTCTACGGGACAAGGAATTTCTGGTCTTCTCGCCCTCGGCTTACAACGCGGTGGGCCTGGGCACCACCCAGCTCTACAACCGCACGCTGGTCTACAACCACAAGCGCCATGGCGTCTTCCAACTGGGCAATCGACAGTTCGACTTCCGGGTCAAACCACGCTTTCCCAAAAAGCTGAGCCGGGAGTTCCTCTACGTGGATTTGCTCAACAACCTGGACGAACTGGCCGAAGACCGCGATGTGGTGCTCAGCCAGGCACGCAGCAAGTTGTCCTCCTTTGATCACAAGCGCTTGCAAGAGGCCGTCAAAAACTACGGCAACATGGCCACACGCAAACGCTTTCGGGAGTGGATGGGTGCTTGAATTTCTTCACGACCGCCGCGACTTCGACCAATTGCTTGCGGTCGTCGCCAACGACCGGGGGCTTGATCCCATGTTGGTCGAAAAAGACTACTGGATCATGCATGGCCTGTGGGGCCTTCAGGCTCAGGGTTTTGTGTTCGAGCTCAAAGGCGGCACATCCTTGTCCAAAGGCTTTGGGGTAATTCATCGGTTTTCGGAAGACATTGACATCCGCATCGAGCCACCAGATGACTTGAACGTGAAAACCGGTCGCAATCAGGACAAACCCGCACACATCGCATCGCGGCTGGCCTTTTACGACGAGCTGGCCAAACGCATCCGCATTCCTGGCGTCGTCAGCGTAGAGCGGGACACCTTCTTTGATGATGACAAGATGCGCAGCGCCGGCATTCGCCTGAACTATTTCCCGCGTACGACCACCTTGTCCGGCGTGAAAGATGGCATCTTGCTGGAGCTGGGGTTTGATGACACAGCACCCAATCGCGCTGTGACGATTTCTTCTTGGGCTTTGGAGTTTGCCCGGGATCGAGGTGTTCAGGTCTTGGACAACCGCGCTGTGGATGTCCCTTGTTACGCGCCCACGCACACCTTCGTTGAGAAACTCCAGACCATCTCGACCAAGTACAGACGGCTGGCCGAGGCCAAGGCCTTCCCCGCCAATTTCCTTCGGCACTATTACGACGTGTACTGCCTTCTTGGGCTTCAGGAGGTGCAAGCGTTCATCCGGACGACCGCATACCAGGAACGCAAGGTTCAGCGTTTCCGCTCCGGTGATGAGTTGGTCATTGCCAAGAATCCTGCATTCACACTGAGTGATCCAGTGCAGCGAGACCTCTTCGCAAGGGAATACCGGAAGTCATCTGCGCTTTATTACCAGGGTCAGCCGGAATTTGACCAACTGCTTGCCAGGATCAAGGAGCATCTGGATTCGATGTGAGGCTCGAACTTTGGCTGGAAACCAAGCCAAAACCAGCCAATTACTGGGTCAGTGATGGAAGCATGGATCCTCGGGCCAAGCCCGAAGATGACTGATCAATCAGCCAAACACCTCGGTATCCACCTCGCTGTTGGACTGCGCGTTGTAGCGGTCCCCTGCCACCGTGCGCTGGTTGATCAGGGCGTCAAGCCGTGCCAGCAGACTGGCGTCGAGCTTCACATCCACCGCCGCCAGGTCATCGCGCAGGTGGTCCACCGAGGTGGTGCCGGGGATGGGGATGATGTCTTCGCCTTGGTGCAGCAGCCAGGCCAGTGCCAGCTGCGAGGGGCTGCAGCCGGCCTCTTGCGCGAGCGCGTGGTAAGCGGGCAAGAGCTTCAGGTTGGCGGCGTAGTTCTCCGGGGTGAAACGCGGCATGCTGCGGCGGATGTCCTTGGCGTCGAAAGCGCTCACGTCCAAAGCTGCGCCGCACAAAAAGCCACGCGCCACCGGGCTGAAAGCCACAAAGGCCACACCCAACTCACGGCAGGCCTGCAGCACCGCGATCTCGGGGTTGCGTGTCCACAGCGAATACTCGGTTTGCAGCGCCGCGATCGGGTGCACCGCGTGCGCTTTGCGCAGCGTGCTGGCCGACACCTCCGACAAACCAATGGTCTGGATCTTGCCTTGGCGCACTAGGTCGCTCAGTGCGCCCACGCTGTCTTCGATGGGCACTTGTTTGTCCCAACGGTGCAGGTAATACAGGTCGATCACCTCGGTCTGCAAGCGGCGCAAGGAGTCCTCACAGGTCTTCTTGATGGTCTCGGGGCGGCCGTCGATGACACGCACTTTGCTTCCATCGCTTTGCTCAACGCCCTGCATGCCGCATTTGCTGGCCAGCGTGAAGCGGTTGCGGTGCGGCTTCATCACCTGACCCACCAGCGTCTCGTTGGCCCCAAAGCCATACAGGGCCGCCGTGTCAAACAAAGTCACGCCTTGGTCCAGGGCGGTGAGCAGCACACGCTCGCCCTGCTGGGACGAGACAGGCGCGCCATAAGCATGGCTGAGGTTCATGCAGCCCAGGCCGATGGCGCTGACGGAGAAGGAAGCGATTTGACGGTTTTTCATGGCGCTATCTTAGCGACTTGCTGCACCTCACACACGCCTCACATGCGCCGCACACCGGACCACCGCCACAGTGCTTTTTCGAGTTCGATCAACAGGAACAAGGCACCCGCCAAGGTGCCGATCACAAGCCAGCTGAACAGGTCCAGGGCGCGGGTCTGGAACACCGCCTGCATGAAAGGCGCGTAGGTGAAAAGCAGTTGTATCGCCACCATCAGCAGGCTCACACCGATGGCCACCGGGTTGCCCGTGAAGGTCTCCAGGCGGAAGGCGGAGCGGGTGAAGTGGCGGGCATGAAACAGGTAAAACAGCTCGCTCACCACCAGCATGTTCACCGCAGCGGTGCGGGCCATCTCCAGGCTGCTGCCACGCAAGAGCTCCCACTCGAACACCGAGAACGTGACCGCTACCATGAGCAAGCTGACAAACACCATGCGCAGCACCAAAGGCCGGGTCAGCAAGGGCTCGGTCGGTGGGCGCGGCCCGTGGCGCATCACGCCCTCCTCGCCCGGCTCGAAGGCCAAGGCCAGCGACAAGGTGACCGCCGTGATCAGGTTGACCCACAAAATTTGCCCCGCCGTGACCGGCAGCGCCAGGCCCATGAAAATCGCCAACACGATCACGCCCGCCTCGCCGCCATTGGTGGGCAAGGTGAAGAGCAAGGTCTTCTTGATGTTGTCAAACACCACCCTGCCCTCGCGCACGGCGCGGGTGATGGTGGCAAAATTGTCGTCGGTGAGCACCAGGTCCGAGGCTTCGCGCGCCGCGTCCGTGCCCTTGTGACCCATGGCCACGCCTATGTTGGCCGCTTTCAGGGCCGGGGCGTCGTTCACGCCGTCGCCGGTCATGGCCACCAGGTGCCCCTGCGACTGCAGGGCGTGCACCAAGCGCAACTTGTGCACGGGGCTGGCGCGGGCAAACACATCGGTGTCCAGCACCCGGTTTTTCAGGGCCTCGTCGTCCATGGCCTCGATGTCTTCGCCCGTGAGCGTGTGGCGGGTGGCCAGGCCCAGTTGTGCGCCAATGGCCGCTGCCGTGAGGGCGTGGTCGCCCGTGATCATCTTCACCTGAATGCCCGCCCGCTGGCATTCGGCCACCGCCGCCATGGCCTCGGGCCGGGGCGGGTCAATGATGCCCACTAGGCCCAGCAGCTCAAAGCGGGGGCGGATGTCGTCCATGCTCAGCTGGTGCGTTCCGCCTGGCATGGCGCATTGGGCCAGGGCCAGCACGCGCTGGCCTTGGGCAGCGGCGTCGGCCACAGCGGCTTGCCAGTGCGCCGCGTCCAGCGGCTGGCCGCCACTGTGGGTGCACAAGCGCAGCACCACCTCGGGCGCGCCTTTGAGCAGCACCTCCGGCTGGCCCGCGTCGCCCTGGGCTTGCACCAGCACCGCCATGAAACGGTGCTCCGACTCGAACGGAATCACATCCAGCCGCTGCACGGTGCGCAGCACCTCGGCGCTCAGGCCCGCCTTGTGCGCCAGCGTCACCAAAGCACCCTCGGTCGGGTCGCCCACCATGCGCCAAGAACCAATTGCTCCGCCTGCTTTAGCCAAATCTTCTGCGCCCACAGCACGGGGCAATTGCGCCAGAGGCTGCAGCACAGAGCCCTGCCCCTGCGGCTCAATGCGCGCCTCGTTGCACAGCCCCGCGCAGCGGGCCAAGGCCAGCAGCTGCGAGGCGTGTTCGGGCTGCACAGCGGTGTCGCCGGCCCAAAATCCGCCCAGCGGCGCATAACCCGCCCCGTCACGCGCAAGCGCTGACCGGGCAGGACCACCTGCACGGCGGTCATTTCGTTTTGGGTCAGGGTGCCGGTTTTGTCCGAGCAAATCACACTCACCGAACCCAGCGCCTCCACCGCAGGCAAGCGCCGCACGATGGCGTTTTGCCGGGCCATGCGGCGCGTGCCGATGGCCAGCAACACCGTGACGATGGCGGGCAGCCCCTCAGGGATGGCGGCCACCGCCAAGCCCACCACCGCCATGAACAATTCCTGCGCGGGCAAATGCGCCGCCCAATAGCCATAAGCAAAAGACACCGCCCCCACGCCCACGATGAAGGCCGTGATCTGGCGGGCGAACTGGTCGAGCCTGCGCGTGAGCGGCGTGACCAGCGACTGCACGCCGCCCACCAGGGTGCCGATTTGTCCGATCTCGGTGCGCGCCCCGGTGGCCACCACCACGCCCATGCCCTGCCCCGTGGCCACCAGCGTGCCCGAATAGGCCATGCACAGGCGGTCGCCAGTGGGCGCTTGAGCTGGCACAGCCTCGGTGTGCTTGCCCACCGGTACCGACTCGCCCGTGAGCGCCGCTTCGGTGATGCGCAGGTTTTTGCAACGCAGCAGGCGCAGATCGGCCGGGACCTTGTCACCCGACTCCAGCAACACCAAATCGCCCGGCACCAAGTCCTCGGCGGCCACGGGCTGACGCGCCCCGCTGCGCCACACATGAGCCCGGCTGGCCAACAGGCCACGCACCGCGTCCATGGCTTTTTCAGCCTGGCCCTCTTGCACAAAGCCAATCAGCGCATTGATCAGCACCACCGCCAAAATCACCACCGCGTCCACATGCGCCTGCAAGGCCAAGGTGACGCCCCCGGCGATCAGCAAGACATAAATCAGCGGGTTGTGAAACTGCAGCAAAAAGCGCCGCCAGGCGGGCAAGCCCCGCACCGTGGGCAAGCGGTTGTGGCCATGCGTGCGCAGCCGCTGCACCACCGCATCGGGCGACAGGCCTTGCGCCGGGTCCACCGCCAGCGCCTGCAGCACCTGCGCGGCACTTTGCGCGTGCCAGTGGGCATGCGGCTCAGGCCCAAAAGCAGGCGTCTGCATGGGCGCGCGCAGGTCTGCTGCCGGGCCGCCCGACACGCCTTAAGCTTTCAAAATCATCACCGGCACGGGCGACTGCGCCAGCACCTTTTGCGCCACACTGCCCAGCAGCAGGGCCGACACACCGCCGCGCCCGCGCGAACCCAACGCAATCAGGTCACAACCCAAGGACTTCTGCGCCTCCAAAATGCCTTTGACCACCGAAGCGCTCTCGACCGTGGCACTCTGAAAGGGCACCTTCAGCGCCTCGCAATGGGCGCGCAAAACAGACAAATGCTGCTCGGCCCAAGCCGCCGCTTCCTGGCTATGGGCTTGTTGACCCAAAGTTGATGCCTGACCCACACCCGCGTACAGATAAGGGTCAATCACCATCAGGCCATAAACCTGCGCGCCCTGGCATTGGGCGAACGAAATGGCCAAACGGGCCGCCGCCAAGGCGGCATCGGAGCCATCGATGGGCAACAGAATTTTTTGGACCATGGTCATCTCTCAAGTCGGTGCATCACAAGCCCATGCTAGGTGGATCCGGCAGGACGTGTTTTGACGCAAGTCATGCAAATCACCAACAGCACCCAACACCCCTCAAGAGCGCCAAGCTGCGGGCCTTGCCCCCGCATGCCCGTTCTGGAATTGCCAAGGCCCGTCCTGCGGCGCTTCGGGCATCACGGGCTCGCTCACATCGATCAACACCATGCGGTTTTCCACGCCCCACTCGTCAGCGGTGGCGTCGATGCGCACGCGCAAGCCGCTGCGGTGCGCGGTGGGTGTGAGCTGCACCACGCAGTGGCGGCGGCACTGCCCGCCCAGCACCTCGTGGTGAAAGCGCGCAAAGGGCGCTTGCGAGTCTCCATCCAGAAAATCTGCAAACAGCTGGTGCTGGCATTGCGAGCGCTGGATGTCGAGCAAGATGGCGCCCGCCAAATTGGTCTGCAAAATTTTCCCTTGCGCGTCCAGCGTGACAAACCCCACGGGAGCGAAGTCATAGGCATCAACGTACTTTTGCAAATCGTCCCCCGTCTGGGGCTGGGCCGCTTCTTCTTGGCTCAGGCCATAAGGCGGCACACATGAAGACGGATCGGGCAGCGCGGCTGCGGTGGGCAAAGCGGCCCCTGCTGCATAGCCTAGCTGCAGCTCGGCGCTGTCGTGATCACTGCCGCTGTGATGGCCTGCCAAGCGGGCCAGCTGCTGCAAGTAGCGCTGCGACTCGGCCTGGCTGCGCGCCTGGCATTCGCAAGCCATATGGCGCAGGTTGTCTGGATCTTTCAAGGTGATCTTGCCCCGGCTGTTGCCAATCCAGCCTGCCGCCTGAAAGCGGCCGGCCGCCTGCGTGACCGATTCGCGCCGCACGCCCAGCATGTGGGAAATCGTCTCGTGCGTGACGTGCAGCTCCGCGCGCTTGGCCGCCTGTGCGTTGCTCAGCAGCCAATGGCTCAGGCGCTCAGACACCGCATGGTGGCGGCTGCACACAATGCTTTGGGCCATCTGCGCCATTTGCCACTGCACATAGAGCAAGGCCAATTTTTGTAACCGCACTTGCGTGTCCAAGATGCGCAAGAACACATCGGCCCCCATGCGCAGCGCCTGCCCACCACACTGCACCTGCACCGTGTGCTGCATGGCCAGGCCGCCCAAGACCAGCGGCACACCGATCAGGCCATCACAAGCCACCAGCGCCAACTCGGCCGACTCGCCATCGGCCGTGTGCGACACCCAGGACACACTGCAGCTGAGCGGGAAATACACATGCGCCATCGCATGCCCAGGCTGGGCAATCACCTGGCCCGAAACCAGCGTGACACGCTCCAGGTGCGGCGCAAGCGCTGCCAGCTCTGCGGCTGACAGGGCCGCCAAGATCAGGTTGTGGCGGGCACTCAGCCCTGACGCGTGTTGAGATTGAACGGACCGCATGGACGGGGCTGGGCTCACCTCGGGCATCGGACCTGGAGCCCCCCTCTCACACATCGCAGGATGCAGCAAGGCCTGTAACTCAGGTGCACTCACAAGGGGATATTGAAGGCTTCTGGGGCTGGGGTGGTTGGTTGAACGCCACATGTCGAACTCCGATCAAAAGGGCCACTGCAACCATTGCAGGGTGAACATGGCTTCATGCTCGGGCCAATGCTCGGCAGCGTCGATTGATCGAACGGTGTGTTTGCATAGCCCAGAGGGCATATACCTCTGGAAAATGCAGCTGATCCAGCCGATCGCAGCGAGGGCACTCAACTGCGAAACACCAGCTGCGTGCCGCCCTGAGCCTTGACAAGCCAGAACCGCGCATCCGTGCCGTCCACCGTGGCACTGCCCGACACAATCACCGGGGCCTGCACAAAACGCGACTTGGGCAGCCGCCACACCATCTCCTGCAGGCTTTGCGGATGGTTGGCCATGAAAACGGTTTGCCCCGTGCCTGGGTCCAGGCTTTGTGACCAGCTCACCTGCAGGCGACGGTTCATGAAGTCGGCCAGGCGTTCCATGGTGTACCAGGCAAACTGCGGCCCCTTGCTCTTGGCGTAGCTCAGCATGTCCAGCAGCACGTTGCGCCACAAATACGCGCCAGGCGGGTGCGCATAAATCATGCGGGCGGTGTTGTGTGTCACCCCGAAATCGATCATCTCGCGCTTCCACGCAATGATCTCGCTTTGCGGCACCTTGTAGTCCTGGAACTCTTCGTAGGTGGCGTACAAACCCGCAGGCGTGACCGGGAACACCCACAAGCCGGGGTTGAGCAAACGCCCATCGCGGTATTGGCGTGTACCGCCCAAACCGGTGTGCCCCGCAAAGTAGGTCGACACCACGCCTTGCTGCTCATGCCAGTCCATCGACCACATCGGGTTGTTACCCTCAGGCGACGAATAGCTGCGCGACTTGAACCCTGTGGCCGCATCCACATCACGGCGGTTGATCACCAGACACTGCATGAAGTTGTCCAGCCGCAGCTGCGGGTTCAAACACGCGCCACCGGTGCTAACCAACTCGTTGGTCTCGCTCACGTTCAGGCCATAAAAATCATGAATCCAGCCGCCATGCGAGCCCACACTGTGGCCTGCGGCTTTGAACGTCTTGAGGTACTGCTGCGCTGTTTTGTTGCGTGCCAGGTTCCAACCCAACCGATCCCCCGCCACGATGGCATCGGGCCCGGCGGTCATCTCGATCGAGAACAAAGCCTGCGGATCGCTGAACACCTTGAGCTTGATCAGCGCCCCCGTGGGGGCCTGCGCTGCTTTGGCGTCCAGATGCCAGTCAAAGCTCATGCCGCCCACGCCATTGGGCATGGATGACAGGTGCGGCAAGTCCAGCACCTCGCGCACAAAAAAATTCAGGTAACCGTGCATCATCAAGGCATCGGTGCGGCCCTTGAGGTAGGTCAGCGGCAGGTTCACAAACAGCACCTGCCCGGCCCCCACCGGATTGACGCCCGCCACCAAACCAAATTGAGGTGAAGTGGCCAACACCTTTTGCCCGGGCAAGTTGCCAAACTCGCCCGCCGTCACATAGCTTGGGTAAATCAGCGGTCCCAGCAAATAGCCGCTGTAAGCCTCCAGGGGTTCATCCCCCGCCAAGAGCGCTGCGCTGCGCACGACGGTGTCGGCGCTCTTGGTCGAGGTGGGCATGGGATCGGGTAAAGGCTGCGACACGGCAGGCAAGGCGTGCGCTTGGAACGCCCGTCCCAGATCGATTTGCACCTGGCGTCCACTCGTTTTTGACACGCTGCGATCACTGCTCTTGGCATAGGACATGCGGCTGTACTGCTGCGGATCAAAGCCGCGTGCGCCCCCCGCATCGTTCACACCCACAGGCAGGTACAAGGCCGCATCGCTGCTGATTTGCGCCGCACTCAGCAAAGGCGCGGCGGCGGTGCTGGCTGCCAAACCCACAAAGGGCAGCGACTTGCCCGGTGGCACCAGCAAACTGCGCAAGGTGCTGCGTTTTGCAGTGACCGGCCCCAGGCCCGTGGTCTGGTCGCGCAAGGCCTCGTACATCACATAGTCCACCCCGGCCATGTCGCTCAAGCGTGACTTGGGAATCGGGTACACCGGCGTGCCATCGCTCAAGGTGGTCAGCGCCCCAAAGTCAAACACCAGCATGCTGCGCCCGCCTTGTTGGGTGAAAGTTTTGACCGCTGCCAACAAAGCATCGGTGGCCTGCACATGCAAACCATCGGGCAGGATCAGCCCCGCAAAATCACGGGCCGAATCACCCAAGGCCAGGAACTGCGCATCGGTGATGGGCTGCACACGCACGCCCAGCTCAGATGCCGCGTCTACCCAAGCTGACACACCGGGGTCGGCCATGTTCTGACCGTCGGGCAGCAACAGCATCAGCACACCGGGGTCGGGCACAGGTGGGGCCAGCAACGTGGCGGCCACAGATGGCAAAGACTTGTCGGGCAGCGCAGCAGACGCGCTGATCCCCAGTGCCTGCGTCCATGCGCTCACCGTGGCCACAGCGCGTTGCAGCAAAGAGCTCGAAGCCGCATTGGCAGTCGACGTGACCGAGGCGGGCACTGGTGCGGGGATGACGGGTGACTGCGTTGTGATAGCGCTGGCCAACACCACCGTGGGGACCATCAAAGCGGCATTCGGGTCCTGTGCCAACAGCTCGGGCAAAGGGCCCACTTCCGGGTCTTCGGACAGGACGCCATCGCTGAGGTCCTGCAAGCCGAGTGGGCTGGGAACATTGTTCGCACCACCACAAGCGCCCAGCAAGATGGCGGCACTGCACACCACCCCCAAGGCCCTGCGGGATCGCTGCCAAAGAACTTGATTTGAAGAAATATTTTGCACGGCTTGACTCCTTGAATGCTTGGGACACAACCACAAACCAGCGCTCATCCAGGACAGCGGTCTGCGCATCGGATCAATGTAAAAACGCCCCGCCCCAATGACTGTTCGTTGATTCACCGGTTGCGATTTCGGTGCTGCACATCACCGCTCAGGGCGCAAGCGCACAGGGCGGGCGTGCGCTGTTTCGCTGATGAAAAATCAGCGCCAACGGACCATGCACTTTCTTTGCTCAAGTAAAGGACACCATGCCCACCAGCCATCTCTCGAAGACTCCAGACCTTGGCCCCAACCACTCGGCCGCTGCACATTGCCCACACAGGCCAGGGCGCACGGGGAGCATCACCATCACCTGCCTGATGGGCGTGGGCCTGAGCACCCCGGCCGCAGCGCAAGAACTCGCAGCCACCTGGCAGCAGCGCCCAGGCAGTCTGACTCTGGCCTTGGTGTTGGGCGTGATCGTGCTGGTCATGCTGAGCTACGGTGTGCGTCAAATGCTGTATGCGCTCAACCGCGTGTTTGGCACGCAGCGCTACCCCTATGCCCATGTGCTGCCGGCCCAGTGGCCCATGGTGACGGTGTTCATCGCCGCCCACAACGAAGAAAAAGTGATCGCCGACAGCATGCAGGCGCTGCTGCAAAGCGACTACCCACCTGATCGCCTGAACGTGGTGGTGGTCAACGACCGCTCCAGCGACCGCACCGCCGCCATCGTGGACGCCACCATCGCGCAACACCCCGGGCGTCTGCAGGCCTTTCACCGAAACGGCGGCAAGCCCGGCAAAGCAGCAGCCCTGAAAGATGCGGTGCGTTACGCGCAAGGCGACATCGCCCTCATTTTTGACGCCGACTACACACCTGGCCCCAGCTTGCTGCGGCAACTGGTGACCCCGTTTCTGGACCCCGAGGTCGGGGCCGTGATGGGCCGCGTGGTGCCACGCAACGTCTCCACCAATTTGCTCACCCGCATGCTCGACATGGAACGCTCGGCGGGCTACCAAGTGGACCAGCAAGCCCGCATGAACCTGCACGGCGTGCCCCAGTTTGGCGGCACCGTGGGCGGGGTGCGTTTGTCGGCCGTGCAAGCGGCCGGGGGCTGGCGCGACGATGTGCTGGCCGAAGACACCGACATCACCTTTCGCTTGCTGGTGGCGGGCTGGAAAACCGTCTACAACAACCAGGCCACCTGCTACGAAGAGGTGCCCGAAGAATGGTCGGTGCGCCTGCGCCAGATCCACCGCTGGGCCAAGGGCCACAACCAGGTGCTGTGGCGTCAGGTGCGACAGCTGATCCGCTCGCCTTGGCTGAGTTGGCGAGAACGCATCGATGGCCTGATGCTGCTGCACATCTTTTTGCTGCAACCCCTGCTGCTGCTGGGCTGGGTCATGGCCGTGGGTCTTTATTACCTCAATGGCTCCGAGGTCCTGACCGTTTTCGTTCCCAGTTTGCTGCTGGTGGTGTATGCGGCTTTGGGTGGCTTTTCGGCCTTCATGCAAATGGTCTACGCGGTGCTGGTTGACGGTCACCGCCAGCGCATCCGTTTGCTGCCTTTTCAAATGTTCAATTTTGTGGCGAGCTTGCCCACCATCACCGCAGCTTTGGGCGATGTGGTGCTGGACCGTGTGCTGCGCAAAGAACTGGTCTGGCACAAAACTGTGCGCTACCGCAAGGAGTCCGGCGCATGAACGGGTTTATTGAACCTTTGGCTCTACTGTTCGGGGCCCTCACCCTGGTTTTGCTGGCCTGGCCCTTTTACCCGGCCTGGCGCGAGTTGCGTCACCCCAGCGATGCCCGGCCACTTCAAATCAAGCATGACCCACAAGCGCTGCACGCCAGTGCAGCAACCCACGCCGAGGACTTCGAGGCGCTGCACAGCCCCTACCCGTCCCCCACGCCAGAGGACGACCAACGCCAGCTGCTGACGCACCTACCCCACGCCCAACCTTGGGGAGACCATGGCTGGCGCGTGCAAGGCGACTGCCACTTGCCCGAGGACAGCTGCTTGCCTGGCCCGCTGGTGGTCAGCGGAAAGCTGACCTGCGGCGCACGCAGTCTGGTCGCAGGCGATGTCAAGGTGCACGGCGACATCCACTTGGCCCCAGACAGCACCCTGCTGGGTGCCTTGTTTGCACACCAGGTGACGCTGGCCGAGGGTGCACGGGTGTTGGGGCCGGTGGTTGCGCGAGCGGCCGTGCGCCTGGGGCCACACACCGCCATTGGCCGCAGGGGCCAGCCCGTCAGCCTGAGCGCCGAGAAAGTGCTGGCCGATGACAGCGCCTGCGTGTACGGCCCGGTCTGGATACAGACCCAGACGCAGACCCCGGGGATCGCATCATGAAGCGACTGCGCCCGCTCCACCTTCTGCAGCATGGCCTTAAAGCCTGGTCTTGCCAAAGCCTACTGGTCCTGGCGTGCAGCGTCCTGGGTCTGAGCGCGGCCCACGCACAAGCCACCCTGCAAGCTGCCCCCATGCAGACCACACCCACAGGCCAAGCCCTGGACCTGAGCGGCTACACCGACGCCACCGGGGCCATCACGGTGCAACACCGGGGCGACACCGTGGACCCGTATTTCGCCTTGCAGGCCCTGGGTGTGGCCCAGTCGCAGGGGCTGGATATTTCGGCCTACGCCCTGCCCTGGGCCCGTTGGCTGTCGCAGCGCTACCAAGAAGCGGGACACTTGGGCCGTTATTGCCAAAGCCCACAGCAGCCAGGCAGGGCCCATCAAGCCAGCTCGCGCACCACCTGGCGCTGGTGCAAAGCACCCGATGCCGACGACTCGTCGCTGGCCCTGTGGTTGCAGTTTTTGCACCGCTTGGCGCCACACGAACGCGCCCAAATGCCCATCGCAGCATTGCAAGCGCGTGCGGCCCAAGACCTGCGCGGCCTGCATGAGCCAGCCACCGGGCTCTACCACGTCTCGCCGCACATCCGCTACAGCCTGTTCATGGACAACCTGGAAGTCTGGTCAGCCTGGCCCAGCCCCAGCTTGGCACGGGCCATCCACGTTGCTTTCTGGGACCCAACGCACCGCATCTTTCGGGTCAGCACCCAAAAGGCGCACCCGCACCCAGGTCACCATTTCTATCCCGACGCCACAGCCCAGATTTACCCCTTGCTGGTGGACTTCCCGGGCCTGCCCGGCGGCGCTGGTGCGCATTACGTCCAATGGATGCGCGAGCACCGCGCCACCTGGCTGGCGCAAAGCGGGCGCGAATTTCCTTGGGGCCTGATCGCCCTGGTGGCCTGGCGTCAAGGCGATCTGCTCAGCGTGCGCTGCTGGCAGCAACGCGCCCTACCGCACCGCCACAGCGCGCTTTGGACTGTCACCGACGAAGTCATTGCCCAAATCCTGCCGCCTTGGCACCCCCCCAACCACACACCACCCACCTCAGAGGAGAACTGCGCATGAGCCACTATCTGGTCTGCACCGGCACACGCCCCGAAATCATCAAAATGGCCCCCGTTTACCGCAGCCTCAAAGCGCGCGGTGAAACCGTTCAAGTGCTGCACACCGGGCAACACGAAGACATGGCCATGGCCCTGTACCGTTTTTTCCACATGGGCCCGGACCACCACATGCACCTCAAGCGCGAGCGGGCTGGCCTGTCGCAACTCACGGCCGAATTGCTGCAAGGCATTGACCAGGTGCTCAGCCATGCCCAGCCCGACGTGGTGCTGGTGCAAGGCGACACGTCCAGCGCCTTGGTCGGGGCCATGGCGGCGTATTTCAGGGACATCCCGGTCGCGCACATCGAAGCGGGTTTGCGCACCGGTCAGCATGATCCCTTTCCGGAAGAAAAAAACCGCGAGCTCATCGGACGCCTGGCGCAATGGCATTTCCCGCCCACCCCGCAAGCCCGCCAGAACCTGCTGCGCGAGGGCGTTGCGGCTGCGCACATTTTTGAAGTCGGCAACACCGTGATCGATGCCGCGCTGTGGGTCAGCCAACGTCTGGCCCAGCAGCCCTGGGGCCAGGCCTACCCGGACGATGTGCAGCAACTGCTGGGCCGGTTCGACAACGCACCCTTGATGCTGGTGACCGCGCACCGCCGCGAAAACTGGGGCCGCCCGATCCAGCACATTGCGGCAGCCGTGGGCACTTTGCTCAAACTCAACCCACAACTCATCGCCGTCTGGCCACAACACCCCAACCCCAGCGTGCGCCTGGACATCGCGCAAGGCCTGGGCGATCTGGCCCCCGAGCATGCGCAGCGCCTGTGCCTGACCGAGCCACTGGACTACCCCGCGCTGATCGGGCTGCTGTCGCAATGCCATTTTTGCCTGACCGACTCGGGCGGCATTCAGGAAGAGGCCTCGGCCCTGCAGCGCCCCGTGCTCATCACGCGCGACAGCACCGAGCGGCAAGAGCTGGTCGACGCCGGGGGTGCCCTGCTGGTGGGCACAGACCCGCACGCCATCATCGAGCACAGCACGGCTTTGCTGCACGACCGCAGCGCCTACCAGGCCATGCAACTGCGCCAATGCCCGTTTGGTGACGGCCAGTCGGCCCTGCGCATCGCCGATGTGCTGACCGGCCACCACCTGAGCATCCCCCTGGGTGCCGACACACACCCCTTGTCCCAACCCGTCCAGCACATGCCCGCCCAACACATGCCCACCTTGCCGGGCGCAGCGCTTTCGAGCCTCTCACCTACCCACGGCCGCAACGCGTACCCGCACTGAAAGCCCCACCATGCACCGCTCCCACATGATCCGTCTGCCCCAGCCACACGCCAGCCTGCTGCTGTCCATTGCAGCGCTGATGCTGCCCAACGTCTGGGCCCAATCCGGCACACCATCAGGCCTGCACCAGGCCGAGATCTACAGTACTCACGACACGCTCAGCGGCAGCTTTGCCAACTGGCGCGAAATCGGCTTTCGCGGCCTGTACGGCACGGGGCCACACCTGCTGGCGGCTGAAGTGGCCACCATGCAACGCTTCAACGAAGACGGCAACTACCTGGCCCTGGGCGACACCCTCATCCTGGACCGCCATTGGTACGGCTCTCTCACGGTGGGTGCGGGCGACGGCGCGTCCTACCTGCCGCGCTACCGGATCGACGGTTTCCTCCACCGAAAATGGCTGGACGACCTGAGCCTCGTCACCAGCGTGGGCCTGGGGCATTACAAAGCGCCTGACGCACACCAGGACGACAACTTGAGTCTGGGCCTGTCCTGGTACCCGCCGTCGAGCTGGGTGCTGCAGACGGAGGCCAAGTTCAACCGCAGCCGCCCCGGCCCCATCGACACACAGCAGTATTTCGTGGCCGCCACCTGGGGCCAGGCGGGCCAGACCCGCATCACCGGCCGCTATGGCTGGGGCGAAGAAGGCTACCAGTCACTGGGGGCCGATGCCTTCATCTCGCGCTTTTCCAGCCACCAGACCACGCTCTCGGCCCAGCACTGGCTGGGCCCGAATTGGGGCATCAAAGCCAGCGCAGAACGCTACAGCAACCCTTTCTACAAACGCCAAGGCCTGCAGTTGGCGGTGTTCAAGGTGTTGCCATGACACACCCTGCCAAACCCAAACCCAAACTCGGGCCCGGGCCAGCCACTACGGCCCCATTGCCCAGGCCCCAACACCTGGGCCTGCAGTGGCTGCTCTTGTCTGCCGCGCCGGTGCTGCTGCTCTGGATCCTGCAAGCGCACCTGATGGCTTTTTGGCAATGGGTGATCAGCGCCTGGTCTGGCGTGCTGGGCCTGTCGCTGAGCACACGCCTGTCGGCCCAAGGCGACACCTTGTTCTGGACCGCCACGGGCGACGGCAGTTTTGCACCCTCGCTCACGCAAATTGCCGCCACGGCCGTGCTCGCAGCCGCCGTGTGGTTAGGGAGCGGCAGACTCAGTGACCGCTTTCACCCGCTCAAAATCAGCCTGCGGGCGCTGTGCCTCATCCAGTGGAGTGCCTGCCTGTTCTTCTGGTTGGCCCCGGCCAGTTTCCCTTACACCATCAGCTCGCACGCCAGTGCCCTGATGGGCATGGGCTTTGGTTTCATGCTCGCCATCGGCCCCATGCTGGCTCTGGGCTGGGGCATTTTGCGCATGCCCCTGTTGCACAAAATCCTCGCCCCCTTGGCCGTGCTGGCTTACTTTGCCCTCATGTTGCCGCACAAAACCTTGCTGCATGTCTGGTTGCTGGAACACCTTTCCATCCTGTTCATGCCCTTGCTTTTTTTGTGCTTTGGCGCCTTGCTGGACCTGTGGATTTTTGTGGCCCTTTACGCCTGGCTGGCCAGCAACACGCCCGTGCTGGCCCACTCAGACTCGACTGCTGCCCAAGCCTTCGTCCCAGCACCCGACCCCCACTTGGTCCGTTAAGCCGGAGAGCCCCATGCCAGCCCCCCCCAAAAAATCCGACAAACCAGGCCAATACAGCATGGCCCGCAAACTCCTGCTGCTGCTGGCCATCCTGGTCATAGCCACCGTCGCCAGCATGACCTGGCCCCAAGCAGACAGCCGGACCCAAGTCCCCACCGGCCTAGTGCTGCTGCTGCCCCATGCCGATGCGCGCCAGCACACCATCACCCAAGCCTGGCTTGATGCCGCCCACGAAGAAGGCTTGCCCATCAGCACCATGACGGATGATGAATTCATCCGCTTGCAAGCCAGTGGCCAGCCGATGGCGGGCGTCATCCTGCCCGACACGGTGCACCCCAACGCATCGGACCTGCTGGTCAACACGCTCTACCAATTCGTTGAAGGCGGCGGTCAATTGATGGTCAACTTTGATGCGGCCCTGTTCCAGCTGCACCACAAGCACTATGCCGCCGACGAATCTCGCCTGTCGACCCTGGTGGGGGTGCGCTATGCGCTCTACAGCCACTTGCAAGACGACACACTGCACAGCGGCCCCGTCTTCGCCAGCCGCGAAGGAGAAAGGCAACTGGCCATCCAGCCCGGAAAACTGGACTTCGAGGACGATGCCCCCGACAGCTGGGGCGAGCTGACCACCTACGCCTACGATCACTTGGTGTACGACCACTTTCGCACCGCGCCTTGGTGGGCCGCTGCTGCTCCGGGACTCTTGCGCACCCGCGATGCACGCGCCGACCCGCCTGCGCCAACGCATGTGCCGCTGGGCGCGGGTTCGGGCAGTTTGCGCACCTGGGTCAAGTCCGAGCAAGGCGACGTCATCGTCTCCAGCCATGCCCACGGCCAAGGCCAGGTGCTCTTTGCCAACTTGCCGCTGGGCTACCTCAAGACGCGCACCGACAGTTACCTGCTGCACCGCATGCTGAGCTTTTTTGGCACCCACATGGCCCACCTCCCTCGCCTGGCCGCCACCCCCAACGCCACAGGCGGCATGGTGCTCAATTTGCATGTGGACTCCAGTTTTGCCCAAAAACCGCTGGACGACCTGGAGAAATCAGGCTGGTTCGACAACGGCCCTTATTCCATCCATGTGACCGCCGGGCCACACGCCCACCACGAAGGCGACCGCTTGGGCCTGAACATCCCGCAAAACCCTTGGATGCAGGCCTTCCTCAAACGCCAGCACGACAAAGGCCATGAAGTCGGCAACCACGGCGGCTGGACCCACAACGTGTTTGGCAACGAAGCCGACGAACACAACCGCAGCCGATTTGAGCCCTATCTGGTGCGCAACCACGACAGCATCCGAGACGCCATCGGGCAAGAGCCGGTGGTGTACTCCGCCCCCATGGGCAACCAGCCCACCTGGGCCACACAATGGCTGCACGAGCGCGGCTTCAAGGCCTTCTACACCACCGCTGACACGGGCCTGGGTGCGACCCGCTCCTACATTTCGGGCCAACCCTCACCATATTCGAAGATGTGGAATTTCCCGATCTCCAACTTCAAACGCATCGCTACCGTGGACGAGCTCGAGCAATTCGGCCTGGAAGAAGACGAGATCCGCGACTTCATCGTGGCCCTGTTTGCCCATGTGAGCGAAGAGCACCTGGTGCGGCTGTTTTACTTTCACCCGGCCACCACACCGCAATACTTCAAGACCATGAAAGCCCTGCAGGAGCAAGCCCAACTGCTGCAAATTCAAAAGGTCTTTCGCTGGTACCGCATGGCCGAGCTGTCGGACTTCATGAACCGCCGCGCCACCGTCAAGTGGCAAGTGCACGACCAACAAGACCAGCGTCAGTTGCAGGCCCGCAGCCAGGACACGCTGGACAGCATGACCTGGCTCATCCCCACACGCAGCGCCAAAGATCTGCGCATCACCCAAGGCCAGGGCCGTATCGAGCGGCAGGAACACCACTGGCTCGTCAGCGCCGGCCCGGGCCAAACACTGGGTGTGGCGTGGACACACCAAGCACCAGGAGAACGCCCATGAGCACCCAAACCCCACTGCATCCCGTCCCTTTCAACAGCCTGCCACGTTCAGTTGCGCAGATCGCGGCCCACGGCCAGGCCCGAACACCATGCCGCGAAAACGACTTTCGCATCATTGGCGAACATCTGCGCAGAGCCAGTCAGTCCAACAGCCTGGCCTCGCGACTGCACGCACAAGGTCTGAGCGTAGACGCGGAGCAGCAAACCCTGCTGACACATGTCTTCCTGCAAAATGCCCTGTGCCGCATCAAGCCACAAGGCGCCCAGGGCTAAGGCGTGGGATAAACCATCGAACCATGCTCCGCATACAAAGGCCAGGCAGGATCAGGAGCGCACCCGAAGGCGGTGGGCGTGCCACACGCCCTTCAAAACCATCGCCCACAAGGATGGACTCCCTGCAAAAGGGATCAGCCCATCGATGTCACGAGCCTGCGTAAAAACCGCAGGACTCAAAGGGGTAAGTCGGGTCGACATGGACCACCGCTCTGGCCATGTACACCGCCGGGTTCTCGGGAGTAATAGGCAAAGCACTGGCCTCCAGTTGCACCACCACGAGTGTGGACGCGGATACCACTGGCGCGATCAATCCGGCTTCGGCCGTTTGGGCACCCGCCAGCACGGCCAGCGGCCCCTGAACAACACGCCAGCGGTAGTTGAACACCGTGTCCGTGGGCAACCCACGGGCTGTCAGCCGAACCGGTGCGCCAGGCTGGCAAATGCTCGCCACAGGCGTCACGGACATGCCCTTCAAATAAGTGCCCTCAGGGGCGATGCCATTGAGCGCCACGTTGGGCTGCACGCGCAGCTGGCGTGTGTAGCTCACCTGCCGCCCAACCTCATTCAGGCCTGACAGCGTCAAGTCATAAAGCGCATCCGTGGTTGTGCTTTGCCCTTCGGCAAAAACAGTCAATTTACATTGCCAATTGCTCCCCCCGGAACCGGCGGGCGATGTGGCCGTGGCCAAGGTCGGTGTGACCGAATCGTTTTTGAGGGCCACGGCACAGTCCTGATTGAAAACACTCAACACCGGATTGGTGGCCGCCAAGGGCATCACAGACCAGGACATGTTGGTCAGGCGGTACTTGACGCTTTCCAGCGAACCTGAAACCACACCACCCTCGCCCGCTTTGAGCAGCACTTCTGCACCGCTGTTGGACGAAATGCCACCAGCGCCCTCACCGCCACAGGCCACAAGCAGGCTCGCCGAAGACGCCGCCACAGACAGTTTCAATGCCGTGCACAAAGCGCGGGGCCATTTGTTGAATGCAAACACTGGACTCATCAATTGCTCTCTTTCATGGTGGGGTGAGACAGGTGAAGAAAAAAACCACACTTGCATGCTGAAAGCTCAGCGCGAGACTGTCTGTATCGGATCGCACAAACGAGTCAATACAGGCATCACTTGAACAAACTCGGCTGAGAGATGACGCCGTAATTGGGCCCCACACCGCCAGACTGGGGCGGTGGGCATTGGTTGCTCATTTTGGCCAGGATGTATTTGCCGCTGCCGCCCACCGCGTCCAATAGCTGCAAACAGGCAAAGCCAATGATCGGTGCCGACGTTCCTGAGACCACCTGCTGGAGTGTGGGTACCACCACGAATTCACATTTTCGGTTGCCGGCAGCGCTGCATTTTTTAACATCGGTGTACAAGCTGGTTTTGACACCCGTTTGCATCCAGGCGGCATCGCCCACCGACATGCTGATCGGATTGCCCTCCTCGATCAAATTTTCAATGGCATTGGCCCCTGAGGCCTGGGTGTCCAGCGAGGTCCACTCGCCCGACTCACAGTTGTCGTAGTGGTAGATGGATCCGATCTTGAACTCAGGTACCAGACCGGTCAGTGGGTCTACACGCGGTGCGGCTGGTTGCGCATTCATGTCCCAAAACTTGTCGTACATGCATTTGGAAATGCCAAATGGAAACAAACCGCCCGGCAAAATGGTCCCCGGGCTGCTCACTCCCGCCACCGCCGTCACCCGCACCGGTTTGGAAAAAACGCCCCAGATGCTGGCTAAAAAAGTGCGCACAGGCCCTTGGTTCTGGCCATCGCTTTTGCCCAGGCTCACCTGCACAGCGGGCGCGTCGTTGGCCCCCGGTGTCATGGGCAAACCTTGCAAACCCGTGGCAGTTTGGGTCGTATCCCAGTATCCGGTTTGAATCTGGCCATCGGCCAGTGCATGGCCTGCTGCGCGGTTGAGGGCGATGGCGTTGCTGGCAGTGCTTGCAGCACCTGACCAGTTCAGGACCGAGGCCCCTTGGGTGTAGAGCTTTCGCGCTCCGGCCAGCGCTGCCGCGTCGGCATCGTTTTGCAATTCGTTGCGCACCACATGCAAATAAGCCAGGTCGACCGCCAAGGCCCCTGCACCCACCAACACTGGCAGAGTCAGGGCCACCAGCACGCTGACCGCACCTTTTTGAGACTTGGAAAACCGTTTGATTTTTTGCATCACTGTGTCCTTCACTCGTAAACCATCTCCGTACTGGCCTGCAACACCCAGGGCTTGCCCAAGCTGTCAAACAAGCTGCCCAGGCCTATGCCTTTGAAGGTGTAGCTCACCGTCACACGCAGCGTGGGGTCACCGTTCAAGCTGGCCTTTTGGATGACCACAGTGGGTTGAGACGGGTTGGTGCCAAAACTGACCAGCGCACTTTGGGCGTATTGGGTGACGACCTGTCGAATTTGCGCATCATTGAGCAACGGGTTACGTGCCACGATGCCCGCGCGTGCGCCTTCCCGACTGGCATTGGTGATCACGGCTTTGTCGTACAAAGCCAGGCTCGCATCAATGCCGCCCACCAACAAACCCAAGAGGATGGGCAAGATGAGTGCGAACTCGACCACGGCTGCGCCGTGCTGCTGGGCTCTCGTTTTAACGCCTTGCCGGCCTCCTTTACCAAGGGTTGGTTCCGCATCTGCAGGGCTTGAATGTCTCTGCTTTTTTTGACCCCTGCAGCCCTGGCGTGCGCTGTCCTGAAACCATGTCATGGGCAATCTCCTGAACTGGGCCCGAACGACCCAAATGCAAAACCCCAACCTTAAAGACGCGCGCGGCTTGTTTCGGTGCGCTGGCGCACTGCGCGCTCTGCATGACCCCAAATTCATCGCTTTGGTGCTGTAGCGCACTGTTCGAGGCCAACCAATTTTTTAAAGTGGGCTTGCGGTTTGGAAAAATTCTGACCGCTGCAAAGTCCCAAGGTCACAGCAAGAAAACACCTACGGTAAGTGCCGCGAAACAAGGGGCTTGAAGCTCACCTCAACTTTTCAACTCTGGAGTTAGCACATGAAAAAATTTTCTCAATCTTTCAAGACATTTTGGGCCGATGAAGATGGCGCAAGCGCCATTGAATACGGCTTGCTGGCCTCGCTGATCGCGTTGGCGATCACGGTTGGTGCGACCGCTCTGGGCGGTGCGTTGAACACCCTGTTCAACGACATCGCAGGCCAGCTTTAACGCCTCCAGGTTCACTCGCACTTGAAACGCCTCCATGCCCCTCAGCCTGTTTGACTGGACACATCTGGCCGCACTGGCCGCCATGCTTTTGGCGGCCATGTGGCACGACACCGCAACGCGCCGCATACCCAACACGCTGGTCTTGTGGGGCAGCTTGACCGCCATCGGGCTGTCACTGTCGCCACACGGCATCGGACTGGGCTCGGCGCTTGCGGGGGGCATGGTGGGTTTTTTGGGGTTTTGGGTGTTCTACCTGCTGGGGGCCGTGGGCGCGGGCGATGTGAAGCTGGCCGCTGCCACGGGCCTGTTTGTGGGGCATCCCGACATGCTGTGGGTCAACCTGCTCATTTTGCTGGCCGGGGGTCTGCTGTCCATCGCTTGGGCGGTGTTCAGCGGCCAACTGGGTCAGACCCTGAACAACCTGAGCACCGGTTTGTCGCAAATTTGGCTCAGCCGCCAACACGGGCCAAGTGCTGAGCGCACGGCCTTTCCGGTGAGCGCAACGCGCATGCCCTACGCCTTGGCCATTGGCGCGGGCACGGCGGTGTACGTGCTCAAGCTTTGGCCTTTTTCGTGATTATTTTGCATTGCAAGGACTGTTTTTTATGAGAAACATTCGCCCCGCAGGTGCGCTGCTGATGGCCTTGGCACTGGGCTTGGCAGCCGCCGCTTACGCCGCCAGCTGGTTGCAGAAACAAAGCGCGTCCAATACCTTGCAAGTGATCGTGGCTGAGCGCGATTTGCAGATGGGTACCCGGCTGCAACCGGACATGCTGCAAACCTTGGCCTGGCCCAAGGCTGCGGCCATTCAGGATCCCTTGACCACGCTCGACCAAGCAGTGGGTCGGGTCATTCACATGCCAGTGCTGCGCGGTGAGCCCCTCCTGCAAAGCAAGCTGGCACCGGTGGGCGAAAAAGGCGGCCTGTCTTCGGTGCTCGAGCCTGGGCAGCGTGCGGTCACTGTGAAGGTCAATGAAATCATGGGTGTGGCCGGTTTCGCACTGCCTGGCAATTTTGTGGACGTGATGGTCAACACGCCCGACAGCCTGAACCAGCCCGTCTCCAAAATCGTCATCGAACGCATCAAGGTGCTGGCCGTGGCGCAAGACGTCTCCACCAACGAGAGCAAACCTCGCGTGGTCAATGCCGTGACCCTGCAGGTCAGCCCGCAGCAGGCCGAACAAATTGACCTGGCGCGCAGCGTGGGCACCTTGTCGCTGGTGCTGCGCAGCCACAGCGACAACATCCCGGTGCAAACGGCCGGTGCACGCAAACTCGACCTGCTGCCCCAAGTGGCTGCTGCCGTGGTGGTGGCCACAGCCGCCAAAGCCGCGCCACCGCGCCCGCGTGCCGCTCGTCCTGCCCCCACCACCCCGGCCACACCCGTTGCGCCATCAGCGCCAGAGCCTGCCCGGTTCGAAGTCATTCGGGGCCTGTCCCTCTCGCAAGAGTAAACCCAACACCGCCTGAACCGCCGCACCGGGCACAACCCGGTCACCCACTTGCAGCCACCTGGAACTAGTCCCTTCGCCATACCAAAGAGAGCACCATGCCAGCCATCCAACCCAGCCCGCACAAAAAAGCAACAACGCCAACCCCTGCAAGCTCCGGGATGTCTCGGCACCCCTGGCGACATGCTGCCAGTGCATTGGCCGCGGCTCTGCCCCTCGTCTTCGCTGGGTCCCACACCGCAAATGCAGCGCCC
>NZ_JAFEIF010000028.1 GCF_017848645.1 Limnohabitans sp. | reverse complement strand
GTCGGCCATTGGTTTGCCGGTGGCCATCGCCATTGGGGCGCAGGGTTTCAGGGACCTGCTGGCCGGGGCGCACGCGATGGACCAGCACTTCCAGTCTGCGCCGCTGGAGGCCAACTTGCCGGTGCGTCTGGGTTTGCTGGACGTTTGGTACCGCAACTTTTTGAACTACACCAGCCGCAGCATTGCGCCGTACCACAGCGCTTTGCGCCGCGTGCCTGCCTATTTGCAGCAGCTGGAGATGGAGAGCAACGGCAAGCGCGTGGACCGCCACGGCCTTGCGCTGCCTTATGGCACCTCGCCCGTGCTGTGGGGGGAGCCTGGCACCAACGGGCAACACGCGTATTTTCAGATGCTGCACCAGGGCACGGATGTGGTGCCGGTGGAATTCATCGCCGTGAAAATGCCCACGCACAGCCTGAAAGACCACCACGAGCTGTTGCTGGCCAATGTGATCGCGCAGGCGCAGGCGCTGATGCTGGGCCAAACCGATGAGGGCGGGCACAAGCACTTCCCCGGCAACCGGCCCAGCACCTTCTTGCTGATCGATGAACTCACACCCACCAGCCTGGGCGCACTGATCGCCTTGCAAGAGCACCGCGTGTTTGTGAGCGGCTCGGTTTGGGGCATCAACAGCTTTGACCAATGGGGCGTGGAGCTGGGCAAGGTGCTGGCCAAAGACATCCATGCGCGCCTGCTGTCGGGTGACACAGCTGGGCTGGATGCTTCCAGCGCCGCCTTGTTGCAAGGTGTGCGCCAAGACTGACACTTTGTCCCGCCATGCGCGAATCCAGGGGCCTCCAGCTCAAAACCCGCGAGAAGGTCATGCCTGAGCGGATGGGGGCTTGGGTTTGACCTCTGCGCTCAGTGTTTTAACATTTGGAAACGTTTAAATTGCATTTTTAGTTAATTTAAATGTATTCATATTTTATGATTTGGCCATGGACAACACCATGGACCTTTACGCTGAACTCGGTGTCACACCGCAAGCCGAAGCCGAAGTCATTCGGGCGGCCTTTCGCGCTTTGGCCCAGCGTTACCATCCCGACCGGCAAGCAGGCGCTTCCACCTTGTGGGCGGCCAGGATGGCCCGCATTAACCAGGCCTACAGTGTGTTGAGCCAGCCCGAACGTCGTCGTGCTTACGACGCCAGCCGGTGTGCACCCCCGTCCCAGTCTGTGGAACCTTTGATCCACATCACCACAACCCAGGCTTCGGCGCGCAACGTGCGACCTTTTTTGACCACCTACGATGCGCGGGGTCGCTTGCACGCCTTTGTCTGAGCGCAGCACCTGAACGGTCATTCGGGCCTCTGAACCCGAGCCATGTGGCGCTTGGCTTATGATTTGACGATGCGCCGCCTGTTCCTTTGCTTCCTGCTTTGCCTGATGCCCCTGCGCTTGTGGGCCGGCGCATGGATGCCCATCTCCGAAAGCGGTTCGCACCCCCTTGACGCTGTCTCGGTGGCCAGCCCGGCGCAGCACACCGAAACGCCTGTTGCGCATGACTGCCATGAGGCCATGGCAGAGTCATTGACAGAGGACCAAGCGCCGCTTGCGCTGCACGATGCGGCCGTTCAACAGGCCGATTGCCACGACGGCCATTGCCAGTTGTGCGGTGTGTGCCACCAAGGCTTGAGCCTGACGGCGTGGCCCTTGGTGCTGCCTGTTTTGCAGGCCCATCCGCTGCCTGTCAGCGCGTCTTGGGTGCATCTGGCCCGCACGTCTGCGCCACTGACCAAGCCCCCCATTTCCTGAACCACACGCCACAGGTGCGTCTGCCCGCCGCCAATGCGGGTGAATGCCGTGTTCGTCTGTTTCAGGAAATTGACATGATCACTCTTTTGAATCGCGCTTACAGGCTGGGCGCCGTGGGTGCTGTGCTGCTGGCCTGCGCTTGGCCTGCTGCCCGGTCGCAAACCCAGGCTGCACCAGCTTCTGCCCGTGTGCATGGTCTTCAGCCTGGCACCCCGTCAAGCGCTGCACCATCGGCCAAACCAGGCCAGCCAGGCCCCAGTTGGCAGGACGCTAACCGGGCGGTCGGGCAGTTTCCCCGTGGCCATGCGGACTTGCTGCGCTGGGAGCAAAAGAACCTGCCGCCGATGCCGGACCCACCTGCCCACCCGGATGCAGGGCAATTGACGCTGGCCTTGGCCATGCGTCTGGCTCTGCAGGACGAGGCCCTGTGGCTCAAGCCGGGAATGAGTGCGGCAGAAACGGCTGCCGTGCGCCAGCAAGTGGCGGCTGTGCGCCAGGATGCGCAAAGGCTTTGGGTCAATGCGGTGGTGGCGCGTCAGTCTTTGGCGCACAGTGGCGATGTTCTGGCCGTGGCCCAAGCCGGGGCCGAGCTGGGCCAGCGCATGGCGCAAGTGGGCAACTGGAGCCGAGCCCGTCAAATAGAGCAGGAGCTGGCGCTCTGGGATGCCAGCGCACGCGCTGACAAAGCCCAGCTGCAGGCCCATCGCGCACTGCAGGCCTTGTGGCAACGCATCGGTGCGGGCATGACCCCCCAGGCGCTGGCGCAGATGCTCCCCCCGCACCTGCCCGTGGATTTACCTGCGCATTCGCCGGTCGATGGGCAGGCCGAGCCGAGTCAGGAGGCCGTGGCCGCCCTGCAGACACAGGCGCTGCAGGCCCATTTGCGCTGGCCACGGGATGAGCTGCAGGCCCGCCGCCTCGCGGCAGGCCTTGGCCTGGATGCACAAGATCTGCAGGCGGCGCAACAAGCCCTGCAAGCCTTGGCCGGGCAGGAGCTGCCCATGTGGGACCCTCGCACCATGCGCTGGGGCCATGCCTTTGAAAACGCCTGGCAAGCCCGGCTGCAGGCCGACCGGTTGGCGCGGCAGGTGCGTGCCGATGTGCAGATGGCCCTGAACGCATTCCGGGTGGCCAACCAGTCGGCGCAGCACACGCAGGCCCAGGTGCTGCGCCTGCACACCGAACTCTCGCAAGAAACCCTGCTGCGTTACAACGGCATGCTCAAAAGCACCTGGGACTTGCTGGCCAGCGTGCGTGCGCGCATCGACAGCGTGGACGCCGCCTTGCAGGCGCAGCGCCAGCGCTGGCTGGCCCATGCCGACCTGATGGCCGTGCTGGCGGGCTTGCCCTATGCGGACAGCGCCAGCGCGACCGACGCCACCAACCCCTCCAACACCCGCACCGCAGGACACTGACCATGCAACGCCGAGATTTTTTCCAAAAAGCCGTCGCCACTGTGGGTTCAGTGGCGGGGGCCGCAGTGGCCACCAGCGCCGTCAGCCGCAGCGCGCTGGCCGCCTTGCCCGAACCCGTCATCCAGACCCGCCCCGACACCGCACCGCCCTGGACGCCGCCGGGCGTGACCGGAGCCGGACGCCCTTACAAGCCGGTGGTCACCTTGAATGGCTGGACCTTGCCCTTTCGCATGAAGGAGGGCGTCAAAGAGTTTCACTTGGTGGCTGAGCCGGTGGTGCGCGAGATGGCCCCGGGCTTTGTGGTCAACATGTGGGGCTACAACGGCCAAAGCCCAGGCCCCACCATCGAGGTGGTGGAGGGCGACAAGGTGCGCATCTTCGTCACCAACCAACTGCCCGAGCACACCACCATCCACTGGCATGGCCAGCGCTTGCCCAATGGCATGGACGGCGTGGGTGGGCTGAACCAAAAGCAAATTCCGGTGGGCAAGACCTTTGTGTACGAGTTTGTGGCGCGCAGGCCGGGCACCTTCATGTACCACCCGCACGCCGACGAGATGACACAAATGGCCATGGGCATGATGGGCCTGTGGATCACCCACCCCAAGGGCCCCCACCCGCTGATCGCCGAGGTGGACCGCGATTACGCCTTCCTGTTGAGTGCGTACGACGTCACCCCGGGTGCCAAAACCCCCAACGTGAACACCATGCTGGACCAGAACATCTGGAGCTGGAACAGCAGGGTGTTTCCGGGCATCAGCCCGCTGGTGGCGCGCCTGAACGACCGGGTGCGGGTGCGCGTGGGCAACTTGACCATGACCAACCACCCGATCCACATCCATGGCATTGAGTTCGAGGTGACCGGCACCGACGGTGGCCCTGTGCCCAAAACCGCGCGCTGGCCCGAGGTCACCACCGACGTGGCGGTGGGCCAGATGCGGCAGTTGGAGTTCATCGTCGACGAGCCCGGTGACTGGGCCATGCACTGCCACAAGAGCCACCACACCATGGGTGCCATGGGCCACGACGTGCCCACCATGATCGGTGTGGACCACCGGGGGTTGGTGCAGAAAATCCAGAAACTCATCCCCGACTACATGGTCATGGGCGAGCGCGGCATGGCGGACATGGGCGAGATGGAAATGGAGCTGCCTGAGAACACTTTTCCCATGATGACCGGCACCGGCCCTTACGGCCCCATCGAGATGGGCGGCATGTTCACCACGCTCAAGGTGCGGGCCGAGCAAAGGCCAAATGACTACAGCGACCCGGGCGATTACAAGCAGCCACCCGGCACGCAGTCTTATGAATACACCGGCCCGGTGGTGAGCACGCCGCGTGCGCCGCAGGCACAGGACGTTGCCAGTCAGCCATCTGCGCCTGCTTCTGGCACGGCACGCAAACCCCATGGCCACGGGCAACACTGAGTCCGGCACTTTGCCCCCTCTTTCACACACCAAGACACACCATGAACAACGCACTGAAAACCTTTCTCTTGAGCATCGGCCTGCTGGCCTTGCCCTTGGCGCAGGCCCATTCGCCCTCTGCACACAAAAACCACCATGCCCAATCCTCTGCACCTGCGGAGCAAAAGGAATGGGGCATTGCAGGTGATCCGAAAAAAGCCATACGTACCATCGAGATCCGCATGACCGACAACATGCGCTTTGCCCCCAACCAGATCCAGGTCAAGCTGGGCGAGACCGTGCGCCTGGTGGCGGTGAACGCGGGCAAGGTCTTGCACGAGATCGTGATCGGCACGCCGCAAGAGCTGAAGGCCCATGCCGAGATGATGAAAAAGCACCCCGGCATGGAACACGACGAGCCCTACATGGCGCATGTGGAGCCGGGCCAAAAAGGTGCCATCGTCTGGACCTTCAACCGCGCAGGCAGCTTTGAATTTGCCTGCCTGATCCCCGGCCATTTTGAAGCGGGCATGATCGGCCGCATCACCGTCAAGTAAGGGAGCCACGCCATGAAAAATGCCCAACCCACCACCCTGCCTCGACGCCAGTGGCTGGCTGCGGCGGCCGTTTTGGCCCTCACCGGTTTTGAGCGCACCGCCATGGCGCAAGCCACCACCGTGCAAGTCTGGAAAGACCCCAACTGCGGCTGCTGTCAGCTATGGGTGGAACACCTGCAGGCCAACGGGTTCAAGGTCGACGTGCGTGATGTGGGGAACACCGCCGCCCGCAAGCGCCTGGGCATGCCCGAGTCACTCGGCTCCTGCCACACCGCCAGCGTGGGTGGCTATGTCATCGAGGGCCATGTGCCCGCTGCCGACATCCACCGACTGCTCAAGACACGGCCCCTTGCGCTGGGTCTGTCGGTGCCCGGCATGCCCATTGGCAGCCCCGGCATGGATGGCCCTGAGTACAAAGGCCGCAAAGACGCCTATGACGTGTTGCTGGTGCAAAAAGATGGCAGCAGCAAAAGCTTTCAGCACTACCCCGGGCTGCGCCGCATGGCCCAGCGTGAGGGCCTGCAGCGCGTGAGTGATGACGCCGCAGCGCTGCCTTGGGCCACGGCCGAAGTGCGGCGCATCGACAAGGCCGCCGGCAAAGTGGCGCTCAAACACGGCGAGATCAAGAACCTGGACATGCCGCCCATGAGCATGGTTTTTCAGGTGAAAAATCCTGTTCAACTCAATGCCTTGCAAGTGGGCCAGAAGGTGCGCTTTCAGGCAGTTCAGGAAAACGGGGCCTACTGGGTGGTGCAGATCGAGGCCGCGGTCCTTTGAGCTTGGGCCTGAAAGATCTGTTTCTGGCCGCAGCGACCAGGTCATGCGGGGACCTTCAAGGCGCTTATTGCAGTGGGGGACGCTTGGTGGAAATTTGCGCTGATTTTCAGCTTGTTCAAGCTTTAGTGGCCTTGATAACGGTATCTCTGTGGATGTTTTCAATAATGATTGCAGAAAGCATCAACCAGGGAGGTGAGCGTGTTCGACAGTGGTGCCGCCATAGGCGTTATTTTGGGATCGGCTTGGTTGCTAGCTGTGCCAGAACCCACCTCTGTCAACAAAGAAACCGTGAGCGTTTCATACATGACCGATGTACACAACAATGAATTGGACTTTGCCTTGACCAAGGCCAAAAGTGTCATGGACGTTTCTTACCAATCCAAGCCCTCCAGCTTTTATGGCTTGAGGTACGGTGCATCGGCCATGCTGAACGCCCAAGGCACTTACATGTTCGGCATAGGCCTTGGCAAAACCATTGATGTCAAAGGCTTCGACATGACGCTGTTCATTTACCCATCCTATTCGGCCATCCGGGGTGATGACCGTGTCCATTCGTTGAGTGGCCGTTTTAACTTACGGACAACCTTGGATGTGTTGTACCGCCACAGCGCAAAAACTAAGTTTGGCATTGGCCTGATGCACATCAGCAATGGTGGCTACAAAGACCCTAACCACGGTCTGGAAGCTGTTCGCCTGACAGTGGGACGGGATTTTTGCCCCCCCTCTGCTCAGCCTATTTGACGGCAGGCTGAACCGGTTTGCATAAAAAAGCCCCGCAAGGCTTTCACCTTGCGGGGCTTTGTTGTTGGCCGGGTTGAGGGCCTAAGCCCTCAGTCCAGACAGCGGGGCACTTACATGCCCATGCCGCCCATACCACCCATGCCGCCCATGTCAGGCATGCCGCCGCCGCCAGCGCCGGACTCGTCCTTCGGGGCTTCGGAAATCATGCACTCTGTTGTGAGCATCAAAGAGGCCACAGACGCTGCGTTTTGCAAGGCAGTGCGTGTCACTTTGGTGGGGTCCAAGATGCCCATTTCGATCATGTCGCCGTAGGTGTCGTTGGCAGCGTTGAAGCCAAAGTTGCCCTTGCCAGCCATGACTGCGTTAACGACCACCGATGGCTCGCCGCCGGCGTTGTACACGATCTCGCGCAAAGGCGCTTCGATGGCTTTCAACACCAGCTTGATGCCGGCGTCTTGGTCAGCGTTGTCGCCTTTGATGGCGCCAGCAGCCTGACGTGCACGCAGCAAAGCCACGCCGCCGCCAGCCACGATGCCTTCTTCCACAGCAGCGCGTGTGGCGTGCAGGGCGTCTTCGACGCGGGCTTTCTTTTCTTTCATTTCGACTTCGGTGGCAGCGCCGACCTTGATCACGGCCACACCGCCAGCCAACTTGGCCACGCGCTCTTGCAGCTTTTCGCGGTCGTAGTCAGAAGTGGCTTCTTCGATTTGCACACGCACTTGCTTGACGCGGGCTTCGATGTCACCAGCAGCGCCAGCGCCGTCGATGATGATGGTGTTTTCCTTGCCCACTTCGATGCGCTTGGCTTGGCCCAGATCGGCCAAAGTCACTTTTTCGAGGGTCAGGCCGACTTCTTCAGCGATCACTTTGCCGCCGGTCAGGATGGCGATGTCTTCCAACATGGCTTTGCGACGGTCACCAAAGCCAGGGGCCTTGACGGCGACAACCTTCAAGATGCCACGGATGGTGTTGACCACCAAAGTGGCCAAGGCTTCGCCTTCGACTTCTTCGGCAATGATCAACAAAGGACGGCCAGCTTTGGCAACGGCTTCCAGTGTGGGCAGCAGATCGCGGATGTTGCTGATCTTCTTGTCGAACAACAACACGAAGGGGTTGTCCAGCAAAGCGGCTTGCTTTTCGGGGTTGTTGATGAAGTAAGGCGACAGGTAGCCGCGGTCAAACTGCATGTCTTCAACGACGTCGAGTGAATTGTTCTTTGCCCTCGCTGGAAATTGATTCATGCCCTCTAATCACACTAATCCGCATAGTCGCGTCGGTTCGTGCTTGCTTATTGGCATGTGCCATAAGGCTATAAATGGCCGAAGTGATAACGTTCTTTTTATCTAGACGATTGAATATGAGGGAAAGCATATTGGTCATCGTTGGCGTTGGCTCCATGTATTTAGTCGCCCATGCGAAACCACAGCAACCCGCATGAATGCTGGTGATCTGGGGTGAATCCGGATGGTCAGAACTCTCGAATAGATATTCAATGGAGTCTGTTTTCTGGGAGTTTTTCAAAGCAGCGCCATGACTGATGACTTTTTCCGCAACCGCCTGGATCAGATGATCGATTTGCGCCACCCGCTGGCGGTGCTTGCCAATCGCATGCCTTGGCAAGAAATCGAAGCTTCCCTTGCGCAGCGATGGGCGCGTCAGGTCAAGGCAGGCAAGAAGATCGATGGTTTAGACCTGTTTGGCTCGGTCTCTGTCGTTGCCGGTGGCGGCGCCTCCAATGCCGGGCGTCCTCGTCTGCCCACCCGTTTGATGGTGGCCTTGCTGTACCTCAAGCATGCGTTCAATGAGAGTGACGAGGACGTGATCCAGCGCTGGGGCGAGACACCCACTTGGCAGTACTTTTCTGGCAATGAGTATTTCGAGCACCAGTGGCCGTGCGACCCCACACAACTGGGGCGCTTCCGTAAAGCCTTGGGCGAAGAAGGCGTGGAAGAGCTACTCGCCCGCACCATGGAGGTGGCCGTCACCCCCAAGCTGATCGCCAAGAAAGAGTTGACCCGCGTGATCGTGGACTCCACGGTTCAAGAAAAAGCCGTGGCTCACCCCACCGACAGCAAGCTGCTGGAGACCGCCAGGTCCAAGGTGGTCGAGTTGGCCAAAGACAATGGCATCGAGCTCAAACAAACCTACGCCAAGGAAGGCCAACTGCTGGGCTACAAGGCTGGGCGCTATGCCCATGCCCGTCAGTTCAAACGCATGCGCAAAATGATCAAACGCCAGCGCACCATCGTCGGGCGGTTGCAGCGCGAGGTGGCTCGTAAGATGACCACGCTCAGCCAAGCCATACAGGAAACCTTGAGCCAGACCTTGGACAAGGCAAAACGACTGGTCACGCAGACCGGCAGCCGCAAGGCAGTGGACAACCGAGCCAAGCTCTACAGCTGGCACGCGCCCGAGGTGGAGTGCATCTCCAAAGGTAAAAGCCGCAACCCCTACGAGTTTGGTGTGAAGGTCGGTCTGGCCATGACGCTCAAGGGCAATTTGATCGTGGGCGCAAGGAGCTTTCCAGGCAACCCGTATGACGGGCACACGATGCACGAGCAAATTGAGCAGAGTGCCATCCTGATGCAAGGACTGGGCGTCAAGCCCGAGGTGGTGTACGCCGACTTGGGCTACCGGGGCGTGGACAAGGACAACCCGGGCATCGAGATCAAACACCGGGGCAAGGACAAGAGACTGACCGCTGAAGAGCGCAAGTTGCTCAAACGACGCCAAGCGATCGAGCCGATCATCGGGCATCTGAAGGCGGATCACCGGATGAACCGCTGCCACCTCAAGGGGTCAGAGGGTGATGCGTTGAATGCCGTGCTGTGCGCTGCGGGTTACAACATCCGCTGGCTGCTGCGGATGATCGTCAAGAAGGGCCTGGGCCTTTTGTTGTGCCTGTTGCAAGCAGCGGGCTTGACCGTTTTGCTGAAGAAATTGCCCGAAATCTTTGGCCTCAACCGACTGCAAAACTCAGATCAGCGCTGGATGCTGGCTTGAAATGAATTTTGCAGGGACGACTATTTAGTTGTAGCGAACCCAAATTTGGGTTCGCCCCAATATCGGTGAGCCAATGTAGCCCCGCATTTCCATCTTCTTGCCACCTTCAATGGGGGTTAAGCGGGCACTGTAGTTCTTGCCGTTTTCCGGGTCGAGGATTTTGCCACCATCCCACACATCTTTGCCATCCACTTTTTGGCCACCGCGGATGATTTCCATGCCGATTTTAGGTTTGCCTTTGCGGTCATCGGTGCACAGGTTGCACAGCGGATCGGCATCGGGCATTGGCATCAATGATTTTTCTACCACGCCGGACAGTCCACCTGATGCATTCAACGTGATGCGCACTTCACCTTTGGGTTTTTTGGTTTCATCATCGATCGTGTGCCAAGTGCCAACGGGGGTCATTTGCGCGGCGGCCTGACCGCACAAAAAGGCCACTGCACTCATCAAGGCGAATTTACTCATAGTTGTTTCCTTTAGGTTATTAATTCAAGCGGGTTAATGCGAAACCAAGCCAAGCCGGCATAGGCGTGCATCAGCACCTCGCTGCCTGAGTGGGCACTGCGAAACAAGTAGGCCTTCTCGGTAAGCAAGCGAGTAAGGTAAAACCACACTGTTTGCAATTTGGTTTTGTTGAAAGGGGCTGAGTGCTGGCCTGCTGGTTTGGCTTTGGCGATTTTCGTTAGGGGCATGATGAATTCGGCCATTGCATAAACGCCCATTTCAGCTTTCACAATGTCTTCCACCCTGTTCCCTTGTTTTTTTAACGATGCACCTCAGTAGTGTCCGGTTTATTTGATAGCCAACCCGCTGCAAGCGAGTAACGGCAAGGGTTTCAGAGGTTTCATGGGTGTCCACGATTTGAATTTGATTTTGCGCACGAGGCATGCTTCAGGGGTTCAATCACCCGGAGATGCCCATGAACGCAGGCAAAACCTTGTTCGCTCAGGTCATGGACTTTGTGCCTTGGAAGACGTTTGGTCGCATCGTCGATCGCCATCGCGGCGATGCCGGGGTGCGCACGCTCAGTTGTACCGAGCTGTTTCGCATCATGGCGTTTGCCCAACTGACTTGGCGCGAGTCTTTGCGCGACATCGAAGCATGCTTGATGGCCAATCAGTCCAAACTTTTTCACATGGGCATGCGCCACATCCCTGCACGCTCGACGCTGGCCGATGCCCTGAATTCTCGAGACTGGCGTATTTACCATGCTCTGGCGATGCGATTGATCGACCGAGCACGCAGGCTTTACGCCCAAGAACCCATGGGCGTGGATTTGGATGCCACCGTCTACGCCTTGGACTCCACCACCATCGACCTGTGTCTGGGTTTGTTCGACTGGGCACCGTTTCGCTCCACCAAGGCCGCTGTGAAGATGCACACCTTGCTGGACTTGCGCGGCTCCATCCCTGCCTTCATCCACATCAGCGACGGCAAGATGCACGATGTGCATGTGCTGGACATGCTGCCCATCGAGGCGGGCGCTTTCTACATCATGGACAGGGGCTATCTGGACTTCTCTCGCCTGTACACCATGCACCAGTGCGCAGCTTTCTTCGTGACCCGCGCCAAGAGCAATATGAACGCCCGGCGTGTGTACTCGGCGCCTGTGGACCGAACCACGGGCCTTGTGTGCGATCAGACCATTGCGCTCAATGGACACTACGCCAGCAAGGACTACCCCGAGCACTTGCGGCGCATCAAGTTCAAGGACCCCCAGACGGGAAAGGTGCTGGTCTTTCTGACCAACAACATGACACTGCCAGCGTTGACCATCACAGCCTTGTACAAGAACCGTTGGCAGGTGGAGTTGTTCTTCAAATGGATCAAGCAGCATCTGCGCATCAAGAAGTTTTTGGGCACCAGCGAGAACGCAGTCAAGACGCAAATTTGGTGCGCCGTGGCCACTTACGTGCTGATTGCCGTTGTCAAGAAGGAGTTGCAATTGAAGGCCTCGCTCTACACTTGCCTACAGATTTTGTCGGTGTCTGTTTTCGAGAAAACATCGATTTCATGCGCCTTTCAGAGCGATGCCTACACAAACGCACCACCCGACTGCGCTAAGCAATTGAATTTATTCACTTTTTAACCGGACACTACTGGATGCACCTATATTTTCCAGCACCTTGGGGCCGAGCAAGTTCAGCGACTTAATGCAGTTGGTATCTTCGTAAATCATGATGATGCGAGCGTCGCGCGCAGTCGGTTAGTCTGGTCGTCCACCGGTTCGCGACGCACCCTGAACCATGCGGCATACATGGCGGGCAAAGCCAGCAAAGTCAAGGCTGTCGCCACAATAAGACCGCCCATAATGGCGACCGCCATCGGGCCCCAGAAAACCGAGCGCGACAAGGGGATCATGGCCAATACGGCTGCCGCCGCCGTCAGCACGATAGGCCGCAAGCGCCGTACCGCAGACTCGACGATGGCATCCCAAGCAGGCACCCCGTTGGCCCGGTCTTGCTCGATCTGGTCGATCAAAATCACAGAATTGCGCTGAATCATGCCCATCAAGGCAATCACGCCCAGCAAAGCCACAAAGCCAAAGGGGCGCCCAAAACTCAGCAAGGCGGCGGCGACGCCCGCAATGCCCAGCGGGCCGGTGAGGAACACCAAGAGCGAGCGGCTGAAACTTTGCAGCTGCAGCATCAAGAGCGTGAAGGTGATGAATAACATGATGGGAATACCGGCGGCTATAGAGCTAGAGCCCTTGCTACTTTCTTCAACCGCGCCTGCCACCTGAATTCGATAAGCACCCTGCTCTTTGGCGGCCCAGCTGGACTCCAGTTTGCGTAGGTCAGGCGCCAGCTGCCCGGTTACCGTAGCGCCTTGTAGGCCCTCGGCAATATCGCCCTGGACGGTAATCGCGTAATTACGCCCTTCGCGCCAAAGTACGCCCGGCTCCCAGACAAAGGTCGGTTTGGCGATTTGCGTTAATGGAATGGACTTGCCACTGGCCGTGGGCACATAGGCGTTGCCAATATCGGAAATTGCATTGCGTTCGGACAGGGGCTGACGCAATACGATGTCGATCAATTTATCGCCCTCGCGGAACTGGCCCACCGTGCTACCAGACAGCAAGGTGCGGGCCGCCTGGGCAATCGACTGGCTGCTCACTCCTAAAGCGCGGGCCTTGGCCTGGTCCACATCCAGGCGAATCACCTTGACCGGCTCGTTCCAGTTGTCGTTGACGCCGCGCATATTGGGGTTGGCCCGCATCTGTGCTTTGACTTCGTTGGCACGCAGCCGTAACTGGTCAGCGTCCGGCCCGATCACGCGGAACTGCACTGGGTAGGCCACCGGCGGGCCGTTAGGCAAAATCTTCACGCGCGCCCGCACCTCAGGAAACTCCTGGGCCATCAGGGTCGGTAGCTGGATACGCAGGCTTTCACGCCGCTTCAAATCCACGGGCAGCACAATAAATTGCGACACATTGGACTGCTGAAAAATTGCAACCAAAGGCAAGTAAAAGCGCGGTACGCCCGAGCCGATCCAGGTCGCGACATTGACCACGCCACTCTCTTGCATCAGGCGCGCCTCGATGCGCCGACTTACCTCCTCATTGGCGGCAATCGAGGTACCCTCTGCAAACCACACATCCATCATCACTTCAGGCCGGCTCGAGTCCGGGAAAAACTGCTGCTGCACCCGGCCCATGCCTGCGATACCCAATGCAAAGGTCAGCAGCATCACTCCAATCGTGGTCCAGCGATGCGTAACGCACCAGTTCACCATACGCCTAAATGCGTTGTAAAACGGCGTATCGAACACCTCATGGCGTTGCGCTTGGTCAGCCTTGCCTTTGGCATTGAGCAATACCGTGCCTAGGTAGGGGACGAAGTACACAGAAACCAGCCAGCTCACCAGCAATGCCAGCACCGTGACCCCGAAAATGGCAAAGGTGTATTCGCCAACCGTGGAGTGGGCAATACCGATGGGCAAAAAGCCTACAGCGGTAATTAAGGTGCCAGTCAACATCGGCATGGCGGTAATTTCGTAGGCGAAGGTGGCCGCGCGCACCTTGTCATAGCCCTCCTCGATTTTGCGCACCATCATTTCCACTGCAATGATGGCGTCATCGACCAAGAGCCCCAGCGCGATGATGAGCGAACCCAAAGAAATTTTGTGCAGGCCAATGCCCCAGTAATACATACCGAGGAAAGTGACCGAGAGCACCAGCGGAATCGTGATCGCCACCACCAGTCCGGGGCTTACATCGATGTAATAGCGGCGGTACCAAGCCTGCGTGCCCGGGCGCTTGTGCAAACCCAGCGCAACAAAGCTGACCAGTAGTACGATAACGATCGCCTCCACCAGCACGCCAATAAACTCGTTGACCGATTTAGCCACCGCCGTCGGCTGGTCCTGCACTTCCACCAAGCTGATGCCCACCGGCAAAGCCGCTCCAATCCGTGCGGTAGTGGCCTTTAAGGCTTTACCTAGGGCAATAATGTCACCGCCTTTGGTCATGGACACGCCTAGGGCAATGACTTGCTGGCCTTGAAAGCGCACTTTAACTCCGGCAGGGTCGATATAGCTGCGCTTGATCTCTGCGATATCGCCCAAGCGCAACTGGTTGCCAGAACTGCCGCGAATCGGCATGGCACGCAATTGCTCCTCGACTTGGAATGCACCGCTCACGCGTACCTGCAACACGTCCAGCGGGGTTTGCATCGTGCCAGCGCCTTCCATGGCGTTTTGCTGCGCCAACTGGGCCAGTACCTGGTTCATGTCTAGGCCCTGTTGCGACAAGCGGCGCTGCGACATTTCGATGTAGAGCTTTTCGTCCTGCACACCGAACAAATCTACTTTATTGACATCGGGCACACGCAGCAACTGCTGGCGCACCGAATCTGCCTGTTCTTTCAATTCGGCAGGCGAAAAGCCGTGAGCCTGCAGTGCATAAATCACGCCATACACGTCGCCGAATTCATCGTTAAAAAACGGACCATTGACGCCTCCAGGCAAGGTGGTGCGCATATCGCCCACTTTTTTGCGTACCGCATACCAAAGATCGGGCACCTCGCCGGAGCGCGTAGAGTCTTTTAGTTGAAAAGTGATGGTGGTCTCGCCGGGCTTGGAAAAGCTGCGAATCTTGTCGGCGCCGGGCACCTCTTGCAAAGTGCGCTCAATTTTGTCGGTCACTTGCTCGGCCATTTGGCTCGCAGTGGCACCGGGCCAAAAAGCTCGGATCACCATTACGCGGAAGGTGAACGGTGGGTCTTCATCCTGCCCCAGTTGGAAGTAGGCGGCGGCGCCCAACAGCATTAAGACCAGCATCAAATAGCGAGTCAGCGCCGCGTGGTCCAGTGCCCAACGGGACAGATTGAAACCGGGCTTAGGCGTGTCCTGTTGCATCGTGCCGCTCACTGTGCTGGAACCGAGGACGTTGAGGCGGCCGCAGTGGCTTGCTTGGACTGGTAAATCGTCACTTTTTGGCCCGGATTGAGTACGTGTGCACCGACGCTGACCACCTGCATACCCGGCTCCAAGCCCTGGGAGACGACCACTTCATTGCCGTCGGCGGTGGTAATGGCTATGGGCTGCAGACGCACCGTCATGGTGGCTTTTTCAAGCACCCACACGGCTGCTTTTTCGCCGTCATGCTGTAGCGCACTGGTCGGCAGTTTGATTACCGACGGGCCTGAGCGGTCAAGCGCCATGGGAGCGATGGTCACGGTAGAGCCCAAAGGCCAAGTTTCGGGACCATTTAATCTCACCTTTACGGTAAATGTACGCGTGACCGGATCGGCGCTAGCGGCCACTTCGCGCACGGTAGCGCTTGCGCTTTTCTGCTTCGCCCAAGCCTGCACCAGCACTTGCGAGCCGACTTTGAGCTTGCCAACTTTGTCCTCCGGCACGGCAAACACCACATCGCGCGGGCCATCCTGGGCGATGCGCAAGATCGGCGTGCCAGCGGCCAACACCTGGCCCGGCTCGGCATCGACTGACGTCACCACACCGGCAACATCCGCCACCAAATTGGCATAAGCGGTCTGGTTACCCAATGCGGCCAATTGCGCTTGCGCCTGGTCCACCTGCGCCTGGGCTGTTTTGAGGGCGGTGTCGCGCCGCTCTAATTCGGCCGCGCTGATGAAATTTTGCTCGCGCAAGTCCTTGTAGCGCTTGGCGTCAGCCAAGGCCAAATCCCGGTTGGTGGTGGCAGCAGCCAGTTGCGCGCGGGCGCCATCGGCGGCAAGTTTGAAGTCCTGCGGGTCCAGCAACCCCAGCAGATCTCCCGCTCTAACATGCTGTCCCATCTCTACATGGCGGCGCAGCAATTTGCCGCCCACGCGAAAGCCCAAGCGTGACTCCACGCGCGCGCGCACTTCACCCGCATATTCAGCGCCCGACTGCATGGCGTCCAATCCAACCGTCAAAACCTTCACCGCCCGCACTGGCTCCTCGGCGGGTAGGGGTTTGGAGCAAGCTTGCAATAAGATGCAAGCCAATAAAACAAGCCGGGCGGGCCAGGAATGGGGGTGATTCATGGTGATGAGTGGTTTTTTATGGAGGGGGAATCGTGTTCAAAACGCTTCGCCTCATTAAAAAGTAATTTCAATAATTTATTGTCACTATGGTTGAAACGAATGTATGTCCCAGATTGGCGTACTCACCCTCGACCCGCAGACCCTTCTTGAGTTTTCCGCCAATATCTTGGGCGACAACGAGTGACAACCTGTTGTGGCGACTATCGACGTCGACAATCGAAACGGCTGAGAAGCTGAAGTAGCGGCGGACGTAGGGATAGGCAGCCTTAAAGAAGCTCTCTTTCATGGAAAAGGCGATAACGGCGTGATCTTCACAGGCAATACCTGCATGCACCAGAACGTCGCGCTCTGCGCCAGTTGCGAAGTGCCTCAAGCCGAGTGATGCATCCCGGCAAGCGGTACGACGTTCAAGGTCAATACCTACGCCTTCAACGCCCCTAGGATTATCTTTTCTTAGGGCAATCGCCATGGCCGTTTCATCGCAATGGGTAATCGAACCGATCAGGCCCGCTGGCCAGATCGGGCTGCGATCCTCTCCGGTCGGCACAACTTTCGAAGCTGCTAGGTGTTCGAGAGCCCGCGCTGCGCATATGCGCCCCGCCAGAAATTCCGCACGCCGCTTTCTGACCGCTCCCGAAAGCGAAGCGTCAAATTCTATGCCGTGGAGGGTATAGAGCTTTTGATCAAACTGTGACACTGAAAAACTGCACAGATGGGCTGCTAGGCCGAGCGAGGGCCAGGAATGGACATCGAAGCGCGCAAAGTCACCAATGTCACCAGGGCCATCTTGCGCCGGGCGATCTTCCAACAACGCGGTATTCATTCAAGGCTCAGCGATCGCGCCAGTGCGCCATCGAAGCTGGCGCTGCGCAAGGGGCCTTCGATGTGCTGCCGCATCCGAACCAGTGTCTGTTTGACCTGCTGCCTCACGCTGAGATTGGCAAGAGTCACGGGCCTGGCGCTTGCATCGTAGTGCAGCCGGAATTCAACGGCCAGTGTGCCTTGGGACATCTGCTCGACCCGAAATCTTCCGCGGACATCCGTCATGCGAACGGCATCAGGTCGCAGCGGAAAGGCCGGGATGTCTTCAAAGGTTAGGATGATGACCCCGGGAGCCTCCTTCGATGCGAAAAAGCGCATGAGCCCATCGCGATCATCGAAGCCGGTCGGTGCCGAGTAGCGCATGTAAATCGTCCGGTCGATGGGCGCGCGCACGCTGATTTCCTTGACCGCCGCGAGATTGTCGATCCAACCAGGCAAGCCGTCGACGTCGGAAAACAGTTTTGCCGGAGCCGCCAAGGTGCCATTCATCAACACCCTGCCCGTCACCGTCGCATAGCGATCGCCGTTTTGCGTGGCGCTGAAGACTCGGATCTCTTTGCCATAGACCTGCTGATCGGAGCCCAGCAGGTCTTCCGCCTGCGCATTAACACACGCCGAGAACAGCGCGACAAGGAAAACGAGGACACGCATGCGACTGTCTCCTTTAATTCGCCATACCGGAAACCGGTGGCTTGCGGCGCATGGCGTGTGCCATGTCTGCTGACATGTGCTTGACCAGCGCCAGGGCCATCGATGATGTGCCCGACGAATCACGCCCTTGCGCAAGCTTGGACAACTGACGCGCATGCCAGGCTACCTCGCCCTGGACATGCAAGACCCGGTACGCCTTGAAGCGCATTAGGCGGCGATGCAGCGCGCCACCGGCTTGCAGCGGTCCGTGTAAATCAGCCGGGATGTCCTCGCCCCTTAGCAGCTTGTGGGCCAGATCTGGGCTGGCGCAAAACGGACGCGCGAGGCCGACTAGGTCGATGCCGCCCTGAGCGAGTACGAACTCTATGGTCGCCCGAGAGCGGAAACCGCCGGTCACCAATAGAGGCATCGCTTTGCCAGCGCCTTTGAGCGCCTGCGCAATTTCCAGCGCATAGTCCGTGAAATACCCTGCCTTTACTGTGCCCTCGGCGACATGCGGATCCTCCGCAGTGTTGGGATCGCCCCGATCGCCCAGGAGGCGCAGATGTTCAAAACTGCCGCCGGATATCTCCAGCAAGTCAATGCCGGCATCAGCGAGCCACAGCGCGCATTGGGCACTGTCTTCCAGATCAAAACCACCGCGTCGAAAATCGGCGGCGTTGAGCTTGACCGCGATCGGAAAATCCGCCCCCACTTCATGGCGAATGCGCGCCACTACGCAGAGCAGAAGCCTGGCACGATTGGCCAGGCTGCCGCCCCACTTGTCTTCGCGCCGGTTGACCTGGGGTGACAGAAACTGGCTGATCAGATAGCCATGGGCGGCGTTGATCTGTACGCCGGTGAAACCGGCCTGCTGCGCCAGCGATGCAGACTTGCCGAAGCGCTTGATGACATCCTCAATGTCCTCTTCGGTCATCGCACGGGGCTTGGCGAAATTGCCGAGCAGATTAAGCTGGACAGCTGACGGCGCTAGCGGCTCCTTGGAGACCAGTTTCGGACATTGCCGTCCGGGATGGGAAATTTGCATCCACAGATGCGTCTGCCCCAGGGTTCCGGCAGCTGACCACGCCTGAAGCGCGAGCATCCCGCTCTCGTCCTCCAGCACAACGTTTCCCGGGCGCTCCAGATATCGCCGATCCACCATGACATTGCCGGTGATCAGGAGGCTCGCGCCGCCGCGTGCCCATTTTTCATAGAGCTGGCTATGGCCGGGCGTCGCGTGATCGTGGCGATCAGCTATGCCTTCCGACATGGCGGCCTTGACGATACGGTTCTTGAGCCGAGCGCCGCAAGGCAATTCCAATGTATTGGTCAAATTCATTCTGTCCTCAATTTTCTGACAACTGTGTTTCAATTTCGGCGGGCAAGCCCTCGTTCGAGTGTGCAGGCCAGAGCACTTTTTTCGACTGCACGGTTTCCGTTCGCAGCACGGCAGGCGCGAGACTGACACGGCCCTCGCTACCATCGACTGTGATCGCTTTGCCTGATGCGATGAGTGAAGTCGCCCCGCGCACGCCGAGCACGGCAGGAATACCGTACTCGCGAGCCATGATCGCGCCGTGAGAGAGCATGCCGCCGGATTCGGTCACAAGCGCCGCGATCCGGCCGAAAGCCGGAGTCCAGGCCGGATTGGTCGAATGGGTCACGAGGATGTGGCCGTTGCCCACGGTATTGAGCTCCGAGGGCTCATGCGCGATGCTGGCGATGGAAGTCACGATGCCCTTGCTCACGCCGTATCCCGACCAGCCAGACAGAGCGTTAAAACCATTCGCCGGCTCAGTGTCTTCATTAATATCGTGCGGAATGTCCATCGCTTCAAAGCGCGTAAAGAGTGCTCGTTGCCGTGCGACATAGCCCTTCATATCCGCCGCGCTGTCGACGGAGTTCGGGATCTTCTGCAGCTCTAGGAAAAAGATGTCGTCCTCGTCGGTGAGTACTCCGACTTCCACCAGCCGTTTGCCCATATGGATGACAGTACGGCGAATGACATAGACCAGCTTTCCGAAATGGAACTGGTCGTTCTCGCGAGCGGGAATGTAGTCGCACATCTTGCGATAAATAAAATTGAAAGCCGGACGCAGAACGAAGCCGAGCGGCCCCTTGAAGCGAGCAAGCGTTGCGGCATAGGCTTGTTCGCGCTCCTTCGCTTTTTTCAGGACGCGCTCTTTCGGATCCTCGTCCTCCCCTTTCATCACAGCGGCGATGTGCTGCCAGACCAGTTCGGGTTCATCACGCCATTGCTTGTCATGAAATTCCTGATGCACGAGCTTGTTGCCGAAACGCTCGATGAACCGGTCAAAACGCGCAGTGACCTCCGGGCCTTCCGGATCGACGCTGAGCGCCCGCTTGAAGGCCGCGTGCGAACCGCTGCTCAAAGCGTCGGCGAGATACGGCTTTTCCAGGATGAGGTGGGAGATACGATGGAGCGCGGCATCACTATCGAAGGTGATGTTGTCGGCAAACCCAGCGCTCAATTGGCAGAACGCATTGAAGGCTTCCTTTTCAGTCGCATGGACGCGGCCAAGAAGCATGCGCAGGATCTTCTGGCAAAAGTCTGCGCAGCGCACATTGATCATGTGGACGACCCAGTAGCGCTCGAAAGTCTTGAGCAGCGGCTCAAGCGACCGGCGCAGCTCGGGCAACGTTTGCACCGCCAGCTCCGTCTCGGAAGGGATCACCAACGGATCAAGCTCTTCGCGCTGGAAGACTTGCCAATCCTTGAAGCCCCGGGAAATCATCCGCAGCACCCCGACCGCAATTAGCGGTAGGCGCGGGTTGAAACCAATGTTCTCGCGCTTTCCGAGCACGGCTTCCATCTGTGTATTGTCGACCTTCACGCCTTTGAGCGCATGGGCAACAAGGGATTTGTTGAGATAAGGGCGCCCGTAAAACACTCGGATCAGCGGACCTAAGGACGATCTGTCGTCCGGGATTCCGATGCGGCTAAAGGTGGCGGCGACGCCCTTCTCCAATGCAGGGTAGAGCGTCGAGATCGTGAATGGCGTATTCGTCTTGTAGAACCGCTCGGACATGTTTTCCCGCGTCCATGAGCCCGTGATGACTGGCGATGTGAAGAGCGTGCTATCGATGTCGGCCAGCGTGGTGATGTCCCGGCTTTGAACGATGTAGAGGTTCTCGCCGTCAAAGGCCCATTCGATATCCTGCGGCTTGCCAGCCCAGGCCTCGATCTGCCGGGCTTCACGGGTCAGCTTCTCGATGTCCGCCGCGCTCAGGCTGGGCGCATCGCGCAAACTTTCCGACACGGGCCGGTCGACGAGCGCTTCGCCTTCATATTGAAGTTCGCTCACCTTGTGCGCGATCTCCTGCATGATGACTGCCCCGCTCACTTTATCGACGACGACGGAATCCGGCGTGATGTCTCCCGAAACAAGCGCCTCGCCGAGTCCGTAGTTGGCTTCAATACGCAGCCGTTCGCGGTTCTGGCTCATCGGGTCCACGGTAAAGAGGACGCCTGCAACACGCGGGCGGATCATGGTCTGCACGACGACCGCCATCTTGAGATCGTGGCGTTTGAGGCCATGATCTTTCAAATGCTGGCGCAGCGTTTCGTTGCAAAGCGACGCCCAGCACGCCTTGAGCGCACGTCGCACCGCATCGTCTCCGATAATGCCGAGCTTCGTGTCGAACTGGCCCGCAAAGGAGAATTGCGCGGAATCCTCCACGATCGCCGAGGAGCGAACAGCCAGCGGCTCTGCCGGGTCGAGCGCGGCTACGGCACTGGTCAGCTCTTGCGACAAGGCTTCGGGCCAGGCGATAGCTTCCCATGCCGTGCGGACGGCGTCATGCTTCACCTGCCCTGCGAACCAGCCGTCGATCGCAGCGCTGAGCGACGGATTTGCGGCGACCATGTCGTCGAACGCCGAGACAGTCACGCAAAAGCCGGGCGGCACGCGAAAGCCGTTGCGCCACAAACGGCAAAGATTGAGTCCCTTGCCGCCGATCTCGCGCGCGGACTGGTTCAGGTAAGTATCGAATGGAAGAATGTGCGACATCATTGTGGCGTCCAGCTGCCGAAGAGAGTGAAGAGCGCCATTGCAACCATGGTGGTCAGCAGTAGCGTTTCGAGAATACGATCGGGAATACGACTGACCGCGTGCGTCGACAGATAGACGCCAAGCCCGCAGCCGATGGAAAGAAACGCCGCGTAGCCGAGCTCGATCTGCTCGTTGACGGCATAAAAAGCGGTGCCCACCACGGAAATGCAAAGCGCGGCCAAATAGGCCGAGCCGATGCTGAACCGCATGGGTTGCTGTAAGAGCATGCGCGACAACGCGGCAATGGGTGTGGATCCACCCAAACCGAAAGCGCCGCAAAAGAATCCGACGACCGCGCCCATGGTCCCGCCAGCCATCTCATGAAAGGCAGGCTCGATCAGTGGCGCTGGGGCGGCGATCCCGGCCGGCGGGGACTGTCTGGTGCGCCTTGCCAGTCGTACCAGCCCGATGGCCGGGATGATCAGCACGACCACACCCAGAAGCGGGGCAAGGACCCGATCCGGCACGCGCTGCGAAAAAAGCGCGCCCAAAAGACAGCCTGCCGCCCCGGCGATCCCGGTCACCAGTGCGTAATCCATGACGACGTTCTTGCGCCGCCAGTGGCCGACAAACGCAAAAAGGCTGATAAGGCAGGACACAAACATCGCCGTGCCGATGGCTGTCGCCAGGGGTAGATGCGCGACATTTAGCAGAATCAGCACGAACAGCGGCCCGCCGACATTGCCGACGATACCCAGCGCGTAACCCGCTGCAACGAGCGCGAGGAACGCTGGCAAATTCGACAGCAGATCAGGCAGCATTTGCATATCAAACTCTCTTTTCGCGCGCCATCATCACCGTCCGCTCCGCTCGAACCTCGGGATGAGAGCAATCGAGGGCGCGCGCGCCGATATGGGCCAGACAGGCGCTGCAAAATTTGCATTGAGTAACAGGTTCCTTCTTGCGAATGTGCCTGACCAAATACGGATCCGCTATCATCGCGCGGGCAATCGAAACTGCATCGCATTGCCCGTTGTCGATCGCCTTTGCCATGGCGTCCGCTTCGCTGAATCCGCCTACGCAGATCACCGGAATTTTCAGCGCGCGCTTAAATTGCTCCGCATAGGCAAGATTGAATCCTTGGCTGTGCGGCCACACGCGATTGCACACGGCTACCAGAATGCTCTTCGAGAGGCGCATGCTGCGCTGTTTTCCGCGCGGATATTCCTGCCCAACCCCCTCATTGAGCAGCGTGTCGAAAAATTGGTTGAAATTGCCGCGAATGGTCGGAAAGCCGGATTCGTAGTGGCCAACGCTGATCTCTACCGCATCCACTCCGTGATCCTGCAGTACCTGAGCAATCTTCACCAGCTCTGGTGTCTTGAGTCCCTTGCGCAGCGGTAGCGCATCATCGCCATTGAGCTTGATCAGGATCGGATAGCTTGCACCGACCCGCTCCCGCACCGCCCGCAAGATATCGAGCAGGATACGCAGCCGATTGTTAAAGCTGCCACCATACGCATCGGTGCGACGATTGGTATATGGAGTAAGAAACTGGCTCAGCAGATACCCCTGCGAGGCATGGACCTGTACGGCGTCAAAGCCTGCGCGCTTGCAGCGTTCCGCGGCGCGGGCAAAGCCGTCGACGAAGCTGCGGATTTCATCGATGCGCATTTCCCTCGGCTGGATCCCGGAAGACTTGCAGGAGACTGCCGATGCCGAAACAGGATCGTCATTGGTCCCAGGCTGAAACACCTGCCGCCCGGCGTGGGACAGCTGCGCACAGATCTTCGATCCGTGCCGATGGGCGATATCGGCTATTCGCTTCATCCCGGGGATCTTGTCGTCATGGTCTGCCCCGGGCATCCGTTTGTAGACCCGACCCGAGCGCTGGGTGTAGAAATTGCCGGTGATGATCAACGGCGTTCCCGCCTCTGCATAAGGTTCGTAAAACGCCACCAGCTCGTCCGTGACAAAGCCGTCCTCAGTGCTCATGGTCTCGGTGGTCGCGGTCTTGATGATGCGACCGTTGATGCTCATCCCGCCGATCTTGAGCGGATCAAAAAGCACGTTTCTTTTCGTTGATTCAGACATCACACTGTCACTTAAATGAGTTTGGTGCCGGTTTTGATCAGCCGGAAGAAGTAGTAGAGGAACAAGGCACAAAAGGCCATGTCCCCGACCACGACGATGAGCGCATTCGCATTGGCGAGCCCCGTCATATAGAACTTCAGCATCTGGATCGCGAATCCCACTTTGCCGATGCCGCCGACAATAACAATGCCGGTATGCCGCAACGGATTGAACGCCACGATCAGGTAGCCAATGAAATAGGTCAGGGTCGTTCCGGTCGCACCCTTGAACACCGACAGCAGAAGAGGATCGTCCGCGCTGCGGTCAAACAAGAGCATGAAGGTGTGGCCCGTATTGAAATAGCCGAGCACACCGCCACACAAATTCCAGATCGCCGCTGCGATAAAAATGATGCGGAAAAACCGGATCTCATTGTTAGTCATTGCTTTCACCTTTCACGCTGGAACCAATGCGCCGGACGAAAAATCCGCGATCGCTTGCGCCGTCTGCTTGTGGCTCATGATGGACCAGTGATCGCCCTCGATTTCCTGAAGGCTGAGTTCGCCTGCCGTCAGGTGTGTCGACCAGCCTTCCTCATAGTCGTCAAACTCGGTGTCGGACGCCTTCAGTAGGAGGGCGTTTTCGACAGCGATGGGCCCCGGCTGAAAGACCGCCGCGTTAAAGAGATTTGTCACCGCCACCATGTTGCGCGCGTCACGTTCCTCCACCGAGCTCGCGGCCGGATAGCCGAGGATGGTATGGAGCTTGTCCTTGAGCCCTTCGGGTGTCGTGTCGCGGAAGCCGAAACGCGCGCCGAACTTTTGCAAAGCAGAGTGGAGATACGAATCTCCGTAAAGCTGGGCTGGACTGTCAATATCGTTTTTCTCGAGGAACTGTGCGAAATCGGCATGGACTCGCGGCGCCTGGGCATCGATCGCCACAAAGCCGGCGATCCGCTCGCCGCGCTCGACAAGCGCATTCACCACCTGCGCCGCGACATTGACACCAAAGGACCAGCCGCCAATCAGATAGGGGCCACTCGGTTGTACTGCCATGATCTCTGCCACGTAGTGCTCGACCATGCTCTCGATCGAAGTCATGACTGGCGAGTCGGCCGAGGTCGTATGGAGGCCGTACAAGCGCATACCTTGATGACCGGCTTCGGCCAAGGCCGAATGGATGGCTGAAGCCAGCGGATAGAACGTCGCCAGATTGCCGCCCACTCCGTGAATCAGGAAGATCCGCTTGCCATCCTCGTCCGGCTCCGCGCTTCGGGTAGAACCGTTGAATTCCACGAGGCCGGTCGCAGCCGCTGGTTTCCCAGTGGAAGAGGAGACGTGCTCTGCCAGCTCTCGAATAGTCGGGAATTGGTAGAAGTCATCAATGGAAATCTTCACGCATGAGAGCTGGTAAAACCGCTGCAACATGCTGATCGCCAGCAGCGAATGTCCGCCTGCGTCGAGAAAGTCATCATCAATGCCGATGTTCTGCACGCCGAGAAAATTTGACCACAATTCGGCCAACTGTTTCTGCAGCGCTGTTTCCGGCGCCGCGAAGGCGTCGCTACGGGCTGAGGACGTTACCGCAAGCTCCGCCAGAGCGCGCATGTCGACCTTGCCGTTCGGGGACATGGGGATCTGATCGACCATGATGACCACATCCGGCGTCATGAAGGCAGGAAGCCTTTGGCGAATGTAGGTCTTGACGCCTTCCGCGCTCAGAGTTCCTGCGGCCTGAACATAAGCGACGATGCGCTTGTCGTCGGCCTGCTTTTCAAGACCGACAGCCACGCCCGCAACGTCGGGATGTACGCTGATTGTGCTTTGGATCGCGCTCAATTCGATCCGGTATCCGCGCACCTTCACCTGGTTGTCGGCGCGACCGAAGAACTCAAGTTCCCCTTGCTCTGTCCAGCAAACCTGATCGCCCGTCTTGTAGAGGGTTTGCACGCCCGTAATGTGAGCGGACTTCAGGAATGCAGCGCTAGTCGTCTCGGCCAGATTGAGATACCCGCGCCCGACGCCAACGCCGGACAGATAGAGATTGCCGATGGTGCCGATGGATACCGGCATTAACTGATCATCAAGGACATGGGCCTGTGTATTGCGTAGCGGCTTGCCGATGGGGAGGCGGGCACGCTTGGCATGTTCGGCGTTCAGCAACGCGACCGTGGCTGTCACCGCGGTCTCGGTAGGCCCGTAGGTATTGATGACGGGAACTGCTGGATTGGTTTCGACCCACCGGCGGAACTTGCCGATATCGGCTTCTTCGCCGCCGATGCCCACCAGACGCACACCGAGATCCTGGAACGAGACATTGACGATGCGATGCCAGAAGGCGGTTGGGAATTTCAGTACCGTGACGCCGCATTCCGTAACACGTTCTCGCAGAACGTCTACATCGAGCCGCTCGCGATCGCCAATGAGGCTGACGGACGCGCCGCAGCTGAGCGCCGGAAACACCTCTTCGAGGAATGAGTCAAAGTTCATGCTGGCAAATTGCATGACGTTGTCGCTCGATGTCAGCGCGAAATGTTCGACCATGCAGAGCGCGTGATTCACGATATTGCGGTGCTCGATCATGACGCCCTTGGGCTGGCCGGTCGTGCCTGACGTGTAGATCACATAGGCCAGATCATCGGGCTGCGCCGCCTTGGCTGTCTGCCTATCCAGAGCTCGTGATCCGAAGCCAGTCAGCGCCGCGTTCACCTTAGCGTCATCTAGATTGATCAGCGACGCGTCGAGCAAGCCTGCCTGAGCAATTGATCGATCATCGGCGATCAGCACGCGCACACCGCTGTCCTTGACGATGTGAGTGAGCGTCTCCTGCGGGTAGCTCGGCGAAAGCGGGACATAAGCCGCCCCCAGCTTCATGACGCCCAGCATGCTGGCGTACATGTCGAAGGTGCGATCCATGCAGATACCGATGAAATCGCCGCGCACGGAGCCAACGCTCTGCAGATAGAGAGCGACCTGCGTAGCACGTTCATCCAATGCGCGATAGCTCAGCCGCCTCGACCCGTCAATGAGAGCATTGGCTTCGGGGGTTTTGGCTGCCTGCACTTCAACGAGCTGGTGCAGACACAGTGCCGCGCCGCTATTGTCGGGCGTTGCCTGCCAGCTTTCGATGCGCGCGATATCCTCTTTATATGCTCCTCCGCTTGGCGTCGGAAGCGCCCCCTGGCGCACGAGAAAGAGGACGATGCGTTGGAAATACTTGTCGACAAAACGTGCTTCGAGCTGCACCTTCACGGAATCGTCCAGATGTGACTTGAAATTACTGCTGTCGTAGAACGACTCCGCCTTGACCCCACCATCGAACATGCGAATGATCAGACCCAGGTAGGAACGGCAATGCTCGTCCCAGGCATCCCGCGGATGGCTCTTTAGCGCTTCGACGAATTTGTCGATGCTGACCTCGCGCAGCTTATAGCCCATGGTGTCAAGCATCGCGACGATCTTGAGCAAGTTGATCGATTCGTTGGACTGGCTGGTGATGTTGTAGGAGGTGCTGTTTGCCTTGGCCTGAACCGAGGCGATCGCATCGGCCATCAGGTCGACCGGCATGATGTCGTGCAGATAATTACCCTTCGGATAAACACCCAGCGTGAGCAGGATGCGCAGCATGATGTTGAGTCCGTCATTGATCTTTGAGTGGCCCGTCGCGAGCTGCCCGCCAACCCAGACCAGCCGGTAGATGTTGCATTCGAAGCCGTCCTTGCGGGAAAGCTCGCACAGCGCCTCACTGGCATATTTACTGATGTCGTAGCCGTTGTATCTGTTGATGTCGCGCGGGCTGATGACATCGGATTCCAGGAAGACGGCCTTGTCATCCTTCTCGGGAGAGAAGGTGCTGGTGCTGGCATAGTGGAAGGATTTCTTCCGGCCCGACCTGGCCAGGATCAAAAGTCGGCGCGTTCCCTCGACATTGACTTCCTTGATCCCCTCATAAGGCAGCCAATTGTTGACGTGCGAGCCGACGTGATAGATGCTCTGAATGCTGTCTTCGAGCGCCGCGTATTGAGCGGGCTCGAGGCCGAGCCTGTCCTTTCCGAAATCGCCGCGCAGGAGTTTCACACGGCTGCGGTCGATTTTCTGCTCCAGCTTGAAGTAGCTCACTGTGCTGATAAATCTGCGCTCGGCGTCCGTGTTGTCCTTGCCACGAACCAGGCAGGTGAAGTGGTGATCCGTCGCCGCTAGCAGCGATGCCAGGAGATGCACGCCCATGAGCCCGTTGGCGCCCGTAATGAGTGAATTTTTGGTTCCTTCGCGCTCTTCTGCATTCGCCGCCGGTAGCCAGATATCTTCTTCCACGGCAGGAAACTGGTATTCCTCGCTGCGATCCAGATAGCTGGCAATGCTCGGATATCTAAACAGAACCGCGACATCCTCGTCGAGTCGGTTTGCCAGTTCCAGCATCTGGACGGATTGGCCGCCCAGCGCGAAGAAGTTCTGGTTGATGTCGATCTCTATCGGATCGAGGTCCAGCAATTCGCCAAAGATCGCAGCCAACGCGAGCTCTTTCGGCGTGCTGGCGAATCTCGGTTCTTTGGTTGAACTGGCGGAGCAGGAAAGTCTGTCCTGCTGAGTTGCGACCGTAAGTTCCTGATCCACGATGCAGGGCAGTTCGCCTTGCAGGTAGCGTTCGCGGGTGACGGGGCGCTGGATTTTTCCGCTGGTCGTCTTCGGCAAATCGCGCGGACGGATGAAGACCACCCGGCTCACCTTGAGCTGAAACTCTTCGTAGATGCGCGCTGAAATCGCATTACACAGTTCGGGCCATGTCTCTTGTTCCGAAAGCTTCTTGAGCCCCGCGACAACGACAACACTATCAGGATCTTCGTCATCGAGAAGAAATACCGTGGAAGAATTGGGCGCCAGCTCATCGATATGACCCAGGGTCCATTCGATGTCCTCGATATGGATATTGCGGCCGCGTGCAATGAGCATGGCCTTGAGCCTTCCAGTGACGTGGAGCTGGCCATCCATCATGAAGCCGGCATCGCCGGTCCGCAGATAGGCGCCGGTTTCGCCCCGCAGCGAGAAGTTGAAAGTTTCTGCATTCGCCTGGTCAGCGTTGTAATAGCCTGCGCAGATGCTGGGGCCGGCGGCCCAGACCTCGCCGATGCTGCCGTCTTCGAGTACTTCGCAGGTGTCCGGATCGACTATCTTCAGATCATGTTCTGGCACCACGAATCCGCTGGTGGCGTAGCCCTGGCTGCTTTCCGGATTGCGCGCGTCGCTGTAGCGGGTGCCCGACAAGATCAGCGTACTTTCGGCTATGCCGTAGACCGCCATATGCGCACCCGGCCCCAGACCGTGGTCCTTGAACGCGGCATAAAAGTTCTTGACCGTCTGATTGCGAACGGGTTCGGACCCGTTGAACGCGACCACCCAGCTGGAGAGATCAAGACCTTCCCGGTCTTTCGCCTTGATCTTCTCGACGCAGTAGTCATAGGCGAAATTCGGCGCGCCCGAATGTGTCGCCTTGTATTTGGAAATCGCCCGCAGCCACCGAGCCGGGCGCTGGATGAAATGGAGCGGAGACATGAAGATGAGCGGTGCGCCGATGTAAAGCGGCTGCAGTGTCGAACCGACGAGCCCCATGTCATGGAAGATCGGTAACCAGGAGACACCGATGCACTTGTCGTCAAAGGAGAAGGTGTGCTCGATGGCGCGCATGTTGGCCATCAGGTTTGCATGAGTGATCATCACTCCCTTGGGGTTCCCCGTGGAGCCGGACGTGTATTGCAGGAAGGCGATGTCATCCGGACTGATTGTTTCATTTATGAACCAATCGCCCTCGCCGACACGGATATCCGACGTGACCAGTCTCGGAAGCTTGTCCACAGCCTTTACATTTGCATCAGTTCCCTCAGCGCTATAGGCATCAAGGATGTCGTTTCCGTGGGTGTCTGTCAGGACCATCGCAAAGTCACTATCGGCTACGATTCGTTCGATCCGCTTGACCATCTTTGAAGCCACCGGCGGATTGACCAGCGCCGGGATCACTCCTGCTGAAAGGCAACCCAGAAACACTTGGATAAATTCGATGCCCTGCTTGTACATCAGCAAGACACGTCGTCCTTTCAGCGCACGCTTTTGCAGCTGGGCGGCGATCGTGCTTACGCTTGTTTGAAGCTCGGCGTAGGTGATCAGATGCTCGTCATCCTCGCCGTTGCGAAGAAAGATGTAGGCCGTATGCTTTGGCTTGAGTGCTGCATGCTGCCGCAGCCTTCCGATGATCGTGTCTCCAGCGTTGGAGATGGTGACAAAGTTGTCTAAATATTCGATATCAAACGATTCCGGCTTGTGAAGCACTTTTAAATTTATATCTATCATTTTTTTGATTTATCCTGAATCCGCGATCTGAAGTTTTATCTATGTCCTTCGAACTTTTGGGCTGAAGCCGCAAACCGTCAGTGGCAAGTAATTAGGTAGCTAAATTGAGGTGCAGCGCAACAATGCAACTTTTTCGGTGGAATGTTGATACGCCCGCACGACGCACATCGAACCCATTGAGATGTAGTAGCCGCTCCATTGCAACTGGCGACACCGTTATCAATGAATTCGCACCATTTGTAATGGCCGCCTGAATCACCTGCCGAAGCAGCGTTGACGCGGAAGTTGCAGAAGCTTGATGAATCGAAACTCTTTCGGACTTGGCTGGGTCCACCATCGCGAATCTCGATAACTCCCAAATCTTCGGATCACACGGCATTTCATTCCCCGCCCAAAGCTGCGGAAACACTTTCTCCATCAAATACGGACCGGTAGTCGGCAGCAACCTCGCCACGCCATTGACGTTGCCATCTTCGTCTTGCGAACACACATACACCGCATCAGGCCCATCAAACTCATCGAGTTCAATGCCGTTGATGGTGTTCAGCTCCCAACCCAAGCGGTTGATGAATACCTCGCGGCGGTAGTGCCCCATTTGCTCAAAGAGCTGGGGTGGCAGTTGTTGCCTGGTGCCTGTGCTGAATTGCAGCATTTCCTTCATCCCTTGATCTGTGTGTGACCTTGGATTGAATTTTGAGGGGCTGCTTTATGTTTTGTAACTGCTAAAAATAGTAGGTTTTAGTTAATTTTTAACTCACTATGGTGCGGCGTGTTGCAGCGCAGAGATCGCTTTTCTGCTGTGCCTGTTCAGTGCTTGGCAGCATTCACGGCGTTGGCAACGGCGTGTTTCCAATCTTGTGCGTCCACCCAGGTGGCCAGTACGCGAAGGTTGTCTTCCCAGTGCAGTGGGTGGCCTTGTTCGTTCACCAGTTGGATGTTTGTGCGCGGCAGTTCGTCGCGTTGCCACTGGGCCCTGTGTGCGTGTGCTTGTATGCACCAATCCCAACCCAGAGAGATGGGCAAGTGGGTGTCGCCTACCCATTCGGTGTAGCCGCTCAGGGTAGTGGTTGTGCCGCAGCGTTGATGTGGCGGGGTATTGCCGGGTTCGGGGTCAACAGCTGAATGCAGGTGTTTTAGGCGCAGGGATAGCAGCTCTTGCACGCTGGCTTGTACCTGCCCCATGTTTGTGATGTTCATGGCGGCCAGTATGCCCACTGTGGCCTTACGTGGTCGATTAACTCAACCAGCCCATTAGGGCAGCGCGGGCTACGGCGGCGGTTTTGTTTGGTGCATTCAGTTTCTGGATGCTGTTTTTGAGGTGGAAGTCGATCACGCTTTTACTGAGGTTGAGGGTGTCTGCAATGTCTTGCGCCGATTTGCCGTCAGCAGACCATTGCAACACCTCTCGTTCACGCTTAGTCAAAGCGGTACAAGCTGGATTTTCCTGCGCAAATATGGCGCGCGATAAGCTCACATGGGCTACTTGCACCAGCCAACGCATTGATGTTTCTTTGGCTTGCAGCTCGCTGGCTGTGAGAGGCTCGGTGCAGCGGCACAGGGTCAGCAGGCTGCCCGCGCCGCTGCGCTCTAGGCATGACTGCGCCCAGCCGGTTTTGATGCCGTGGTCTTGCGCGTCGGCCCACAGGGCACGGTTGCTGGCAAAGGCGTGGTCGTTCCAGTGAATGGGGGCTTGGCTTTGCCTGCCGTGGGCCACGGTGGGGTCGGTGAGCAGGTAGCCGGCCTGGGCGTAGCGTTGTTGCCAGGCCGTGGGGTAGTTATTGAGCAAGGTGACATTTGGGTTCGTGACTGGATAGGGGTTCTGAAAGCCGAAAGCCACATGCTCAAAGCCCAATTGCTGGGCGGTTTGTTTGATGCGATCAAAAATGGCCTCTGCGGTAGTGGCCGGGATCAGCAGCAAATTTAGCAGGTCTTCTTGCCAAGTGTTCATGACACGCGTCTATGAGTAAGTTGCTGGATGCTTATGAACAGAAAGGGAAAGAGTGTTGTGGGGTGTGGGGTGTGGGGTGCATAGTATTTTTTGGATTAATAAGTTACTTTAGCATGCATATATTTCACGAAAAACGAAAAACGAAAAACGAAAAACGAAAAACGAAAAACGAAAAACGAAAAACGAAAAACGAAAAACGAAAAACGAAAAACGAAAAAAAGCCCCGCAAGGCTTTCACCTTGCGGGGCTTTGTTGTTGGCTGGGTGAGGGCCTGAGCCCTCAGTCCAAACAGCGGGGCCATTACATGCCCATGCCGCCCATACCACCCATGCCGCCCATGTCAGGCATGCCGCCGCCGCCAGCGCCGGACTCGTCCTTCGGGGCTTCGGAGATCATGCACTCTGTTGTGAGCATCAAAGAAGCCACAGACGCTGCGTTTTGCAAAGCAGTGCGTGTCACTTTGGTGGGGTCCAGAATACCCATTTCGATCATGTCGCCGTAGGTGTCGTTGGCTGCGTTGAAGCCAAAGTTGCCCTTGCCAGCCATCACCGCGTTGACCACCACCGAGGGCTCGCCGCCGGCGTTGTACACGATTTCGCGCAGAGGCGCTTCGATGGCTTTCAACACCAGCTTGATGCCGGCGTCTTGGTCAGCGTTGTCGCCTTTGATGACACCAGCAGCCTGACGTGCACGCAGCAAAGCCACGCCGCCACCAGCCACGATACCTTCTTCCACAGCAGCGCGGGTGGCGTGCAGGGCGTCTTCCACGCGGGCTTTCTTTTCTTTCATCTCGACTTCGGTGGCAGCGCCGACCTTGATCACGGCCACACCGCCAGCCAACTTGGCCACGCGCTCTTGCAGCTTCTCGCGGTCGTAGTCAGAAGTGGCTTCTTCGATTTGCACACGCACTTGCTTGACGCGGGCTTCGATGTCGCCAGCAGCGCCAGCGCCGTCGATGATGATGGTGTTTTCCTTGCCCACTTCGATGCGCTTGGCTTGGCCCAGATCGGCCAAAGTCACTTTTTCGAGGGTCAGGCCGACTTCTTCAGCGATCACTTTGCCGCCGGTCAGGATGGCGATGTCTTCCAACATGGCCTTGCGACGGTCACCGAAGCCAGGGGCTTTCACGGCGACAACTTTCAGGATGCCACGGATGGTGTTGACCACCAATGTCGCCAGGGCTTCCACCGCTCAACTTGATTCCCTGTCTGTTGCTCCAACAAAGACAAGCGTTGCCGGTAAACCAGCTAACTGGTAAACTTGCTCGGATGAAAACCACACTTGACTTGCCCGACGAACTGGTTCGCGAAATGAAACTGCGCGCCCTGATGCAGGGGCGAACACTGCGCGATCTGGCCGCTGACTTTCTGCGCCAAGGATTGAGGATGGGTGCGCTTCGGCCGGCGACACCGCCGCCGGGATCGCGGGTTGAAATCGGTGCCGACGGGCTGCCGATCATCCGAGGCAGCGACGATGCCCCATCCAGGGCCATGACCGCTGAAGCCTTGATAGCGCTCGAACAGGACTTGCTCACCCAGGAGGACATGCAGCGTGGCGGGCTCTCTCTTTGACACAAGCGCGTGGCTGGCCGCTACTTTTGAACAGCACCCCTCGCACAGCGTGGCCAGACAGGCGTTGCGCCAAGCGACCGCGTCGCAAGCTGCGGTTTTTTGTCGCGCCACGCAACAAAGCTTTTTACGCCTGCTCTCCACGGCGGCCTTGGCAAAAGCCTATGGGGCTCTTCCGCTGACCAACAGCGATGCGCTGCTCACTCTGGACAACCTGCAAGCCTTACCACAAGTGGCGTGGCAAGACGAGCCACCGGGCGTGTTCGGGCTTTGGCGCAGTCTTGCTGGGTTGAACAGTGCGTCTCCAAAAGTCTGGATGGACGCCTACCTCGCCGCCTTTGCTATTGCCGCCGGATTGCGTCTGACCACACTGGACAAAGACTTCAACAACTATTTGCCGCATGGGCTGGATCTGGACCTTTTGAGCTCATGATCCCAGTAAGCGGTGTGTCGTGAAAAACGGATAAGAAATTCAACCGTATGCAATGAAATTTACGGTTCGATGTATATTTTTAATATTTTTTATTACTTTTAACCGGTACTCTAGCATGCAAATATTTCACAAAGAATAAAAAAGCCCCGCAAGGCTTTCACCATGCGGGGCTTTGAGGGTCATGGACCCCGGGTCAAGCCCGGGGTGACAGACAGGGCGGGGGTTACCCGCCATGTCCTCTAGACCGGCTTGGCACTTACATGCCCATGCCGCCCATACCACCCATGCCGCCCATGTCAGGCATGCCGCCGCCAGCGCCGGACTCGTCCTTCGGGGCTTCGGAAACCATGCACTCGGTTGTGAGCATCAAAGAAGCCACAGAAGCGGCGTTCTGCAAAGCAGTGCGGGTCACTTTTGTAGGATCCAGAATACCCATTTCGATCATGTCGCCGTAGGTGTCGTTGGCAGCGTTGAAGCCGTAGTTGCCCGAACCGGCCAACACAGCGTTCACCACCACCGAGGGCTCGCCGCCGGCGTTGTACACGATCTCGCGCAGAGGCGCTTCGATGGCTTTCAACACCAGCTTGATGCCGGCGTCTTGGTCAGCGTTGTCGCCTTTGATGACGCCAGCAGCCTGACGTGCACGCAGCAAAGCCACGCCGCCGCCAGCCACGATGCCTTCTTCCACAGCAGCGCGTGTAGCGTGCAGGGCGTCTTCCACGCGGGCTTTCTTTTCTTTCATTTCGACTTCGGTGGCAGCGCCAACCTTGATCACGGCCACACCGCCAGCCAACTTGGCCACGCGCTCTTGCAGCTTCTCGCGGTCGTAGTCAGAAGTGGCTTCTTCGATTTGCACGCGCACTTGTTTGACGCGGGCTTCGATGTCGATCGCAGCGCCAGCGCCGTCGATGATGATGGTGTTTTCCTTGCCCACTTCGATGCGCTTGGCTTGGCCCAGATCGGCCAAAGTCACTTTTTCGAGGGTCAGGCCGACTTCTTCAGCGATCACTTTGCCGCCGGTCAGGATGGCGATGTCTTCCAACATGGCTTTGCGACGGTCACCAAAGCCAGGGGCCTTGACGGCGACAACCTTCAAGATGCCACGGATGGTGTTGACCACCAAAGTGGCCAAGGCTTCGCCTTCGACTTCTTCGGCAATGATCAACAAAGGACGGCCAGCTTTGGCAACGGCTTCCAGTGTGGGCAGCAGATCGCGGATGTTGCTGATCTTCTTGTCGAACAACAACACAAAGGGGTTGTCCAGCAAAGCAGCTTGCTTTTCGGGGTTGTTGATGAAGTAAGGCGACAGGTAGCCGCGGTCAAACTGCATGCCTTCAACGATGTCGAGTTCGTTGTCCAAAGACTTGCCGTCTTCGACAGTGATCACGCCTTCTTTGCCCACTTTGTCCATGGCTTTGGCGATGATGTCGCCGATGCTGTGGTCGCTGTTGGCAGAGATCGAGCCGACTTGGGCGATTTCTTTGGTGGTGGTGGTGGCTTTGGTGGCCTTCTTCAGCTCTTCGATCAAAGCAGTGACTGCCTTGTCGATGCCGCGCTTCAGGTCCATCGGGTTCATGCCAGCGGCCACGTACTTCATGCCTTCGCGCACGATGGCTTGAGCCAACACGGTAGCGGTAGTCGTACCGTCACCAGCGTTGTCAGAAGTCTTGGAAGCGACTTCCTTGACCATCTGAGCGCCCATGTTTTGCAGCTTGTCTTTGAGTTCGATTTCCTTGGCCACGGACACACCGTCCTTGGTCACGGTGGGGGCGCCGAAAGAGCGCTCCAGAACCACGTTGCGACCCTTGGGGCCCAGAGTCACTTTGACCGCGTTGGCCAAAATGTTCACGCCTTCAACCATGCGTGCGCGGGCTTCGCCGCCGAAAATTACGTCTTTTGCTGCCATTTTTAAGCTCCTAAATTCAAATTAATCAGTTGAGGACAGAGCGACAGGGCGCTTCGCGCGTCTGTCGGTCTGTCCCGCAAATCACTCGACCACCGCGAACAGGTCTTCTTCTTTCATGACCAGCAACTCGTCGCCGCCGACCTTGACGGTCTGGCCGCTGTACTTGCCGAACAACACGCGGTCGCCGACTTTGACGCTCAAGGCCTTGGTCTCGCCTTTGTCATTGGTTTTGCCAGGGCCGACGGCCAGGACTTCACCTTGATCGGGCTTTTCTGCAGCCGAGTCGGGGATCACGATGCCCGAGGCTGTTTTGGTTTCGCTTTCGATACGCTTGACGATCACGCGATCGCCCAAAGGACGCAGTTTCATGGAATCTCCTGGATTTGAAACAAGGGTTGAAAAACAAAAGCACCAAAGGGGTGCTGCTGAAATCTGAGGCGCAGGGTGCTGTTAGCACTCAACTCCATCGAGTGCTAATGATAAGGGCATTTGGAACCGTTTCAAGACCCAAGCCTTGAAACATGTCCCTGAAACAGATCAATGGTGGGCAGCCGGGTCCTCGTGTGCATGCCGGGTGCACAGCAAATAACCGTAGACCAGGTCGGTGCTGATGTCGCCCTCGAACAGGCTCAGTTGCGCACTGTGGGTCAGTGGGCTGTCTGCGGGCAGGTGGGTGCTGTTGTAGACCACCAGGTGGGTGTTGTGCAGGCGGGCCGAGTCCAGGTGCAGGGGGGCGGTGTGCAGCCAGGGGATGCGGGCATCGATGAAGAGGGCGGTGACTTCTGCATCCAGGTCCATCAGGTCCAGTGGGTGGGTCATCACGGTGATCTGGGGCCACTGCACCAGCGTGTCCAGGGGGGGTGCCGGGTGCGCGCTGTCGTGCAGGATGCAGATGCGCCCCTCTTCGGTGGCGGGCAGCGGGCTGGCTGGGCTCAGGCCTTGTTGGGCGCAATAGTCCTGCAGCGATGTGGACAGGATGCGGCGGTGCCCGCCGTGGGTGACAAAGGCCTTGAACACCCCGTGCTGCACCATGCGCTGGACGGTGCCCACCGACAGGCCCAGCATTTTGGCGGCCTGGCTGGTGCTCACATAGGTTTGGTTGTTTTGCGGTGTTTTCATGGTGCAGGGGCCTCGGGGGTCATTTCAATCGGATGGGAGGGTTGTGACATTTCGATGCTAGGGGGCCATGGCGTCATTGGGGCTCTGGGTGAACCGGTAAAAGGGTGGCCATAAACCGGTAGTGCCGTTCAGCGGCAGCGGCAGGTGCAGCTTGCATCCTCATGGCGGGCTGGTTCAAGGCAAAATCACCCCCTTATGTTGCGCTGGTTCCGTTTTTTTTCGCTTTGGCCTTTGTGGGCTTTGCATGCCTTGGGTGCCTTGGGGGGCTGGGCTGCGTGGCTGTTGTCGGGGTCTTACCGTCGCCGTTTTCTGGACAACGCCCGGCAAGCTGGCCTAGGCTGGCGTGCGGTGCTGGGTGCGGTGGGGCAGGCCGGGCGCATGTCGGCCGAGTTGCCGCGTTTGTGGCTGGGTCGCACGCCGCCTCTGGCTTGGGCCGATGACCGGGCTGCAGCCGAGGCCTATGCCCAAGGCCAAGGCGTGTTGTTCCTGACCCCGCACATGGGCTGCTTTGAGATCACCGCCCAGGCGTTGGCGCTGCGCTTTGGGGCGCAGCACGGCCAGTTGACCGTTTTGTACCGCCCGGCGCGCTTGGCGGCCTTGAATGAGGTGATGGCCTTGGCCCGCAACCGCCCGGGTTTGCAGGCGGTGCCCACCACGCTGGCGGGGGTGCGTCAGATGATCAAGGCCTTGCGGGCGGGCGAGGCCGTGGGTTTGTTGCCCGACCAGGTGCCGCCCGAGGGCATGGGCCAATGGGCCCCTTACTTTGGCAAACCGGCCTACACGATGACACTGGCGGCCCGGCTGGCCTTGCAAACCGGGGCCAAAGTCGTGCTGATTTGGGGCGAGCGCTTGCCCTGGGGGCGCGGCTACCGCTTGCACACCCAGCCGCTGGGCCACGATTTGTCACCCGATCTGGAGACGGCGGTGGTGCAGATCAACCAGGCCATGGAGGCCATGGTGCTGGCTTGCCCGCAGCAGTATTTGTGGGGTTATGCCCGCTACAAAGCCCCACGCAAGGACGCCTGATGCACCCGGTGGTTTTGCTCATGCGCTTGCTGGCGCCCTGGCCTTTGGGGGCCTTGCGCGCTCTGGGCTGGGTCTTGGGCCATGTGCTGTGGGCCTTGGCCCGGTCGCGGCGGCGCATTGTGCAGGTCAATCTGGCCTTGTGCTTTCCGCAAAAAACGCCCCGCCAGCGCGCTCACTTGGCCCGCAGGCACTTTGTGGGTGTGGCGCAGTCGCTGCTCGACCGGTCCTGGCTTTGGCACGGCTCGCCCGCGCAGCTGCGCAGGCGCTTGCAGCTGCAAGGCGATGTGACGCCCTTGCTCGGCCCCGAGCCCGTGGTGATGTTGGCACCGCACTTTGTGGGGCTGGACGCGGGCGGCAGCGCCCTGACCCAGTTGCATGGCGTGCACATGGCCAGCATTTATGTGCGCCAGCGCAATGCGGCCCTCGACGAGTGGGTGCGCCAAGGGCGCAATCGATCGGGTCAGGTCAGCCTGTATTTCCGCCAACAGGGGGTCAAGCAAATCGTGTCGGGCTTACGCCAGGGAGACAAGCTGTATTTGTTGCCGGACATGGATTTCGGGCGCAACGAGTCGGTGTTCGTGCCCTTTTATGGTGTGCAAGCGGCCACGCTGCCATCGCTGTCGCGCTTTGCGCGCTTGGGGCGGGCCCGGGTGATGACGGCGGCCACACGCATGACCGCGCAGGGCTATTGTCTGGAGCTGGGGCCGCTGTGGGCGGATTTTCCGAGCGAAGACGCCTTGGCCGACACCGCCCGCATGAACCGAGAACTGCAGACCCTGATCGACACCATGCCCGAGCAGTACTACTGGGTGCACAAGCGCTTCAAGACCCGGCCCGAGGGCGAGCCGGGTTTTTATGGGGGCGGTTGAGCGGTCTGTGGCTGCAAAAAGCCTGCGATTTCGGTGATGACGCGCTCGGCACGCTCGTGCACCACCCAGTGCGTGGCCTGTTCAATCGGCACCAGCGTCAGATCGGGGATGTGCGCGTCCAGCCCTTCGGTCAGGCAGGGCAGCAAGGCCACATCGTCCTGGGCCCAGAGCACCAGCGTGGGCACATCGATGCTCAGCGTCTCGGGCGGGATCTGCACAGTGCTGGCTCCCGGGTCGTCGGCGGTGGCCGGGCGCAGGGGTGATGCGCGGTAGTAGTTCAGGCCTCCTTGCAAACCGTGCTGCCAGACCTCGCGGTATTGCGCTTTCACGGCAGGTGTGAGCCAGTGCGCCGAGGCTTTGGCGGATTGCGCGGTGAGCGATTGCAGCGAGTGGTCCTGGCCGGTCAAAAAACCGAACAGGCGCTCGAAGTCATGGGCCGCCAGTTGCGCGGCCGCATCGGGCTGCACCAGAAAATTCATGTACGCGCTGGCTGCTTGCTGCGCCGGGTCGTGTTGCAAGGCCCGCAGGAAGGGGCCGGGGTGGGGCGAGTTGACGATGACCAGCTGGCGCAGCCGCTCAGGGTGCTGGTTGGCCAGGCTCCAGGCCACGGCGCCGCCCCAGTCGTGGGCGATGAGTGCGGCCAGTGGTCGGCCGTCTTGGAGCGGGCCGCATTCGCTGTCGATCAAGGCCACGATGTCCTGCACCAGGTGTTTGGCGCGGTAGGCCTTCACGTCTTCGGGGGCGCTGGAGCGTTCGTAGCCGCGCAAATTGGGGGCCACGCAGCGGTAGCCACCGTTTTCGGGCCGGGAAAAATGCAGCAGCAATGGGTCCCAGACCCAGGCCCCTTCAGGAAAGCCGTGCAAAAACAGCAGCACGGGTCGATCCGGCTCGCCGCAGGCGCGGCAGCTCAGGGTGATGCCGTGGGGCAGGGCTTGCTGCCAGGTCTGGATGTCGGGATGCACGGCGGATCACTCCTTGTGGGGCGGTGGGCCGTGGCTGTGTTCAGCGCAGGCTCACTCGTCCAGGGCTTCGGGTTCTTCTTCGGGGGGCTCGGCGGCAGGGGCGGCAGACGCTGCAGACGCTGCACCGCCAGCAGGGTGGGTCCAGTCCCAAAGCAGTTGGGCCACTTCGTCCACCCCCTGCTTTTTCAGGGCCGAAAAGAGTTTCACCTCGCCGCCACCGGCTTGCAGTCGCGCAATCGACAAGGCCTTGGCCTGTTCGGCGCGGGTGAGCTTGTCGGCCTTGGTCAGGATGATCAGGAACTTCAGGCCTTCTTCGACGCGGGGACGGATCACTTCGAGCAGGATGTCATCGAGCTCGGTCAGGCCGTGGCGCGGGTCGCACATCATGACAATGCCCTTGAGGTTTTCGCGGCTGACCAAATAGTTGGCCATGACCTGCTGCCAACGCAGCTTGTCCATCTTGGCCACGGCGGCGTAGCCGTAGCCGGGCAGATCGGCCAGCACCGCGTCGGTGATGCCTTGCTTGCCCAGTGCAAACAGGTTGATGTGCTGGGTGCGGCCGGGCTTTTTGGAGGCAAAGGCCAGCTGTTTTTTTTGCGTCAGGGTGTTGATGCAGGTGGATTTGCCCGCGTTGGAGCGGCCCACAAAAGCGATTTCAGGGGTGTCCATCGCGGGCAAGTGGTGCAGTTGTGCGGCGGTGGTCAAAAAACGGGCGGTGTGCATCCAGCCCATGGGCGTGACGGCGGCAGGGGTGGTTGGCGCTGCGCTGGCCACGGCCGGGCTGGCGCTCGTCGCTTTGGGGGGGCGGGCAGGAA
>NZ_JAFEIF010000019.1 GCF_017848645.1 Limnohabitans sp. | reverse complement strand
CCTGCCCCGGCCCCCGCGCCTGTTGCAGCCCCTGCCGTGACCGCCAACCCGGCTGTAACCCCCACACCTGCCCCAGCTGCCACCCCCAAAGCCGAAGCACCTGCCAAGAAAAAAGCAGCCAAGAAGACCGCCAAGAAAAGCAAAAAGTCCAAAAAGAAAAGCAAGGCCTGAGCTGACAAAAGCCCCGCACTTTCAGCGGGCCTGACCCACGTCAGACCCCAATCCAAGGCCACCGCAAGGTGGCCTTTGTCATTGGAGCCGCACAGAAACAACAGGACCACTCGGAGCCTGGCTCAAGCTTGACTCACACGTCAATCGCCGCTGCCGACCCCGCCTGCTTGCGCAATTCAAACTTCTGGATCTTGCCCGTGCTGGTTTTGGGCAACTCGCCAAACACCACGGCTCGCGGCACCTTGAAGCCCGCCAAATGCTGCTTGCAATGCGCCACGATCTGCTCGGCCGTGACCTGGGCGTCGGCCTTCAGCTCCACAAAGGCGCAAGGCGTCTCGCCCCAGCGCGCATCGGGCTTGGCCACCACGGCGGCGGCCAGCACAGCGGGGTGGCGGTACAACACGTCTTCCACCTCGATCGATGAAATGTTCTCACCACCCGAAATGATGATGTCTTTGCTGCGGTCCTTGATCTTGAAATAGCCGTCGGGGTACTGCACCGCCAAGTCGCCGCTGTGGAACCAACCGCCCGCAAAGGCCTCTTGTGTGGCCTTGGGGTTCTTGAGGTAACCCTTCATGGTGATGTTGCCCTTGAACATGATCTCGCCCATGGTCTCGCCATCTTGTGGCACGGGCTGCATGGTTTCGGGGTTGAGCACCCGCACATCGCGCTGCAGGTGGTAACGCACGCCTTGGCGGGCATTCAGCCGTGCGCGGTCACCAATGTCCAGCGCGTCCCACTCGGGGTGCTTGGGGCAGACGGTGGCCGGGCCATAGACCTCGGTCAGGCCGTACACATGGGTCAAGTCAAAGCCCATCTGCTCCATGCCCTCGATCATCGAGGCCGGGGGTGCCGCACCCGCCACCATCGCCTTGATGCCTGCGGGCACCCCCGCCTTCATCGCGGCCGGGGCGTTGACCAGCAGGCCGTGCACGATGGGCGCACCGCAGTAATGGGTGACACCATGGTCGCGCATGGCATCAAACATGGCCTGCGCGTCCACCTTGCGCAGGCACACGTTCACGCCCGCACGCGCCGCCACCGTCCACGGGAAACACCAGCCGTTGCAATGGAACATGGGCAGCGTCCATAAATACGCCGCGTGCTTGGGCATGTCCCATTCCAGAATGTTCGAGATCGCGTTCGTCGCCGCGCCCCGGTGGTGGTAGACCACCCCCTTGGGGTTGCCCGTGGTGCCGCTGGTGTAGTTCAGTGCAATCGCGTCCCACTCATTGCCGGGCAGGCTCCAGGCAAAGTCGGCATCGCCGCTGGCCACAAAGTCTTCGTAAGTCACCGAGCCCAGTTTTTCAGTCGGGCCCGTGTACAGCGCGTCTTCCACATCGATCACCAGCACGGGCCGTGTGGACTGGCGCAGCGCCAGGGCTTTTTTCATCACGCCAGCAAACTCCGGGTCCACGATCACCGCCTTCGCCTCGCCATGGTCGAGCATGAAGGCCACCGTCTCGGGGTCCAGCCGGGTGTTCAGGGCGTTGAGCACCGCCCCGGCCATGGGGATGCCGAAGTGCGCCTCCACCATGGGCGGCGTGTTGGGCAGCATCACGGCCACCGTGTCGTTCTTGCCAATGCCCGCCTGCGCCAGCGCACTGGCCAGCTGGCGGGTGCGGCGGTAAGTGGTGGCCCAGTCCTGGCGCAAATCGCCATGCACGATGGCCAGGCGCTGGGGGTAGACCTCGGCCGTGCGCTCGATGAAGCTCAAGGGCGAAATCGGCGCGTGGTTGGCGGGGGTTTGGGGCAGGTCTTGGTCAAAGATGCTGACTTTGGTATCGGTCATGAACGGGTCCTGTTTCGGCTAACGGTTGGATGTTGAACAGTTTGCCTGACCCAGCGCTGAAATCCATGCTGGTTTGCCCCGAAACCTGCACGGGATGAACCGCCCTTATCGGCGAAAATAGCCCTCTTATGGCCATCCCCCAGTCTTTCATCCAGGAGTTGCTGTCCCGCGTCGACGTGGTCGACATCGTGGGCAAGTACGTGCAGCTCAAGAAAGGCGGGGCCAACTTCATGGGCCTGTGCCCTTTCCATGGCGAAAAATCGCCCAGCTTCAGCGTCAGCCCCACCAAGCAGTTTTTCCACTGCTTTGGCTGCGGCAAAAACGGCAATGCCATCGGCTTCCTGATGGAGCACGCGGGCATGACCTTCATCGAAGCGGTGAAGGACCTGGCCCAACAAACCGGCATGGTGGTGCCCGAAGAACAGCAGTCGCCCGAAGACCGCGCCCGCGCCGCCGCTGCCAAGGCCAAACAAGACAGCCTGAGCGATGTGCTGGAAAAAGCAGGCGAGGCCTACCGAGACCAGCTCAAGATTACCCCGCACGCCATCGACTACCTCAAGGGCCGGGGCCTGTCCGGGCAAATCGCCAAGCGCTTTGGTCTGGGCTACGCGCCCGAGGGCTGGCGCAGTCTGGCCAGCATCTTCCCCAAATACGACGACCCGCTGTTGGCCGAGTCAGGTTTGGTGATCGTCAACGAGGAAGACGACAAACGCTACGACCGTTTTCGGGACCGCATCATGTTCCCGATCCGCAACATCAAAGGCGAGTGCATCGGCTTTGGCGGGCGGGTGATCGGCGCAGGCACCCCAAAATATTTGAACTCGCCCGAAACCCCGGTCTTCCACAAAGGCCGCGAGCTGTATGGCCTGTATGAAGCGCGCGAAGCCCTGCACAGTGCGGGCTACGTGCTCGTGACCGAAGGCTACATGGACGTGGTGGCACTGGCGCAACTCGGCTTTGCCAACGCCGTGGCCACGCTGGGCACGGCTTGCACACCCGACCATGTGCAAAAGCTGTTCCGCTTCACCGACTCGGTGGTCTTCAGCTTTGACGGCGACGGCGCAGGCCGCCGCGCTGCCCGCAAGGCGCTCGACGGCGCACTGCCCTACGCCACCGATGTGCGCAGCATCAAGTTCTTGTTTTTGCCTGCCGAGCACGACCCCGACAGCTATGTGCGCGAGTTTGGCCAAGAGGCTTTTGCCGAGCAAATAAAGCAGGCCATGCCCCTGTCGCGCTTTTTGATCGAAGCGGCCAGCGCCGACTGCGACCTGCAAACCGCCGAAGGCCGCGCCCGCCTGTCCAGCCAGGCCCGCCCGCTTTGGCAGCTGCTGCCCGAAGGCGCACTCAAGCAGCAATTGCTGTCAGAGTTGGCGCAACTCATCCAGCTGGAAACGGCAGGCCTGGAAAAACTGTGGGGCCAACAAGCGGCCAGTGACCAACGCTTTGCGCGGGGCCCCAGCCCAGCCGCACCATCGCCCGCCTTTGCTGCGCCTGGCCACAGCCCTCAAACAGGTGGCGATGATTTCCCGCACTTTGAGCCGCACTACGGCGAGCCACCCGCTTGGAGCGGCGACGGCGGCCAGGCGAGCGGCGCTGCGGCTTATGCCAACGCGTACAACAACGCGGGTGGCGGCTTTACAGGCGGCAACAACTGGAAAAGCAAAAACCCCAACTGGACACCGGGCAGCAAGTTTGGCAACGGCAAATACAAACGCGAGCAGCCCCCGGTCTACACCGGCCCGCGCACAGTGCCTGCCAGCCGGGCCGACCACGCCGCCCGCCTGCTGCTGGGCAACATGGCGCTGTGGGAAACCTTGGCAGGCGAAGACCACGCCATGCTGTGCGCCCTGCCCCCGCCGCATGGCCCGCTGTTTGCGTGGCTCGAATCTGTGTTCCATGAACAAGGGGCTTTGGGCTGGTCCACCTTGCGCGAGCACATGCAAGGCCAGCCCTTTGCAGACGACGCCACCCGCTGGATGGCGCAAGACAAACTCAACGCCGTGGCCGGCAGCGAAGACGCCACCCCACCCGACCCGCAAGAAGCCCGGCAGGAACTGCGCCGCTTGCTCACCATGCTGATGATCGACCGCCTCAAGCAGCTCGAAACCGAAGCCCTGACCCAGGCCAGCACCGGGCAAGACCCCGAAGCCCAGCAACGCTGGCGCAGCCTGCACGAACGCCGCAAAGCGCTGATGGCCGCAGCTGCCGCTTTGCAAGCCGCCAGCTGATCCAAGTCGGCAGACGTCTGAGCGCGGGAATACGCAGCCCAGGAATCGCGGTCAGAGACCGCGCCTACAAAGCAGGTCAGGAATTACTTACCCACCAACTCGTTGAATTTGTCGGCCTCGAAGGTCTCACGCTTGGCGGCATCACCGGGCATGGCCATGTGTTGCTGGGCACACAACTGCTCCAGGGCTTGCCAGATCATGGCAATTTGGTGCTCTTGGCCAGCCGCGTTGTCGATCAGGCCGCGCAAGGCCTGGCTCAGCGGGTCGTCGTTTTGCGTCACGCCATAGGCCGAGAAACCCATTTTGGAAGCCACTTCTTCGCGCTTGGCGTCTTGTTCGGCCTGGATGATGCGCGCCGGGTTGCCCACTGCCGTGGCCCCGGCGGGCACCGGCTTGGTCACCACCGCGTTCGAGCCCACCTTGGCCCCATCGCCCACCTCAAAACCGCCCAGCACCTTGGCCCCCGCGCCGATCACCACATCGCGGCCCAAAGTCGGGTGGCGCTTGGCCCCTTTGTACAGCGATGTGCCGCCCAAAGTAACGCCGTGGTAGATGGTGCAACCCTCGCCAATTTGGGCTGTCTCGCCAATCACGATGCCCATGCCATGGTCAAAAAACACCCGCTCGCCAATCTGCGCACCGGGATGGATCTCGATGCCCGTGAGCCAGCGCGACACATGCGAAATGAAGCGCCCCAGCCACTTGAAGCCATGGCTCCAGCACCAGTGCGCCCGGCGGTGCAGCACCAAAGCGTGCAGGCCCGGGTAACAGGTCAGCACCTCCCAAGCGGTGCGTGCTGCGGGGTCCCGGTCAAGGATGCATTGGATGTCGGAGCGAAGGCGAGAAAACATAGGCTTTGAGTCTATCGCTTGGCGCTGGCGTTTTGGATCATGGCCTTCGCCACCCCGCGCAGGATGTGGATTTCTTCCGGGCTCAAATCAGCCCGGTTGAACAACTGGTTCAGGCGTGGCATCAGCTTTTTCGGCGCGGCCGGGTCCAGAAAGCCGATGTCGGTCAGCGCCTGCTCCCAGTGACCCAGCATGCCCGCCACCTGCTGTGCATCGGCTTTGTCAGCCGGCGGTACAGCGCCCTGCACCGGAAAGCCACCCAAAGCCACCCGCCAGTCGTAAGCCACCACCTGAATGGCCGAGCCCAAATTGAGCGAGCCAAACTGAGGGTTGGTGGGAATGGAAAGCGCCACATGGCAGCGGTAAACATCCTCGTTTTTCATGCCAAACCGCTCAGAGCCGAACAAGAAGGCCACACACTGCTCGGGCGCACCGGGCCGTGTCAGCTCGGCAAAATGCTCACGCGGCGAGCGCGTGGGCGGGCCAAAGTCGCGCGGGGTCATGGCCGTGGCACACAGATGGGTCACGCCGTCCAAAGCCTCTTCGAGCGTGCCCACCACACGGGCCTTGGCCAGCACATCGTTGGCCCCGCTGGCGCGCTGGATGGTTTCTTCTTTGCGCAGCACATTGGGCCAGCGCGGTGCCACCAGCACCAGATCGTCAAAACCCATGACTTTCAGGGCACGGGCAGCAGCACCCACGTTGCCGGCATGGCTGGTTTCTATCAAGATGAATCGCGTTTGCATGCCCCGATTGTCCACGCTCCCATACGCTGCGCCCGATGCAGCCCTTCAAGCTTGGTTTTGCTAAACTGAGCCGGTCCAACAGACTTGCAGGAAAACCCATGAAATTTGACCACCTGAAAGACTTGCCCAAGGCGGAAAGCTTGCTGGCCATGGAAATTTTGTGGCAGTCCTTGTCTCAAAACCCCACCGAAGACCTGACGCCCCCCTGGCACCAACAGGTGCTTGCCGCACGATTGGAACGCCTGAAGTCAGGCCAGGAAAGCTGCCTGCCTTGGGATCAAGCCAAAGAGCGCTTGCGCACCCTGACCCGCCCAACCCCAAGCCACTGAGCCAGGCAAGCCATGAATGGCTGCGAGTCCATCGAGATCACGCAAGCGGCACAAGACGATTTGTTGGCGGCTTACTGGTTTTACGAACACCAGCAAGCTGGCATAGGTGCTTACTTTTTAAACAGCTTGTACGCTGACATTGATGCCTTGCAAATCAGTGCCGGTGTTCATATCAAAATTCAACCCAGCGGCGCGTTTCGAAGCTTGGGAAGCCGCTTTCCCTTTGCCATTTACTATTTGCTCGAAGGCAAAAAAGCCACTGTATTGGCCGTGCTGGACACCCGCCGTTCGCCTGAGTGGCTGCGTGAACGTCCAAGCTTATGACGCGCCAGCGACGGCTTGCTGGGCTTTTCATGAGAAAATGCGTCCCTTGTCGCCGCGATCGTGCGTGCGTTGCACCGTTCTTCACACAATTCATGTCGTCCAATCTCCACCCCATGCTCAACGTGGCCATCAAGGCTGCGCGCGCCGCTGGCGCCATCATCAACCGCGCTGCGCTCGACGTTGAAGCGGTTCGCATCTCGCAAAAGCAGGTCAATGACTTCGTCACCGAAGTCGACCACGCCGCTGAAAAAGTCATCATCGACACCCTGCTGACCGCCTACCCCGACCACGGCATCCTGGCCGAAGAGTCGGGCCGCGAATTCGGCAACCCGCTCGCTGACCATATCTGGATCATCGACCCCCTGGACGGCACGACCAACTTCATCCACGGCTTCCCCGTTTACTGCGTGAGCATTGCCCTGCAAGTGCGCGGCAAGATCGAGCAAGCCGTCATTTACGACCCCACCCGCAACGATTTGTTCACCGCCACCAAAGGCCGTGGCGCGTTCATGAACGACCGCCGCCTGCGCGTGAGCAAGCGCATCCGCTTGCAGGAATGCATCATCTCCACAGGTTTTCCCTTCCGCAAAGGCGACAACTTTAACCAGTACCTGCGCATGATGGGCGATGTGATGCAGCGCACCGCTGGCCTGCGCCGCCCCGGTTCTGCAGCACTCGACCTGGCCTACGTGGCCGCAGGTTTCACCGACGGTTTCTTTGAAACCGGCCTCTCGCCTTGGGACGTGGCTGCAGGCTCGCTGCTGGTCACCGAAGCCGGTGGCCTGATCGGTAACTTCACAGGCGAGTCCGACTTTCTGGAACAAAAAGAATGCCTGGCAGGCGCCCCCCGCATTTACGGCCAGCTGGTCACCATCTTGGGCAAGTACAGCAAATTTGCCAGCGCGGGCGACAAAGCCAACGTGCGCACCGCCGTGGACGCCCTGAGCCGCGAGCGCACAGGCGACACGCACAACCCGGACGCCGAAGGCGCTGACGATGCCCCCAGCGAAAGCACTGAAGCGGCCAGCGACGAGCGCAAAGACGCACCGTTTTAAGCACGCGACGGACGCGTCCAACCCTCGTCTTCAGCGCAAAAAAAAGCACCTCAAACGAGGTGCTTTTTTTGTGCCTGCAGGCCGATCAGTTGCCGGCCGTTGACTCGTCGCCTGAATCGCCCTCGGGGGGGGGCAAGCGCATGGCCAGCACCTTGTCGATGGCACGCCCGTCCATGTCCACGATCTCCAGCTTCCAGCCTTCCCACTGCACCGCATCGGCCACCTTGGGCAAGGTGCCGGTCAGCAGCATGATCATGCCGCTCAGGGTGTGGTAGCGGCCGCGCTCTTCTTCGGGCACCTCTTCCAGGCCCAGGCGGTCCTTGAGTTCGGGCACCGGAATGTGGCCGTCGAGCAACCAGCTGCCGTCTTCGCGCTGCACCGCCCAGGAGGTTTCGGGGTCTCGCGGCTGGAACTCGCCCGTGATCGCCTCGATCAAGTCCTGCAGTGTGATGATGCCCTGCACCTCACCGTACTCGTCGATCACAAAGGCCATGTGCACATCGGACAGCCGGAAGTTGTCCAGCAACTCCATGCCGGTGATGGTCTCGGGCACATACAACGGGCTTTGCAGCGCTTGCTCACGCAGCGACTGCGACTTGTCTTTCAGGGCACGCGTGAGCCACTGGCGGGCGTTGATCACGCCCAGGATGTTTTCAATGCCGCCTTGCACCACCGGGAAGCGGGCATGGTCCGACTCTTCGATGTGGCGCAGGTTGTCTTCAAATGAATCGTCCACATCCAGGCACACGATGTCGGCACGCGGCACCATGAGCGAGCCAATTTGCCGGTCGTCCAAGCGAAACACGTTGCGGACCATGGTGTGCTCGTGCGACTCGATCACGCCCGCCGAGGTGCCTTCGACCAGCATGGCGTGGATTTCTTCCTCGGTCACGGGCGTGCCCTTGGTCTCCTTCACGCCCATCAGGCGCAGCAAAGCGCGGGTGGAGGCGGACAACAAAATCACAAAAGGCTTGGTCGCCAGCGCCAAAAAGTTGATGGGCCGGGCCACCAGGCGGGCAAAGGTTTCGGGGTAAGACTGGCCGATGCGCTTGGGCACCAACTCGCCCACCACAATCGAGAAATAGGTGATGGTCAACACCACAATGCCGGTGGCGGCAAAGCTGGCATAGGCATCGGGCACACCCAAAGAAACCAGCCACATGGCCATGGGGACAGCCAAAGCGGCCTCACCCACGATACCGTTCAAAACACCAATGGAGGTGATGCCGATCTGAATGGTGGACAAAAAACGCGTGGGGTCTTCCCCCAGCTTGACAGCCGCTGCCGCGCCGCTGTCGCCCTCATCAATGAGCTTCTGAAGCCGGGCTTTGCGGGCCGTGACCAAGGCAATCTCGGACATGGCAAACACCCCGTTCAGGCAGATGAGGGCAAAAAGTATCGCTATTTCCATACAACGGGCTCGCCTGAGCCCTGGGAGTTGACAAGCTTACATTGTAAGTAAATGCAATTCTGCGAGCCAAAGACCTTCGCAGGCCTTGCCGCACATCCAATCAAAACCAGGCCCAGAGCCATCAAGTCACGTGGTTTTTCAGGCATTCCATATCCCCCAAACTTTCGTTCATCACGTCAAGCTCACCCGTTCCCTCCGCGCCGAATAAAATCAGCGCTGCCCCACCATTGCACCCCTGCCCCGGTGACCACTTGCCGAGTCGGCCCAGCCCTTGATGCCAAACGACACCTCTCCTGCCCCCAGTCCTGCTGACTACGCTGGCCACACGCCCATGATGGCCCAGTACCTGGGCATCAAGGCGGAGTTTCCAGACACGCTGGTGTTCTACCGCATGGGCGACTTTTACGAGCTGTTCTTTGGCGACGCCGAAAAAGCCGCAGGCCTGCTCGACATCACCTTGACGCGCCGGGGTCAGTCGGCCGGGCAACCCGTGCTCATGGCGGGCGTGCCTTTCCATTCGGTCGAAACCTATTTGGCCCGGCTCATCAAGCTGGGCGAGTCCGTCGCCATTTGTGAGCAAGTGGGCGATGTGGCCACGTCCAAAGGCCCGGTCGAGCGCAAAGTGGTGCGCGTGGTCACCCCCGGCACCCTCACCGACACCGAGCTGCTCTCCGACAAAAGCGAAGCCATCTTGCTGGCCGTGCACCAAGCGGGTAAAAACCGCTGCGGCCTGGCGTGGCTGAGCGTCACCCAAGGCGTGGTGCACCTGGCCGAATGCGCACAGGACGAGCTGGCCGATTGGGTGGACCGCATCGCGCCCAGCGAACTGCTGGCCAGCGCGGGCATGACGCCCACCTTTGAGCAAAAACTGCGCGGCCTCAAAACCGCAGGCCGGGGCAGCTGGTCCTTTGCCATGCGGCCCGATTTCCAGTTCGACGCAGGCCTGGGCCAGCGCAAGCTGCTCGAGCAATTGCAAGCCGCGTCGCTCGCCGCCTGGAACGCCGATGCGCTGGCCGACGCACACGCCGCCGCTGCGGCGCTGCTCACTTATGCCGAACACACCCAAGGCCGCAGCCTGCCGCATGTGCAGCGGGTGCAGGTGCAGCGCTCGGACGCGCTGATTGACCTGCCCGCCAGCACCCGCCGCAACTTGGAGCTGACCCAAACCCTGCGCGGCGAGAGCGCATCGGATTCCCCCACTTTGTTTGCCCTGCTCGACACCTGCATGACCGGCATGGGCAGCCGCTTGCTCAAAAGCTGGCTGCTCAGCCCACCGCGCGAGCGCCAAGCCGCGAGGGACCGCCTGCAAGCCCAAGCCGTATTGCGCGGCGAGAGTGGCTCAGGTCCCTGGAGCAGCCTGCGCGAACAGCTCAAAGGCGCGAGCGACGTGGAGCGCATCACCGCCCGCACCGCGCTGCGCCAGGTGCGCCCGCGCGAACTGGTGGCGCTGCGCCATGCGCTGGCGCGTGCGGCTGCACTCTCGGTGCAACTGCAAGACCTTCAGCCTGAGCCGGGCAGCTTGTTGGCAGGTATGGCCCGCTGGCTGACCCCGCCCACAAACTGCGCCGAACTTCTGCAAATGGCCTTGCTCGAAGAGCCGTCCGCCTTGGTTCGCGACGGCGGTGTGATCGCAGACGGCCTGGACGCCGAGCTGGACGAGTTGCGCGGCATCCAGACCAACTGCGATGCGTTTTTGCTCGACCTGGAAACCCGCGAAAAAGAGCGCACCGGCATTGCCAACCTGCGCGTGCAATTCAACAAAGTGCATGGCTTTTACATCGAAGTCACGCAGGGGCAACTCGACAAGGTGCCTGACGACTACCGCCGCCGCCAGACCCTGAAAAACGCCGAACGTTTCATCACGCCCGAGCTCAAGACTTTTGAAGACAAGGCCCTGTCGGCACAAGAGCGCGCCTTGGCCCGCGAGAAGTGGCTCTATGAAGGACTGCTCGACCAGCTGCAGCCCTTTGTGCCCGCGCTCACCGCACTGGCGCAGGCCATGGCCAGCCTGGACGTGTTGTGCGCCCTGACCGAGCGCTCGCTCACCCTCAATTGGTGCGCCCCCGAATTCACCAAAGAGCCTTGCATCGAAATCCGCCAAGGCCGCCACCCGGTGGTCGAAGCGCGCCTGGCCCAAATGTCGGGGGCCAGCTTCATCGCCAACGACACGGTGCTGGGCACCAAGCAGCGCCTGCAAATCATCACCGGCCCCAACATGGGCGGTAAATCGACCTACATGCGCCAGGTGGCGCTGATCGTGCTCTTGGCCAGCATCGGCAGCCATGTACCTGCCAGCCGCTGCCGCCTAGGCCCCATCGACGCCATCCACACCCGCATCGGCGCGGCCGACGACCTGGCCAACGCGCAATCGACCTTCATGCTGGAGATGACCGAGGCCGCACAAATTTTGCACAGCGCCACGCCCCACAGCCTGGTGCTGATGGACGAGATCGGGCGCGGCACCTCGACTTTTGACGGACTGGCTCTGGCCAGCGGCATCGCCACGCACCTGCACAACAAAACGCAAGCCTTTGCGCTGTTTGCCACGCACTACTTCGAGCTGACCGAGTTCCCGGCCACGCACACGGCGGCCGTCAACATGCATGTGAGCGCGGCCGAGTCTGGCGCGTCCATCGTCTTCTTGCACGAGCTGCAACCTGGCCCGGCCAGCAAGAGTTATGGCGTGCAAGTGGCCCGCTTGGCAGGCATGCCAGCGGCTGTGCTCAACCACGCACGCCACGCGCTGAGCGCTTTGGAGGCCGGGGCCACCGAAAGCCGCCAGCAGGTGGACCTGTTCGCCCCACCGCCCGAATCCGAAGCCACCGGCCCCAGCCCCATCGAAGTCGCCCTGGCGCAAATCAACCCCGATGCGCTCAGCCCCCGCGAAGCGCTCGACGCCCTGTATGCCCTGCAGCGTTTGCTGCCCAAAAACTAAAGAGCCCCCACATGACCTACTGTGTTGCCGTCAAAACCCGCGCCGGGCTGGTGTTCCTGTCCGATTCACGCACCAATGCGGGGCTCGACCAGATCAGCACCTTCCGCAAAATGATCGTCTATGAAAAAGCAGGCGACCGCTTCATGACCTTGTTGTCAGCGGGCAACTTGAGCATTTCACAATCGGTGCGCGAAGTGCTGCAAATCGAAAAACTGGTCGAGCCCGGGCAAGACGAACCCCTGACCATCTGGAACGCCAAAAGCATGTTCGACGCCACCCGCGTGCTGGGTGCGGCCGTGCGCCGCGTGTACGAGCGCGATGCCGCTGCGCTGCGCGCCTCGGGTGTGGAGTTCAACGTGTCCATGATTTTTGGTGGCCAGATCGGCGGCGAAGGCATGCGCCTGTTCCAGGTCTATTCACCCGGCAACTTCATCGAAGCCACCGATGAGACGCCCTACTTTCAGATCGGCGAATCCAAATACGGCAAACCCGTGCTCGACCGTGTCATCACCCCCGACACCCCGCTGGACGAGGCGGCCAAATGCGCCTTGGTGTCGATGGACTCGACCCTCAAATCCAACCTGTCGGTCGGCCTGCCGCTGGACATGGTGGTGTATCAGGCGGGCAGCTTGCAGACCGACCGCATCATGTGCATCGACGAGCACAACCCCTACTTCAAAATGCTGCGCACGAGCTGGGGCGACAAACTGCGCCAGATGTTCGACAGCATCGAAGACCCCATGTGGAACGGCGGCGCGACCGACATCCCGCTCATGGTGTCCGCCCAGCGCAACACCTTGCTCAAGAAAATCACGACGCCTGAAGAGAAACTGATCTGATGACCGCCCGCATCATCTTCTCGCACGGCAACAGCTTTCCGGCCAGCACCTACCGCGTGCTGTTCGACAACCTGCGTCAGCGCGGCTTTGCGGTCGACGCGGTGGAAAAATTTGGCCACGACCCGCAATACCCCGTCACCAACAACTGGCCGCATCTGGTGCAACAACTGGCGGACTTTGCCCGTGACAAACAAGGCGATGGCGAACCCGCCTTTTTGGTCGGTCACTCGCTGGGCGGCATCTTGAGCCTCATGTGCGCCGCCCGCCACCCCGAACTGGCGCGTGGCGTGGTGCTGATCGACTCCCCCGTGCTGGGCGGCTGGCGGGCCACCACCTTGGGCCTGGCCAAACGCACCCCCCTGATCGGTGCCCTCTCGCCCGGGCGCATCAGCCAAAAACGCCGCCACCACTGGCCCGACGCTCAGGCCGCACTCGAGAGCTTTGCGCACAAAAAATCATTTGCCCGCTGGGACCCGCAGGTGCTGCGGGACTACATTGAGTTCGGCACGCACGACGAAGGCGGCCAGCGCGTGCTCAGCTTTGACCGCGACATCGAAACCGCCATCTACAACAGCCTGCCGCACAAACTCGACAGCCTGCTCAAGCGCAAACCCCTCAAATGCCCCGCCGCCTTCATTGGCGGCACGCACTCGGCCGAGATGCGCCAGGCTGGCACCGACCTGACCCACCAGGTCGTCAAAGGCCGCATCATGATGCTCGACGGCTCCCACCTCTTCCCCATGGAAAAACCCATCGCTACCGCAGCAGCGATCGAGGCCAGCTTGCGCAATCTGGGCGTTTGAAACCCATCGTGTGGTGGGGGCTCGGTCTTTGTGCCCCCACTGCACAGGTGACAGTGCCCGGTCAGCGCTTTGCACATAATCCTGAAGCAAAAATTCCAAGGTCATCCGCATGCCATCCACCAAACCCCTTCGCGGCGTTCGCGTCGTCAGCCTCGCACTCAACCTGCCCGGTCCTGCCGCCCTGATGCGCCTGGCCCAAATGGGTGCCAGCTGCACCAAGATCAACCCGCCTTCAGGCGACCCCATGCAGCACTACACCCCCGACGGTTACGCGCTGATGCACAAGGGCGTGAAACACCACACCCTCGACCTCAAAACCGAGGCCGGACAAGCCGCCTTGCACAAACTGTTGCCCAAGACCGATGTGCTGCTGACCTCGTTCCGCCCCTCTGCCCTGACCAAGCTGGGCCTGAGCTGGAAAACCCTGCGCAAGCAATACCCCGCGCTCAGCCTGATCGAAGTGGTCGGTGCACCCGGCCCGTTGGCCGAAATTCCCGGCCACGACTTGACGTACCAAGCCGAGGTGGGCCTCGTCAACGGCATGGACCTGCCACCGAGTTTGTTTGCCGACATGGGCGGCGCGCTCATGGCCAGCGAAGCCACGCTCAAGGCGGTGCTCTCGCTCAAAACCACAGGCAAAGGCTCGCGCCACGAAGTGGCCCTGTCCGACGCCGCCGCCTGGCTGGCCCTGCCTCGCCAGCTGCGCATGACCACGCCCGACGGTGCGGTGGGCGGTGCACACGCGGGCTACCGCATCTATGCCTGCAAAAACGGCCGCGTGGCCGTGGCGGCCCTGGAGCCGCACTTTGCGCAGCGCCTGTGCGAAGCCGCTGGCGTCCCACTGGCCCACCCGGTCAAAGACCTGTTCAAGCCCGCCACACGCCAAGCCATCGAGGCCTTCTTGGCCAGCCAGACCCGCGCTCAGCTCGACAAACTGGCCACGGCCAAAGACATCCCGCTGATGACGCTCAAATAAGCCGCAGCCCACCGCGGCGCATTCATTGGCACATTCATCGGCCCGTGAATTGCGGGGCGCGTTTCTCCATGAAATGCGCCACCCCTTCGCGAAAGTCATCGCTTGCAAAGCTGCGGGCCATTTCAGCATTGGCCTGGCGGGTGTTTTCTGCCAGCGTCTGAAACGGCGCGTCGTACTGCTGGCGCTTGATCACCGCCATCGAGCGCGGCGACACGTTGTCCACCAAATCACGCGCATAGGCATACGTGGCGGCCGCCAAATCATCGGGCGCAAACACCTTGTTGACCAAGCCCATGGCCTGCGCCTCGGGGGCCAGCAGCTTGCGGGCCGACAGCAACAAATCCATCGCATTGGCGTGGCCCACGATGCGGGGCAGCATCCAGCTCAAACCGTGTTCGGCAATCAAGCCGCGCCTTGAAAACGCGGTGGTGAACACCGCGTTGTCCGCCGCAAAACGGATGTCGCAATACAAGGCGTGCACCAGCCCAATGCCTGCGGTTGCGCCGTTGAGCATGCCAATCACCGGCTTGGGGATCGCCGGGTAAAACCCATAGCGTGTCTGGTAGTCCAGCCGCTGGTTCACATCAAAAGGTTTTGTCCAGGTGGTGGCCGTGATGTCGCTCGGGTCCAGGCCCTTGAGCAAATCCATGTCGGCCCCCGCGCAAAAGCCCCGCCCTGCGCCCGTGAGCACGATGGCGCGTACACCGTCGTCTGCGGCGGCAGCATCCATGGCCTCGCGCACCTCGCGCTCCATCACGGCGGTCCAGGCGTTGAGCTTGTCCGGGCGGTTCAAGGTGATGGTCGCGATGCGGTGATCCACGCTGTAAAGGATGTCTTGGAAACTCATGGCCAGGCTTTCAAAGAAGGATGGAACAAATCAAACGGTGCGTTTGCCACGGGCCAAAAATGCCTGGGTCGCAGGCTGGTCAATCAACTGCTGGCTCCAGCGCTTGAGCACCTTCTCCAGGCGCGGCGCGGCCACCCCCAGCTGCACCATGGCCACGCCACCATTGACCGATTCGCTGTAATCGCAAATCAGCCCATCCTTCAGCTCAAAGCGGCTGATGCCGTCGATCACCACTTGCCGCCCCGCAAACTCGGGCACCCGCGAGGTGAAGCTCGACAAAGACCGCGCATAGGCCACTTGCCCATTGCACACCGGGTCAAACATCTCCCAGCGGTAATCGGGCCCGGCATCGCGGTGGAACAAGTCATTCATCATGTGGGCAATGTCGGCGCGGCCCGTGTGGTCGCCGTAGATGTAGTCGTGGTACACGCCGTCTGGCGTGAAGCACTGCGCAAAGGCCTCGCCATCGCCCGCTTCGGCAGCGGCTGAAAACCGCTTGAGCAATTCTTCAAATTCGTCTGGATGCATGCCCTGGTCTCCTTCGTTTTTTTAATTCAATCGGGCAAAGGGTCGGGCAGGCGTTTGAGCGTGCGCACCTTGGATGCGGTGATGATGACCGCTTGCATCCCAAAGCCCAGCACCACGCACCACAGGCTCACCGAGGCCGGAAAATACACCCCCAACAAGCCGCCCAGCGCCGCGCCTAAAGGCCGTGCGCCCGTGCTCGCCACGATGACGATGGATGTGACCCGCCCGATCATGGCGCGTGGCGTGACGGTCTGGCGCAAGGTGGTCGAGGTGATAACCCACAGGATCGGGCCCGCACCGTACAAAAAGTAAGACAAAGCTGCCACCCAACCCTGGGGCCAAAACAGCGTCAGCGCCATGGTGACCGCCGCCAGCACCGAGAAATAAGGCCCCAGCAAAATCGCCTGCCCAAAGGGCAGCGCCCGCACCACACGCGGCGCCAGCAAGGCCCCCACGATCATGCCCACGCCATACAAAGCCAGCGTTATGCCCACGCCACTGGCGTCCAGCCCCAGGTCGTTGATGGCATAAGGCACATAGGCCGCTTGCAGCATGAACCAGGAAATGTTCCAGGCGATCGAGCAAAACATCATGGGCCGGAGCAAATCGCTTTGCCACACCCACTTGGCACCGTCTTGCAACTCCAGCAAAGGGTGGCGCGCTGGCATGGCCGCGCGTGCTGGCTCTGCAATGCCGCGCAGGCACAACACCGCCGCCACCGACAACATGCCCGACAGCACAAAGGCCGCCGACGCCCCGGTCCACGCGATCAAGGCGCCCGCCAAAGCCGGGCCTGCCGCAAACGCCGCGCTGCGCGCCAACTCCAACCGCCCATTGGCCCGGGCCAGACCCTCGACCTGCACCAGCGCAGGCACCAACGAAGGCGCAGCCACACTGAAAGCCACCGTGCCCACTGCCGCCATGAAACCAATGATGGCCAAAGCCGCAATCGACACATGGCCCGTGACGATCAGCGCCAACAAAAGCAGCAAAGCCAGCGCCCGCAAGGCCTCGGCGAGCGCCATCAAGCGCGTGCGCGAAGTGCGGTCCGCCAGCAGGCCCAGCGGCATCGACAGCAGCAAAAACGGCAGCGATTGGATGGAAGCCAGCAAACCGATCTCGCCGGGCCCCGCCTTGAGCAGCAGCACCGCCACGATGGGGACAGCGGCCAGGCTCAGCTGCTCGGCCGACTGCGCCAGCAAGTTGGACCAGGCCAGGCGGCGGAAAGAGGCGGACAGGACTTCAGACATGCAAAGGGCTGTGAACCAACGCATCTGCAAGATGCGTCAAACAAGGGGCTTCCATTCTGGGCGCGACACAGGGCCCCGCATGTCGCCAAGGTGCACCGCACCAAGGCCCCCCGATCAAGCCAATCAGGCCAAAACAGACCTGATCAGGCCGTCCAGCTCACCAGCCCAAAGTAGCTGGTGCCCAGCACCACCAGACCGAACACGATCCGGTACCACGCAAACACCTCAAAGCTGTTGGTCGAGATGAACTTGAGCAGCCAACGCACACACACCCAGGCGCTCAAAAACGAGAACACCAAGCCCACCGCAAACATCGGCGCATCGGCCATGCTCAGCAAAGCGCGGTCTTTGTACAGGCTGTAAGCCCCGGCCCCAATCAGCGTGGGGATGGCCAGGTAAAAAGAGAAATCGGTCGCCGCCTTGCGCGACATGCCCAGCAACATGCCACCAATGATGGTCGCGCCGCTGCGGCTGGTGCCCGGAATCATGGCCAGGCACTGCACCAGTCCGACCTTCAAAGCGTCCTGCCAACGCATGTCTTCCACCTCGCCAATGCGCACAGCGCTGGCCTGTCTGCGCTCGGCCCACAAAATGATGAAACCACCAATGATGAAACTGGTCGCCACCACCTCGGGCGTGAACAGGTTCGCCTTGATGGCCTTGCCAAACATCAAGCCCAGGATCACGGCCGGCACAAACGCGATGAACACATTGAGCGCAAAACGCTGGGCATCGGCACTGTGCGGCAAAGCGCGCACCGTGCTGCTGATCTTTTGCCAATACACAATGATCACCGCCAAAATCGCGCCCGTCTGAATGGCGATGTCGAACACCTTGGCTTTGTCATCGTCAAAGCCCAGCAAAGCCCCCGCCAAAATCAAATGCCCGGTGGACGAAATCGGCAAGAACTCGGTCAAACCCTCGACCACGCCCATCACGGCGGCTTTCAGCAACAACATCAGGTCCACAAACGCTCCTCGAAAAATCTGGGGGGATTATCGTTGCTCGGGCATGGCTGCCTCCACAAATTCGGCGCACACGTCCATTGGCGTGCGCCATTCACACCCGCCCATAGCATCTCGCGCCGCCTGAACGGTCAGCCGTCGCATACGCATTGATAGCGGGCTCATGGCACGCCACAGTGCAAGCACCACAAGCCATTCAAGAGAAAAAACGTGCCACCACCCTCATCCCTGACGCCCATCATCGCCGTGCACCTGAGCCTGGCGCTCAGCGCCGTCGCCATCGGCCCTTGGGTCCTCTGGGCCCGCATGGGCGCAACCCTTCGCCCCCAACTGCACCGCGCCTTGGGCTACGCCTGGGTCACCTGCATGCTGGGGGCGGCGCTCACGGGCATGTTCATCCGCGACTTCCGGCTGCCCAACCTTTGGGGCTACACGCCCATCCATTTGCTCATTCCGCTGACCCTGTTCAGCCTGTTCCGGGCCTTCCGGTATTTGGCGGCGGGCAACATCACCGGCCACCGCAAAACCATGCAATGGCTGTATTTCTGGGCCTGCATCGTCACAGGCATGTTCACCCTGCTGCCCGGGCGTTATTTGGGCCAACTGGTTTGGGGCCAATGGCTGGGTTGATTGAGCCAGGGACTTTGAGTCGTGCACCACAAGCATAGCCAACGCTCACCAAGCACGAAGTTGGATGTTTTTGTAGGAGCCCACCCCTGTGGGCGATGGCGAGCCTGCAATCGCCCACAGGGGTGGGCTCCTACCAAGAGACCAACTCAACCACAACAAAACCCATGAAAGCAACTGCATCATGACCACCCCTCTCCAAACATTCACCCGCCTGGCGTGCGCCTTCAGCTTGCTGGCCGCCAGCGCCAGCCAGGCCCAAGTCACCTCTGTGGGCATGCGCCAGATTCAGACGAACGGCATGCCCATCACCTTGGTCTACCCCACTGCGGCAGCGGCCCAGCCCGTGACCCAAGGGGCATTCACCGTTCAGGTCGCCAGCAACGCAGCGCCTTTGCCAGCTGATTCAACAGCGGCATCGGGCAAACGGGCGTTGATTGTCTTGTCGCACGGCACCGCTGGCAGCGCCTTGCCCGAGCACACGCTGGCCGCCACACTGGCCCGCGCCGGTTTTGTGGTGGCCCAGCCCGAGCACCGGGGCGACAACTGGCAAGACTTCAGCAAAGCAGGCCCCGAGAGCTGGAAAACCCGCCCGCAAGACGTGAGCGAGACCATCGACGCCGTGGCGCGTGACCCCGAGCTGGCCCCATTGGTGGACACCCGCCGCGTGGGCGTGCACGGCATGTCGGCAGGCGGTGTGACTGGCCTGGTGCTGGCCGGGGCGCAGTGGCGCATGTTGAATTTGATCCAGCACTGTGCGCAGAACCTGGACGCGGACATCGGCTTTTGTCTGAACGGCTTGGGAGGAAAGACCTGGCCCCAACTGCAGCGCAAAACCCAGTTTTTATTGGCGAAAGTTTTGACCGAAAGCAACGCCCCCGACAACTTGAAAGTGGTGCACAGCGGCAATGTCAAGACAAAAGGCCAAGGCCATGACCCGCGCCCCGACCCCCGTGTGGCAGCCGTCAGCCTGGCCGTGCCCGTCGGGGTCATCTTCACCCCCGAAAGCCTGGCGCGCATCCGCATCCCCGTGGGCCTGAGCACATCGGGCGATGACGGTGTGCTGCTGACCCGCTTTCACAGCCAGCATGTGCTGAAACATTGCACCCGCTGCACCACCTTGTCGGACCACCCGCAAGCGGGCCACTTTGACTGGCTCTCGCCCTGGCCTACCAGCGTGGCCCAAACCGTGGCTGCCACCCAAATGCGCGGCGGCCTGCCCAAGCCCGAATTCACCGACGCAGACCGCCAAAAAGCCTTCGACCAGATCGCGGTATTCTTCAAACAAAAGATCTGAATCAGCCATGAACACCAACGCCCTTCTTGCCTGGCTCCCGCCCCAGCACCGTCGCCCCATGCTCCAGCGCTTACTGATCGTGTGGGGCGTGGCTTTGCTGATCGGCTTGGCCACCTGGAACGGCAACGTGGCCAAAGGACATCCCAGCGCCATCGATGTCTCGATGGTCTACGCCTACGCCATCTCCACCTTCATTTGGCTGCTGACCGATGTGCCGCGCTTTGCCTTCAAGCGCCTGCTGCACTCACCCGCGCCCTACTACTGGCCGCCTGCGCTGCCCGCCATGCTCATGCTGTTGGTGGGCATTCCGCTGGGCTATGTGCTGGGCACGCTGGTGGGCGACTCTTATTCAGGCAAGTCCACTTGGGAGTTGTGGTACCTCAATCGCAACCGCTTTTTGGGCCTGATGGTCAGCGCCCTCGCCATCAGCGTCGCCTTCGTCGCGTATTTCAGCCAACGCGGCAAAGCCGAATCGCTGGCCAACGAGGTGACACAGGCCCAGCTCATGCTGCTGCAGTCGCAGCTGGAGCCGCACATGCTGTTCAACACGCTGGCGCATTTGCGGGCCTTGATCGGCCAAGACACGGCACGCGCCCACGCCATGCTCGACCACCTGAACGACTACCTGCGCACCACGCTGCAAGCCACGCGACTGCCGATGTACCAAGCGCTGCACCCGCTGGGCGACGAGTTCTCTCGTCTGGGCGATTACCTGAGCCTGATGGCGATCCGCATGGGGCCACGCATGGCGTTTGAGCTGGACTTACCACCCGCATTGGCCACAGCGTCCGTGCCGCGCTTCATCCTGCAGCCGCTGGTGGAAAACGCCATTCGCCACGGCCTGGAGCCCCAGGTCAGCGGCGGCCGCATCGAGGTGCAGGCCCGCGCCGAAGGTGCGCAGCTGCTGCTGACGGTGCGCGACAACGGCAGCGGCATCAGCGAACTGGCGCTGACCGATGCAGCACGCCCGCTGCAGGCAGACGGCGCACAAACCGGACCCTCTTGGGGCCTGAGCCATGTGCGCCAGCGCCTGCACACCCTGTATGGCCCACGCGCGGGCATGCACATCAGCCCCTTGCCCACGGGCGGCACTTGCGTGGTGCTGACATTGCGTTTCACAACTCCCACCGCATGAACACTCCCACCGCCCTGATCGCCGAAGACGAGCCCCTGCTGGCGCAAACCCTGGCGAACGAATTGCGCGCCCTGTGGCCCGCGCTGCGTGTGCTGGCCATTGCGGGCGACGGGCTGAGCGCCGTGCAACTGGCGCTGCAACACCGCCCCGATGTGCTGTTTTTTGACATCCGCATGCCCGGCCAAACCGGGCTGGAGGCCGCCGCCGAACTGGCCGAAGAATGGCCCGAAACTCACACTTTTCCGCTGCTGGTGTTTGTGACCGCCTATGACCAATACGCCATTGCCGCGTTTGACGCGCAAGCGGTGGACTACGTGCTCAAGCCCGTGCGCGCCGACCGGCTGGCCCAAACCGTGGCGCGGCTGCAAAACGGCCTGCGCCAGCGCCAGCCCGGCCCCCAAACCAGCGAACAACTGGACCCGGTGCTCCAACAACTGCGCGCCTTGCTGAGCGCGTCCACCGAAGCCGCCAAACCCGACGCTCCCTTGCAACTGCTGCAAGCCAGCGTGGGCAACCAGCTGCGCATGGTGCCGGTGACCGATGTCCTGCACCTGGAAGCAGCCGACAAATACGTTCGCGTGTTCACCACCGACGGCACAGAAGTGCTGCTGCGCACCCCGCTCAAAGAACTCATGCAGCGGCTCGATGCACAAGTGTTCTGGCAAATCCACCGAGGCTCTGTGGTGCGCGCCACGGCCATCGAATCGGTCACCCGCGACGAATCAGGGCGTTTGAGTTTGCGCCTGAAAGGCTTGCCCGATCGGCTGGCCGTGAGCCGCCTTTACGCGCATTTGTTCAAGGCCATGTGAACTGACGCCGGTTCTCAGGAACCTTTTATTTATTCACGAAAAAATCGCTTATCCCATTAAAACCGTTGAATAATATGAATTTTATCCATTCAAGTATCTATTCATGACGGAAGCGCAATTGCCACAAACGCTGCGCCGCTTGGGCGGGCACGCCAGCAGCGTCCAACTGCAACAAGCCTTGAACGCCAGCCAAGCCACGGTATCGCGTTGGCTTGCACCACTGGTGGCCGATGGGCGGGTGGTCAAGGTGGGGGCAGCGCGTTCACAGCGCTACCTCCTGCCGCGAGAGGTGTCGGGCGTGGGCACGCAAGTCGTGGTGCATGAGGTGCAGGGCGATGGCACCGTGCGCGCCTTTGGCACCTTGTACCCCTTGAGCGGCGGTACTTTTTGGATGGAAGAAAACGACAAAAACCACGGTCACAGCGAACACCACATCAACCTGCCCTGGTTCGTGTACGACGCCCGACCACAAGGCTTTTTGGGCCGCGCCTTTGTGCAGATCCACGCTGCTTTGCAATTGCCGCCACAGATCGGCCACTGGAACGACGAACACATCTTGCGCGCCCTTTGTCAAGCGGGCGAAGACCTGCCCGGTAACCTGCTCCTTGGCAGCGCCTCGTTGCAGCGTTTTTGGGGCTTGGCTTCGCCGCTGCGCAGCACTGCAACAGTGGTGACGGAGCCCCAGCGCCAATACCCAGCGCTGGCCGAGCAAGCCTTGGGGCAAGCCCTGAACGGCTCCAGCGCAGGCGGCGAACAACCCAAGTTCACTGCGGTGGTGGGCGGGCACCCGGTGATCGTGAAGTTTTCGCCCACGGGCGACAACCCAGCAGCCCAACGTTGGCGAGATTTGCTGGTGTGCGAAGCGCTGGCCTTGCAAACCCTGAGCGAGGCAGGCGTGGCCGCAGCGCACACTGAGATCGTTTTGGCAGGCGGGCGGGTGTTCTTGCAAAGTCAACGCTTTGACCGTACAGCCCAGGGCGGCCGCGTGGGCATGGTGTCATTGGAAGCCTATGACGCACGTTATGTGGGCTTGGGCAACCAATGGTCTGCTCTGGCGGCGCTAACGCACCGTGCCGGCTCCGAACGCTTGAACCCATCAGACGTGCAAACGCTTTGCCTGCTCGATGCGTATGGCGCGCTCATCGCCAACAACGACCGCCACCACGGCAACGTCTCGCTGCTGCTGCATGACAACCGCTGGCAACTCGCGCCCGCGTACGACATGCTCCCCATGCTCTACGCGCCCGTGGCAGGCGAAGTGGTGCCACGCGAATGGCACATCCAAACACCGCGCCCGAACGAGCACACGTTGGGCGTGTGGCCCACCGCCCAAGCCTTGGCACGCCGCTTTTGGCTGCGCGCCGCCGCTGACGAGCGCATCAGCCCTGAATTTCGCGAACTGGCGCTCTCACACACCGCATGAGTGCGCAAAAAGCAAGCTCAGTCAACACCGCCCATCGGCCTCAACCCAACGAATTCCCCCTTTCGCCTAAACGGTATCTCGAACCCAATCGTTGGGGCAGGTACATTGCTTGACGTGTCACAGCCCAATCTTCACAAAACCGCCCGCCTCGGCGCGTTCGCCATCGCCGCCGTGTGGCTGGCTGTGGCCGGGGTGTTGTATCTGGTATTTGATCGCATGGAGCAAAACCGCCAGGCCAGCCTCAAGCCCTATGCACTCAGCTCGGGCGATTTGGTCATTCCGCGCCAGCGCGACGGGCATTTTCATGTCGAGGGCGAAGTCAACCGACAGCCCGTGCGCTTTTTGGTGGACACCGGGGCCAGCCATGTCAGCGTGAGCCAAGCGCTGGCCACCCAGGCCGGGCTGCCTGCGGGCCAGAGCATTACCTTGAGCACCGCCAACGGCCAGCGCCCGGGCCAACTGGTGCGCAGCGTGCCCGTGCGGGCGGGGCACCTGGTGCTCAACGACACCAGCATCACCGTGGGCCTGAGCGGCATGCCACCCGAACAAGCGCTGCTGGGCCAGGCGTTTTTGAAACACTTTGACGTGGAAATCCGGCGCGACGAGATGGTGCTGCGCCAGCGGCCCTGAAACAACACAGGCCCTGAAACACGCCTTGAAACACGGGCTTCAATACGTCCAATTTCCTGTCGTCGTACAGCCTTCAGCTGGGTAACATTTGAATACAAGAAGCCGCAATTCATGGACTTTAAAACCTAAAATGGCCACTTTTTCAAGCCCTCAGTTCCCATGAAAAAGCTGCTTCTCATCTCTTTGGCCACCGTGACCTTGAGCGCCTGCGTGCAAGAAGGCTCGCGCACCCTGCCCGTCCAAAAAGTCGAATCGGCCGCACGGCCCCAAGTCGGCCCCCGCGTGCCTGTTTCGGTGGGCAAGTTTGACAACCGCTCCTCGTTCATGCGCGGCGTCTTCTCCAACAACGAAGACCGCATGGGCAGCCAGGCACAAACGATCTTGGTCACCCACCTGCAGCAATCGCAGCGCTTCAGCGTCCTCGACCGCAGCGTCATGTCCGAGATCAAGCAAGAAGCCGCACTCAAAAAACAAAACCAAAACATCCAAGGCGCTGACTATGTGGTCACGGGTGACGTGACCGAATTTGGCCGCAAAGACGTCGGTGACCGCCAGCTGTTTGGCATCCTGGGCCGTGGCAAAACCCAAGTGGCCTACGCCAAAGTCAACCTCAACATCGTCAACACCCTCACCTCTGAGGTGGTGTACTCCTCGCAAGGCGCGGGCGAATACAGCCTGTCCGAGCGCGAAGTCATTGGCTTTGGCAGCACCGCCGGTTACGACGCCACGCTCAACGGCAAAGTGCTCGACCTGGCCATCCGCGACGCGGTGAACAACCTGGTCAGCGGCATCGACAGCGGCGCATGGCGTCCTACGCCATGAGCCCGGCCGCCCGCGCCAACAGCCACACCCCAAGCCGTCAGCCCAGCCGCACCGCCGCCAAAGTGGCGCTGCTGGCCTTGGCCTTGAGTTTGGGCGGCTGCGCCAACAAAGCCACGCCCCCGCTCTACGGCTGGCACGGTTTTGAGCAAAACCTGGACACTTTCTTCCGCCAAGACCGCGAAAGCCCGGACACCCAGGCCAAACGCATGGAAGACGACCTGCAGAAAATCCGCGCTGCAGGCCAGGCCACGCCCCCCGGCTTCATGGCCCACCTGGGCTTGCTTTATGGCAAACAGGGCGACCTGGCGCGCTTTCAGCAAAACCTCGAAGCCGAAAAACAGCAATTCCCTGAATCCCAGACCTTCGTGGATTTCTTGCTGCGCAAATTCAAATCCAAGTGAGCTCGCCCCCGTCCATGAAGCCTTTCCTCCCATTCCTGGCCCCGGCCATGGCCGTGCTCATCTTGAGCGGCTGCGCCACCAAGCCCCCGGTTCCGTTTGATTACACCCAGTTCAAAGCCAGCGACCCCAAATCCATCCTGGTGCTGCCCCCGGTGAACAAAACGCCGGAAATTCGCGCGCCCTACAGCATGCTGTCGCAGGTCACCTTACCGCTGGCCGAATCGGGCTACTACGTCTTGCCCGTCTCACTGGTGGACGAGACCCTGAAAGAAAACGGCATCACACAAGCCAACGACGCCCACGCCCTGCCCACGGCCAAACTGCACGAGATTTTTGGGGCCGACGCCGCGCTCTACATCACCATGACACGCTACGGCACCGTGTACAAAGTGGTCGACAGCCAAACCACCGTCTCGGCCGAAGCCCGCCTGGTGGACCTCAAAACCAACGCCGTGCTCTGGACCGGCAACGCATCGGCCAGCAGCGCCGAGCAACAAAACCAAAGCCAAGGCGGCCTGGCCGTGCTGCTGGTCAGCGCCCTTGTCAGGCAAATCGTGGGCACCGTCACCGACCACAGCCACCCCATGGCCGGCGTGACCAGCCAGCGCCTGCTGCGCGCCGGGCGGCCCCATGGCCTGTTGTACGGCCCACGCTCACCGCTCTACAAACAAGAAGACGCGGCCAAACCCCGCTGAACGCAGCAGCTCAGTGCCGCTGCCACTGATCGCGCTGATCACGCTTCCCACGCCAACCACCGCGCTCCCGCTCCTCCTCGCGCAACTGCCTGCGCTCTTGGCCACGCTGCCCACGGTCGTGCTCGTGGCTCCAAATTTGCGCAGGAGGACGCGCCCGGGGCACATGATCCCGAGGCTCATGAACACGAGGCACATGAACCCGGGGGACATGAACCTGAGGCACAACCACCACACGCGGCGGCGGGGCATAAATCACACGGGGCGGTGCGTAATAGACCGGACCAGGCACGCCCACATGACCATAAACCGGGGCATGGCCGATGCGCGAATGCACCGACACCGACGGCTCCACAAACACCGGGTGCGCGCAGCCCCCCTGCATCAAAGCCAGCCCCAACAGCCCGAGCCAGGCCAATGGCCTTGAAAACGACGACTTGAACGGAAAAAGCATGACAAAGTTCCTCTGGTGACGTTGGCTTTTCTTGAAAGCAGGCTCCCTGCCCCTTTAGCGCGACAGCCCGGGCTTTGGTGCACCGTCAGGGCTTTACAGTCGTGTCGATTCGTAACGTGCGCCACCCGCCGGGGCACGCGCCAGCCCCTAAAATCAATGGCTATGACCACCCCCACCGCCCCAGACAACAACGCCGACCACAAAGTCAGCAACTTCCTGCGCCAAATCATCGAAAAAGACCTGGAACACGGCACCTACGCCAGCCGCCGCTGGGCAGGCAGCCCGGGAGACGCCGCGCACCACGCCGCAGGTCAACCCGATCCGGCCAAGATCCGCACCCGCTTTCCGCCCGAGCCCAACGGCTACCTGCATGTGGGCCACGCCAAAAGCATCTGCATCAACTTTGGGCTGGCCAAGGAATACGGCGGCGTGTGCCACCTGCGCTTTGACGACACCAACCCCGAAAAAGAAGACACCGAATACGTCAACAGCATCATCGACGCCGTGAAATGGCTCGGTTTTGACTGGGCCCAACTCGGCCAAGCCGCCGGAAGTGCTGCGCCCTACCAGGCCAGCGACTACTTCGATTTCATGTACCGCGCAGCCGAAGCGCTGATCGAAGCCGGCTACGCCTATGTGGACGAACAAAGCGCCGAAGACATGCGCGCCAACCGGGGCGACTTTGGCAAACCCGGCGTGGACAGCCCCTTCCGCACCCGCACCGTCGCAGAAAACCTGGCGCGATTCCGCGAAATGCGTGACGGCAAGCTGGCCGATGGCGCCGCCGTGCTGCGCGCCAAGATCGACATGGCCTCGCCCAACATCAACCTGCGCGACCCGGCCATCTACCGCATCCGCCGCGCCACCCACCACCACACGGGTGACACCTGGTGCATCTACCCGATGTACACCTTCGCCCACCCCATCGAAGACGCGCTGGAGCAAATCACCCACAGCATCTGCACGCTGGAGTTTGAAGACCAGCGCCCGTTTTACGACTGGCTGATGGAGCGCCTGTGCGAATGCAAGCTGCTGGCCGCGCCCAGCCCCAAACAATACGAATTTGCCCGCCTGAACCTGACCTATGTGATCACCAGCAAACGCAAGCTGGCGCAACTGGTCAATGAAGGCAAAGTCAGCGGCTGGGACGACCCACGCATGCCAACCATCGCGGGCCTGCGCCGCCGTGGCTACACGCCCGAGAGCCTGCGCTTGTTTGCCGACCGCATTGGCGTGACCAAGAGCGACAGCTGGATCGACTACAGCACGCTCGAAGGGTGCCTGCGCGAAGACCTGGAAAACAAAGCCCACCGCGGCATGGCCGTGCTCGACCCCGTCAAGCTGGTGCTGAGCAACTGGGCCGAAGCCTTTGGCAGCGACGGCCACACCGAAGCCTGCACCCAACCCGCCCTACCCCACAGCGCCGTGGCCGAGGGCCAAACCCCGCCAGCTGACCGCACTTTCCTGATCGGCAAAGAGGTGTGGATCGAGCGCGAAGACTTTGAAGAAGTGCCGCCCAAAGGCTACAAGCGCCTGTTCCCTGGCAACGTGGTGCGCCTGAAGGGCGGCTACGTGATCGAATGCACAGGATGCGCACGCGACGCGGCGGGACGCGTAACAGAGGTGCACGCCAAAGTGATCCCCGGCACCAAGAGCGGCACCGCCGGCGCCGACAGCGTCAAAGCCAAAGCCGCCATCACCTGGGTGAGCGTGGCCGATGGCGTGCAAGCCGAAGTGCGCCTGTACGACCGCCTGTTTGCCGAAGCGCACCCCGACGCGGGCGGCAAAGACTTCTTGCTATCGCTCAACCCGGACAGCTTGAAAGTGGTGACGGCGTATGTGGAGCCATCATTGGCCGGGGCGCAGCCGGACCAGAAGTTTCAGTTTGAGCGCTTTGGCTACTTTGTGGCGGACCGCCTGGACCATGTGGCGGGAGCCAAACCGGTATTTAACCGGGTGACGGGGTTGAAGGACAGCTGGGGCAAGTGAATGACAACCCCACTCGCAAACCCTCGCGTTGGCCCGCAGCTGACCCCCAGCCCACGCGCACTGCAAAAGGCATTGCTGCAATCGGCAGACCGGGCACAACGACTGGCGCAAGCCTTTGGCAAAGTTGTACCCGCTGAAAAGAACAAAAAAGGAGCGCACGGCCTGAACACACCTGACCGCACAGCACGGCCAGCCCAATGACTTAAATACAAGCCCTTATGACTCTGAGCATCAAGAGCGCCCCCCCCGGCAGCGACAGCGTCAAAGCCAAAGCCGCCATCACCAGGGTAAGCGGGGCCGACGGCGTGCAGGCCGAAGTGCGCCTGTACGACCGCCTGGATCACGTTCCTGGGATCAAGCCGGTGTTTAATCGGGTGACGGGGTTGAAAGATGGCTGGGCAAAGTAACGGCCACGCCTCTTAGTTAAGAGCAGAAAAATACCAGGGTAGCGCCAAACACCAAAATGCCATGCAACAAATCGAATCCTTGCGCCTGAAAAACTTCCGCGCTTTTCAAAATGTGCACCTGAAGAATATTCCGCGCTTTTGCGTGCTGGTGGGTGCCAATGGCACTGGCAAAAGCACCTTGTTTTCGGTGTTCGCTTTTTTGCGTGATGCCATGACCACCAACGTCACGGCAGCGCTGGGGCGCTTGGGCGGCAGCCGTGGTCTGGCAGAAGTGCGCAGCCGGGGCAGCAGCGGCCCCATAGAAATCGAAATCAAACTGCGCGCCACGCTGGCCGATGGACGCTCACGTCTCATCACTTACGAGCTGCATGTGGACGAACTTGACGGCCGTCCCGCCGTAACGCGGGAGGTTCTTCAATACCGTCGTGGCAGCCGGGGGCAACCTTGGAAGTTTCTGGATTTTTCAATGGGTCGGGGTGAAGCAGTCACAAACGAACTGGATACCGTAGAAGATGAGCGGCAATTACAGCGTGAGAGTCAAACACTCAAAAGTCCTGACATTCTGGCCATCAAGGGGTTGGCCCAGTTTGAGCGTTTTCCGGCTGTTGTTGCTTTGGGAAACCTGATCGAAAACTGGCACCTGTCTGACTTCCACATTAACCGTGCCAGACCTGAAGCTGAATCGGGCTACGCCGAACATCTGTCGCGTGAAGGTGAAAACTTGTCTTTGGTTGTGGAGTTTCTCTACAAAAACCACCGCCCTGTGTTTGACAGGATTCTGGAGCGCCTGAAACAGACGGTGCCTGGCGTGACCAAGGTGGAGGCCAAAACTACCGAAGAGGGTCGCGTCCTGCTCAAGTTTTCAGATGGCAGTTTTGAAGACCCGTTTCTGGCGAAATTTGTCTCGGACGGCACCATCAAAATGCTGGCGTATTTGGTCTTGTTGTACGACCCAGCACCCCACCCCTTGCTGTGTGTTGAAGAACCAGAAAATCAGCTTTACCCGTCCTTGCAATGGGATTTGGCCGAAGAGTTCAGGACTTACGCCATGCGTGGCGGTCAAGTCTTTGTGACAACCCACTCGCCCGACTTCCTTAACGCAGCGGAACTCGGTGAAGTGTTCTGGCTGGTCAAAGAAAACGGCTACACCCAAGTTCATCGCGCTGCTGACGATGAGCAGATCAAAGCCTATATGGAGGCTGGTGACCAAATGGGTTATTTGTGGAAACAGGGCCTTTTCCCGGGAGCCAACCCTTGAGCCGAAATTGGGTGTTTTTTCTGGAAGAACCATCCGCAGAAGATTTCTTGCGTGGGTTTCTTGCAAGGCACACGCCTGCAGATGTCACGCTGCATTTTCAGGTTTTTGAAGGCAAGCAGGATCTGGAAAAGCAACTCGCCCGACGTATTCGTTATTGGCGTCTACCCAACTCTCAGTTTTTAGTCATGCGAGACCAAGACAGTGGCGACTGCGTCCAAATCAAGCAGCGGCTCCGTGCCTTGTGTGATGAAGCTGGCCGACCAGAAGCCGTCATCCGAATTGCTTGCCGTGAGTTGGAAACATTTTTTGTGGGAGATTGGGAGGCGATCGCTATAGCCTTTGAAAAACCCGCATTGGCAGCACACGCGCGTTCTGCCAAGTTCAGAGCACCGGATCATTTGGGCAGCCCTTATGAAGAGCTGAAACGTGTACTTCCTTTTTACGGCAAGCGCGATGGTGCAAGGCGTATATCACGCGCCATGGTGCCCGAACGCAACCGCTCTACCAGTTTCCAATTTCTATTCAAAGCGCTGTCCGGTTTTTGAACACCGACATCGGGTGCGCAACCAGTTCTCACGCAACGTCTGCACGGACACACCCCGCAAGCCTTTGCGCAAGACGCGCTGGCCTTGGCGCTGGCGCAAGAGCTGGTGGCCAGGACCGCAGCCTACCCTTGGCGCAGCGAAGCTTTGCTTACATGCCCTACATGCACAGCGAATCCGCCCTGGTGCACACCCAAGCCGCCCTCCTGTTTGCGCAGCCGGGCATGGAAGACACCCTGCGCTTTGAGCAGCGCCACCAAACCATCATCAAACCCTTTGGCCGCTACCCCCACCGCAACGCCATCTTGGGCCGACAGTCCACGGCCGAGGAGCTGGCTTTTTTTAGTGAGCCGGGGTCGGGGTTTTAAGCCTTGCTGGCACTTGGTCAATCGTCTACCGTTGAGATACATACATCACCATAAATTATCAAAAAAGATATAAAATGAAACGCATCCATTGGCTAGGCACCAGTCTCAATGCGGTCAGAGAATTTCCCGATGAAGCTCGGGCCATGGTGGGTACGGAGTTGCGGCAGATTCAAAACGGTTTGATGCCCAGCGACTTCAAACCCATGACGACCGTGGGCGCTGGCGTTTTCGAGATCCGGGTGCGAGCAGGCAACCAGTACAGGGTGATTTACGTGGCCAAATTTTCAGAGGCGGTGTATGTGCTGCATGCTTTCGTCAAGAAGACACAGAAGACCGCCGCACCCGATTTGGAGTTGGCGCACACCCGTTACAACGCATTGCTGAACACAAGAAAGGCAGGCAATCAGTCATGAGCAACAAACTGAACATGGTCGTTGGCAGCGACAACGTCTTCCACGACCTCGGCTTTGCCGAACCCGAAGCGCAAAACCTGTTGCTGCGCGCCGACTTGGTCTCGCACATCCGCAAGGTCATCCTTAAACTCGACATCACCCAAGCCGAGGCCGCACAACGCGCTGGCATCAGCCAGCCGCGCATGAACGATCTGGTGAAGGGCCGCACCCACAAATTCACGCTCGACGCACTCGTCAATGTGGCGGCGAAGTTGGGTTACACCGTCAAGCTGTCTGTAAAGCGGGTGGCTTGAAACAATAAACCCACAAGCTATACGCAGACGGTCGGGGTTTTAGCTCCTACCAACTCAAGTGCTCTGACGCCCCAAAAAATACCCAAATAAGGTATGATCAAACCCATTATGGGTATGAATAGCGCTTCAATCACCTCTTCCATCGCCGACGCGCTGTTTTCAAAGGTGCGTCAGCGCGTGCTGGCCGTGCTGTTTGTTGCGCCGGACCGCAGCTTCTACACCAACGAAGTTATTGGCTTGGCTCAGTCGGGCGCAGGGGCTGTGCAGCGCGAGTTGGCCGATCTGGCTGCAGCGGGTTTGCTCACGGTACGCAAACAGGGCAACCAAAAACACTTTCAGGCCAACGCGGCTTCGCCCGTGTTTACCGAGCTGCGCGCTCTGGTGCTCAAAACCATGGGGCTGGCCGATGTGCTGCGCACGGCGCTCTTGCCGATTGCGCCGCAAATTTCGTTGGCGTTTGTGTTTGGCTCCATGGCCAAGCAGCAAGACACCAGCGCCAGCGATATCGACGTGCTGCTGGTCAGCGACACGCTGGGCTATGGCGATGTGTTCGCGGCGCTGGAGCCCGCCAGCCAAACGCTGGGGCGCCCCATCAACCCTGCCATTTACTCAGCAACCGACTTCAAAGCCCGCCAACTGGGTGACAATGCCTTCATCAACCGTGTGATGCAACAGCCAAAGATATGGCTGATCGGCCAGGAGGAGTCACCGCAACATGAGCCCACCCACCCCACTTGAAAATCTGAGCGGCCCCAGCGGCTCGCTCAAAGCTGAGCCACCCGACGCCGCCGAAATCGCGGGTTTGCTGCGAACGGGCAGCACCCGCTTGAACGATGCAGCCAGCGCCACACTGGCGTTGGAAAGCCGCTTTGATCTGGCCTACAACGCTGCACACGCCTTGTGTTTGGCTGCAATGCGAAAGAAAGGCTTTCGCCCGAGCAACCGCTACATAGTCTTTCAGGCATTGCCACACACACTGGGGCTGGGGCCTGAGGTTTGGCGCGTGCTGGACTTGTGTCACAACAAGCGCAACCTGGGCGAGTACGAAGGCATGATGGATGTCGATGCACGCTTGGTCACCGATCTGATCGCCGCCGCCCAACGCGTTTTGATCGCCCTTCAATCCCCTGACTGAACAGCCATGCCCTCGACAGCGCTGGCGTTCTCGACAGCGCCGCATGCAGCTGGAGACATTTTTCACATGCAACCCCACTCCATCCTCCACTTCTGGTTCACCGAACTCACCCCAAAGCACCACTTCGCCAAAGACGCCGCCTTGGACGAAGCCATCCGCACCCGCTTCGGGGCCACGCTGGTGGCGGCGGCGCGGTGTGAGTTGTTTGCCTGGCGCGCCACACCCGAGGGGCGCTTGGCCGAGGTCTTGGTGCTCGACCAGTTCTCGCGCAACGTCTACCGCGACACGCCCCAAGCCTTTGCGCAAGACGCGCTCGCCTTGGCGCTGGCGCAAGAGCTGGTGGCCAGTGGGCAAGACCGCAGCCTGCCCTTGGCGCAGCGCAGCTTTGCCTACATGCCCTACATGCACAGCGAGTCCGCCCTGGTGCACACCCAAGCCGCCCGCCTGTTTGCGCAGCCGGGACTAGAAGACACCCTGCGCTTCGAGCAGCGCCACCAAGCCATCATCGAGCGCTTCGGCCGCTACCCCCACCGCAACGCCATCTTGGGCCGCGAGTCCACGCCCGAGGAGCTGGCGTTTTTGAGTGAGCCGGGGTCGGGGTTTTAAGTCATCCGCCTTTGGGTGGGCAGCGCGGATCAATCGCTTTAAACTACACCCCATGCGACCTTCCGAAGCACTTTCACTCCACCGCGCTCAGATCCGAGAGATTGTGCTGCGTCACCACATGAGTGATGTGCGCGTGTTCGGCTCTGCCTTGCATGGCGACGATACCGCCGACAGCGATCTGGATTTGCTGGTCGAGCCCACGGCCCAAACCACACTGCTGGACATTGGTGCCATTCGTTTTGAGCTCAAGCAACTGTTACACATGGAAGTTGATGTGCTCACCCCCAACAGCCTGCCCGCCAGTTTCCGCGAGCTTGTGCTGCGCGAGGCCAAGGCGGTATGAGCCGCACGCACCCACAGCGGGTGACCGATTATTTGGGTCATATTTCCCAAGCCATTTCTCGCATTCAGGACTACACGGCCAACATGACGATCGACAGCTTCATGGCCGATCAAAAGACATGTGATGCGGTCATTCGCAACCTGGAAATCATTGGTGAAGCGTGCAACAACGTGACCAAACATCACCCAGCATTTGCGACACAACACACCGAAATACCTTGGGGTTTTGCCTATGAAATGCGCAACGCCTTGGCACATGGTTATTTCACTGTGGACTTGACCATTGTTTGGCAAACTTTGCAAAACGATCTGCCCACACTCAAAGTTCAGCTCGATTCCATCGTTCCTGAGTGAGCAGGGCTCGGGGTTTAAAGCCATTTTCAAAGCCCATGGGTGGCCATACCCCATGGCTTACGCGCATAACGAACCTTACGAAATTAACAAATCAAGCTAAAGTGACGGGGCCAGCATCTTGGGTGCTGGCCCCGTTTCGTTGATCAAGCGGGTGCACAAGGAAGAACACCATGAACACGCTTGCCTTCCCCCCTCCTGCTGCCCCGGAAATGCCCCGCGACAAAGCCAGCGGCCTAGACCCTTATGCCTCAGAAGCGCAAACCAATGCGCTGCTGCGCTTTGGCGCGCAATACCGGCTGCAACGCATTCAAGCCGCTGACATGATCACCACCGACGAAGCCGCTGCCCTGTCGGGCACCACCCGCGTGACCATGAACGCATGGATCAAAAGCGGCCGCTGCATTGGTGTGTCGCACCTGCGCCGGGGCTACAAGCTGCCCCGCTGGCAGTTCGAGCCGTTCATCTTTTCGGTCATCGCACCCATGGCTGCTGCCTTGGCCTCGACCGACGGCTGGCAACTGCTGGCTTTCCTGGAAAGCCCGCACCCGGCACTCGACGGCCAGTCACCCCGCACCGCGCTGGAGCAAGGCACACCCGCCCAGCGCGTGATCAATCTGGCAATGGCGCAGAGGCATTGACCGCCTATTGCCTTCAACTCCCGCAGCTTGCGTGCATTGCGATGTTGGATTTCCCAGACGCAGATTGAAGCGACGTCATTTTTTTCAATTTCCTAATTCCATGAAACCCGACTCCATCCTCCACTTCTGGTTCACCGAACTCACCCCCAAGCACCACTTCGCCAAAGACGCGGCCTTGGACGAAACCATCCGCACCCGCTTTGGATCCACACTGGCGGCAGCAGCGCGGTGAGAGTTGTTTGCCTGGCGCGACACCCCCGAGGGGCGTTTGGCCGAGGTCTTGGTGCTCGACCAGTTCTCGCGCAATGTGTACCGCGACACCCCCCAAGCCTTTGCGCAAGACGCGCTGGCCTTGGCGCTGGCGCAAGAGCTGGTGGCCAGTGGGCAAGACCGCTGCCTGCCCTTGGCGCAGCGCAGCTTTGCCTACATGCCCTACATGCACAGCGAGTCCGCCCTGGTGCACGCGCAAGCCGTTGCCCTGTTTGCGCAGCCGGGCATGGAAGACACCCTGCGTTTTGAGCAGCGCCACCAAGCCATCATCGAGCGCTTTGGCCGTTACCCCCACCGCAACGCCATCCTCGGCCGCGAGTCCAAGACCGAGGAGCTGGTGTTTTTGAGGGAGCCGGGGTCGGGATTTTGAGCCCGACCGGCAAGTGTTGTCATTCTTGACAACACGCTAGCTGTGTTGGCAAAATAGCCAACATGCCTGCCACGCTGATCACCCGATTCAAGAACATCACGCCCGATGGTGGCGTGATTGAGCTGGTGGTCTGGCGGGTGCCCACGCCAGTTCCCCCCACCGAGCACGGTTTTAAATACCGTGCGGTCTATGCCAAGGATGGCGCTCGCATCGTTGGCTTTGACAACGAGCGGGGCAAAGGCGACCACTGCCATTTGGACGGGCAAGAGATGCCTTACAGATTCGCAGGCGTGGATCAACTGGTGGAAGACTTCATTGCCGCTGTAGCGGCCAGGAGAACAACATGACCGAACGTTTTTTGACCATCACTTTGCAACCCGACTGGCAAGCCGGTTTGCGTGCAGCTGCCCAAGCGGCACAGAAAAGCACTTACCAAGGCGAGGTGCTCAATTTTGAAAGCCCAGGTCATTTCTTTGGACAGCTGACCGAAAAGCGCTGGGCACTGGTGCGCACCGCGCAAGGCAAGGGCGAGCTGTCGGTGCGCGAATTGGCCCGCTTGGTGGACCGCGACGTCAAGCGCGTGCACGAAGACGTGGTGGTGCTGGCCGACCTGGGGCTGCTGGAGCGCACCGAGTCTGGCGGGGTGGTCTGTCCTTACTCGTCCATGCACATCGACATGGTTCTCAAAGCAGCATGAACCCAGCGGTCATGCAACCCCACTCCATCCTCCACTTCTGGTTCACCGAACTCACCCCCAAGCAGCACTTCGCCAAAGACGCTGCCTTGGACGAAGCCATCCGCACCCGCTTCGGGGCCACGCTGGCGTCGGCCGCGCGGTGTGAGTTGTTTGCATGGCGCACCACGCCCGAGGGGCGCTTGGCCGAGGTCTTGGTGCTCGACCAGTTCTCGCGCAACGTTTACCGCAACACCCCCCCAAGCCTTTGCGCAAGACGCGCTGGCCTTGGCGCTGGCGCAAAAGCTGGTGACCAGTGGGCAAGACCGCCGCCTGCCCTTGGCGCAGCGCAGCTTTGCCTACATGCCCTACATGCACAGCGAGTCCGCCTTTGTGCACACCCAAGCCGCCCTCCTGTTTGCGCAGCCGGGACTAGAAGACACCCTGCGCTTCGAGCAGCGCCACCAAGCCATCATCGAGCGCTTTGGCCGCTACCCCCACCGCAACGCCATCCTCGGCCGCCCGTCCACGCCCGAGGAGCTGGCGTTTTTGAGTGAGCCGGGGTCGGGGTTTTGAGCAATATTGAAAGCCCATGGGTGACCATACCCCATGGCTTACGTAAATAACGAACTTTACGAGATTAACAAAGCAACTTAAAATCACGGGGCCAGCATCTTGGGTGCTGGCCCCGTTTCGTTGGTCAAGCGGGTGCACCAGGAAAAACACCATGAACACCCTCACCTTCCCTCTCTCTGCCATCCCAGATTTGCCCCGTGACAAAGCCAGCGGCCAAGACCCTTACGCATCAGAAGCGCAAACCAATGCGCTGCTTCGCTTTGGCGCGCAGTACCGGCTGCAACGCATTCAGGCGGCTGACATGATCACCACCGACGAAGCGGCCACCCTGTCGGGCACCACCCGCGTGACAATGAACGCCTGGATCAAAAGCGGCCGCTGCATTGGCGTGTCGCACCTGCGCCGGGGCTACAAGCTGCCCCGCTGGCAATTCGAGCCGTTCATCTTTCCGGTCCTCGCGCCCATGGCTGCTGCCTTGGCCTCGACCGACGGCTGGCAATTGCTGGCTTTCCTGGAAAGCCCGCACCCGGCACTCGATGGCCAATCACCCCGCACCGCGCTGGAGCAAGGCACACCCGCCCAGCGCGTGATCGATCTGGCCACGGCAGAGGGGCATTGATCGCCTATTGCCACAGAACCTCGCTAAACTTGTCCCATGCAACCCGCCATTGCCCAACACCCCGAGTCGATTGATGCGGCGTGACCCTTGCGCTTAGGAGTGTGAAACATGCCAACGATTGCAATCTTCTTCGGAATCATCGTGCGCATGTGGCACGACGATCACCCTCCACCGCATATTCATGTGGAATACCAAGGGTTTGAAGCTTTGGTCGCGATTGAAACCGGTTTGGTCTCTCAAGGCGAGCTTCCACGAAAAGTCGCCAGCATTGTGAAAGACTGGTGCCTGCTTCACCAAACGGAACTGTTGAATAATTGGGAAAAAGCCCAACACTTCGAACCTCTAGACCGCATACAAGGAGCCGACCGTGATTAAGTTGCTCGATGTAAAGACCATTGCAGCCCATCAATTGGAACTGACCTTCAGCGACCATACTCAGGGCGTTTTTGATGGCGCCCGGTACTTGGCCGACCGCCAAGGCCCATTGTTGGAGGCGTTGCGTGACCCGGCTTATTTTTCGAAATGCTTTGTAGATGCCGGTGCACTCTGCTGGCCCAACGGGCTGGAACTTTCAGCCTCTCGTCTGCATGAGCTGTCTCATGCCGTCAAAGCCGCTGCTTGATCAGAAACGGTCTCAGCAAGATAACTAACTTTACGTATTTTGCTAAATCACGGGGTATCCCACCGAGCACGGCTTCAAATACCGTGCGGTCTATGCCAAGGATGGCGTTCGCATCGTTGGCTTTGACAACGAGCGGGGCAAAGGCGACCACCGCCACTTGGACGGGCAAGCTGGTGCGAGAGTTGGCCAGGCTGGTGGAGCGCACCGAATCTGGCGGTGTGCTCTGCCCTTACTCCTCCATGCACCACTTCGCCAAAGACGCGGCCTTGGACGAAGCCATCCGCGCCCGCTTCGGCGCAGCGCAGCTTTGCCTACATGCCCTACATGCACAGCGAGTCCACGCCCGAGGAGCTGGCGTTTTTGAATGAGCCTGGGTCGGGGTTTTGAGCCTTTTTCAAAGCCCATGGGTGGCCATACCCCATGGCTTATAGAGATCACCAATGCTCTGCCGCGCCTTGAGTGCCCCGCGATAACCCCTGCGTGAGAAGCCCCAGTTGACCGGCTGCGATGAACGGCGTTCGTGTTTTTTTACCCTGGCTTGTAACCTTTTCTGATTCATGACGAATTGACCATTGACTGGGTTTTGTTTGTTCAAACACTGGTCATGTGTCTCACTTCATTTTTTCTTCAATAGGACTCCATATGAACGCTCTCAACATGAAAACCGCTTCCAGCTTGGCATTGACCGCCGCCTTGTTGGCCTTGTCTTCCACCGCGTTTGCTGCTGACAAGCCCGCCGGCTCCAGCGGCAAAGCGATTGGTGCCAAAGACACCGTGCATTGCTACAACGTGCATGCGTGTAAAGGCAACAGCGACTGCAAGACAGCCGAGCACGCCTGCAAAGGCCAAAACGCCTGCAAGGGCCATGGCTTCAAGGCCCAAAGCGCTGAGTCGTGCTTGAAAGCTGGCGGCGTCATCGGCGACCTGTAATTCACCCCCGCGCAGCGCCCATGCCCAACCACCGCAACACCAACGCGCCTCGGCGCGACGACCAGACCGGCTTTGGGCTGGGCCTGCGCACCACGCACTACCACGACTATTTGCGGGAAAAACAGCCGCTCGATTGGCTTGAAATCATCACCGACAACTTTTTGGGCGATGGTGGCAAACCCTTGGCCATGTTGGATCGCATCCGGCAGGACTATCCCTTGGCCATGCACGGTGTGGCCATGTCGATTGGTGGCACCGACCCGCTGGATTTGGACTATTTAAAACAAGTCAAAACACTGGCTCAGCGAATTGAGCCCTTGTGGGTTTCCGATCACTTGTGCTGGACGGGGCACTACCACCACCGCTTGCACGATCTCTACCCATTGCCCTACACCGACGAAGCGGCGCGACATGTCATCGAACGGATTCTCCAAGCACAAGAGGTCCTGGGGCGTCGGCTCGTGATTGAAAACGTCTCCAGTTACATCGACTTTGCGGCCTCAGCTCAGACCGAATGGGAATTCTTGACACACGTGGCTGACGAAGCGGATTGTCTGTTGCTGGTGGATGTGAACAACATCTATGTGAGCAGTGTGAACCAAGGCTTTGATGCGTGGACTTACCTGCAAGGGTTGCCCGCACAGCGGGTGCAACAAATCCATTTGGCGGGCCACACCCACAACGGCGATCATTTGGTGGATACCCACGACCACCCCGTTTGTGATGCGGTGTGGCAGTTGTATGCCCAAGCGAGTGCTTTGTATGGCCCGGTGGCCACCATGATCGAACGCGATGACCACATTCCCCCCTTGCCGGACTTGTTGGCTGAGTTGAACTTGGCTCGGCAAACGCGCACCCACGCCATCCCAGCCAGCCAGCCCCCAGTGGCGCATGCGCCGTTGGTGGCGGTGCCCGATGTGGGTCAGCCTGCATCGTTGCACCACACCCAACAACAGTTGACCCAATACATTCTGGGATCGGACACGGCAGACCCCGCCAGCTTGGCCTTGGTGGCCCAAGCACCCCAGGTCAGTGCCGCACAACGACTGGGCATTTACCACCACGCCTACCGTGCGCGCATGGTCGAAACCTTGGCAGATACATTTGCCCGCACCGAGCGCTTTGCGGGCAGCGACAGCTTTACCGTGTGGGCCACGCAGTATGCCGAACAAAGCCCGCCGCAGAGCCGCTCATTGAGCCGCTATGGCGAAACTTTCCCTGCGTTTTTGCAGCAACGTTTTCCACACAACCCCGAGCTGTTTGAACTGGCCCGGCTGGACTGGGATTTGCGCAGCCGCTTCGACATGGCCGACACTCCCGCGCTGGACAGCGCACTGGCGGCCGAACTGCCACCTGAGACCTGGCTGCAAACCGAAGACACGCTGCACCCGACCGTGCTTTTGCGCACCATCCAAACCAATGTGGTGGCGCTGTGGCAAGCACTGGACGCCGATACCGATGTGCCGCCGGCCCAAGCGCTGGATGAACCTTTAGGCATATTGGTGTGGCGGCGCGACCAGCAGCCGCACTTTCAAACCGTTTCCATGGCGCAATGGACCTTCATGAACCACTTGGCTGCCGGTCAGAGCTTGCTCAGCGCCAGCAACGCCATGTCTGAGTCAACCTTGCTGTCGGTCGACGTTCTGGGCAGCTGGTTTCAGGAAGCCTTGGCACAGGGGTGGTTGATGCAAAGCGCCGTGCTGATGACAGCCGATGTCTGAGGCGGCTGGTCCACGAGCCCGAAGCTGGCCCATGTGCAGTGCACGGCGCTCTTGTCCTGTGTGATACAACAGCCAAAAATATGGCTGATTGGCCAGGCGAAGTCACCGCAACATGAGCCCACCCACCCCACTTGAAAACCTGAGCGGCGCCAGCGGCTCGCTCAAAGCTGCGCTACCCTATGCCACCGAAATCGCGGGCTTGCTGCGAACGGGCAGCACCATGACCCCCCATCACATCACCAC
>NZ_JAFEIF010000003.1 GCF_017848645.1 Limnohabitans sp. | reverse complement strand
GTAAAGGGGCGCGGCGGGCAGGGGGCCAATGAGGGGCAGACGAAAAAACGCCCCGAGGGGCGTTTTGGGGAAAGGCACCGTGGCTCAGGACTTCATGAAGCCTTTGAGCATGCCCAAGCCCTGCGCCATCAAGTCGCCACTGGGCAGCTGGCCATTGGGGGTGAGTTGGTCCACCAGGCCGGGCAGGCGCTCGGACAGGGCAGAGGCCACGTCGCCCGAAGACAGGCCCATTTTGCTGGCCACATCCTGCAAAGGCCCTTGGCCCAGCACGGACTGGATTTGTTCCGCAGAAATTGGCAAATTGGTGTTGTTGGAAATCCAAGAGGCCACCACATCGCCCAAGCCGTTTTTCTGAAAGGCACTGACCAGGCCACCGATGCCACCAATTTCGGGGTTGTTCAGCAAACCCGTCAGCATTGTCATGATTTGGTTGCCGTCTGCGTTGTGCTTGCCCGACAGCGCCGAAGCGGCCTGTTGTGCCACTTGGCCTGCGATTGAATCAAAAAGTCCCATGAATCACTCCCTTGCTCGCGGCGAAAAGTGCCGCGCGGCAAAGTCTAGTGGCTGCGCCGTGCTGTTTTGATTTCGCCAAGTGCAAATTGTTCGATTTTGTAATCGGGGGTGCCAGGTCAAGCCAGCAAGGCAGTGTTCTGCAGGCTCTGCTGCGGGTTGCCCCAAGCCTTGGCCCCTTGCACCACATCGCCCACCACAATGATGCTCGGGCTTTGCAGGCCCTCTCGGTCCATGGTGCCCACCAGATCGCCCAGCGTGGTCAAGGCTTGGCGCTGTGTGGGCAAGCTGGCGTGCTGCACGATGGCCACGGGCGTGGCGGCGGGCAGGCCCTGCAGCAGGCCTTGCGTGATCGTGTCCAGATGGCTCACGCCCATGTAAATGACCAAGGTCAGCTTAGCCTGCTGGGCGGTACGCGCCAGTTGAGGCCAGTCGGTGCCGCTGTCGCCGGGCTTGGCGTGGCCGGTGACGAACACCACGCCGTGGGCGTGATCGCGGTGCGTCAGCGGTGCGCCCAGGCTGCTCATGCCCGCCAGCCCCGAGGTGATGCCGTTGACCACCTGGACGTCAATGCCCGCTGCGCGCAGGTGCTCCACCTCTTCACCGCCGCGTCCAAAGATGAACGGGTCGCCCCCCTTGAGGCGCACCACCTGTTCGCCGGCTTGCACCGCTTGGATCATCAGCTTGTCGATGAAAGCCTGGGGTGTGCTGCTGCAGCCGCCCCGTTTGCCCACATGCACGATGCGGGCCGTGGGTGAGGCGTGGACCAGCACCCCGTCATTGACCAGGTCATCGACCAGCAAAACGGTGGCGCTGGCAATCGCTTTGACGGCTTTGAGGGTGAGCAGCTCCGGGTCACCGGGGCCAGCGCCCACCAAAGTGCAGCGGCCAGTCAAGACAGGGGAAGTGTTCATGCTTTCAAGGCGTGTAAGAGGTGCTGCACTTGCCGTGCGATTGGCGTGGGCACAGGCAGCAGGTCTTTTAAAACGTTTTCGGTGTAGAGGGCGGTGGCCACCGCATCGGTAGCGGGCAGTTCGGGCAATTGGGTCAAAGGACCTTCCTGGAGGTTTTGCACACGGTGCATTTGTCCCTGATGGAAGACATCCATGGCGGGTGTGCGCCGCGCGTCAGCCACGGGTTCGCCCTCGGTGCCGCGCAGCAGCAAGGCGTTCTGTCCGGTCAATTGGAAGGTGGCCGACATGGATTGCTGGTATTCGGGGTGGGTGTAGCTGCCCACCACCAGCGTGGCGGCGCTGCGCGTGCTGCAGGGGTTCATGAGTTTGACCAGGCTGTGCCCGGGGTTGCGCAAACCCACCACGCGGCGCACCGCCAGCAAGCGTTCCAGTCCGGGGTGAAGCACCCCCGTGGGCACGACGGCCACCTGACCGGGTTTGAGGCTTGTTGATGCACCCACCGGGCGGATGCCCAGCACCGCGAAAACAGCTTGGCTGCTGATGCGCTGCTCTTCGGTGGCAAAGCCGTGGACCACCACCGCCACACCTTCGCGGGCCAGCAGCAAAGCCAGCAAAGGGGTCAAGACGGGCAGCTTGCGGGCGCCGTTGTAGCTGGGCAGCACCACGGTGGGCACCCCGGCGTTCCGAATGGGCTGCAAGCGCGCGTGGGTGGCGTCCAGAAAACCGGCCATTTCTTCGGGTGTTTCACCCTTGATGCGCATGGCGATGCAAAACGCGCCCAGCTCCAGGTCGCTGACGCGTTGGTCCAGGACTTGACCCATCAGGTCAGCGGCTTGCTCACGCCCAAGGGCACGTGCGCCGTCTTTGCCGCGCCCGATGTCCCGGATGTAGTGACTGATGCTCATGAGCGCATTGTGCGGGAAAACTGATGACTATGGGTTATATGCATATGCCATCTCCATCGCTGTCATGCCATGGCGCACTTGGCTCGGCGAGCCTTCGTGCGAGGCCAAAAAGCCAACAAGGGGCGCACCGCTTCAGGCTGTGTGCAGCTGCTGGCTAATTACCGGCATGCCCGGCTCAGGTTGCACCAGTTTTGAATCGGTGTATCAGCCCTTGACCGCACCTGCCGTGAGCCCGGTGATGATTTGCCGCGCCGCGATGAACGTGAAAATCAGCGGGGGTATGGCGATCAGGCTGGTCATGGCCATGACTTTGCCCCAGTCAACGCCCAAGTCGGTGATGAACAGGCTGGCTGCGACGGGCAGGGTGCGTGTTTGCCGATCGGTCAGCACAAGCGCCAGGATGAATTCGTTCCAGGCGATGCGGAAAGTGAAGATGGATGCCGCCGCCAAACCCGGCCCCATGAGTGGCAAGAGCACTTTGGTGAAGATCTGGAACGGGCCACAGCCATCGATGGCGGCGGCTTCTTCCAGTTCAATTGGCACTTGCAGCACAAAGCCGTACAGCAGCCAAATGGTGAAAGGCAGATTGACGGCCACATACAAGAGAATCAAGCCCCAAAGGCTGTTGACCAGTTGCCATTCATTCCAGATCAGGAACACGGGAATGGCCAGCACAGCCAGCGGCACGGTGCGCAGCAAAAGCGTGGTGTAGGCCACCGCCTGACGGCCCGGAAATCGGAACCTGGCCAGACCATAGGCGGCCATGCAGCCGAGCACCAGGGTGATCACGGTGGACACGATGCCGACAAACAGGCTGTTGCCCAGGTAGCGGTCGAGCTTGTCTTCTTCGATCACGGCCCGGTAGTTTTCCAGCGTGGGCATGAAGATGAAGTTCAGCGGCTCGGCAAAGATGTCCACTTGCTGGCGCAAGCTGGTGGCAAAAATCACCCAAATGGGGGCCAGGCACAACAAAGCCAGAAAAATCAGAACGGTGTAGTGGGAGGTGGTCATCCACCATGAGCGCTTCATTGGGGCTCTCCTTTCATGGGGTTGGACAGTCGCAAGGCACCCAGACTCAGTGCTGTGACCACCAGCAGCAGCAAGATGCTGATGGCAGCGGCCACGCCCAGTTGTTGGCCCACAAAGGCTGTTTTGTAAATGTGCAGGGCCAGGATTTCGGTGCTGTCACCCGGGCCGCCAAACGTCAGCACATAGATCACCTCCAAAACCCTGAAGGCATCAATGAGGCGCATCATCAAGGTGATGGCGATCACATGCATGACCATGGGCAGCTTGACCCACAGGGTTTGCTGCCACCAGCTGGCGCCGTCGATGCGGGCGGCTTCGATGACGGAGTGGTCAACCCCGGCCAAGGCCGCGATCATCATGATGAAGACAAAGGGCGTCCACTGCCAGATGTCTGCGATGACGATGGCCATGAAGGCCAATTGGGGGTCGGCCAGCCAGGTTTGCGCGCTCAGGCCCAGCAGTTTGAGCACGGCATTGGCCAGGCCAAATTGGGCGTCAAAGATGTAGCGCCAGGTCAAGCCCACGGCGATGGGGGCAATCATCATGGGCAAGATGAACAGGGTTCTGAAAAATGACATGCCCTTGACGGGTTTTTCCAGAGCCAGGGCCAGCGCAATGCCCAGCAGCATTTCTGCCGTGACGCAGACGGCGGCAAACAGCAAGGTGGTCAGCAAGCTGTTCCAGACCCTCGGGTTACCGAAGGCCTGGACCACGTTGTCCCAGCCCACCCACTGGGAAGATGCCCAGGGTGTGCCCATGGACCAGTCGTAACCGGCCAGCTGGAAAGCGCTCAGCACCGGGTAGAGGCAGGCCGCTGCCATGACGAGCACAGCGGGGCCAATGTAGAGGGCTGCAATCCAGCGGGAAGTTTTCATGTCAAAAGTTGGGGACGATCAGATTTTGTAACCGGCTTGGCGCATGATCGCGGTGACCTGCGGAACCATGTCGTTGAGCGCTTTTTCTGCGGTCTTTTTGCCGGTGAGGGCTTCACTCAAGCCCACGCCCAGCGCCTGCACATTGATGTTGTCCCACACCGGGATGATGGGACGCCAGTCGGGTGCGCTGTATTTCAGCGCTTCCTGGAAGGTGATGAATTCGGGGTACTTGCGCACCGCATCCTGGTCGCGCAGGGTGCTGTTGCGCATGGGGGCGCCGCCCGCCATCGTCACGGCTTTGTCTTGCGCTTTGCTGGTGAGCCATTGCATGAGCAGGAAACTGGCCTCTGGGTTTTTGGCATTTTTGGGAATGGCCAGCCCCAGGCCACCGCTTTGCGAGGCGCGGCGCATGCCTTTGGGGTGCAAGGCCCAGCTGACGTTGCCCACCACTTTGCTTTTGCTGGGGTCGTTGACCAGGCCTGCAATGGAGGTGCTGTCCAGGTACATGGCGGCCTGTCCTTGCAAAAAGGCGGTGTTGCTCTCGCCCTGACCGTAGCCGGGAATGCCTGCGGGGCCGGTGGCCACAACTTCTTGCAAGAACTTGAGGGCTTCGATGCCGAACTTGTCGTTGAAACGGGGATTCCACTTGTCATCAAAGACGCTGCCGCCCAGCGGGTTCAGGTGCAGCAGCCAGGCATGCACCACCTGGTGCCCGGCTTGCCCTCGGCTGGCCAGGGCGCCAATGCCTTCCTTGTCCTTGAGGATGCGCAAAATCTTGCGGAAGTCTTCGTAGTTTTCGGGCACCGTGAGGTTGTGCTTGGCAAAGATGTCGCGGCGGTAAGCCAAAACGCTGGTTTCAGCGCCATAGGGGATGCCATACAGTTTGGCGCCAGGCCCTGCCAAATAGCCTTTGGGGCCGCCGACCAGGCCCAGGTTTTCGAGGTAGATGGGGACAATGTCCTTCATGTCGTAGGCGGGGTCGGCCAATGCGGGATTGGCAAAGAAGGGCTCCAGCGGCTGGATCAGATTCTTGGCCACATATTCGCCTTTCCACATGACGACGTAGCAGCCCAGGTCGAAGTCGCCAGAGGGCTTGGCCATCTCCAGCAGCTGCTTTTCTTTCATGCGGCCCATGGCCAATTTGTCCACCTCGACCTTGATGCCGGTTTCTTTGGTGAACTGCGGCAAGATCTTGATCATCGCGTCGTAGTGCGGGTGCGCTGGCGTGCTGAACACCACGGTCTTGCCCGCGTATTTGGCGTAGCGGTTTTGCGCTTGCACGCCGCTGAAGGGCAGGGCAGCGCCAAAAACGGTGATCGCACCCGTTTTGAGTGCGTCGCGTCGGCTTGGGAATGAACTCATCATTTGTCTCCTGTGTTGTGAAGGGAAGGGGAACTGCTGGGTTTCAAGGAAAGCCCGTTGCTGGCGTTGAAGACATGCAAGGAAGCGGGCTCGACATTCAGGTGCAAGGGCTGGTGCAGCGCGGCTTTGGCATTGCCTGGCAGCACCGCGCACACGCGCTGCCCCGAAGGCAGTCGGCCCACGACCTGGCTTTCCGTGCCCAGGTATTCCACGACCTCGACGTTCATGCGCAGCGTGCCGCCTTGCGGTGTGGGGCTGAGCATTTGTGGGCGAATGCCGACGGTGAGCGGCGTGTTGGCCTCCAAGGCTTGTGCAGCCAGCCATTCAGGGGCTCGAACTGAAAAGCCCTCCATTTGCAGCATGAGTTGGCCCTCGGCGGTGTGCAGCTTGGCTTCAAAAAAGTTCATGGTCGGGGTGCCGATGAAGCCTGCGACAAAGAGGTTGGCCGGGTGGTTGAACACCTCGCTGGGCGTGCCGACTTGCTGAATGCGGCCTTTGTCGAAGATCACGATGCGGCTGGCCAGCGTCATGGCCTCGACCTGATCGTGGGTCACATACAGCGTGGTTTTGGCCAGGCGCTGGTGCAGCAGGGCCAACTCTGCCCGCATGTGGCCCCTGAGTTTGGCGTCCAGGTTGGACAAGGGCTCATCGAACAAAAAGACCTGGGGTTCACGCACGATGGCGCGGCCAATGGCCACGCGTTGGCGTTGGCCGCCGGACAGTTCTTTGGGCTTGCGCTTGAGCAGGTGTTCAATGTTCAGAATCTTGGCCGCAGAGGCCACTTTGGCATCGATGTCTGTCTGGGGGCGGCCTGCCAGGCGCAGGGCAAACGACAGGTTTTGCGCCACATCCATGTGGGGGTAGAGCGCATAGTTCTGGAACACCATGGCAATGTCGCGGGCCATGGGGTGGGCGTTGGTGACGTCTTTGCCGCCAATGATGATTTGGCCTTGGGTGACTTCTTCCAGGCCGGCCACCATGCGCAGCGTGGTGCTTTTGCCACAGCCCGATTCGCCCAGCAGCACGACAAATTCGCCCGCCTGGACAGACAGGTTGAGTTCACTGACGACAGTGACCTCGCCAAAACGTTTGACGAGGTTGCGAAGTTCAAGATTGGCCATGTTTTTGTGGTTCAAAAGGTCGTCGAATGCCCCAGCCGATGGGGGGGAGGTGGTTGCCGGGGTGACGGGGGTCAGGCCCCCAGATGGCTTGGTAGGTGTCGATGCAGCGGCCCTGCTTTTGCCATTGCCAGGCCAGGCCCAGCAAGCTCAGCCACCACAGCCCCAGCACCAGCGGCATCCAGCGCGGGGCATCGGCCAGCAGCAGGCCTGCAACCATCACACCCATGGCGGCCAGCACACAGGCCCAGCCCAGCCACTTGTGCAGGCGCTCAAACCAGACCCTGCGGGGTGTCATGTCGTAATGGTCCCCCCTGAGCTGCAGGGCTGTGGGGCCGCCTTTGCTGCCCCGCAAGAGCCCACCCATGATTTGCAGCCAGCCCAGCAGCATCAACAGCCAGCCTGCCGTGCCGTGCACATGGGCCAAGGGGCTCGGTGATGCGTGATTCCAAATGACATAAATCCCCACACTGGCCAGCGCCATGCCTGTCCATTGCAGTGTGCGGTGACCATGCCACCACCCCTTGTGGTCCAGCACGGAGGGCCAGTTTTGTGAAGGCAGCACTTTGAAATACCGGGCCAGCAAAGCACCACCGGGCAGCAAGATGCCCCAAGCCAGCACCATCAGCCGGGCATGCCAATACACCTGCGGTGCAATGGCGTGGGTTGCCGCCCCGCTGAGCGGCGTGGCCAGCCAGTGCCAGACTTCACTCATGCCGTGGCTCCCCGGGTGTTGAGCCTGATGCGGTACAGGGATGTGCTCGCGCAGATGAACAGCTCATCGCCGCCAGGCCCGCCAAAGCACAGATTGCCCACCTTTTCGGGCACCGGGATGCGGCCCATGCGGGTGCCGTCCGGGTGAAAGATTTGCACACTGTCTTCGCTGCTGGTGTAGACAAAACCGTGTCGATCAACCCGAAAGCCATCGGCCAGACCGGGCGTGATCAGAGCAAAGATGCGGGGATCGCGCAGCCGGTTGCCGTCCACCACCTCCAGGGCCACGATGTGGTGGTGGCCTGTGCCATCTTGGCGCAGGGCGGCCGAGGTGTCGCTCACGTACAGCACGCGCTCATCGGGCGAGAAGGCCAAACCATTGGGCTCCTCCAGCCAGTCGGTGGCGATGCTCAGGTTTTGTGTGTGCGGGCAATAGCGGTAAACGTGGTTGGCGCCGATCTCGGACGGGGCTTTGTGGCCTTCCCGGTCCGAGAGGATGCCGTAGGGGGGGTCGGTGAACCAGATCGAGCCATCCGACTTCACCACCAGATCGTTGGGGGAGTTCAAGCGCTGGCCACGGTAGTTGTCCACCACCACCTCGTCCGCAAGTGGCTCGCCCTGCGAGCCCAGCCGTGTGCGGATGATGGCGCGCTGACCATGCGAGGCATGGAGCAAGTCGCCGCCCTGATCCAGCACATGCCCGTTGGTGAACTCTGCATCGCCCCGCCAAACCCGCAGGCCATGCTGAGCGTGCCAGGACAAGATGCGGTTGTTGGGAATATCGCTCCAGATCAGCTCGCTGCTTCGGGGGAGCCAGGCGGGTCCTTCGCTCCAGGCGGCACCGCTGCAAAGACGTTCAAGCGCACCCGCGCCTTGGGCTACTTTGGCGAGTCGGGCGTCGAAAACTTGCAGCGAGGTCATGCGGTTAAGTTCAATGTCATCAATAAGTGCTATGTTCTTTGGAAAATTGGTTACCGGTAACTCGTGTTTACCCTAAAACAAAATATTTAAAAAATTTAGTGCGTCGCATTGAGGTGTATTGGCCCAATGTGTGCGCAAATCATGGCAAGCTCGGTCACGGCAGATCGCTTGACCGCAGGCACAGGAGCGCGTTTTGAACAGCAAGAATTCGAGCCCATCAGACCCTTTGGCCATGGATGGCCAGGGTCAAGTCACGATGGCGGACATTGCGGCCCAGCTGGGCGTATCCAAGATGACCGTGTCACGGGCGCTGAGCCAGCCCACGCGTCGGCGCAGTGACGCCAGCGAGGCCTTGCGCCAGCGCATTTTGATCACCTGTCAGGAGATGGGCTACGTCATGGACCAAACGGCGCGGACGTTTTCCTCCAAGCGTTCTGGCTTCATTGCCACCCTCATCCCGGCGCTGAACAACTCGAACTTTTCGGACACGGCCCATGGTTTGACTTCAGCCGTTGAATCTGCGGGCATGCAGGTCCTCATGGGCTACACGGACTACGACATGCCCACCGAAGAGCGGTTGATTCGGACCCTGCTCATGCGCAGGCCCGAGGGCATCGTGGTGACGGGGGGAAGCCACACCCCCCTGGCCATCAAGCTGCTTGAATCGTCCGGTGTGCCGGTGGTGGAAACCTGGGATTTGCTGGATGAACCCATCGAGCACAACGTGGGTTTTTCCAACGCCCAAGCGGTCAGCGAACTGGTGCTTGCATTGCATGGCAAGGGTTATCGCCGCATGGGATTTTTGGGTGGATTGCCGCAAAGCGATGCACGGGGGGCCGAGCGCAGACGGGGGTTTTTGGAGGCGATGCGGCAACTGGGCCTCGATGCAACACGGACCTTGGCCATTGGGAGCGCGCCTGTCTCCATGGAGGCAGGCGCTCAGGGGGTGGCGCACATGGTGACACGTTGGCCCGATTTGGAGGCGGTGGTTTGCGTGTCAGACCACGTTGCATTCGGAGCCTTGTCAGAATGCCAACGCCGGGGCTGGTCTGTGCCTGGCAGGCTGGCCATTGCCGGTTTTGGCGGGTTTGAGGTCGCCAAAGCCTGTCACCCACAAATCACGACCGTGGCGGTCGACAGTGCTGGCATTGGCAAAGTGGCTGGGCAGTTGTTGCTCAAAGCCATATCGCAGGCTCGATCAGGTCAAAAATTGGCGCCTGAAACCGTGGTTGTGCCTTATCAAATCGAGATCAGGGGCAGCACCTGAACTGCTCAAAGGGGCTGAGGCGCTCCCGCGAAGTTGATTTGGCGCATGGCCAGTCCGAGCGGCTGCATTCAGACGGCCTGCATGCCGTGCTGCTCTTTGGTGCTGGTACACGCGGCAGATGCCCAAAAAGCCAACAAGGGGCGCACCGTTTCAGGCTGTGTGCAGCTGCTGGCCACGCTGCCTGAAAAGGTGGTGGTGATCTGCACCGCCTGGGGCATGGGGCCAAGGACCGTGATGCCTGCCACGCCGCGCATTTCGCTCAGTTGCTGAAAGCCCAGCGCCACTTCCCCCCGGGCCAGCAAGGCACCCACCGGCACGCCGGGCTTGGCCTGCACCAGCTTCGACTCGATCTGCGTGAGGATGCCCCAACGCTCAAACAGTTGGCGCAGCTGCACCCCGCTGGGGCCGGTGGACAGGCCCACTGAGGGCGCGGCCAGCACGGCTTGGCGCAGCGCGTCTTCGCTGGAGATGTCGGGCACAGACTGGCCCTCAGGCACAGCCACAGCCACACCCGAATGCACCAGGTCAACCCGGCTGCCCGCCAGCACATGGCCGCTGGCGATCAGTTTGTCGATGGCGTCGCTGGACAGCACCACCGCGTCAAAGGCCTCGCCCGCTTGCACGCGCTGGGCCGCATCGATCCCGCCGACCGATTCGACTTGCACTTGCACGCCGGGCGCTTGCGCTTGGTACAGCGCCACCAGATCGGCCAGGAGCGGCTTGGTGGCCATGGAGGAAATCAGTCGCAGTGTGGTCATGGCTTGAGCTTTGAAATGCAGGGGTGAAAGGCGCAAGGCCCCTTCGCGATGGGGCACTGCATGGGTCAGGATTATGGTCAAGGTGCGATGAGCCCCCATGCCCCGCTTAAACTCGCTGCTATGCAAATTTTGGGTATCGAATCATCCTGCGACGAAACCGGTGTGGCCTTGGTGGCCACCACGGGCGCTGACATGCCGCGCTTGTTGTCGCACGCGCTTTACAGCCAGATCGAGATGCACCAGGCCTATGGCGGCGTGGTGCCCGAGCTCGCCAGCCGCGACCACATCCGCCGGGTGCTGCCGCTCACCCGCCAGGTGCTGGCAGAGGCGGGGGCCACTTTGGCGGGCATCGACGTGGTGGCCTACACCCGGGGCCCTGGGCTGGCCGGGGCTTTGCTTGTGGGTTCGGGCGTGGCCTGTGCTTTGGCGGCTTCTTTGGGCAAGCCGGTGCTGGGCGTGCACCATTTGGAAGGGCATTTGCTCTCGCCGTTTTTGAGCGCCGATCCGCCTGAGTTTCCCTTCATCGCCTTGCTGGTCTCAGGTGGCCACACGCAGCTCATGCGGGTGGACGGCGTGGGTCGCTACGAGCTGCTGGGCGAGACGATTGACGACGCTGCAGGCGAAGCCTTTGACAAATCGGCCAAGCTCATGGGTCTGCCTTACCCCGGTGGCCCGGGCCTGTCGCGTTTGGCTGAGCAGGGGAATCCTGCGGCCTACAAGCTGCCGCGCCCGCTGCTGCACAGCGGGGATCTGGACTTTTCGTTTGCGGGCCTGAAAACAGCGGTGCTCACGCAGAGCCAAAAAATCGGGCCTGCCGCCCACACCGAAGGCGCGCCCGAGCGGGCCGATTTGGCCGCATCGACCCAAGCCGCGATTGTCGAGGTGTTGGTTAAAAAGTCGATGACCGCGCTTAAGGCCAGCGGCATGAAGCGCCTGGTGGTGGCCGGTGGCGTTGGGGCCAACCGCGAGCTGCGCGCGCAGCTCAACGCCGCCTGCGCCAAAGCCAAGGTGCGCGTGCATTACCCCGAGCTGCACCTGTGCACCGACAACGGCGCCATGATCGCCATGGCCGCTGCCATGCGTTTGCAAGCCGGGGCGCAGGCTGCCGAGGCGCGTTACAGCTTTGATGTGAAGCCGCGTTGGCCGCTGCACGAGCTGGCCGGGGCTTGAAGCCTCGAAGCGGGCCCCGGACAGGTCTTGAGCAAGTCCTGTTGAAATTCGGGTTAACCCGAGGGTGCTGACCCGCACTGGTTAAACTCCGCCCCTTTGCTTGTAAGGGCCGGTTCTCGGCCCTGCGTCTGTCTTGCCATGCATTCACTGCCCTTTTTCTCGCGCCGCACGCTGCTCGCCTGTGCTGCAGCCCTGTCTTTTGTGCCCGCCCATGCCCAGTCGCCCGCGCCCATTCGCCTGGCCTTGATCGAGGGCCTGAGCGGCCCCTTTGCCAACACGGGGGAATCTGTGGTGCGCAACATCGCCTGGGCGGTCGAGCGGGTCAATGCCCGTGGCGGCGTCCCCACCGCACAAGGCCTGAGGCCCATGGTGCTGGCGCGCCACGACAGCAAAGGCCAAAGCGAAGAGGCTTTGTCGGCCCTCAAATCGGCCATCGACGACGGTGCACAGGTTGTGTTGCAAGGCAACTCCTCGGCCAATGCGGCGGCCCTGATCGACGCGATCAACAAGCACAACGAGCGCGAGCCCACCCGGCGCGTGCTGTTTCTCAATTACTCGGCGGTCGATCCGGCCTTGACCAACGAGAAATGCAGCTTCTGGCATTTTCGTTTTGACGCCCACGCCGACATGCGCATGGCGGCGCTCATGCAGGTCTTGCGCGAAGACCCCAGCGTCAAATCGGCTTATTTGATCGGTCAGGACTACAGCTTCGGTCAGGCCGTGTTGCGCGAGGCCCGGCGTCAGTTGGGCGCACAGCGCCCGGATGTGCAGATCGTGGGCGACGAGCTGCACCCCATGGGCCGGGTGAAAGACTTTTTGCCCTACGCCGCCAAGATCAAGGCCAGCGGTGCGCAGGCCGTGATCACGGGCAACTGGGGCAATGACCTGACGCTCTTGGTCAAAGCCGCACGCGAGGCCGGTTACGAAGGCAAGTTCTACACCTTTTATGGCAACGCCCTGGGCGCGCCTGCAGCCATTGGCGAAGCCGGTGTGGGCCGTGTGATCGCGGTGGCCGACTGGCTGCCCAATGTGCCGGGCCAGGCCAGCGCCCAGTTTTACCAAGACTTCCGCCAACGCTTTCCCAAACCGTCCGAAGACTATGTGCATGTGCGCATGCAACTCATGATCGAGGCGCTGGCGCAGGCGGTGGAAAAAGCCGGGGGCACCGACCCGGTAGCCATGGCCATGCAACTGGAAAAAGCCCGCGTCAGCATCGCCGGGCAAACCGGCAGCATGCGCGCGCAAGACCACCAGTTTCAGCAGCCGCTGGTGGTGGGCGTGATGGCACGCCAGGGGACCCCCGGCGTGCCGTTTGACGTGGAAGGCTCGGGTTACGGCTTCAAAGTGGTGCGCCAGATCAAGGCCGAGCAGGCCCGTCTGCCCAGCACTTGCCAGATGGTGCGACCGGGGGGCTGAGCGGTTTTGGGGGCCAATGCCCACTCGCCAGCACAGTGAGGTTGGCGGTGCAGGTGTTGCGTCGTCAGCCCTGTGGCAGGCCTGCATCAACAGGCCTGGGAAATTGAAACAATATGTAATAACCCGGTAATTGTCTTTTGTATTTGAAAATTAATTACTAAGATGTCACAAAAATGAAAACGACAAATCCGATGAAAGGTGAATATTCGGATTTTTAAGGGGCTCGATTGAATTCTTGTCAGTCCCTTGGCTTTTTCAAGAGGTCATCTGCTGAATTCATTTTTTTGTATCGAAAGGCAAAAAATGAGCATCGTCAAATATTTCAATCACGGTTTTCAACGCGACATCGGCAAACTGCAATTCAGTGAAGTGCCGCAAGTGCTCAAAGACATCCTGAACGACAAGGACCTGATCCAGTTTGGCGGCAAAAATTGGTCACGCGTCGAGGGCGACCTCCAAGACATCGACCCTGAGCTGCGCCCCATGTTCGTGTTGTGCTTGTTTGCTTTGGTGGCCACAGACCAATGCATGCAGACGTATTTCAAGCAGCACTACGCCGACTGGCGTACGCAAACCGCTTACCCCAAATTTGGCTGGACCCGGTTTGGTTTGTACAACGAAAACCCGCTGAAACTGTTGTCTGTGCCCGAGCAGATGCAACTGGTCGATGCGGCGAAAACCAGTGCCTTGATGCGTGAATTTGTGGGCTTTTATCGGACCCTGGTGGCCGACTATTGCCATTTACACGCCCCGCAGTTGTCGGCCGATCTGTTCTTTTCCAGGCTGCTGCAAGACGAGATTTTCTCCATGGCTGAGGGCCAGGTGGTGGCCGCATTCAAGCAAGCGGCACCTGCTTTGATTCAGGGCCACACTCTGGACGCATCGGCTTCAGAGGGCTATTTGCTGGCGGCCTGAGTTTCGGTGATCCAATCCCTGAGAGGGGCCGTTCTTTCATGAAAGCCGGTGGTTTCTGACCTCTTGGTCGCTGTTTTTTTAGGTCGTTGACCGCCCCTGAACAGGCGCAGTTCAGGTGGCACGTTGAGGAGATGCGGCCGCGCCACTTGTGCGTTTGTCAATGATAAGTACGCAGGGTTTGACCCAATGGCCGATCGCGTCACAGTGGCTAGCATCAAGGTCTGATTTACTTAACATGCTAAGCAATTGGCATGGGCGTCCCAGACTTGGGCCTGCTTTGTTCTGTTCAAGACCGGCCAGCACCATGAAAACGTCCCCAGACACCCGCATCGCGCACAACTACATCGACGGTCAATGGGTCATGCCCAGCGACGCACACACACTCGGCGATTCCTTCAACCCAGCCACAGGCGAACAAGCGGCCCAGTTCGTGGCCGCCAGCGTGCAAGAGGTAGACACCGCCATCGCCTGCGCCCGCCGCGCCTTTGAGTCCACCACCTGGTCGCAGCAGCCCAAACTGCGCTCGGACGTGCTGCGCCTGTTTGCAGACCGCCTGGAGCACAACAAAGCCCAAGTTGTGCAGACCCTGGTGCGGCTCAATGGCAAGTTGCAGCGCGAGGCCGAAGGCGAAGTCATGGCCGGTATTTCAGAGCTGCGTTATTACGCCGGGCTGGCCCGCAACCTGTTTGGCCGTGTCATCGAGATGGAGCCCGAGGTGTACTCGCACATCGAACGCGAAGCCATTGGTGTGGCGGCGATCATCGTGCCCTGGAATGCGCCCGTGACCTTGCTGGTGCGCTCTTTGGCCCCAGCGCTGGCGGCAGGCTGCACCGTGGTCATCAAGGCGGCGCACCAGACCGCGCTGGTGCACACCCAGGTCATGGCCTGTTTGGTGGCCGACGAGCGCATTCCGGCGGGCGTCATCAACTCCTTCATCGAGCAAGACATCGTGGCCACGCAACACCTGTGTGCGCACCCTGAGGTCGATGTCATCAGCTTCACCGGCTCGACCTATGTGGGCAAGCAAATCGCCTTGTCCACCGCCAGGAACCTGACTCGCCTGTCGTTGGAGCTGGGCGGCAAAGCCCCGGCCATTGTGCGATCAGACGCTGACCTGAGCGCCGCTGTGCGCGGGATCGTGGGCGGCGCTTGTGTCATGGCCGGTCAAATGTGCACCGCCATCAGCCGGGTGCTGGTGCACGAATCGGTGGCTGCCGACTTTTCTGCCCAACTGGCGCAGGCTTTGGCGCAGGTCAAAGTGGGGCCGGGCGATCAACCCAGCTCGGGCATGGGGCCGCTGATCGATCAGCGCAACCAAGCCCGTTTGCTGGACGAAGTCAGGGCGGCCGCGCAAGACTGCCGCGTGCTGCTGGCCGGTCGTGTGCCCGATGACACGCCCCGTGGCGGTGCGTTCATCACACCATCGCTCGTGGCCACGCAAGACCTGAACAGCCATTTTGTGCAGGACGAAATTTTTGGCCCCTTGGTCACGCTGGAAACTTTTGCGACCGACACCGAAGCGGTGGATCGGGCCAACGCCACGCGTTACGGCTTGGCCGCATCCGTCTGGACCCAGGACCACCGCGCTGCCCGCAAGATCGCCCGGCACATCAAGTTTGGCAATGTGTGGGTCAACGCGCACAACCGCTTGTTTGCCGAGATCGAAACCGGGGGCTACCGCCAAAGCGGTTTTGGTCGTTTGCACGGCGTCGAAGGCCTGAACGACTTCATGGAAACCAAGCACGTCTTCATGCCTTGCAACGATTGACCCCCACCGATGACCGATTCGACCACGCCTGAGACACAACACACCACCGCCCGGTTTTTTCTGGAAGGCCTGCAAGAAACCGGCATCCGTTACCTGTTTTCCAATTTGGGCACCGACCATGTGACCCTGATCGACGAGATGGCCCGGCTGCAGGCCGAGGGCCAGGCCATGCCTGAGGTGGTGTTGTGCCCCCATGAAAACGTGGCCATCCACATGGCAGGGGGTTACGCTGCCGTGACAGGCCAGGGGCAGGGCGTCATGGTGCATGTGGACGCAGGCACGGCCAACGCCGCCATGGGCATGCACAACCTGATGCGGGCGCGTTTGCCGGTGCTGCTCATGGCGGGCAAAGCCCCGTATGCCCTGCACGGCGAAGTGCCCGGTGCCCGCGACAACTATGTGCACTATGTGCAGGACCCGTTCGACATCGCCTCGCTGGTGCGCCCCTATGTCAAGTGGGACTACAACCTGCCCTCGGGCGTGGTGGCCAAAGAGGTGGTGCGCCGCGCCCACAGCGTGATGCACACCGAGCCTGCAGGGCCGGTGTACATGACACTGCCGCGCGAGACTTTGATCGAGCCCTGGACGACCGAGCAAGTCAAGTCTTACCCCGCTGCCCGCTACGGCGCGGTGCGCATGGGGGCTTTGCCCACCGAGGCCACGCTGCAAATCGCCCGCGAGTTGATGGCCGCTGACAACCCGCTGGTCATCACCTCGTATTTGGGGCGCAAGCCCGAGGCGGTGCAGGCCCTGGAGGCGCTGGCCGAGTTGTGTGGCATCCGGGTGGTGGAGTTCAGCCCCACTTGGCTGTGCATCTCGCGCGAGTCGCCTTGCTTTTTTGGCTTTGACCCCACGCCGCTCTTGCCTGAGACCGATTGGGGCTTGCTGCTCGACATCGACGTTCCTTGGCTGCCGCACCAGACCCGCCCCCGCGAAGACACCCGCTGGGTGCACATCGACGTGGACCCGATCAAGAAGGACTTTCCGGCCTGGGGCTTTGCCAGTGATGTGCGCTGGCCGGCCGACTGTGCGCTGGCCTTGCGCGACCTGCACCAGGCCGTCACGGACTTGGCCGACGAGGCCTTTCACCAACGCGTGGCCGAGCGCATGGCCCGTTGGCCTGCGCAGCGCCAGCAGCGGCTGGACCGTGTGGCCGCCGCTGCACAAAACCCGGGCACAGAAGACGCCCTGAACCCGGCTTGGGTGTGCGCCCAGATCGGTTTGCAGTTGCGTCCCGATGACGTGGTCATCAACGAAGCCATCCGCAATTCGCCTGCGGTGCTGCAGCAAATTCCGCGCACCCGTCCCATGAGCTTCCTGGGCGGTGCAGGGGGTGGTTTGGGTTACAGCGCCGGCATGGCGCTGGGCGTCAAATTGGCCCGACCCAACGATCGGGTGGTGCACATTGAAGGCGATGGCGGTTTTCATTTCTCCACGCCCACGTCGGTGTATGCGGTGGCGCAAGCGCAAGGCCTGCCCATCCTCACCGTGGTGCTGGACAACGGCGGCTGGCAAGCCGTCAAAGAAGCTGTGCTGCGTGTGCACCCCGACGGGCCAGCGGCCCAAGCGGGCGAGTTCCAGGCTCGCCTGAAAGGCGAGCAGCGCCGGTTTGAACAAGTGGCCCAGGCCTTTGGTGCGCACGGTGAGCGGGTCGCCCGGCCCGAAGACTTGCCTGCGGCCATCGCCCGCTGTCTGCAGGCTCTGGACGAAGGCCGCGCCGCTTTGCTGGTGGCGTCGGTCGCCAAGATTTGATTTTTAACCCCGACAAAACAGGAGACACACCATGACCACTCGCCACACATCCTCTTCGCGCCGCAAACTGGTGACCGCTGCCGCCGTGTCTTTGGCCACCTCTATGGTTGCATTGGCCCCGGCCCAATCCTGGGCGCAAGCGGCCTGGCCCAACAAGCCGGTGCGCATCGTGGTGCCTTATGCCCCGGGCGGCGCCAACGACATCCTGGCCCGTGTGGTGGCTGAAAAATTGGCGCCGTCATTGGGTCAGCCGGTGTTGGTTGAAAACAAACCCGGCGCGGGTGCCGCCGTGGGGACCGAATTTGTGGTCAAAGCTGCGCCCGATGGCTACACCTTGCTGATGGCGGCCAGTGGCCCCATCGTGTTCAATCCGGCTCTCGTGGCCAAGCTGTCCTACAACCCCATCACCGACCTGGTGCCCATCTCGTTGGCGGGCTCATTCCCCATGATCCTGGCCGTCAACGAAGCCTCGCCCGCCAAAACCTTCAACGACCTGGTCGCCTTGTCCAAGGCCAATGCCGACAAAAGCAACTACTCCTACCCCTCGGCCTCCTTTCAGTTGGTCATGGAATTGGTCAAGGCCAAGTCCGGCCTGAAGGCTTTGAACGTGCCCTACCAGGGCAGCGCCCCGTCCATCAACGCGGTGCTCACGCAAGAAGTGCAAATGACCTTGATCGACTCCGGTCCCATCGCTGCGCTGGTCAAGTCGGGCAAGCTGCGTGCCTTGGCCGTCACCTCTGAGCAGCGCCTGGCCAGCTACCCGCAAGTGCCCACACTGAAAGAGCAGGGCATTGATTTGGCGGTGAACTTCTGGAGCGGTTTGTTGGCCCCGGCCGGCACGCCTGCGCCCATCGTCAAGCGCTTGCAAGAAGAAATGGCCCGCATCATGGCCTTGCCTGATGTGGCCGAACGCATGGCCAAACTCGATATCCGACCCGTAGGCGGCAGCAGTGCTGACTTTGCCAAAACCATTGCCACCGAAATTCCTCTGTGGACCCAAGTGGCCAAAGACAACAACATCAAGGCCCAATGAGCACACACCAGCGCATCGCCATTGCCGGGGCGGGCATTGCGGGTTTGACCACCGCCTTGGCTTTGTTGCAGCAGGGTTTCAAGGTCGATGTGTTCGAGCAAGCCTCGCAACTGGGTGAGTTGGGTGCGGGTTTGCAAATATCGCCCAACGGTTCGCGCGTCTTGCTGGCGCTGGGCCTGGGCGAGGCTTTGCAAAGCTGCGTCAGCCAAGCCCGGGGCAAAGAAATCCGCATGTGGAACACCGGCCAGCGCTGGAAGTTGTTTGACCTGGGCGACGATTGTCTGGCGCGGTTTGGTGCCCCTTACTGGATGGTGCACCGGGGCGATTTGCACCGGGTATTGTTGGACGCCTTTGAGGCGCGATCAGACCGGCCCGTGCGCCTGAACGCGCGGGTGGTCCAGGCTCACAACATCGATGCGGGGGTGTCTTTTGAGTTGAACGACGGCTCGCAGCACAGTGCCGCGGTATTGCTGGCGGCCGATGGGGTGCATTCGGTGCTGCGCGAGCAGTTGCTGGGTGAAGACAAGGCGCAATTCACCGGCTTGCTGGCCTGGCGCGGCTTGGTGCCGGTGGAGCGCGTGTCTGAACACTTGCGGGCGCAGGTCGGCACCAACTGGGTTGGGCCGGGGGCGCACGTCATCACCTACCCGGTGCGCGGTGGGCAGCTGATGAACGTGGTGGGCATCATCGAGCGCGAAGGCTGGCGCAGCGAGTCCTGGACCGAGCCGGGCACCCACGCCGAGCTGCTGCAAGACTTTGGCCACTGGCATGCCGATGTGTGCGAGCTGATGTCGGCCATCGAGCAGCCTTTTAAATGGGCTTTGCTTGGCCGTGCCCCACAAACCGGCTGGGCGCAGGGCAACATCTGCCTGCTGGGCGACGCCGCGCACCCCACTTTGCCGTTTTTGGCGCAGGGGGCCAACATGGCGCTCGAAGACGCCGCCGTCATGGCGCGCTGTCTGGCCTTGCATGAACCCACCGAAAACGCCTTGGCCCGTTTTGAAAAACTGCGCTGGCAACGCACCGCCGACATCGTCAACCGTTCGCGCGACAACGCCCAGCGCTTTCACAACCCCCAGCTTTCAGACCCCGCCAAAGCGGTGGACTATGTCAGCAGCGAGTGGGAGCCCGAAAAAGTCCGCCGCCGCTACGACTGGCTGTTTGAATACGACCCTTTGAAAGTGCCGCTATGAGTTTGAATGCACCCGTTGTGGTGGTGGGCGCGGGGCCTGTGGGCATGACCCTGGCGCTGTGTTTGGCGCGCCGCGGCATCGCCTGCACTCTGGTTGAAATGCGGCCTGCAGGTGCGCTGCCGGATGTCAAATGCAACCACATCTCGGCCCGCAGCATGGAGTTGTTTCGCGCCTTGGGTGTGGCCCAAGACCTGCGTGCCGCAGGCCTGCCGGATGACTACCCGCACGACGTGTCGTACCGCACCAGCACCGTCGGTCAAGAAATCGCACGCATCCACATTCCCGGGCGCAGCACCCGCCTGACCGACCACAGCGGCCCCGACGGCGATTGGCCCACGCCCGAGCCACCGCACCGCATCAACCAGCGCTACATCGAGCCGATTTTGGCGGGGCATGTGGCCCAGCAACCCTTGGTCACCACGCTGTACCGGCACCAAGTGCTGGACTTCGATCAAACCGACGGCCAGGTGAACGTGCGCATTCAAAACCTGGACACGCCCGACGCGCCGCCGCTGCACATGCAAGCGGCTTATCTGGTGGGCTGCGACGGTGGCCGCTCGGCAGTGCGCAAAGCCATTGGCGCCAAACTGGTGGGCGACGAGGTGGTGCAGCGCGTGCAAAGCACCTGCATCCGCGCGCCGGGTTTGATGGCGCGGCTGAAGGCCCCGGCCGCTTGGGCCATGTTCACCGTCAACCCCCGGCGCAGCGGCAACATTTACGCCATCGACGGCCAGGAGGTTTGGTTGATCCACAACTACCTGCGCGACCACGAAGCCGACTTTGACGCGGTGGACCGCGACTGGGCCATCCGCACCATCTTGGGTGTGGGCGAAGACTTCGAGTACGAACAGATGAGCCGCGAAGACTGGTTCGGCCGCCGCCTGGTCAGTGACAAACTGCGCGTAGGCCGCGTCTTTCTGGCTGGTGACGCCGCGCACCTGTGGGTGCCTTATGCCGGTTATGGCATGAATGCAGGCTTGGCCGATGCGGCCAACCTGGCTTGGCACCTGTCCGCGCAAATCGAAGGCTGGGCCGCGCCCGAAGCTTTGTCGGCCTACGAGAAAGAACGCCACCCGATCACCGAGCAGGTCTCACGCTTTGCCATGAACCACGCACACGCCATGAGCCAGCGCCGCCGCGAGATTCCGCTGAATTTGGAAGAAGACAGCCCCGAGGGCCAGGCCGCCCGCGAGGCCTTTGGCCAAAACTTGTACGACCTGAACGTGCAGCAATACTGCTGTGCAGGCCTGAACTTTGGCTATTACTACGACCAGTCACCCGTCATGGTTTACGACGGCGACAAAGCGCCCGAGTACAGCATGGGCAGCTTCACCGCATCCACGGTGCCCGGCTGTCGTGCGCCGCATTTCTGGCTGGGGGAGGGCCAATCGGTCTACGACGCCTTGGGCCCTGCTTACACCTTGCTGTGCCTGAAGCCGGGCTTTGACGGTGCGCTGGAGGCCCTGCAAGCCGCAGCCGAACACCAAGGCATGCCGCTGCGGGTGCTCGATGTGTCGGGTGTGCAAGACCTGCCGCCCGAATACCAACACCCCTTGCTCATGGTGCGTGCAGATGCCCACACCGTGTGGCGTGGGCACAGCCTGGAAGACGGCTCGGCCCAGGCCTTGGTGGCCACCTTGTGCGGCCGACGTGCTGCGGTCTGAGGGCAGGTGGCTTGTCCCGCATTTGCCAAGACCCCCTGTGCTCGCCTGCTAACCTATGGGCATGAGCTCATCCACCGCTGCTGCTGAACACCTGATCGACTCTGCTTACGCTGCCAGGCGTTTGCTGGTCACCTTGGCCCTGATGACGCTGGGGGGCTCCAGCATGTACGTGGTTGCCGTGGTGCTGCCTGCTGTGCAGGCCGAGTTCGGCGTCAGCCGGGCCGATGCTTCCTTGCCCTACACCTTGATGATGATCGGCTTTGGTGTCGGGGGCCTGTTCATGGGCCGCTGGGCCGACCGCGCGGGGGTGCATGTGCCTTTGTTTTTGGGCGGTGTGGGCACGGGCCTGGGTTTCATCGCGGCCAGTCTGTCGGGCAACATCTGGTGGTTTGCGCTGGCACATGGCTTGCTTTTGGGGCTGATCGGCAGCTCCACTACTTTTGCGCCCTTGGTGGCCGACACCTCTCTGTGGTGGCGCAAACGCCGGGGCATTGCCGTGGCGGTGTGCGCCAGCGGCAACTACGTGGCCGGGGCCATCTGGCCGCCTTTGGCGCAGCACGGCGTCGAGACCGTGGGCTGGCGCAGCACCTATGTGGCGCTGGGCCTGTTTTGTGGCATCGGCATGGTGCTGCTGAGCCTGCTGATGCGCCAGCGCCCGCCCTTGCTGCAAACCCCGGTGGTGGGCAGCGCCCAGGCTCTGCAATCGCAGCGGCCCTTTGGCCTGAGCCCCAACAACGCACAGTTTTTGCTGTGCGTGGCGGGTGTGGCTTGTTGCGTGGCCATGGCCATGCCGCAGGTGCACATCGTGGCGTACTGCACCGACCTGGGTTTTGGCGCGGCACGCGGCGCAGAAATGCTCTCGCTCATGCTGGCCAGCGGCATCGCCAGCCGTTTGATTTCCGGGGCCATTTGTGACCGCATTGGCGGCTTGCGCACGCTGGTGCTGGGCTCGGTTTTGCAGGGCGTGGCGCTGCTCTTGTTTTTGCCATTCAATGGTCTGGTCTCGCTCTACATCATCTCCGCCTTGTTCGGCCTGTTTCAAGGCGGCATCGTGCCGGCCTACGCCATCATCGTGCGCGAATACTTTCCGGCCAAAGAAGCGGGCTCACGCGTGGGCGCGGTCATCATGGCCACCCTCTTGGGCATGGCTTTGGGCGGCTGGATGTCGGGCAAGGTGTTTGACCTCACCGGCTCGTACCACGCGGCGTTCATCAACGGCGTGCTGTGGAACGCGCTCAACCTGAGCATCGCTTTGTGGCTGCTGTGGCGCGTCAAGCGGGCGGCGCTGCAGCCCGCTTGACCCGGGTGTTTTGAGACCCGGTCTTGTTGGTGCGTGTTGAGGCTGAAACCCGCTTCTGCAGAACACCGATCGCGGTCGCAGACCACTCCCACGGGTCAGCCTTGGGTTCAGATGGGCCGTGTGTTGATCGGTGGGGACAGTCTCTGACCGCGATCAGTCGGTCGCTGACCAGCTGACCCCCGCATCCAACGGGTAGATCGGCCGGCGCAGTTTTTTGAATTGCAATTCGCTGTAATCCGAGGTGCAGGCCCCGGCCCCGGCGCACTCCACTGTGGCGCGGGCCAGGTGGCCCAGGCCAGCGCGCCAGTGCACCCGGCTTTTGAGCACCACAAAATCCTTTTGCGTCGGGTCGATGCCCAGGCACAGCAGGGCGTTCACGTCAAAGGGCTCGACATGGCGCGAGATCAGCGCCACCTCCACATCGCCTGTGTCGATCACCACCGCCTGGCCCATGTTTTGCCGGGCACCTTGGCTCATGGGGCCTTTGTTGCGGTACTTGCCGTTCGAGATCAGCTTGACCACGCCGCTCAACTCAATCGGTGCGCTGCGGTGCGGCATGAGCGGCATGGCCATCTTGCCGCCCACTTGCAGCCGCACCTGCGCACCAATGCCCGCTGCAATGGCTTCTTGCACCGCCTGCGGGTCAAAAATCGCAAACACCGCCACGTTGCGCAAACCCTGGCGCAGCACCTCGGCCAGCACGGCGGTGGTGTCCATGGTGCCGCCCGAGGCCGCGTTGTCGTAATGGTCGAGCAACATGACCGGGAACTCGGTGAGGGTCTTGGCTCGGGCCACCGAAGCCGCCAGCGGCTCCACCCCGTAGACCCACTGCGCGCGGCTGTCCCAAGCCATTTGCATCAGTTCGTCGCGCAGGCGCTGGGCCAGCGCCGGGTCGTTGTCGGTCACCACCACCACCGACAGGCCCGCGTTCTCGATGTCGGCATGCGGAAAACCGGTGAACACGCTGGCGCACAAAGCGCCTTCGGCCTCCATTTGCTGGGCACGCGCCTGGATCGAGCGGTTGGGCTCGTCCAGCGAGCTTTGCCGCATGATGTGCGGGATCATGGGCAAGCGGCCCCAAGCTGTGGTGGGCTTGGCCTGGCCTTGGAGCAGCTTGAGCAGGGCCGTGCCCGCCCGCACGCCGGTGCCATACATGTCCACATGCGGGTAGGTCTGGTAGCCCGCCACGGTTTGCGCCAGCTCGACCATGTCGGCGTAGACGTTGGCGTGCATGTCATAAGCCACGCCAATCGGCGTTTTGGGGTCGATGGCGCGGATGCGGTGCAGCAACTCGCCTTCGCCGTCTTCATGGCTTTCGCTCACCATGGCGCCGTGCAGGTCCAGCAAAATGCCGTCAAAACCGCCCCGCGCCACGGCCTGCAAAATGGCCTGGCTCATGGACTCGTAGGCATCGTCAAACACCAGCCCGCTGGGCGCGGCGTGTGCACCCAGGGCCAGCTCGAACTCCGCTCCCGCGTGCTCGGCCAAATCAATGAACGCCCCTGTGGCCGTGCCCGTGCCGCGAAACGCCGCAATGGCCGCGTCGCCACGCGGTGGCGCTTCGCCCGGGCCCAGTGCAAAGCGCTGCAAGTCGGTGGGCACCGGCGAGAAGGTGTTGGTCTCGTGCATCATCATTGCGATCAGTAAACGCATGGCAGGGTCTCCAGTTCAACAGACGTCCATGATGGCCCCGTGTGCTGGCATGTCACAGTCACCGAGGTGCCAGTGCGAAGGCGAATCTCAGTGGGTCCGGGTTGACGTGTCGGGCCATGGGCATGAGACTCATGCTTGAACCGCTGTCGAAGGAGCCTGCCCAGTCGGCGATCGATTTGGATGCCACCTCAAAACCTGCCGCAGGTCTGATTTAGTAGGAGCCCACCCCGTGGGCGATGGGCGTGCAACTGTCCGCAAAACCATCGCTCTCGAGGTGAACTCCTTCAAGCCAAGTTTCTTCGCAGTTCAAGCCATTTTGGAGACAAAACATGTTCCCTTGCATCGACACGCTGCACGCCGCTTCGGCACAAGAACGCGGCCAAATTTATGGTCAAGATGCCAAGGACCGCATCCAGCACAGCGTGGTCACTTACGCCCGATTGTTTGCCGCCTGCGGCATCGACTGGGCCAGCGCTTGCGAGCGGGCCATGCGCTTTGAAGGCGTCATTGCGCAGGTGGATGCCGACCTCATGGCCGAGCTGCGCGGCATGGCCCAAAGCAGCGGCCAGAGCCTGGGCAGCCTGATGGCGCTGAACTGCCGCACCGAAATTTTGCCGCCCACGTTTTTGGCGGATGCGCCGCACCTGAAAGACGCCGCATCAGCGGCCCTGGCCGCCAACCGCGCCGCAGGCCTGCCCGACTGGCTGGAGCAAGCCGCCTGGGACAGCGCCCTGCACGACGGCGAATGCACCGCCATGGGTGTGACCGCCGCGGCCAGCCGCACCGGCCAAGCCTGGCTCGCGCAAAACTGGGACTGGATGGGCCGCCAGCGCGAAGCCCTGGTGGTGCTGCACACCCAAGGCCCCAGCGGCCAAAGCATCACCACCCTGACCGAGGCCGGCATGCTGGCCAAGATCGGCATCAACCAATCGGGCTTTGCGTTGGGCCTGAACATCTTGCGCTCGGTGCGCGACGGCAGCCGCCTGGGTGTGCCGGTGCATGTGCTGCTGCGCCATTTGCTCGACTGCCGCTCGGTGGCGCACGCCCGCGAGCGTTTGCAGGTTTTGCAGACTGAACTGGGTTTGGGCTTTGGCGCGGCCTCCAATGTGCCTTGCGCCGATGCCCAGGGCCAGGCCGCCTGCTTTGAGGTCTCGCCCGCGGGCTGGGCCGAGGTCACGCCCACCCGTGGCGTGGTGGTGCACACCAACCATTTTGTGTGCGAATCGCTGCTCGCCGAGCAAGCCCCCATGGGCCCGGGCTTGTCCAGCCACAACCGCTTGGGCACCGCACATCAACATGCGCTGCAAACACCCATCGGGCAAGCCGAGTTGGAGCACTTTTTGCGCGACGAATCGGACGGCTTTTTGTCCATCTGCCGCAGCCCTGACCCGAGCGTGCCGCCCGAAAGCCGCGTCGAAAGCGTGGCCGGCATCGTCATGCACACCCAGCCGCCCGCCATGTGGGTGGCCTGCGACGTGCCCAGCCGTGTGGCCTTTGAATCGGTGCCTTTGGCCGCTGCGTCCCGTCAGCTCAGTGAGCGATTGGAACCGGCCATCGTGTCTTGAGCAGGTCCAGCACATCCTGCCAGGCCTGCGGGCCGGTCACAGGGTTGCGCCCAGCATGAACGCCCATGCCCGGATGTTGGCCGTTGGGCACACGGGGCAAGTGTTGGACTTGTCCCACCGGGTTGTCAAAACCGTGGTGGCTGTCCGGGTACAGCTTGAAGCTCATGCCCGCTTTCTCGGCCAAAGCCACACAGGGCTCAGCAGGGGTCCAATCGTCCAAGGCCCCAAGCAGCATGTGCACAGGCCAAGTCGGCTGATAAGCACGCCGCAGTGCATCGGCGCAGCCCGGATAAAAGGCCAAAGCGATGTCTGGCGTCACGCTGGACGGAGGGAGTTTTTGTGTGCTGTCCGAACTGGCCAGCACGGCACTGCCACCATGGGACCAACCCAGCAAGGCAACCCGTTGCTGATCTGTCCAGGCTTGTTGGGCAAGCCAAGCCAAGGTGGTGTGAACGTCACTGCGCCGATGGCTCTGCCGCACCTGGCGTGATGCCATGCGTTGTTCGCACAAACTGGTTTCTTGTCGGGGTGTGAGGCTGTCGGGCCAAACCACGCTGTAGCCTCGGGCCAGCAGTAAATCGGTCATGCCCTGATGGCGTGCACTGAGCTGGCCTTTGCGCGAACCGACCGTGGCGTACATGCCGCCACATCCGTGCAGTGCCACCACCACTGGGCGCTGTGTGTCACTTGGTTGTTGAGGGGGATGGAACACCCAAACTTTCAGCGCCAAACCGTTGGCACTCGGCAGAAGTTCCGACACGGGCTGACCATAGGCCGATGCCCCAAGTCCCAAACTCAAGAACAGCCAAAGACGGCAGCTGCGCAGGTGTTGAAGAAGGTGCATGGCCCTTAACCCCGCGAGTTTTCAACCAAGTGCCGCACCGCGTCAGACACCCGCATGCCCAGCTGCAGGCCGTGCGCCAGAGCCAGCGCGTTCAGGCCGTTGACCACGCCGTTGTCCAGCCCGTCTTGCGCTTCGCCAATGCGGGCCGAGGTGTGCGCATACAAAATGGCCAGCACGCCCACGGCCTGCAACTCGTGCAGCGCTACGCGACCGGCATCGTCTTTGCCACCCCCTGCATCGTTGAAGGCCACAGCAAAAGGCTTGTGGGTTTGCGCGGTCACAAAATGCGAGGCTGACAAGCCGCCGTGCGAGCCCGACACGATCACCGAGCCGGCATGCGAGGCGTTGACCAGCGCAATCGAGTCCAGCAGCACCAGTGCGCGTTGGGTCATCGCGTTTCTCTGGCCACATCCTGCTCGAAGCTGGCTTCCTTCAAGGGGGCTTTTTCGGCCATCCAGCCGCTGTAGACGGTTTGGAAGTCGGTCACGATCTGCGCCAGCGGCATGTCGTCAAAGGTGCCGCGCTGGTTCACGTACTCCATGTGCCGGTTGCCTGCCTTGTCAAAGGGGTGGTAGATCGAATCGTTTCGACCATCAAACTCCAGTGGCAGCAGGCCGAACTTGTCGCACAGCTCGATGTTGAAAGCGGGTGTGGCCTTGACCCATTGGCCGTCCAGCCAAATGTCGGCATAGCCGTGCCAGATGAACACATCGGTCTGCATGGTCTGGCGCAAGCGCTCGGTGCTCAAGTGGTTGCGCACATCGGCATAACCCAGGCGGGCGTGCAAGCCCGCCGCCCGGCAGGCTGCGGCCATCAGCGCCGCTTTGGGCACACACCAGCCCGAGCCTTGGGCGATGACCGAGCTGGCCCGCATACCTTGGGGCGACAGGTCGATGCGGTAGGGGTCGTAGCGAAAGCGGTCGCGCACCGCCAGGTACAGCGACACCGCGCGTTCGCGGTCGGAGGCGCCTTGCGCGTGTTGGCGCGCCAGGGCGATCACGTCCGGGTGGTCGCTGTCGATCAGGGCCGTGGGGGCCAGGGTGGCGGGGGAGGGCAGGTCGGTCATGCGGTTCACTGTAGCGCGCGCGGCAGCATCGGGGTGTCACGCTGGCTATAGTGGCCTGTCGCGCCCTGGATGGGGCGCAGTTCAGGAAAGGAAGCCATGACCTCGGTTTTGAATTTTGGTGCGGTTCGTGTGCACCTGGGTGAAAAGTCCGGCAAGTACCCCGACGGCAACCAGCTCATCGTGCAGGGGGCCGACACCCGGGTGGCCTTTGACACGCCTGAAGTGGCCAACCGCATCGGCCCCGAGCTGGACACGGTGGACCTGGTCATCTTGGGCCATGTGCACGAAGACCACATGGCGGGGCTGCACCGCCTGCCCCAAGCCCGAGTGCAGGTGCACGAGGCCGACTTGGCGGCGGCCCAATCGTGGGACGGCTTGTGCCAACACTATGGCTACCCCCAAGACGTGCTGGACGCGATGCTGAGCATCGTGCAAAAGGATTTTCATTACCAGCCCCGGCCCGACGCCACTGGCTACAGCGACGGCGCGGTGTGGGACTTGGGCGGCGGCGTGCGCGTGCGGGCGCACCACCTGCCGGGCCACACCGCAGGCCACTGCGCCTTGGTGGTCGAGAGCGAAGGTCTGGCCTTCATTGGCGACATCGACCTGAGCAGCTTTGGTCCGTATTACGGCGACGCCACCTCCAGCCTGAGCGACTTTCGGGAAACCTTGAAAAAAGTCGCCGAGCTGGACGCCCGCATCTGGGCCACCTCACACCACAAGGCGGTGGTGACCGACCGGGCGCAATTCATGGCCGACCTGGCGCGCTTTGCCAGCAAGATCGACGAGCGCAGCGCGCAGCTGCTGGGCTATTTGCAAGCCCCGCACAGCTTGGACGAGCTGGTGAGCCGCCGCCTGCTGTACCCCGCAGGCTACGACGTGCCCTTTGTGCCTTGCGCCGAACGCAACACCATCGGCATGCACTTGGATGAACTGCTGGCGCAGGGGCAAATTGCCCGTCAAGGCGACGGCCGTTATGTGGCCCTGTGAGTCCACCCGCAGCCACGGCGATGTGGCCTGGGTCTGCAAGGCTTTTTGCAGCGCTGATGCAGCACGCGCTTGGCCCGTCAGCATCGTTCTATTTCACTTGTCATCAGGAGACACCCCATGACCCCCGAACAACTCTTGCAGCACCACGACCAAGCCATTTTGTGGGGCCAGGCCCCCGGCGTGGTGGGCGGCCCCGACACGGCTGCGGCCTACCAACAAGCCTTGGCTGTGCGCCAGTTGCGCCAGCAGCGCGGCGAAGTGGCCAAAGGCTACAAGATCGGTTTCACCAACCGCACGCTGTGGCAGCGCTACGAGGTGTTTGGCCCCATGTGGGGCACGGTCTGGGACACAGGCCTCAGCTTTGCCGAGCCCGCTGCATCGGGGTCTGCCGAAGGCAGCATCGACCTGACCCACACCTGCCAGCCCCGGCTGGAGCCTGAAATCGTCTTCGGCATGAAAGCCACGCCCCCAGCCAACGCCAGCCCGCAGCAATTGTTTGAAGCCATCGACTGGCTGGCCCCCGGTTTTGAAGTCGTGCAGTCGCACTGCCTGGACTGGAAGTTCACCGCCACCGACACCATGGCCGACAGCGGCTTGCACGCCCGCCTGCTGGTGGGCCAGCGCCTGCCCGTTGAGCAACTGGCCGCCGATGCGCAGGCCCTGCACACCCTGCTGGCGCAGGCCCAAGTCACGCTGTTCAAAAACGGCCAGGCGGTGGAGCAGGGCTGCGGCACCAACGTGCTCGACAGCCCGCTGAATGCCTTGCACCACTTTTTGAAAGAACTGCGCCAATGCCCCGGTGCGGTCGACCTGCAAGCGGGCGATGTGATCACCACCGGCACCTGGACCGACGCCTGGCCGCTGCAAGTGAGCGAAAGCTGGCGCGCCGAATTTTCTGAGCCGCTCGGCAGCCTGAGCGCCCATACTTGTTGACATGTCATGAAGTCTTGAGCGACAGGAAAGGGATGGATTTTTTGTAGGAACCCACCTGTGAGGTGGCGATGTTTGTATTCGATCGAATACAATCGACGCATGTACCAAGTAGAGACCACAAAAGACTTTGATGCTTGGCTGGATGGACTCAAGGACAGTCTGACTCGCAAGCGCCTTGGAATGAGGTTGCGCAAAGCTCAACTCGGGAACCTGGGCGATGTGAAGCCCGTAGGCGAGGGCGTCTGGGAAATGCGCGAATTTTTTGGACCAGGCTGGCGCATGTACTACATCCAGCAAGGTTCTGTGTTGATCGTGATGCTTGGCGGTGGCGACAAGTCCACTCAAGCGGTTGACATCGCTGCGTCTGTTCAGTTGGCCCGTTTGTTCAAGGAGTGAACCATGAAACCCGATACCCGACCCTTCGACATCACAGAGATGCTGCAAGACGATGAAAGCATTGCCGAGTACCTGACTTTGGTGATGGAAGACGGTGATCCTGCATTGTTGGCAGCCACTTTGGGTGACATTGCCCGTGCCCGTGGCATGACACAGATCGCAAAAGACGCGGGCATTGGCCGCGAGGCTTTGTACAAAGCGCTTCGTCCGGACGCCAGCCCTCGGTTTGATACCGTCGCCCGTGTGTGCAAGGCCCTGGGTGTGAAGTTGGTGGCGCAGCCGGTGGTGGGTTGAGTTCATCTGGCGGCTGCAGCGATAGGCACAAAGCAACACCCGCAGGGCCTTGAGAGACCGACACCGCTGGCCATAAAAAAACGCCCCGAGCCGCAAAGACCGGGGCGTGAATCAACAAAAATGTCAGGCAACTGCAAGAAGCATGACCACGCCAGTATACTGTAAATATAAACAGTATATTGAGCCGTTCACGCCATGCATGCCCCCGACACGCCCCAAGCCCTGCCCCCCGGAAACTGGTGGCTGCAGGCCTTGCCCGCCAGCATTGCGGCGGGTTTCCCGTCGCCTGCCGAGGACCATCAGGTCGAGCGCATCGACCTCATGCAGCAATTGGTCAAACACCCGCAGGCCACGTTTTACATCCGCGTGCGCGGCGAGAGCATGCGCGACGCCGGCATCCTGGACGGCTCGGTGGTGTTGGTGGACCGCGCCATTGAGCCTGCCGATGGGCACATCGTGCTGGCCGTGATTGACGGTGATTTCACCTGCAAAACCCTGCGTTTGCCCAGTGAGGGCTTGCGTCTGCAAGCGGCCCACCCCGACTACCCCGACATCGTGCCCAAGGACGGCCAAAGCGTGGACATCTGGGGCGTGGTGATCGCGACCATTCACCAACACGCCACTTGATCTGACATGATCTGACATGGCCACCATTTCCCCTCGCCACCGCCGCGACGACTTTGAAGAAAGCCGGGTCTACGAATACCCGCAGCACCTGCGCGAAGCCATCGAAGACGCACCCACCGGGGCAGGCGTCTACACCTTCCATGGCCAAGAAGGCGATTTGCCGCTGTACATCGGCAAAAGCATCAACATCCGCGCCCGCCTGCTCTCGCACCTGCGCACCCCCGACGAAGCGCGCATGCTGCGACAGACCCAGCGCATCAGCCACATCCGCACGGCGGGCGAGATCGGGGCGCTGCTGCTGGAGGCGCAAATGATCAAGGCCCAGCACCCGCTGTTCAACCAGAAACTGCGCCGCAACCAACAGCTGTGCAGCCTGCAAATGACGGGCGAGGTGCCGCAAGTGGTTTACGCCCGCGACATCGACTTTGCCAGCCAGCCCGAGCTGTATGGCCTGTACGCCAGCCGCCATGCCGCGCTGGATGCGCTGCGTGCTGTGGCCGACCAAAACAAGCTGTGCTACGGCCCGCTGGGCCTGGAAAAACTGCCCCCCGGCAAAGCCTGCTTCAGGTCCGCCATCCGCCAATGCGCGGGCGTGTGCCGGGGCGATGAAAGCCCTGAGGCGCACCGCGAGCGCTTGTTCAGCAGCCTGCTGGCGCTGCGTGTGGAATGCTGGCCTTACCCGGGTGCGGTGGGTTTGGTCGAGCGCGATGGCGAATTCACGCAAATCCACGTTGTCCAGCACTGGTGCTATCTGGGCAGCACCCCCAGCGCCGAAGCCGCCCGCCAACTGAGCCAAACCGCCAGCCAAGTGGCTGCCCATTTTGACGCCGATGGCTACAAAATTCTGTGCCGCCCTGTGCTTACGGGCAGTGTGGAGATTTTGGTGTTGTAGGGTGTCCGTGCAATCAGTCTTGGGCGGCGGTCATCTTGAACGCATTGGGGGCCAAGAGGGTGATGGATCCGGGCAATTTGCAATGAAAGAACAATTGGACTCTACGGGTTATTTAGCAGAAAATATAAAAATGACAATGAAAAGCCAACTGATCTGTCCAGTGAAATCCATGCTGCCCATGGCCCCGATCGACTGAATTCAGTTTGCGATGCATGTCGACCAGCAGCGCCCGGGCGACACGTACTTTTCCCGATTCATCCGGGACATGGGCACCCCGCAGACTCGTGCGCCGGGTTTGATGAACAGCATCGGTGGCTACGGCTGCTTGACCTGGACCGACAACGCTCTGGCGGCCTACAGCTTCTGGGCCACCGGTTATGGGGGGCTAAGCATCGCATGGAGCACCGACCCGGCCAATCAGCGGGTGTTTGTGCTTTTCAGCAATTCGGCTGATAGGCATGTCGACCCGATCTGCCCCATCGCCAGAGCATGGCTTGCGTTGGGCAGCAAGTAGTTTGTGACAGGTTATAAAAATGGAGCGATCAATGAATGTGCGGACAAAAAATTTACTCGCATTGGGTTTGGCATCCCTCACTATTTTTTATGCTGGGGCGGCGCTTGCACAAAACAACAAGGGCCAAATAGGAACCGATCAATTTTGGGCAGATTTTTCCAAAGGCCTGGAGTGGCTTCCCACCTCCAAGTCCGTTTCTGCGTCGCCCACAGTGTCCAATTTGGAGATAGCGACGGACAGTTTGAATTCCAGCTTATCCCCTCTGGTCGATCAGGCATTTGATCCCGATGTTCACCGCATCGTCATCCTGTCGCACAAGCGCAGCATCATTCACCGCAAATACAACGAAAGATGGGTCAACGAGAAGTCTCGTCCCTCCAGCGCATCCATGGCCAAAAGCTTGACGGCATTGGCTGTTGGCAAAGCCATTTGCAATGGCGCCATCGCCAATGTGGACGAGAGCGCCTCTGTGTATTCCAGCAGGCTGCGCGGCACCTCTTGGGGGAACGCGAAGATCCGTCATTTATTGGCCATGAGCAGTGGCTCGAACAAGCCCGTTTATTCGCCAACAGGTTCGCCCACACCACAAGTGCAAGCTGAGACACTGGCCAAGTCATACCAAGGCAAGATGACGCATGAATTCGTGAGCCTGATGGTGAAAGCGGATGAAAAGTATGCCCCGTCGGGTCAACAGGGCTTGTACAACAACCTTGACACACAGGCCTTGGCCTTCTTGGTGGAAGACGCTACCCGTCAAAAATTCATTGAATTTTTTGAACGCGAGATTTGGCACGCTATGGGTGCCAGCCAAGGGGGTTCTTGGTCCCACAACAGTCTGGGCCAAGTTGCAGCATTTTCGGGTTTTACGGCACATCCCTATGACTGGATCCGATTGGGCCACTACGTTTTGGAGGAGCGCGCCAAAGATACATGCTTTGGCCAATTTCTGAAAGAGGCCACGACACGGCAAAGTCAGGTGGTTTTACCCAATGGCTCCGCCGCGTACGGTTTTCAAACATGGTTGGGGTGCGGCGGCGTCGATACCTTTTGCTTCTTGGGCCACGGCGGGCAGCGTTTGCAAATGAGCCCATCGACAGGTCTTGTGATGTATGTACATGCCACCAGTTTGTCTGCCAGCCAATCTTTGCTGGCCATGTACCGTAGTGTGGCCAGTCGTTACCCGAAATAAATTCAAAGCAACTCAAGGTGATGGATCGCTTGGGGGGCGTTGCGGCGTGGCATGGTCTAAAAAGGGGTGATTGGGCTGATGCCTCGGGCCATTTGATTGATTTTACCTATCCTCTTTCATCTTTGCCCCCTTAACCCCCGATCCATGAAAATCCACCTGCAAACGCCCGAGGAAATACGCCCGCAAATCTGGAAAGAGCTGGCCCGTGCCAGCTTGGACCGGCACCACGAGTGGCGCACGCCCGTGCTGGCTTGTGTCGACGCTAACGGTTTGCCCGATGCCCGCACCGTGGTGTTGCGCCAGGTGGATGCGGTGGCCGGGCAGCTGACTTTTTACACCGACAGCCGCAGCCCCAAAGTGGCTCAATTGATGACTCAAGCTTCAGCGATGTTGGTGTTTTGGAGTGCGCGTTTGAGTTGGCAATTGCGGGTGCGGGTGGCCTGTTCGGTCATCACGTCTGGCCTGGAGGTCGAGGCGCTGTGGCAAAAGGTCCAGCAGTCGGCGGCTGCGGGCGATTATTTGTCGCCTTTGCCGCCAGGTGCTGTGTTACCGCTAGGCGGCGCGGCAGACGCCGAAACGGTCAATGCCCCCGCGCCAGCGCACAGCTTTGCCATGCTGCGTGCGCAGGTGCTTCAGATGGACTGGTTGGAGTTGTCGCGCGACGGGCATCGCAGGGCGCGGTTGAGCGCCAGCACTTGGAAGTGGCTCACGCCTTGAGTGGGGCGCGTCCCGAGCAGGCGTCAGGGCCCAGAGCCTGGGCGTTGCTCAGGCCTTGACGCCTCGCATGCGCTGCAGTTGCGCGCCACCCACATTCAAGCGCACGCCCAAAGATCCGCTGCCCGCACGCACCGGAAATTTGCGCAGAGCCATCTCGAGCGCCTCAATCGCCGGGTAGTCCGCGCAGGCCTGCACGATGCGCGTCATCAGCCGCTCTTGGGTCTCGTACAGCCCGTCGGCTGCCAGTCGTTCGATCTCGATCACCAAAGGGTCGTAATCCAACACATGGGCCATGCCATCTTCGGGAATCAGCACCAGATCGGGATCGATCCACAGCGTCAAGTCCAGCGCGTGGTACTCGGGCACGGTGTCGCCGGGGGCGTAGGTGCCGATGCGGGTGCTCAGATGGAAGTCTTTCAGTTCGATCCGGCTGGTGGTGGGTGTTGTGGGCATGGTGGTTTCTGGCGGGTTCGCGGTTTGTGCTTCAAGGATTGACGGGGCAAATCGTCGACTATCGTACTCGTATCAGAAATTCATTAAAAAATTTTAAAAATATCTGAAAATTAATAAATAAATTAAATTCCGGGTTACCATCTGCATTCGTGCATGATTTTCAAGAATTATGTTTTGTCATTTTTTGAAAGTCTGTCATGTTTTCTTTGCTGAAGTTTTTTTACCTCTTGTTCAAGTCCTTTCCGGACCTGCTGAACATTGACCGCAACGCGCTCAAAGGCGTTCCCGACCAGACCAAATACCTGAGCATGATCCTGCTCAGCTGCTTTTGGTGTTTGGCGTTTGGCCTGTATGTGGGCGAACTGGTCTTCATTGGCTACAACATGATCGGCCATGTGGCCGTGCTCACCATGGCCTTTGTGACTTGGTGGACTTTCAAAAGCCTCAGCCTCAAAAATGCGGCATCACCCACCGTAAACTACCTGCGCATGCCCGACCGCAGCAGCCGCTGTGACGAATATTCCCCTTTGCAGCGCGAGCAAATGGCCGCCAAGTTGGCCGCTTTTGCCGTGCCTCAAAGCGTTTAAACCACAAAGCCCAAGCGGGGCTTGGGCTCCCTTGATCCTTCATGGCGATGCCTGATGGGTTGCGCGATTGCTACCTCAGGCTTGAGGGGCATCGCAGCAGTTTTGCAAATGCCATAAGCTGAAAATATCCCGACCGACTGGAATGCTTGTGAGCGACATTATTTTTATTTTGACCGTGGCCTTGCTGTTTGGCGGCATGGTGTTGTATTCGTTCGGTTTTGCGGCGTTTGTTTTTTCCGCCTTGCCCGCTGATGTGGCTGGGCCTTTGCTGCGCAAAGCATTCCCGCACTTTTATGCATTTGTCGCCGTGACCGCCTTGGTCGCCGCAGGCCTGGCCGGACCCGACAATGAGCTGGCCGCCAGTCTGATGTTGATGATCGCCTTGACCACTGTGCTCACGCGCCAGCTGCTCATGCCCGCCATCAACCGCGCCACCGACACGCAAGCCAGGGCCCGCTTCAAAGTGCTGCACAGCTTCTCGGTGCTGATGACGCTGAGCCATATTGCCGCAGCGGGTTTTGTGCTGACGCAATGGGTCTGAGGACAGGGATGAGGTCGGGGCTCAGCGCTGGCTTTTGAGCCGTTGGCTCTTGCGGCTTTTTTCAAAAAACGCGTCCGGCTTGGTTTGCACCCACCGGATGAAGCGGACCATCTCTTCGGGCTGCTTCAGGGCCTCGACCGTCGCGTAAGTGCGGGCCAATTCGGTCTCGGTGAACAGCGCATGGATTTGGCGGTGACAAATGCGGTGCAGCACCACGGTTTGTGCGCCACCGTGCGACTTGGGCACCAAATGGTGCGCGTCTTGTTGACTGGGCGGAATGGGCCGCTCGCACAGCGGGCACAGCATGGCATCGCTGCGCGGTGCGGGCAGGGCCTCAAGCTGGGCTTGAATGAGTTTTTGACGGATGCGCCCCATCACGGCTGCAAGACTTTTTGGACCATCGCCCAAGGCTACAACAGGTGGTCAGCGGCGCAGGCCGCATCGGGCCATTGAGCCTGCCCGCTTTCAGGGCATCAGGTCAATCAAGATCTCGTTGCGCCGGTTCCAAGGCAGGGTGAAAGGGTCGTCGTAGCGGGCGATTTGGGCGGTGGGGCTGAGCTTGAGTTGGCGGGCCTGCGCCCAAGCCCGCAGGCGCTCGGTCTGCTCCTGGATGCTCGCTTGGGTGGTAAAGCCGCTGAAGCGAACCGCCACTGTCTCGTGCTCGGGCACGGGGCGCAACTGGATTTGCGGGTTGAGCGGCTGGGGCAGGGTCTGCACGCTTTCAGCGGACGGCATCACAAAATGCACGCGCCAACCTTGGTCTTCGGGCACCACGGTCACGGGCGCGGTCATGGAAATTTTGCGCTGCGCACCCAGCCCGGCTTGCAGGTTGTCGCCAAAGATGTAGGACGCGATGCGCCGAAAGCCGCTGCGGCTGGCGGCATCGAAATCCCCCTGAATTTGCGTTTGGGCCACCGTGAAGGCGGCGTAGCGGCGCACCTCAAAAGGCGGGTCTGAGACGAGCACGGTGTAACGCGGTTCTTCAACGGCCATGGCGGCTCCACAAAAAAGGAACAGGACGGGTGATAAGAGGGAGGGCAAGAGGGAAAAAAGCCAGAGCATCATGGGACAAGTCGGTGTTGGGGTGGGTGCATTGAATCAAATTCATCCTAGCAGCATCGGTCTCTTACCGCACGGATGCCGCCACTCAATGCATCCTTATTCGCCATCACGGCAGACCTGGTGCTCGCCTCTGAACGACATGCCCAAGCTTGGGGCATGAAAACCATAGCCTCTGTTAGCATGCGCCGACAGGTCAATACAGCACTCATTTCGGGATTCAAGACATGCACAACCGCTTCGCACGCGCCATCGCCATCGGTCTTTTGGCAGGGCTCAGCTTGGCCCCGGCGGCCTACAGCCAAAGCCCATCCCAGCCGCTGGTTTTGCGGGTGGCCAACCAGGGCGACGTGCTGTCGCTCGATCCGCATTCGCTCAATGAGGCGGTGCAGCTGTCTTTCCTCTACAACGTGTTCGAGTCGCTTGTCACGCGCGACAAGCAATTGCGCCTGGGGCCGTCGCTGGCCACTGCTTGGCGGCTTAAGTCGCCGATGGTGTGGCAATTTGACTTGCGCCAGGGGGTGGTCTTTCATGACGGTGCATCGTTCGGGGCCGACGATGCGGTGTTCTCTCTGGACCGTGCGCGGGGCGAAGGTTCGGATGTGCGCTCGCAATTGGCCACGGTCAAGGAAGTGCGCAAGACAGGGCCCTACCAGATCGAAATCGAGACGGCACGACCCAACCCAACCCCATCTTGCCGGATGTCATCTCCAACATCCTGATCCTGAACAAAAAATAGGCCGAAACCAACAACGCCACCCGACCGGTCGACCGCCGAAAAGGGGTGGAGAACGCCGCCACGTTCAAGGCCAATGGCACGGGTCCTTTCAGTTTGAAAGAGCGCCAACCCGGTGTGCGCACCGTCATGGTTCGCCATGCCAGCTGGTGGGGACAGCATGAAACCAACATCGACGAAGTGTCCTTCATGCCGATTGCTAACGATGGCACACGCGTCGCAGCCCTGGTCTCCGGCGAGGTGGACCTGATCGATCCCGTGCCCCCGCAGGATTTTCAGCGCGTCAAGGAACGGCAGGTCTTGACCGTGCTGCAGTCGCCCGAGGCGCGCATCATTTTTCTGGGCTTTGACCAGCACCGCGATGAATTACCGGGCAGCAGCGTCAAAGGCAAAAACCCCTTCAAGGATGTGCGGGTGCGCAATGCGCTCTACCAGGCCATCGATACCATCGCCAGCAAAGTCATGCGCGGCCTGGCCCGGCCCACAGGCGGCATGATCAACGACGGGATCCGCGGTTTTTCAGCCGACGCGGAAAAACGCCTGCCCTATGACCCGGAGGCGGCGCGCAAGCTGCTGGCCGATGCAGGCTATCCGGCGGGATTCGAGATCACGATGCAGTGCCCCACTGACCGCTACGCGAACGACGGTGAAATCTGCCAGGCCGTTGCTGCGAACCTGGCCCGCGTCAATGTGAAGGTGCGGCTGCAGACCGAGTCCAAGGCGACCTATTTCCCGCGTGCCCTCAAGCGAGAGCTGTCGTTTTTCATGCTGGGTTGGTCGCCAGCCGGCTTCGACGCGCACCACCTCTTGCTCACCGCGCTGGCTTCCCCGGCGGGTGCGCAGGGCCAGTGGAACTTTGGTGCCTACAGCAACCCCCAGCTGGATGACCTGACCCACCGCATCCAGGTCGAGACCAACGAGGCGCAGCGCAACCGCCTGATCAAAGAGGCGCTGACCCTGCACGCCAACGATGTCGGCCACATCCCCTTGCACCAGCAAATGGTCACCTGGGGTGCCAAATCCAATGTTGACGCTTACCAGCGTGCCGACGGTTTCATGTTGTTCAAGTGGGTCAAGTTCAAGAAGTGACCCCGTTCGGGGCAGCGCGCTTGGCCAACCCGCCGCATCCAGGTTTTTGAGGTCGCGGCTTGGGGCGGCTGACTTGGCCAGATGGCGCGCCGCAGCCATTCAGCCCCGGACCATGCGCATCACCTCGCCCGCGTCCAGGGTGGACGCCCGGGTCTGGATGTCACCCAAGTGCTGCTGTTGCAGGGTCTTGCCGCTGCTCAAAAGGCCTTGGTAAGTTTGGCGCAGCAAGTCGGTGGACATGACGCGACCGCCTGCGTAATAGCGTTTGGCCAAATGGCCGAGCGCGTAAGTGCTGGCAAATGAAAACGCCATGCCCGTGGCCTGGCTGCCAATACCGCCGAGCAGCTTGCCCCCCGCCTTGCCCAGCAAACCGCCCAGCAGCTTGCGGCCAAACTCTTCGATGTATTGCGAGGTCAGACCCACGCCCGCAGCGGCAATGAATTCCTTGATGTGGCCTTGGTCGAGCGACACGCCGTGGGCCTGGCCCACGCGGTAGACCATTTTGATTTGCAGCGGAATGATGGCCATGGACGCCCAGGACTGGGGCAGCAACTCCAGCGCGCCGTTCAAGATGGCGTAGTTGAGGATGGAGCGGTCGATGGCGGCGTTGTCCACAGCGGGCGCAGCGGCCGCAGTGGGGGCGGCGGGCGAGGCGGGCGCAGCAGGCACAGCGGGCGTGGTGTGTGCCAAGGTCCCGGCCGATGCGGCGGACGCTGCGCCGGCCAAGGCGACGCCTGACAAAGCGGTGGCCGCCCGTACAGCGTGCAGCGGCGCGGCGGCCTCTTCGGCATAGGCGGCTTGGGCCAATGCCTGGGTGTGCGCGGTAGTCTCGGGCTCCGCACCACCCAGCTGCAAATCGGTTTTGAGGCGCTGCAAAAACGCGGCTTCGGCCGGGCTGCACAGGCCGTCGGCGTGGCACACGGCGGTAGCCCACTCATAGGCCAGTTGGCGGTGCATCGGGTCTTGCAGTTGCGCTGCGGCTTGCTGCGCCGACAAACGCCCCAAGAGCGCGGCCTGCACAGCCTGGGCCAGTTGCTTGGCGCCGCCTTGCTCGTCGAGCTGCAAGGACAAGTCGCGCACAAAGTCACGCTCGTCTTGGGACTTTTCACCATCGGCCATGGCGGCGTGAACCATGATGGCCAAAAGCGCTTGCTGGGTGGGGGCGTTGATCATGTGACTTGGAAGAGGTTGAAAACAAAAAAACCAATTCAAGCACATGGGGCCAAAAGAGCACCTGTTGGCGAGGGGCAATGACCTGTTGCTAAAGGGAATTGACGTGCTTTGCGCAGGCGCTGCGCTTTTGACAACGACGCGCGTCATGGCGATAGGTGTAAAAGAAGAGGGCACGCCCCTCAAGGTGTTTGTTGCGCTGCGTGTTTCACACGCAAGATTTCGACGGTTCGGCTCTCGGTCAGCACGCGGTAAAACACGATGTAGTTCGGGTGCACCACCAGTTCGCGCAACCATTCTGGCAAACCCGGCCGACCTTGTCGGCCAAGCTGTGGGTGCTGTGCCAGCCTCCCGGTCTTGTCGCGCAGTTCTTGACCGAAGCTCTGGGCTCGCGTGGGGTTGTCCTTGCCGATGTAGCGCACGATGGCGCGCAAGTCTTCGCGGGCCATCGGACGCCATGCGACGCGAAAAAGCGGCTGCGTCATACTCGCTTGTTCTGAGTCAAGGCGTTCAGCTCGGCGGCCATGTCGGCCATGACGTCATCGTGCGCAATGCTTGGTCGCGGGTCATCCAGCGATGCCTGGATTTCGCTGGCCAGCCACTGGTTATAGGCGGCGGCTTCGTGTGCGCCGCGCATGGCGTTGGCCCTTCCTCGGTTACCCGAATTCGTTTCTTTGTCGGCAGGGTCGTAGTCGGTCGCGTCGAACTGGCCTACGGTGATGCCAATTTCGCGTAACACATTGAAGGCCGTCAAAGGATTGCCAAAGCGGCGCGGCTCGGTGCTGCGGGCCTTTGACAGCAGGGCTCCAGAGCCGCTGCGGGTGTCGATCTGAACCAGAAACGCCCCGCCTTGCCCCTTCAAGATCACACCCGACACACCGCCGGCATCGTTTGCAGCACGCAGCTGCTCCAAGGTTATGCTTTGCATGATGGGCTCCTTATATGTTGCGCTTGAAAACAAGATTGATTGTGCAGGTATTCAAGGAGCTGTGCAATCTGGCGTGGTCTGTCACCGTGTGATGCGGGGGGCAGTCCTCGGGACAAATCAGCCATGGAACACCCATGAACTTCCACGCCAAAGCCTTGCTGGGCTTTATCGCTTTTCACGTCATCGTCACGGGCGGTGGCCTGATGTTTGACCAGGTACCGCAGGCGCTTGGCCAAGGCGCGAACGACAACGACGCTAAGCTGGTGGGCGCGGTGCTTTGGGCGGTGTGGTGTTTGACGCTGTCTATGGGCGCGCTGGGGATGGCGTATCTGAGCCGGGCAGCTTTGAAGCTGGTGCGGGGGAGTTGGTGGCGGGGTTGTGTTTCAGGAGAGTAAGACTGGTTAGGTATCACCGTCGGACTTTTTATAGTTCAGAAACGCCCTGCGACCTTCTTGTGTGAATCTGATCGCTCTACCTGTTGCTGTAGTCAATCGCTCTATCAGATTCCGATTCAACAACTCACCAAGATCAAACTCTACCTTTATTCTGTCAATACCAGATTTTTTAATAATTTCAAACTCGTTGGCACTACCGCCGGAGGTACTAAGAAGATGCAGGAGACTAAATTCAGATGGTGACAGTTCGTTGTTCAAATGAACTGTCTTTGACAAAGAACCGGAATCTGCGGGCTTGCTATCAAGGGCCGCTTTTAGGCTAGTGATCTCTTCGTTCAATCGCTGAATCTCCTCACTGCTGCGACGGTCGCGGGCTACAAATTCAGCGCGGAGTTGCGTAGACCTTTCGAGAGTCAACGGTGTCTCGTTTGTTATTCGTTGCTTGATTTCGTTAATTTCCCTCTGACGCTTCAATGTAAATTCGTAGACGAAGCGTGCTGGGTATGGATAGAGAAATACATACGCTAGAGACGTCATCAGTGGGAAGGCGAACCCCTTAAGCAAAATCGCAGTCCAGTCTGGGAAGGCTAACCTATGGACGAGATCGAAGGTTGTTGTGACCGAAGCATCCGAGAACAGGATGACCAAGAACTTCCAATTCCACACCACCCATGAGATAAGAAATGCCCCAAGTAGTGGGCTTGAAAAGCGCTCGACGAGCGTTTGCTTTGCGGATTGGAGTATGTCTTCGATCATCGGGAGTCTTAGAGGCTTAACAGGCTGCTGAAATACTCACGTCGTCAGAGGGGCCCTGTTGCCCCGCTTCACGATTTGCCCGATTTTCTTTTCGTATTTTGAAATTTCAGCCCCCAGGG
>NZ_JAFEIF010000015.1 GCF_017848645.1 Limnohabitans sp. | reverse complement strand
GACCTGCCTCCTGAGTTATGGCACTGGGTTGATAAAGGTTTCGCACCCATCAACTTAACCCACGTTTGTCAGGTGGGCAGGTCATCCATCATGTCTACAAAGATACAGACAACAACCTGCGGTCTGATCAATCGTTCGATTTAAGCAGACCTGCCGCCCGCAACTTGTCTTTCTTGCTCGGCCGTGAACCCTTGATGCCGCCATTGCCGGGAGACGGCGGCGGCGGGGTTTCGATGGGCTCAAAGCCTGGAATTTGCTCCAAAGCGAGTTCCAGGCTTTCGCGTTTCTGGATCAACTGCCAGTGCGCCAGCGCTGCAGCCGTGACAAAGCTCACCGCGTCGCCGTGCGCACCCGCCCTGCCCGTGCGGCCGATGCGGTGGGTGTAGTCGGTGGCCGAGCGCGGCAGGTCGTAATTCACCACCACGGGCAGCATGGCAATGTCGATGCCGCGTGAGGCCAAGTCGGTGGTGACCACCACGTCCCAGCGGCCAGCCTTGAATTCGCTCAAGACTTCCTGGCGTGCGCCTTGGCTCATCTCGCCATGGAAAGGGGTGGCAAACACGCCCGCCTTGTAGAGCTTGTTGGCCACATGCTCGCAGGCGTAACGCGTGGCCACAAACACCAGCACCTGTTTCCAGCCGTTTTCGGTGATCAGGTGGCGCAGCAAGGCGGTGCGGCTTTTCTCGTCCACGCGGATGGCGCGTTGCGTGATGTCGGGTTTGTGGCCTTCAAAGGCCTCCACCGTGATGCGCACCGGATCGCGCAACAAATTGGCGGCCAGCGCCTCCACTTCGGGCGCGAAGGTGGCCGAGAACAACAAGGTTTGGCGCTTGGCAGGCAGCAGCGCCAGCACGCGTTGCAGTTCATCGGCAAAGCCCAAGTCAAGCAAGCGGTCGGCTTCGTCCAGCACCAGGTGCTGCACATCGGCCAGGCGCACGGCGTTTTGGTCAATCAGGTCCAGCAAGCGGCCAGGGGTGGCCACCACAACGTCGGCACCGCCGCGCAGCGCCATCATTTGCGGGTTGACCGAGACGCCACCAAACACCGTGTTCACCTTGAGCGACTGGGGCAGCTTGTAGGCCAGGTTGGCCAGCACATCGCCCACCTGCACCGCCAGCTCGCGCGTGGGCACCAACACCAATGTGCGCACAGGACGGCGAAAGTTGGTTTGGCGCGGCGCAGCCAGCAGGTGCTGCAACAGCGGCAGCGCAAAGGCCAGCGTCTTGCCCGAGCCGGTGGGCGCGGTGGCCCACACGTCGGCCGACTTCAGCGCAGCCGGAATCGCCTCGGCCTGGATGGGGGTGGGGGCGTACAAGCCCATGTCTCCCACAGCGCGTTGCAGCGCGGGGGACAGGCCCAGTGGGCCAAAACTCAAGCTCATGCCTGATCCTCAAAAAATGGCGACAGGGAAAGGATCAAGGTGACACGGCTCATCGCTCATCACCCTCCAGCGGAGAACGGTCGGGCACCATCGCCAAAAAAGTGGCCAAATCGCCCGGCTTGGCGGCACCGGCCCGCTCGGCAAAAAAAGCCGCTGCATTCAGGGCCGAGACCTTTTCAGCAACGGCCACGGTGATGAACTGGTTGAGTGAGGCCTGATCTTGTTCCGCCAACTTGCGCGCATGGGCGTACAAAGAGTCGGGCAAACGAAGGGCAAAGGTACTCATAGGGCATCCTCCAAAAAGGCCAAAGCCTGGGCTGGCGTTTTGACGGCCAGGCCAAAACGTGGCGCAGCCATCGAAAAATCTTTCACATTGCGGGTGACCAAGGCGTGAACCCGTGCGTTCACCGCGGCCTCCAGCACCATTTCATCACCCGGGTCTCGCAGCTGTGGCCGCCAGATGTAATGCAAGCTCACAGGCTGCACCCACACGGCCAAGGCGGACAAAAACGCATCGACTTGGTCAGCAGAAAAACCGTGCAAGGCCCGTATCTCATCACGTTTGAGCACCGACTCGTATTCAAGCCACACAGCGGGTGACGCCACCATGCGCAAACGCGCCGAAGCCACCGCTTGGAGCAGTGCATAAGACGCGCCCCGAGAACTGCTCAAGGCTGCAACCAGCACATTGGTGTCCAGCAACATGGTTTTCATGATGTTGCCAATGATATCAGTCATTGAGCGGCATCTGCGGTATCGGGCATGGCGAGCCGCAAATGCACTGAAATGGTGCAAACGAGTGGCAAGTAAAGAAGCGGCCTGCAGTGGACGGCTTCGTTGGGATCGCACTCATAAGCCAAACTCGCAGTGACAAGTTTGGCTTGCCTTGGCAGTTGATGTCAGTGGCGGAAGTGCCGAACACCCGTGAACACCATGGCCACGCCGCGCTCGTTGGCGGCGTCGATGACTTCTTGGTCGCGCATGGAGCCACCGGGCTGGGCCACGCAGGAGGCACCCGCGTCGACCACCACGTCCAAGCCATCGCGGAAGGGGAAGAAGGCGTCGCTGGCGACCACGGTGTTTTGCAGGCTGAGCTTGGCGGCCTCAGCCTTGATGCTGGCGATGCGGGCGGAATCCAAGCGGCTCATTTGGCCTGCGCCCACACCCATGGTCATGCCGTTTTTGCAGAACACGATGGCGTTGGATTTGACGAACTTGGCCACTTTCCAGGCGAACAGCAGGTCGTGCAGTTCTTCAGGGGTGGGTTGTTTGACGGTGACGATTTTCATGTCGGCCAAAGCCAGCTCGTGGTTGTCGGCGCTTTGCAGCAACAGGCCGGAGCCCACGCGTTTGGTTTCGAGCGCGTTGCGCACGTCGCCATAGTTAACGGGGAGCGCGATTTTCATCAAGCGCACATTGACTTTGCTCTTGAACACTTCGAGTGCTTCGGCGCTGAAGTCGGGGGCCATGAGCACTTCAACGAATTGCTTGCTCACCGCTTCAGCTGCGGCTTTGTCCACGGGGCGGTTGAAGGCGATGATGCCGCCAAACGCGCTGGTGGGGTCGGTTTGGAAGGCTTTGCTGTAGGCCTCGAGTACGGTCGCGCCCACGGCCACGCCGCAGGGGTTGGCGTGTTTGACGATGACACACGCAGAGCTATCGAAGCTCTTGACGCATTCCCAGGCAGCGTCGGCGTCGGCGATGTTGTTGTAGCTGAGTTCTTTGCCTTGCAGCTGCACGCCGGTGGCCAGCGAGCCCGCAGCGGGTGCCAGGTCACGGTACCAGGCCGCTTGCTGGTGGCTGTTTTCGCCGTAGCGCAGGTCTTGCACCTTGACGTATTGCTCATTGAATTGGCCAGAGAACTGGGTGCGCTCGGGCACGTAGGCTTCGCTCAACTTCTCGGCTTCGAAGTTCACGCTGGAGAGGTAGTTGCTGATCGCGCCGTCGTATTGGCTGATGCGGTTGAACGCAGCCACCGACAGGGAAAAGCGCAGCTTGTCGCTCAACTTGCCGTTGGACTTCAGCTCAGCAATCACTTCAGCGTATTGGCTGGCGTCGGTCACGATGCCCACGTCTTTCCAGTTCTTGGCCGCGCTGCGCACCATGGCAGGGCCGCCGATGTCAATGTTCTCGATCGCGTCGGCCAGCGTGCAACCGGGCTTGGCCACCGTGGCTTCAAACGGGTACAGGTTGACGATGAGCAGGTCGATGGTGGCTATGCCATGCGCCTGCAAAGCCGCCATGTGCTCGGGCGTGTCGCGGCGGGCCAGCAGGCCGCCGTGCACTTTGGGGTGCAGGGTTTTCACACGGCCGTCGAGCATTTCGGGGAAGCCGGTGACTTCGGCCACTTCGGTCACGGGCAGGCCTTGCTCGGCCAAGAGTTTGGCGGTGCCGCCGGTGGAGATCAGGCCCACGCCCAGGGCGTGTAATTCTTTGGCCAGGTCGACGATGCCGGTTTTGTCAGAGACGGAGATGAGGGCTCTCATGGGGACTTTCTTCAAAATTCAGAGGTATTCAAGGCGGGGCCGGGATAAAGGGTTCCGGCAGGTATTCACAGCCGCTTGGCGGGGCCAAGCGGCACAAGCTTTATTTCAACAAATCGTGTTCGAGCAGTTTCTTGCGCAAGGTGTTGCGGTTCAGGCCCAGCCATTCGGCCGCGCGCGACTGGTTCTGGCCCGACTGGGTCATCACCACGTCAAGCAGCGGCTTTTCGACCAGCTTGACCAGCATGTCGTACAGGCCTGTGGGGTCGGTGCCGTCCAGGTCGCGGAAGTAAATGTCCAGGTTGTCCCGGATGCAGTTTTCAATGGATTGGGGTTCGCTCATGGCGTGGTCTCTAAATCAATACAGCCTTCGTGGCGCTGTGGCAAGCGGTCCATCTGGCTGGCCAGGCCATCCAGAAAGTTGGCCACCGCCGCCAGCTGCTGCTGTGCGGTGTCCAGGGTGTTCATATGTTCGCGAAAAGCCTCGCCACCGGGCAGTTCACGCACATACCAGCCGATGTGTTTGCGGGCCGAACGCACGCCGGTGTATTCGCCGTACAGGCCATAGTGGTCTTGCAGGTGCTCGAGCAGGGCGCGGCGCACCTCGGCCACCAAGGGCGGGGCCAGGTGTTCGCCTGTGGCCAGAAAGTGGCCCATCTCGCGAAAGATCCAGGGGCTGCCTTGCGCGGCGCGGCCGATCATGACCGCATCGGCTCCGGTGAACTTCAGCACGTCGCGGGCTTTTTCGGGTGAATCCACATCGCCATTGGCCACCACCGGGATGCGCAAAGCGGCCTTGACGGCGGCCACAGTGTTGTATTCGGCAAAGCCTTTGTAGCCTTGCTCGCGGGTACGGCCGTGCACGGTGACCATTTGCACCCCGGCACGCTCAGCGGCGCGGGCCAGGCTCAGGGCGTTTTTTTCGGCATCGCACCAGCCGGTGCGCATTTTCAAAGTGACAGGCACACCGTGCGGCAAAGCCGCTTCGACCACGGCAGAGATGATCTCCAGCGCCAGCGGCTCGTCTTGCATCAGGGCCGATCCAGCCCATTTGTTGCAGACTTTTTTGGCCGGGCAGCCCATGTTGATGTCGATGATCTGCGCGCCCCGGTCGATGTTGTAGCGTGTGGCGTCGGCCATCATCTGCGCCTCGGTGCCTGCAATTTGCACCGCGATTGGGCCGGGCTCGCCGTCGTGGTTGGCGCGGCGGGACGTTTTGAGCGAGGCCCACAAGTCAGGGCGCGAAGTCACCATTTCGCTCACCGCGTAGCCCGCCCCAAACTGCCTGCACAGCTGGCGAAACGGCCGGTCGGTGACCCCCGCCATGGGGGCGACAAACAAGTTGTTCGGCAATAGGTAAGGGCCAATCTGCATGACTGGAAGTGGTTTTTTTTGGGGGGTGCCTGATGAGGAGGCCCGATTGTAATTGCTTAATATTTCAGCAAATGAAAGCTGGGTGTGCTAGTGGTTGGCGAGCACAGCACCCCCACCCGCTCAAGGCTGGGAGCGGTCCAGCCATTTGCCAATCAGCTCCAGGATCTGGCGGCGCATGAAAGGCTTGGTCAGGTAATCGTCCATGCCCGCAGCCAGGCAGTTGGCCTTGTCGTCGGCCAGCGCGTTGGCGGTCAGGGCCAGCACGGGTTTGCGCGGCAAGCCCAAGGCCTGCTCTCTGGCCCGGATGGCCCGGGTGGCGGCGATGCCGTCCATCTCAGGCATTTGCACATCCATCAGGACGATGTCGTGCGGCTCGGTGGCGCTGATGTGCACGGCCTCCAGGCCATTGTGTGCCTGCAAGATGCGGCAACCGGCGGTTTTGAGCATGGTGACCAGGATTTCGCGGTTGACATCGTTGTCTTCGGCCACCAGCACGGTGCAGTCCAGGGTTTGGGGTGCGGCTGCGCTGCGAGCGGCGGTGTCCACCGGCAGGTCCTTGAGGCGGGCACCACACACTTCAAACCAGAAGCACGAGCCTTGTCCCGGTTGGCTGCTGAAGCCGACTTGCCCCCCCATGAGTTCGGCCAGTTGGCGCGAGATGACCAGCCCCAGGCCGCTGCCGCCGTAGCGCCGCGCCATCGAGATGTCGGCCTGCGAGAAGGCACTGAACAGACGCTGGCCCTCTTCGGGGCTGATGCCGATGCCGGTGTCGCGCACCATGCAGCGCACGCGGGCGCTGCCATCGGGCTCGCTGGCAAAGCTCAGGCTCACGCTCACTTGGCCCTGGCTGGTGAACTTGACGGCGTTCGAGATCAGGTTGCTGGCCACTTGGGTGAAACGGTGCGGGTCGCCCACGATCATCCAGGGCACAGCGTCAACGGGCGGCTCGAACACCAGCTTGAGGCCTTTGTCTTGGGCATGCGGCTCAAACAAGGCGCAGACCTGGCGGGCGGCGTGCTCAGGGCTGTAAGGCACTTTTTCCAGGTGCAACATGCCCGCCTCGATCTTGGAAAAGTCCAGGATGTCATTGATCAGGTACATCAGTGTCGAGGACGATGACTTGATCATGCTGATGAGCTTGGTTTGCTGCTCGGTCGGCTGGGTCGAGCCGAGCAGCTCGGACACGCCAATCAGGCCGTTGAGCGGTGTGCGGATTTCGTGGCTCATGTTGGCCAGGAACTGGCTCTTGGCCTGGTTGGCGGCATCGGCGTGCTCTTTGGCCAGCAGCAGCTCGGCGGTGCGGGCCTGCACTTCAGATTCGAGTTGCTGGCTGTACTGGCCCAAGGCTTTGTCTTTTTGCTCAATCTGGTCAAGCATGGAGTTGAAGCCGGCCACCAGCTCGCCGATTTCATCCTGACTTTGGCGCTCTGCACGTTGGCTGTAGTCGTGCACGGTGGTGATGCGGCGCATGACCTCGGCCAGGTCCAGCACCGGGTGGATGATGAGCGCAATCAGTTGCCCCATGAACTGGCGCACCACCGCATACGCCAACAGCATGGCGACCACGGCCACCAGCAGGGTCACCACAATGCTCCACCAAAAGTCATCGAGCCGGGTCTGCACCACCACCACGCCGATGTGCTCCCCATCATGCACGATGGGCAAACGGATGGCGTAGCGGCTGAGGCTGAGGCTGGAGGTTTTTTGGCCCGACACCAGCGCTGCGGGCGGCACGGGATCGGGGGTGGCATCCTGGCGCATCGGGTAGTGAGCAAAGGCCTGTGCACCTGCGCTGTCGGTGTAAATGTCGACCGTCTCGACGCTCTGGATGTGGCGAAAAATCTCCAACTGCTTTTGCGCACCTTGGCGGTCTTCAAAGCGCACAGCCGCAGCGTTGCTCTCGGCGGCCAACTCGGCCAGGCTTTTGGCCCCGGCCTGTGTGGCCTGCAGGGTTTGCGAGGCTTGCCACAAGGTGGTCACCACAAAAAACAACAGCAGCACACACCAAATGCCCAGGGCCAGGATCTGGTTGAGCTTTTCCCGCATCGGGGCGTGCAGCAATTTGTCGCGATGCCAAAGAGCGATGGGCAGCATGTGCGGGCCTTTTAACGAACCACCGTGCGGGCCAGCTTGAGCATTTGGCTGCTGGCTCGGATGTTGGATTTTTGCAAGCTCAGCAGGTTCACGTCGAACTCCACCCGGTCATCGTTGAACAGCAGCGCCAGATGCGCGCCCTGGTCCACGGCCTGGCGGCCATCGCTGACCAGCAGCACCGGGGCACCGCTCAATTGCCGCACCACGGCGGGCAGATGCCGGGCATCGGTCTCGCTGACAAAGACCATGCTGCAGTCCTTGAGTTGGTCCAGCGGCACCTCTTTGCGCACCACAATTTCCCGCCCTTGCGCCATGCGGCGGTTCAAGCTGAGCATGGCGCCGCTCAGGTCGTCCTTGCCCAGGACGCACAGGCGGATGGATTTGTCATCGGCGCTGGGCAGCTCGACAAATTTGGCAAAGTTGTAGACGTAAGCGGCCTTGATGCGGTCAACCGTCTGACCGGCAGTTTGGGCCAAAGCGGGCCATGTCAGGCACATGGCCAAGCCGCACAGCAGCTGGCGAAGGCTGATGATGGGAAAGCCCAATGGGGTGTTTTGAAGGTTCATGGCCATGTCCTTCAAAACCGGGTCACCGCTTGCACCAGCACGCTGCGCTGCACGTCGTAGGCGCGGGTCATGGGGAAGATGTTGATGAACTCGGTGTGCCTGTCTTTGAGCAAGTTGCGCCCCAGCACCGACAGCTCGGTGTGGCGTCCGGCTTTCCAGGCCAGGCGCATGTCCAGACCGGTGTAGGCGGGCAACATCGTCAAACCCTCGCTGTTGAGGGTGTAGTGGCCCGTGCCAGAGTTGTAGCGCAGGCGCACATCCAGGTTCAGGTTACGTGGCAAGCTGAAGTTGTTGTGCAGCGAAAACTGGTGTCGCGGGGCACTGTTTTCATAAGCGTTGACCTGGATGTCACCCAGCATGTCACCGGTTCGGGTGGCCTTGACGCGCAGGTGGCTGTAATGCGCTTGCACTTTCCACCAGGCACGCGGGTGCCATTCGAGGGCCACTTCGCCACCCAAGGAACGGGCCTTGTCGACGTTGCTGTTGTAGGCGTCGAGTGTGACGTAGCAGGCCCCGGGACCGTTCGCGGCCAGGCATGCAAGCGCCTGAGGCAAGCCCGAGGCCGTATTGGGCAGCATGCGGGCACCGCGCAGATTTTGGTAATCGGTGACAAACAGCGCTGTGTCCACACTCAGGAAGTTGGAGAACTGCTTGCGCCAGCCGGCCTCCAGGCTCAGGGCCTCCTCGGCTTTCATGGGCGCGCCGGCCATGGGGGACACCTGGGTCACCGCGCTCAACCAGCCCGGAGGGATGGCCGGGTTGAGTTCGTGCGCATCTTGCGCGCTGACGTCCACCGTGGCCTGACTTTCGGTGCGACGCAAGGAACGCACCGAGCGCGACAACGCACCCCAAACCACCTCGTGCTGCGCCGGTGTGTAGAGCAGGCGCACATTCGGCTGCACATTGAAGCCGGTCAACCCGTCTTTTTCAAACTTGGAGCCCACGATCAACTTCAGACTGTCGGGGGCCAGGGTGATCTCGTCGTGCACAAACGCGCTGTAGCTGACCCGCTGGTTCTGGCCATCGGCCAGTCGGTAGGGGGAACTGGGCAAGATCAGGTGGTCCGAGGTGTGGCGCAGGTTCAAACCCCAAATGAAGTCGTGCACGCCAAAAACCTGGCGCTGCTGAAAGTCCACATCGATGTCGGTTTTTTTGCCGCCCATGGCCATCACAGCGGGCGTTTGCACCAAGGGCTTGCCCGGACCCGTGCCAGAGCCCCACAAGCCCGTGTGGTCAGAGCGGTCATGGTCGATGGAGGCTTGCAAAGCGTTGTCTGCACCGCGTGCGCCTTTCCAGGTGTAGCGCGCTTGCAGGGCCATGCCTTGGCCTTTTTCGGACAACAAGGCGTCCCGGGAATATGAGGCCTGGTCAACACTGAAGGCCCGCACAGAGGGCATGCCCCAGACATCCTGTGACCGGTCCTGGTACACCTCGGCCTTGATGCTGAGTTGACCCAACGCAAGGCGCGGCTCGATGCGGATGCCCAGGCGTTGCTGACGCGCCTGGTCTTCACCCGGTGCGCCGGTGTCGCGGGCCACGGAGCCGTCCATGCGGCCGGTCTTGCCAAACACCTTGTAGTGGCCACCCTGAGCCAGCTCGCCGCCATGCGTCATGGACACCGAAGCCAGCCCGCCGGAGCCCAGTGATGCACTGAGCATGCTGCCCTGGCTGGCAGCCGCCGAGCGGGTGACGATGTTGATCACGCCGTTCATGGCGTTGGTGCCCCACAGGGCAGCGCCCGGGCCGCGAATGACTTCGATGCGCTCGATGTCTTCCATCACGATGTCCTGGGTTTCCCACAGCACGCCGGAGAACAGGGGCGAGTAAATGCTGCGCCCGTCCACCTGAACCAGGAGTTTGGTGGAAAAACGCTCGTTGAAGCCGCGCGAGCTGACGGCCCAGCGGCTGTGCGAAATTTGCGCCACATTCAGCCCCGGCACTTGGCGCAAGGCCTCGGGGATGGACTGTGCGCCGGATCGGCGGATTTCTTCAGACGAAATGACATAGGCGGCTGCAGCCATGTCGGCCACGCGCTGCTCTTTGCGCGACATGGACATGAGGCGGTAATCCACCAGCTCTTCGAGCGACATGTCCAGAAATTCGTCGTTGCTCGCTGCCGTGGCGCAGGCGGCCTGTGCGGCGAACGCCAGCCAAGACCATCGCCACAGTCCCAGTCGTTTGGTTGGGGTATTTTTCACTCAGCCACTCCCTTTGCACTCAGACACTCGGTCTATTCAATCATTAAATTTTACATTTTTTTATTTTTCACATCAAAAGAAAACCATCAAACAAATAAAACATTAAATTTGTTTAATTCAAAAATCAACAGGATATGAATCTCTGGCCAATGCAAATCGGCCCCTGGCCGCTTCACCCAACTGTGTTGCGCAGTGCTTGTCCCTGGTGCCAACACCGCAGGTTGTCCAGAAACATCTGGCTGACGCGGGCTTCGTTGCCGTCCGAGTGGCCCGCTGCGTGGGGCGTCACCATGACTTGGGGCATGGACCACAGGGGTGAGTCGAAGGGCAAGGGTTCGTGCGCAAACACATCCAGAAAGGCGCCGCCCAGATGCCCACTTTGCAGGGCCAACACCAGCGCATCCTGGTCCACCACTTCGCCCCGCGCCACGTTGATCAGGTGAGCCCCGGCAGGCAGCGCGGCCAGCACACGGGCATTGACCAACTGGCGGGTCTTGGTGGTCAGGGGGCAAGCCAATATGAGCCAATCGGTGCGTGGCAGCGCGGAGGGCAGGCCCTCAAAGCTGACCTGCTCCACGCCATCTGGCAACTGGGCACTCGGGTCAATTTTTTGACGCACCGCCACCACCTTCAGACCCAAGGCCTGCAACAAACTGCCCAGCTTTTGGCCAATGGGCCCCCAGCCCACGATGGTGGCCGTCTGGCCCGGCAGGTCGCGCGGCATGCGCTGGCCCATCAGGGGAATCCACTGACGCGCTTGTTGCTCGGCCCACAACATGGGGAACTTTCTGGCCAAGGCCAACAAACCCGCCAAAGCCACGGTGGCCACCACCTGGGCGTTAGCACCTGACGAGGTGGAAATTTGCACCCCCTGAGTCATCAAGTCCTGGTAAATCTGGCGGTCTGCGCCCGCCGAGTGGATGTGCACCCACTTGAGTCCGGGCGATTGGCGCAGCAAGTCGTACACCTGTTGCAAGGCAGGGTGGATTTCGTGTTTGGTCGAGGTGCCCGTGACTTCGCGCGAAATGAAAGCCACATCGGCATCGGTGCGCTGACTGGCGACGGCCTCATTGAGCGCCAGCAACTCAAAAGGGTGCGCGCCCATGACCTCGGCCACCGCGCTGCCCAGCTGCGCCAAGCTGGGGGCTGACATGAGGATGCGCAGGACGGGTGCGGGCTCGCTGTTCAATCGCGGCCTCAGGTCTTGTAGCTGGGGTCCATCCGGTCGAGCTTGCGCAGCAAGGCCGGCCACTCCATCAGGCCATAGGGCCTGCGGGTGCTGGGCTGGTAGTTGTTCCAGGTTTCTTCCAGCACGTCAGGGGCCACTTTCACAAATGGCGTGTGGCAGGCCATGGCCGCCAGCTGGGAACGGCAGGACAGCTCCAGACGGTGCATCCAGTTGAAGGCCTCGCCCACGCTGCGGCCCACCGTGAGGGCACCGTGGTTGCGCAAGATCAGCGCTTCGCCCTGCCCCAGGTCTTGGACCAAGGAAGCCTGTTCCGCCAGATCGAGCACCACCCCTTGGTAGTCGTGGTAGCCGATTTTCAAAAAGCGCATGGCGGTTTGCGTGACGGGCAGCAGGCCGCATTCGAGCGAAGACACGGCCATCGAGGCCCAGCTGTGGGTGTGGATGACGCAATCGACCTCAGGTCGGGCTGCGTGCACGGCGCTGTGGACCACATAACCGGCTTTGTTGATGCCATAGTTCAAATCGCCAAAATCGGGCTTGGACAAGATGTTGCCATCGTGGTCGATCTTGATCAGGCTGGACGCGGTGATCTCCTCGTACATCATGCCGTAGGCGTTGATGAGAAAGGCGCCGTCTTCGCCCGGCACACGCGAGGAGATGTGGTTGGCCATCATGTCGGACATGCCGTAGATGGCCACCAGCCGGTAGCACGCCGCCAAATCAACGCGCGCCTGCCACTCGGCGTCCGAGCAACGCAAGCGCATCGATTCGATTTTCAAAAATCCGTTTTCCACCATGGCCAATCCTTTGTGATCAGTCGATTTTGACACCGGCACTTTTGACCAAGTTGACCCAAAATTTGGCGTCTTCGGTCAGGAACGACCCAAATTGCTCGGGTGAGGCGGACAAGGACACATCGGTGCCTTCTCGGGCCAAAGCGGCTTTGACAGAAGCTTGGTTCATCGCGGAGTGCGCGGCGTCAAAGATTTTCTTCATCACAGCAGGGGGCGTGCCCACCGGCACAAACAGCCCGTACCAGAACTCGATCGCGTAGTCGGGTAAGCCTGCTTCCTGCATGCCGGGGACGCCGGGCACCAGCGGTGTTTTTTCACGGGTGCTGACGGCCAGGCCCTTCAAGCGTCCGGCCTGCACCATGGGCAAGACCGAAGGCGGCGTGCCAAAAGTCACCTGGGTGTCGCCCGCGATGACCGACTGGATGGCGGGACTGCCACCCCGAAACGGGATGTGCATCATCTCCACCCCGGTCAACTGGGTGAACAAAGCCGCGCCCAAATGTGGGGCTGAGCCATTGCCCGAGGTGGCGTAATTGATCTTGCCGGGCGACTGTTTGGCCCGCGCAATCAGGTCCTGCACCGAATTGATGCCGATGCCCGGGTTGACAGCAATGACCAGGGGCGAAGTCGTCACCTTGGTCACGGGCACGAGGTCTTTGGGGGTGTAGTTGAGCTTGGGGTTCAAGGCCGGATTGACAGAGATGCTGCTGGGGCTGGCCAGCAAAACGCTGTAGCCATCCGGGGCAGCCTTGGCCACGTTTTCGGCCGCGATGCTGGAGCCCGCGCCGGCGCGGTTTTCGACAATGACCGTTTGGCCGAGGGCCTTGCCCATGGCGTCGCTCATGGCACGGGCCACATAGTCGGCGGCACCGCCGGGCGCGAAACCCACCACCAGCCGCACCGGTTTGTTGGGATAAGCCGCGCCTTGGGCCTGAGCACCCCAGGCCAGACTGGACAGAACGCATGCGCAAATCAGGGCTCTTTTGTTGATCATGTTGTCTCCTTCGGTTTGAAAGTGTCTTGGGCGTCAATCGGGCCTGGCGATGCGCAGCACAATCTTGCCGGTGTGTTGGTTGCTCTCCATGTGGGTTTTGGCTTGGTCCAATTGATCAAACTCAAATACCCGATCGAGCAAAGGCTGGATCCGGCCATCGGCAAAAGCCGGCAGGATTTGCGCTGCAAACTGCGCAATGCCATCGGCGCGTTGCGCGGGTGTGCGGTTTTTGTTGGACACACCATAAAGACACAGCCGCTTGGCGTGCAAGGCCTCCAGGTCAATGGTGGCGTTGAGTGTGTTGTCGACATAACCCACAAACCCCAAACGCCCCTGAAAAGCCATGCAGCGCATGCTCTCGGCAAAGACGCTGCCCCCCACGGTGTTCACCACCAGGTTGGCGCCTTGTTGATCGGTGGCCTGCAACACGGCCTGATGGAAATCGGCGGCGCGTGTGCACAAGCCCACATCCAGACCGAGCGCTTGCAAGAGGTCGAGTTTGGCCTGAGAGCCGGAAGTGCCGATCACTTTGGCCCCCAACACTTTGGCCATTTGCAAGCTGGCCACACCCACGCCCGAAGACACGCCGTTGATCAAGAGCCATTGCCCGCGCTGCAAGTGGCCTTGCAAGACCAAGAGGTCATAGGTCACCAAAAACGTGAGGGGAATGGAGGCCGCTTCTTCCAAACTCAAGTTGTCCGGCGCGCGCATGATTTCGCGCACGTCCATCAGCGCGTATTCGGCAAACGCCCCAGGGCAGCGGCCCATGACGCGATCACCGATTTGCCAGGCCCCGGTGTCGCTGCCCAGCTGAACAATCTGCCCCGCCCCTTCCATGCCTGCGGGCTTGCTGCCGCCTTTGCCATGCAGGCCGTGGCCGATGATCAATTCACCCCGGTTCAAAGAAGCCGCGTGCAGCTTGACCAACACTTGACCTGCGCCGGGCACAGGCATGTCGACCTCGCGCAGTTCCATGTGACCTTGGCCGTTGCTGATGTTCATCCAATACGATTTCATGCGGGACCTCACTCGCCTTTGAAGACAGGTTGGCGTTTTTCCATGAAGGCCTTTCGGCCTTCGGCATAGTCGGCGCTGTCAAAACAGCCGCGAATGAGCTGGGTGCACAAATCCATGTCCAACTCGGGCGAGGGCTTGAGGATTTCCCGCGTGATGGCCTTGGCCGCCTGAATGGTCAGCGGTGCATTGGCGGCCAATGCTGAGGTGTATTCGGCCAGCAAGTCTGGCAAGGCCTCCGGAGCGCACACCCGCGTGACCAAACCCAGGCTGAGAGCCTCTGGCGCTTTGATTTTTCGAGCCGTGAAAAACAGGTCTTTGGCCGCACCGGGGCCGATCAGGTCCACCAGGTTTTTCATGGCCGAATAGCGATAACCCAGACCCAGTCGGGCGGCGGGCACCGAGAACACGGCGTCGCTGGCGGCGATGCGCATGTCGCAGCTGATGGCCACGTTGATACCGCCACCGATGCAAAAGCCGCGAATGCAGGCCAGTGTGGGTTTGGGGAAGTTGTAAATGCCCATGAGCGCGGTCTCGGCCATGTGCTCGTAGCGGGTCACCGCCTCACGCGCTGCACGCATGTCTTCGAACTGAGAAATGTCGGCCCCCGAGACAAAGGCTTTTTCGCCCGCGCCCGAAAACACCACCAAACGCACACGCGGATCGTGTTCGGCCTGGTTCAGCAACACGGGGACCACTTCCCACATGTCCACCGACAGTGCGTTGTGCCGCGCCACATTGTTGAACTGGATATGCAGCGTGCTGCCGTCCAGCCAGGTGTTGACCCGCTCGGTGGGTGAGGTGTAGACGACTTCGGACATTCAAAACACTCCTTTGGATTTCAATGCGGCCAAGGTCTGGTCATCCAGCCCCAACTCGCCCAGAATTTCGACGCTGTGCTCGCCGCGGCGCGGTGCGGCGCGGGCGATGGTGCTCGGCGTGCGCTCCAGCTGCACCGGCTGGCCCACCAGTCGCTGCGGGCCTTGGTGCACCGACACCACGTCTTTGACCATCTTCAAGTGCTGGACTTGCGGTTCGTTGAACACCTCGTCCATGCGGTTGATCAGGCCGCAGGCCACACCGCCCTCGTTCAGACGTTCGATCCAGTAAGCCCGGTCTTGCTTGGCCAGGCGCTCGTTGATTTCGGCGTTCAACGCGTCGCGGTTGACCGAGCGGCTGGGCTTGTCGCGGAAGCGCGGGTCAGTGACCCATTGCGGCGCATCCAGGATGTCGCAAAAACGCTCCCAGATCTTGGAGCCAAACACTGCGATGTTCATGAAGCCATCGCGCGCCTTGTACACCCCGGTGGGGATGCTGGTGGGGTGGAAATTGCCCGCCTGCGTGGCCACTTCTTCGTCAATCAGCCAGCGCGAGGTCTGGAAATCCATCATGTACACCATCGACTCGAGCAGCGAGGTGTGCAGCCACTGGCCTTGGCCAGACTTTTCGCGCTCCAGCAAGGCCACCAAAATCCCTTGCGCCGCAAAAATGCCCGCGCACAAATCGGCAATCGGGATGCCCACGCGCATCGGCCCCTGCTCGGCCAAACCCGTGACCGACATCAGCCCGCCCATGCCTTGTGCTATCTGGTCAAAGCCCGGCCGTGCGGCCAGGGGCCCGGTCTGACCAAAGCCGGAAATGCTGGCGTACACCAAGCCGGGGTTGTCTTTCTTCAGGCTCTCGTAATCAATGCCCAAGCGGAACTTCACATCCGGGCGAAAGTTCTCCACCACCACATCGGCCTTGGCGATCAGCTGCTTGAGCAGCGCGATGCCCTCGGGCTCTTTCAGGTTGAGCGTGATCGAGCGTTTGTTGCGGTGCGTGTACTGGTAGTCCGAGCCCTCTTGCCCACCCAGCGTGTCGTCACCGCGCATGTGCTCGGGCATTTGAACCTGCACCACATCGGCACCCCAGTCGGCCAGTTGGCGGCAGGCTGTGGGGCCTGCGCGGACCTGGGTCAGATCAATCACTCTGAAACGCGAGAGTGCGGCAGAAGCGGGTTGGTGCGGCATGTCAATCGTCCGTGAATGGGGGGGCCATACAAGCGAGGGCCTGAAGACAGGCTCATCGCAGAGCAGGTATTTAGGAGCAGGGCTTGAGCCCTTCCTACAGCCGCAAAGTTTGAACGTCCGGTCTTAAAGTGTCAACAATTTCGATTGATTGTTGACACATTGGCGACCTGGCCGGGGGCATTTCCCTGGTGTTTCCTGCATCTTCGGGTAGTATTCAAACGCCTCTTGAACAACGCTCCACCCTACCCGCTGAACCACCCTCGCCATGCAGCCCGCCCCTGAAAAGCCCGAGCACGGCTTGCCCGTTTTTGTGGCCGAGCAGCTCAAGCAACTCATCTACAGCGGCGAGCTCAAACCCGGTGAGCGCCTGAACGAAGCGGCCTTGGCCCTGCGCATGGGCACCAGCCGAGGGCCGGTGCGCGAGGCCATCCGCATGCTCACCGGCTTGGGGCTGGTCAAGGCGGTCATCAACCGGGGCGTGTTTGTGCGGCAGCTGTCGGTGCGCGAAATGCTGGAGCTGTACGACTTGCGGGCCTTGGTCTTTGGCTTTGCCGCTGAACGCGCCACAGAACACATCGCCGAAAGCCACAAAGCCCGTTTTGAAGAACTTCTGCTCGGCATGGACCGGGCCTGTGAAGCAGAAAACCCCAACCTCTACTACGAACTGAATTTGCAGTTCCACGCCTTGGTGCTGCAACTGGCCCACAACCAACGGGCCCAAGCCGCTTATGACGACTACGTCAAGGAAATGCACCTGTTCCGCCGCGAATACTTCAACGCCCCGGGCAACATGCGGCAGTCCAATGCAGAACACCGCACCTTGTACGAAGCCATCGTCAAAGGCTCCAAGGCCAAAGCCAAAACAACCGCCGAGCGACATGTGCTCAAAGGACGCGAGCGTCTGCTGAGCAACATCGACAGCACCAGCCCTCTGGCAGGGCTGTGAAGCGGTTTTTCAGCGCACGCCCTAAGTCTCGAGTCAGATCCCGGAATCCGAACCACGCATCCTCTTCAAGAGTGCTTTGTGTTGGGCAACGGGCACTGCGCTCCAGCCCCCCAAGACCTGTGCTCAGCAGGGCTTGCATGCAGCCCAGTACACTGAGCTGATGGAAGCTTGGCTCTACAACTTATTGCAATGGCTGGCCTTGCCCGAGCACGGCCTGAGCACCGTGTTTGTGATCGCCTTCATCTCGGCCACGCTGCTGCCCATGGGCTCGGAACCCGCCGTGTTCGGCCTGGTCAAACTCAACCCCGAACTTTTTTGGCCGGCTATTTTGGTGGCCACGGCCGGCAACACCTTGGGCGGCATGGTCAGCTGGTGGATGGGTTGGGGTACACACCATGCGGTGAACAAATGGCGCGACTCCAGCACGCACATCCGCGCCCTGGCCTGGCTGGAAAAACTGGGCCCCAAGGCCTGCTTGCTCAGCTGGCTGCCCGGTGTGGGCGACCCGCTGTGCGCGGTTGCCGGTTGGCTGAAATTGCCATTTTGGCCATGCACGTTGTACATGGCCATTGGCAAATTTTTCCGCTACTTGGTGATGACAGCGCTGCTGCTGTGGGTGTTTCCCGGTCAGATTTAAGTCCGGCCCCACACCCAAACGTCCCGCGTCAACTCAGTCTTGACTGATCTTGCGTTCTTTGATGATCTGCGCAAAACGCCGTGCATCGGCCTTGGTCACCGCACCAAACTCAGCAGGTGACATGGGCGTGGGTTCGGCACCAATGCCTTTGATGGACTCGACTGCGCTGGGCACCATCAGGGCACGGTTGATTTCGCGGTTCATGCGCTCCACGATGGCCGCTGGCGTGCCCGCAGGGGCCCAGAAACCGTGAGATGTGCCAGCATCAAAATTCTTGAGCCCCAGCTCATTGAGCGTGGGCGCATCCGGGAACATGGACAAGCGCTGGGGGGAGGTGACGGCCAACAAGCGCAGACGGCCAGAGCGCACATGCGAGAAGGCAATGCCCGGGTCCATCAAGTAATCCAGGTTGCCGCCCAGCAAGTCTTGCAAGGCCGCCGCAGAACCGCGGTAGGGGATGTGCAGGTTAAAGATGCCCGCCTGCGACTTGAGCATCTCACCTGCAATGTGCGGGCTGGTGCCGTTACCGGGTGAGCCATAGCTCATTTTGCCGGGGTTGCGCTTGGCATACGCGATGAATTCGGCATAAGTTTTATAGGGCGCATCGCTGCGCACCACCAAAAACAACTGCAAGCGCGCACCGGCTGCGACAGGGATCAGGTCCTTGTCGTGGTCAAAAGGCATTTTGGCTGTGACATAGGGCACGATGGATGCGCCGCTGCCCGAGCTGCACAAAAAGGTGTAGCCATCGGGGGCACTTTTGGCAGCCAAGTCGGAGCCAATGATGCCACCGGCACCGCCTCGGTTTTCCACCACAATTTGTTGCCCCAAGGCTTGAGACACGGTGGTGGACACCGCGCGGGCCACCAAATCAGGCGACCCACCGGCCGGAAAGTTCACGATCATGCGAATGGGTTTGGCGGTGGGCCAAGCTGCATTTTGGGCCTGCGCAGCGCCAAAAGTGCCCAATGCAAGCCCAGACATGGCGGCAAGGCCCAGTTGTCGGCGGCGTGGGTCATGACGGTGGGTCATCGGGATGTCTCCGAGTTTTTGAGGGTAAAAGAATGTGCCTGGCAGTTCAACGAAGTGATTATGTGAAGAAATCAAGTGCTGAACTACCCGGGAAAACCTTGCCCTGCGGGTCCAGGTGATTCATGACGCCATCCACAAAAATCACCATGCGCAGGCCTGTTCGCATAAGCTCCCGTGCACAAGCTGAACCATGAAAGGCTTGTGCCGCCGTCCAACCCACACCCTGTCCCCATGCTCAACGCCACCTTGTCTGTTTTCCTTTTGTTGCTCGCGGCCTTGCTTGCGGCCTTGGCCCTGAGTTGGGCACCTGATCGCCCAGTGGATACCCTGATGGCACGCTGGGCCGCGCCCCCGTCCTACTTTTTGACGCTGCAAGGCATGCAGGTGCATGTGCGCGACGAGGGGCCGCGCGATGACCCGACCCCCATCGTCTTGATCCACGGCACCTCGGCCAGTTTGCACACCTGGGACGGCTGGGTGGCCGCTTTGAGCCCGCACCGCCGTGTGGTCCGCATGGACTTGCCCGGCTTCGGGTTGACCGGCCCCGCACCCGATGGCGACTACAGCATGGCGCGTTACACCGGCTTCATGCGGGATTTGCTGGACTTGCTCAAGCTCGATGAGGTGGTGATGGGCGGCAACTCGCTGGGCGGCGGCATAGCCTGGCAAACCGCTTTGGCACACCCAACGCGGGTGCGCCAATTGGTCTTGGTCGATGCCACAGGTTACCCCTTACAGCCCCAGTCCATGCCCATCGGTTTTCGACTGGCCCAGATTTCATGGCTGGCGCCCATCACCCAGAAAATTCTGCCCCGATCCATGATTGCCGCCAGCGTGCGCAACGTCTATGGCCAGCCCAACAAGGTGAGCTCAGCCTTGGTAGACCGCTATTACGAATTGACACTGCGCGAAGGCAACCGGGCCAGCCTGACGCAACGCTTCCAATACCGCAGCAGCGATGCCGCCCTGGCCGGAAAGATTTCGCAGCTGCGCCTGCCCACTTTGATTTTGTGGGGCAGTGAAGACCGGCTGATCCCTTCAGACCACGGGCAAGCTTTTCACCAAGACATCGCAGGCAGCCAGCTCCAGGTCTTTGAGGGCTTGGGCCATGTGCCCCACGAAGAGGACCCCGAGGCGACGGTGCAGGCGGTGACAAGGTTTTTGAGCTTGCCGCCTTGACGCCGTATCAGGAACTGAACAGGAAGTTCATCACGTCGCCATCTTTCACGACATAGTCCTTGCCTTCGGCGCGCATCTTGCCCGCGTCCTTGGCGCCTTGCTCACCCTTGAAGGCGATGAAGTCGTCAAACGCGATGGTCTGGGCGCGGATGTAGCCTTTTTCGAAATCGGTGTGGATCACGCCTGCGGCTTGGGGGCCGGTGTCGCCCACGCGGATGGTCCAGGCGCGCACTTCTTTCACGCCAGCGGTGAAGTAAGTTTGCAGGCCCAGCAAGCCGTAAGCCGAGCGGATCAGGCGGTTGAGACCTGGCTCGTCTTGGCCGATTTCCTTCAAAAACTCCAAGCGGTCCGCGTCGTCCATCTCGGACAACTCGGCTTCGATCTTGGCGCAAATGGCCACCACGGGCGCGTTTTGCTTGGCGGCAAAGGCCTTGAGGCGGTCGAGAAAGGGGTTGTTCTCGAAGCCGTCTTCTGACACGTTGGCCACGAACATGGCGGGCTTGGCGGTGATGAAGAAGAACTGCTTGAGTTCTGCGCGCTCTTCCTTGCTGAAGTCGATGGTGCGCACGGGCTGGGTGTCGTTCAAAGCGGCTTGGCACTTTTCCAGGATGGCCATTTGCTTGACGGCGTCCTTGTCGCCGGATCGGGCGATTTTGCTCACACGGTGGATGGCTTTTTCCACAGCCGCCAAATCGGCCAGGCACAACTCGGTCTGAATCACCTCGATGTCGGCAATCGGGTCGACCTTGTTGGCGACGTGGATCACGTTGTCGTCTTCAAAGCAGCGCACCACGTTGACGATGGCGTCGGTTTCGCGGATGTGGGCCAAAAACTTGTTGCCCAGGCCTTCGCCCGTGCTGGCACCGGCCACCAAACCGGCGATGTCCACAAACTCCACAATGGCCGGCACAATGCGCTCGGGCTCGACGATGGCGGACAACTGCTGCAGGCGCGGATCGGGCACTTCCACAACCCCCGTGTTGGGCTCGATGGTGCAAAAGGGGTAGTTTTCAGCGGCAATGCCAGCTTTGGTCAGGGCGTTGAAAAGGGTGGATTTGCCCACATTGGGCAGACCCACGATGCCGCATTTGAGGCTCATGGATGGCTTTCGGTGATTCGGGGGAAGATTCGGAAATCAGCCTGCAATTTTAACGGCTCAGCCCGGGGCCACTGGCCCAGCCCCAAAGTCCCCGGCGGCCCAGCGCCATGGGCCGCCTCCTTACAATGCGGGTATGGCTCTTCCCCCTGACATTTGCATCCGTGGCGCTGGCATCGTGGGCCGGACTTTGGCTTTGCTGCTGGCCCGCGAGCGGCTCAACGTGGCCTTGGTCGACTTCCCCGCCGCCACGGCCGCCCCTGACGTGCGCGCCTATTCGCTCAATGGCGCGGCCAAAGCCTTGTTGCAAGACCTGCGCTGCTGGCCCGAGGCCCCCGCCGTCACGCCCGTGTACCAGATGCAGGTCTGGGGCGACGATGGCGGTCAACTCAACTTTGGCGCGGGTGACCATGGTGTGGGCGAACTCAACTGGATGGTGGACGTGCCGGTGTTGCAGGATCGCCTGGCCCAGGCCGTGCAGTTTCAGCCCCAGATTCAAGTGGTGCAGGCCCCGGTGGCTGCGCCGCTGACGGTGGTGTGTGAGGGCCGCGCCAGCCAGACACGCGCCGAGCTGGGCGTGGGCTTTGACACCACGCGTTACGAACAACACGCACTGGCCACCCGTCTGCTGTGCGAGCGGGCACACGAGGGCATCGCCCGCCAATGGTTTGGCTGGAGCCACGCGCCCGGTCTGTCGCAGCCGCAAGCCGAAGTGCTGGCCCTGCTGCCCTTGGGCGGCGAAGGCGGCCGCGAAGTCGCGCTGGTCTGGTCGGTGCACCCGCTGCGGGCGCAAGAGCTCATGGGCCTGAGCGCCGAGGACTTTGCTGACGCGCTGGCCGGGGCCTGTGGCCACGCCCTGGGCGGCATGCAGCTGTCGGCCGAGCGTGCCGTGTGGCCGCTGCAACTGGCGCGCGCCGAGCGCTGGATCGGCACCATGCCGGGCCAAACCCAACAAGCCTTTGCCTTGGCCGGTGACGCGGCACACACCCTGCACCCGCTGGCCGGTCAGGGCCTGAATGTGGGCCTGGCCGATGTGGCCGAGCTGGTGAGGGTGATCCGGGCCAAGGAATTTTGGCGTCCGCTCTGCGACCTCAAACTGCTGCGCCGCTACGAACGTGCACGGCAAGCCGATGTGCAGGCCATGGGCCTGGTCACCGATGGCCTGCAGCGCCTGTTTGCGCAGCCTGGCCCGGTGTGGCAAAACCTGCGCAACTGGGGCATGCGCGGCTTTGACCGCAGCGGCCCGCTCAAACACTGGATGACACAACGCGCCATGGGCCAAAGCGCCCCACCCGCCTCAGCCAAGGCCACCCGCTGATCCGTCCTTATTTTTTGATCCCGAAAGTCCTCTCCATGAAGTTCCTTCTCTCCAAACTGGCGCTGATCCTGGCCACCACGGCCTTGTCGCTGGGCAGCGTGATGGCCCAGGAAGCGGCCATCCGCAAAAACCTGAGCGAGCGCTTGCCCAACCTGCCCAAGATCGATGAGGTGAGCAAGACCCCGATGAACGGGCTGTTCGAGATCCGCATGGGCAACGAGGTGATGTACAGCGATGCCGAGGGCAACTTCCTGATCCAGGGCGCGCTGATCGACGTCAAGCAAAAGCGCAACCTGACCGAAGAGCGCATGGACAAACTCTCGGCCATTCCCTTTGACCAACTGCCCCTGAAAACCGCCTTCACCCAGGTGCGTGGCAACGGAAAACGCAAACTGGCCGTGTTTGCCGACCCCAACTGCGGCTACTGCAAACGCTTCGAAAAAGACCTGCAAAAGCTGGACAACGTGACCATTTACCATTTCCTCTACCCCGTGTTGGGTGAGGACTCCAAGAACAAGTCCAAAAACATCTGGTGCGCCAAAGACAAGGCCAAGGTCTGGAACGACTGGATGATCAACGGCACGCTCCCGCCTGCCGCCAACTGCGACGCCTCGGCGGTGGACACCATCGTGGCCTTTGGCCAGAAAAACCGCATCACCGGCACCCCATTGCTCTTGTTTGCAGACGGCACCCGCGTGCCCGGTGCCGTGCCCATGGCCCAAGTTGAAAAAATGCTCGCCGAGATCAAATGACGCCTCCTCTTTCCCCCTCCATGACCGAAGACCCGACCTGGCGACTGATACGCCGCCTGGGCTATGCCGGGCTGATCCCTTTTGTGTTTCTGGCCCTGTGCCTATGGCTGGTCGGTCCTGATCTGCACCCCTATGTGGCCCTGTCCATGCAAAGCTATGGCGCGGTGATCGTGTCGTTTCTGGGTGGCATCCACTGGGGCGTGGGCTTTCGCAACGCCTTGATCAGCCCCAACGCACCGCGCATCCATTTCACCTGGGGCGTGGTGCCCTCGCTACTGGCCTGGGTGGGCGTGATGATGCCCGCCTTCGCAGGTTTGCCGCTGCTGGGCTTTGTGCTGATCGGCTGCTATGTGATGGACCGCCGCACCTGGCCCGCCGCAGGCCTGGCCCCTTGGCTGCCCATGCGCTTGCAACTGACCACCGTGGCCAGCCTGAGTTGCTTTTTGGCAGCAGGTGCCACATGAGCACCATCCACTACACCGTTGAAGCCGCCGACCTGCATGCGCATCTGTTCAAGGTCACGCTGACTGTTCCCCAACCAGCGGCGCAGCAAACCGTGTCGCTGCCCGTGTGGATTCCGGGCAGTTATCTGGTGCGCGAGTTTTCCAAAAACCTGCAAAACCTGAGCGCTAAACAAGGCCGCCGCAGCCTGCCCATCACGCAGCAAGACAAGTGCAGCTGGGCCATCGCGTGCAAGAGCGGGCAGCCCCTGGTGCTGAGCTACGAGGTTTATGCCTTTGACAATTCGGTGCGCACCGCCTGGCTGGACAGCCAACGCGGTTTCTTCAACGGCACCAGCTTGTGCTTGCGGGTGCATGGGCAAGAAAATGCGCCCCACCAGCTGCAGCTGCCCCCCGTCAAAAACCAGCCCGCCTGGCACGCTGCCACGGGTCTCGCGCCCGTCAAAACCGATAAGAAAGGCTTTGGCCTCTACCAGGCCGCCAACTACGACGAACTGGTGGACAGCCCCGTGGAGCTGGGCGCGTTCTGGAGTGGCAGCTTCAACGCCTGCGGCGTGCCGCACCGCTTTGTGGTAGCCGGTGCCCTGCCCTCCTTTGACGGTGACCGCCTGCTGGCCGACACACAAAAAATCTGCGAAGCGGCCATCCGTTTCTGGCATGGGTCAGGCAAGGCTGCTGGCAAAAAAACGCCGCACAAGAACTACCTCTTCATGCTCAACGCCGTGCACGACGGCTATGGCGGGCTGGAGCACTGCAACAGCACCGCGTTGATTTGCAAGCGCGATGACTTGCCGCGCCACAACGGCCTGTCCGCCAGCCCGCGCAAGCCAGAGGGCTACACCACGCTGCTCGGCTTGATCAGCCACGAGTACTTTCACACCTGGAACGTCAAGCAGCTGCGCCCCGATGCCTTTGCCCGCTACGACTACACGCAGGAAAACTACACCCAGCTGCTGTGGTTCTTTGAAGGCTTCACCAGCTACTACGACGACATCCTGCTGCGCCGCGCAGGGCTGATCGACGACGCCACCTACATCACTCTGCTGGGCAAGACCATCGCACAAGTGCAGCAAACCCCCGGCCGCCATGTGCAAAGTGTGGCGCAGTCCAGCTTTGACGCCTGGGTCAAGTACTACCGCCAGGACGAAAACACCGCCAACGCCACCGTGAGTTACTACACCAAGGGCTCGCTAGTGGCCTTGTGCCTGGACCTGACGCTGCGCCGCGAATTCAAAACCGAGGGCCACACGCTCGACACCGTGATGCGCGGCCTGTGGAAGCGCTGCAAGGCCGGGCCCATGCGTGAACAAGACCTGCTGGACGAGCTGCAGGACTTGACCGGCCGCAGCTGGGCGGTAGAGATCCAGCGCTGGGCGCACAGCACACAAGAGCTGCCGCTGCGCGAGCTGCTCACGGCGCATGGCATCGCGGTAGAGGCCGAGACCTCGGGCATGGCGCAGCGCCTGGGCCTGCGCGTGCTTGAGGCCGCAGGCAGTGTGCAGGTCAAAGTGGTGCTGCGCGGCAGCGCCGCCGAGGTGGCCGGCCTGGCCGCAGGCGACGAATGGCTGGGTTTGGAGGTCGGGGCCAAGGGGCAAGGCGGCAGCTGGCGTCTGGGCAAGCTCGACGAACTGCCAGCCTTGCTCGGCAAAGAGCGCCAATTGACCGCCCTGGTCTCACGCGACAAACGCCTGCTCCGCTTGCCGCTCACGGTGCCTGCGCAGGCCAGCGGCTGGCAGCTGAGCGTGCCCAAGGACCGCACAGCCGATCAGTGGCCTGCGGTCTGATTCACTTGCCGCGCAAATCCACCACGCGCTTGGCCTTGCCTTGGCTGCGCTCAACGCCGCCTTCGGGCTTGAGCTCGATCGCCACGCTCGAACCGATGTAGACCTTGATTTCGTGCTGCAGCTGCTTGGCCGCTGCGCGGGCTTCGATGCTCTCGGGGGACACGCCGGGCTTGGTCTCGATCAGCACTTTGAGGTCGTCCATCGGGCCTTCGCGGGTCAGCACGCACTGGTAGTGCGGGGCCAGCTCGGCGCGCTTCAAGATCAGCTCTTCGATCTGGCTGGGGAACACGTTCACGCCACGGATGATCATCATGTCGTCGCTGCGGCCGGTGATCTTTTCCATTCGGCGCATGCTTGGGCGCGCCGTGCCCGGCAGCAGGCGCGTGAGGTCGCGGGTGCGGTAACGGATGATGGGCAGCGCTTCCTTGGTGAGGCTAGTGAACACCAGCTCACCCATTTCACCATCGGCCACCGGCTCGCCGGTTTCGGGGTGGATGATCTCGGGGTAGAAGTGGTCTTCCCAGATGGTTGGGCCGTCCTTGGTATCGATGCATTCGCTGGCCACACCCGGGCCCATCACTTCGGACAGGCCATAAATATCGACCGCATCGATGGCCATGCGTTTTTCGATGGCGGCGCGCATGTCGTTGGTCCAGGGTTCCGCGCCGAAGATGCCGATGCGCAAAGAGCTGGTTTTGGGGTCGATGCCTTGGCGCTCAAACTCGTCGGCAATCGCCAGCATGTAACTCGGCGTGACCATGATGATGTTGGATTTGAAGTCCTGGATCAGTTGCACCTGGCGCTCGGTCTGGCCACCGCCAAAAGGCACCACGGTGAGGCCCAGTTTTTCAGCACCGTAATGCGCGCCCATGCCGCCGGTAAACAGCCCATAGCCGTAGCTGATGTGCACCATGTCACCGGGCTTGGCGCCGCCTGCGCGGATGCTGCGGGCCACCACAGTCGACCAGGTGTCGATGTCCTTGAGGGTGTAGCCCACCACCGTGGGTTTGCCGGTGGTGCCGCTCGACGCGTGGATACGGGCACAGTTTTCGCGCGGCACAGCGAACATGCCAAAGGGGTAGCTGTCGCGCAGGTCCGACTTGGTGGTGAACGGGAACTTGGCGATGTCGGCCAGGGTTTTGCAGTCGCTTGGGTGCACGCCAGCCGCGTCAAACTTGGCGCGGTACACGGGCGAGTTGGCATAGGCGTGCTGCAAGGTCTGCTGCAGGCGCTTGAGCTGCAGGCTGCGCATTTCGTCGATGCTGGCCTTTTCAATCGGCTCCAGGGGGAAGGCTTTTTGGCTCATGAAGGACTCCGGATTCAACAATCTTTGGGGGTGGTGTTCAATGGGGGGCGTTAAGCTGCTTGGGCGGTCTGCTCGGGGATGTTTTGCGCGGGCCTCAGGCTGCGCTCACTCCGGCACCACCGTGCCCGCAATCTGCGCACTCTTGCCACGGAACATGGCGATCACCTCGCCGTTTTGGTTGGTGACTTTCATGTCGTAGATGCCGTGACGGCCGCTCAGCGTTTGCTCCACGCCCTCGCAGGTCAGCACGTCGCCCAGCTTGCCGGGCTTCAAAAACTCGATGCTGCAACCCGCAGCCACCGCGTTTTTGTTGTAGCTGTTGCAGGCAAAGGCAAACGTCGAATCGGCCAGCGTGAAGATGAAGCCGCCGTGGCAAATCTGGTGGCCGTTCAGGTGCAGCGCTTTCACGGTCATGCGCATCAGGGCGCGGCCGGGCTCGCAGGCCAGCAGTTCCATGCCCATGGTGTCTTTGGAAGCCACGTCGACGGCGAACATGGTCTCGCCCACCAACCGGGCCAGTGCTTGGGGGTCGCTCATCATTCGCCTTTGAATTGGGGTGTACGTTTTTCGAGGAAGGCCTGAACGCCCTCGAAATAGTCGTGTGTGCGGCCCAGGGCCGACTGGGTGTCGCGCTCGGTGTCGAGGTGCTCGGACAGGGTTCGGGTGGTGGCCGACTGGAGCAAAGCGCGGGTGGCGACCAAGGCTTTGGTGGGCATGTTCGCCAGACGCTCGGCCAGGGCCAAAGCACTGGTCAGCGGGTCTTCGGCCACGTCCCAGATCATGCCCCAGTCTTTGGCCTGTTGGGCGGCCAGCTTGTCGCCTGTCATGGCCAGCGCCATGGCGCGGGCCAGGCCCAGGCGCTCGACCAGCAGCCAACTGCCGCCTGCATCCGGAATCAAACCGATCTTGCTGAAGGCCTGGATGAAGCTGGCGCCCGGCGCTGCGATCGCGATGTCGCAGGCCATGACCATGGAGGCCCCTGCCCCTGCGGCCACCCCGTTGACGGCGGCAATGGTGGGCATGCGCAGCGACTGCAAACGGCGCGTGCTGGGGTTGAAGGCTTGGTCGATGATGGGGCCGGGGTCGGCCCGTTCGACCTGGTTGGGGCCGGGTGTGAAATCAAAGTCCGACAGATCGGCTCCGGCACAAAAGCCGCGGCCTGCGCCTGTGATGACGGCGGCGCGGATGGCCGGATTGGCCTCGGCCTGATCGAGCGCGGCCCACAGGTCGTGGTGCATCGCACGGGTGAAGCTGTTGAGGGCTTGCGGGCGGTTGAGGGTGATCAGCGCCACAGCGCCTCGCGTTTCGTACAACACCGTTGCGGTCGATTCGGTCATTTTGGGTCTCCTTAATTCGTGACTGTACCATTAACCGACCGTGCGGTTGGTGAATGTTTTCCCTAGTGTTTTGCGTAGTTTGCATGCCAATCAGGCCCAGCGCCAGAGCGACAGCCTCGGTACAGCTGGCGTGGTTATAGTCAGCTTTTGATTTGACCCCACTGCTGGAGAAACCCTTGAGTTACGAAAACATCGAAGTCCGCACCGAAGGCGGCCAGGTTGGCATCATCACCCTGAACCGTCCCAAAGCCCTGAACGCGCTCAACGGCGCGCTGATGGACGAACTGGGCCTGGCCCTCAAGGCCTTTGACGCCGACGAAGCCATTGGCTGCATCGTCATCACTGGCAGCGAAAAAGCCTTTGCGGCCGGCGCTGACATCGCGGCCATGGCGAAATTCAACTTCCATGAGGTCTACAAAAACGACTTCATCACCCGCAACTGGGAAACCATCCGCAGCATCCGCAAGCCCGTGATCGCGGCCGTCAGCGGCTTTGCGCTGGGTGGTGGCTGCGAGCTGGCCATGATGTGCGACTTCATCATCGCCGCCGACAACGCCAAGTTCGGCCAACCCGAAATCAAGATCGGCATCATCCCCGGTGCAGGCGGCACGCAGCGCCTGCCCCGCGCCATGGGCAAGTCCAAGGCCATGGACTTGGTGCTCACGGGCCGCATGATGGACGCCGCCGAGGCCGAGCGCGGCGGTCTGGTCAGCCGCGTGGTGCCCTTGGACAAATTGATGGAGGAAACCCTGGGCGCTGCGCTGATGATTTGCAGCTACGGCCAACTGGCCACCATGGCGGCCAAGGAGAGCGTGAACCGTGCTTTTGAAAGCGGCCTGAGCGACGGCGTGATGTTCGAGCGCCGCCTGTTCCACGGCCTGTTTGCCACCGCCGACCAAAAAGAAGGCATGGACGCGTTTTTAAACAAACGCGCTCCCAAGTTCATCCACGGGTGATCGGCCGCATGCTTCCCGGCCAGCCGCTGCTTGCGGTCAGCCGGGCGGCGTCAACAACTCGGGCTGCCAGACGAGGCGCTCTGGTGCACTGAAACACAAAAAACGCTTGTTGGTGGCGCGGCCAATGGCGCACAAGCCCAGGCGCTGGGCGACATCGAGACCCATTTGCGTGATGCCGCTGCGCGACACCACCACGGGCACACCCATCTGCGCCGACTTGATGACCATCTCGCTGGTCAATCGACCGGTGGTGTAGAACACCTTGTCCTGGGCGTTCACGTCGTGCATCCACATCCAGCCGGCAATGGTGTCCACCGCGTTGTGACGGCCCACGTCTTCGACGAACATGAGCATGTCTTCACCTTGAAACAAGGCGCAGCCGTGCACCGAGCCCGAAGATTTGTAGGTGGTTTCCTGCAAGCGGATGGCGTTGACCAAACCATAGAGCTGGCTTTGGGTGATTTGCGCGGGTGGCAGTTCGATCTCGTCGATGTGGGCCATCAAATCACCGAAGACGCTGCCTTGGCCGCAGCCCGTGGTCACCACGCGCTCGGCGCTGCGTTCGATCACCACCTGCGCATTGGCGCGGGTTTTGACTGCGGCCACGCCGGGTTCGCCCATCTCGCCTTCGCCAATGGTCCAGTCCACGGTGATGGATTCAATCTGGTCCACCGAGTCGATCAGCCGCTGGTTGCGCAAAAAGCCCAGCACCAGCCATTCCGGCTCAGCGCCTAGGGTCATCAAGGTCACCAGCTCTTTTTTGTCGAGATAAATCGTCAGCGCCCGCTCGGCGGGGATTTGGGTCTCGGAGGCTTCCCCGAATTCGTTGCGCACAGCCACACTGCGGGTGAGGGGCGCACGCGCTCGGGTGATGTGGGGCTTGGGCGGGACCGAAGCGGCCTCGGTGGCATTCAAAACAACAGACATGGCGGAAGCCTAACGTAAAAATCCCCCGCCGTTGCCGACGGGGGATTTTGCAGTGGGATGCAAAAAAGGATCAGCCTTTTTTGGCAGGTGCGGCTGCAGGCTTGGCGCCCGCAGCGGCGGGTGCTGCGGCCGGGGCTGCTGCTGTTTCTGCTGGCTTGTAGGCACCGGGGTCTACACAGGCGGGTGTGGCCGTGGGGGCGGCCTTGCCTTTGCCGTTGGTTTTGTAATAGTGCGCCGCCACTTTTTCGCGTGACTTGCACAACTGGAAGTCGGCCACTTTGTTGCCGTGCGCGGTTTTTGCCGCAGCTTCGGCGGCTTTGGCCTTGGCTTCTTCACTGGGGGCGGGCAATTTGGCGGCGGCGCTGAAACCGATGGCCAAAGCGGACAAAACAAGCAGGATTTTTTTCATGACAGTTCTCCAGGCTCAAGCCGAAGCGGTAGAGGCATTCGAGGTGGCAGGGGTGTTCGTGTGGGTGGAGCGGTGCGCGGGAATCTTGCCCGACTTAACATCGTCGTACCACAGCTCGTGGTGTTCCTTGGCCCAGGTTTCGTCCACATAGCCTTCGCGCATGGCTTTGTAGGCGCCGCGCATGCCAATGGTGCCCATGTAGATGTGGCCGATGAACATGGCCATCATGAACAAGGCGGCTACGCCGTGGATCATGGAGGCAATTTGCATGGTGCCGCGTTCGTAGATCAGGCCAGGGATCAGCATGTCGAGCACCAGGCCCGAGCCGACCACGATCGCGCCCAAGAGCAGCACGCCGCCCCAGAACACCACCTTTTCACCCGCATTGAAGCGGTGCGAAGGCACTTCGGTGCCCGAAAACAAACCGCCGCCTTTGAGCAGCCAGACCACATCGTCCTTGCTGGGCAGGTTGTCTTTGACGAAGGTGATGAAGACCACCACCAAAGACACCGCAAACAAGGGGCCGGCAAAGTTGTGCACGTTTTTCAGCGCAAAGCTCAGCCAGCCAAACAGCGTGCCGCCCATGATGGGCAGCAAGAAGTACTTGCCGTAGGCGATCACAATGCCCGAGATGGCCAGCGTCACAAAAGCAATGGCGTTGGCCCAATGGGCCGAGCGCTCAAAGGGTGTGAAGCGCTCGATCTTGCGACCGGTTTCCTGGCCGTGCAATTCGATCGTGCCCTTGGAAAAATAAAACAAGGCCATCGCGCCCACGGCGATCAGCAGCAAGGCTGCGCCGTAAGGAATGATGATGTTGTTGCGCACCTGACGCCAGGACTCACCGGCCGAAGCCAAGCGTGAACCAGGGTACTGCACAAAGGGCTGGATCAGGTTACCGGCCTCGGGCGCCTGGCTTTTGGGCAGACTGGAGTAGCCCGTCACACCCTGGCCCACCGAGCGCCACATGGGCGCGTTGTTACCGGGCTGAACCTGGCCTCGCTCGGCGTTGGTTTGCTCCTTGTACTTCGGATCGGCATCCGCTCCGGGCGCGATCTGGAAGATGTTGGCGCTTTTGACGCCCAGGCTGTTGTCAGCCGGGGCTGTTGCGGCCGCTGCGGCTGGCGCAGCTGCGGCTGCTGCAGGCGCAGTGGTTTGGGCGGCTGCGCCCATCGTGGCCAAGGCCAGCCCCATACTCAATAAGAAGCGACGCATGAACTTCTCCTTGTCGCTCACTTGGGAGCGCGAGCGTGGTCGTCTTGACCGTAACTGGCACGGGCCTTGAGGTGATTGGCCCAGCTGGCCTTGTCACCGGCTTTCCAGCCCGGGTCGGTGTAGACCGCCACACCGGTGCCGGCCACAGCGGGTTTGTCAGCGCGGCTGCCCAGACTGTCTTGCGGTTTTTCACCGCAGGCGGCCAGGAACAAGGCGGCGCAGAGTATGGCTGCAGTTTTCATGCTCATGCTCCTTTGGCCTGATTGCCATACGCTGTGCCCCAGCCCCAGACTTCGGCGCCTTTGCCGCGCTGGACCACGCGGCCACGCAGGATGTCGGCGACCACATCGCCGTCACCAGCGAGCAGCGCCTTGGTCGAGCACATTTCGGCGCAAGCGGGCAACTTGCCCTCGGCCAAACGGTTGCGGCCGTATTTTTCGAATTCGGCCTGGCTGCCGTGCTCTTCCGGGCCACCGGCGCAGAAGGTGCATTTGTCCATCTTGCCGCGTAGACCGAAAGTGCCGCTGGAAGGGAACTGAGGCGCACCAAACGGGCAGGCATAAGAGCAGTAGCCGCAGCCAATGCAGATGTCCTTGTCGTGCAGGACCACGCCTTCTTCGGTTTTGTAGAAGCAGTTGACCGGGCAGACCGCCATGCAAGGCGCATCCGAGCAGTGCATGCAAGCGACCGAAATCGACTTTTCACCGGGAACGCCGTCGTTCAAGGTGACCACGCGGCGGCGGTTCACACCCCACGGGACTTCGTGTTCGTTTTTGCAAGCGGTCACGCAGCCGTTGCATTCGATGCAGCGCTCTGCATCGCAAATAAATTTCATTCGTGCCATCGTGTTCTCCTGGGGCGCTTAGGCTTTTTCGATGTTGCAGATGGTGGTCTTGGTCTCTTGCATCATGGTGACGCTGTCATAACCATAGGTGGCGGCGGTGTTGACCGCCTCGCCGCGCACAATGGGCGCGGCGCCCTTGGGGTAGTGCGCCAGCATGTCGGCACCTTGCCAACGACCGGAGAAGTGAAAAGGCATCCATACGGTACCCGTGTCCACGCGCTCGGTGACCATGGCCTGCACATCCAGACGGGCACCTGTGGCACCCAGCAGCCAGACGCGGTCGCCGTTGCGGATGCCCCGGTCAGCGGCTGTCTTGGGGTTGATCTCCACGTACGCCTCTTGCTGCAACTCGGCCAACCAGGGGTTGGAACGGGTTTCCTCGCCACCGCCCTCGTACTCGACCAGACGGCCAGAGGTGAGGATGAGCGGGTACTTTTCGTGCGCCTTGTCGGCGATGTTCTTGTCCTGCACGGTCTTGAACAGGGTGGGCAGACGCCAGAAGGCCTTGCGGTCGTCGTGCGTGGGGTACTTGGCCATCATGTCCGGCCGCGTGCCGTACAGCGGCTCGCGGTGCTGCGGAATCGGGTCGGGGAAGTTCCAGACCACGGCGCGCGCCTTGGCATTGCCGAACGGATGGCAGCCGTGGTTCTTCATGAACACACGGATCATGCCGCCCGAAGAATCGGTTTTCCAGTTCTTGCCTTCGGCTTTGGCTTTTTCAGCCTCAGTCAGCTCATCCCACCAGCCCAATTTCTTGAGCAGGATGTGGTCGAGTTCGGGGTAACCGGTGGTGATGTCCGCACCCAGCGAGTGCGAGCCATCTTCGGCCAGCAGGCTCTTGCCTTCACGCTCCACGCCGAAGTTGGCGCGAAAGTTACCGCCGCCATCCATGACGTGCTTGGAGGTGTCATACAGGTTGGGCGAGCCGGGGTGCTTCATCTCAGGCGTGCCGTAGCAAGGCCATGGCAGACCGAAGTAGTCCCCGGTGAAGTCGTAACCGGTTTCCTTGTCTTTGCCGCCTTTGGCTTTGAGGGTCTTCACATCGAACACGTTCATGTTCTTCATGTGGGCCTTCAGGCGCTCCGGACTTTGACCGGTGTAGCCAATGGTCCAGACGCACTTGTTGATTTCGCGCAGGATGTCCTCGGGCATGGGCTCGTCCATGCCACCCACTTTTTGCATCTTGTAGTTCTTGGACAGCTCTTTGGCAAAGCCCAATTTTTCGGCCAACTGGTGCATGATCATGTGGTCCGAGCGGCTCTCCCACAGCGGCTCGATCACCTTCTCGCGCCACTGGATGGAGCGGTTGGACGCGGTGCAAGAACCGCTGGTCTCAAACTGCGTAGCAGCTGGCAGGAGGTAGACAGCACGGTTGGGGTTGAGGTCTTCGGCCTTGCCGGGCATGGCGGCCATGGCCGCAGTGGCCGATGGGTAGGGGTCGACCACCACCAACAAGTCGAGCTTGTCCATGGCGCGCTTCATGTCCAGACCACGGGTTTGGGAGTTGGGGGCATGGCCCCAATAGAACACACCGCGCAGGTTGCTGTCCTGGTCGATCAGCTCGTTGTTCTCGAGCACGCCGTCGATCCAGCGGGACACGGTGATGCCGTTCTTGCCCATCATGGCGGGGCTGGCGAACTGCTTTTTGATCCACTCGAAATCCACGCCCCAGGTGTTGGCGAAGTGCTTCCAGGAGCCTTCGGCCAGGCCGTAGTAGCCGGGTAAGGAGTCGGGGTTCGGGCCGACGTCGGTCGCGCCTTGCACGTTGTCGTGGCCACGGAAAATGTTGGTGCCGCCACCGGTCTTGCCCACGTTGCCCAGCGCCAGCTGCAAGATGCAGGACGCACGCACCATGGCGTTGCCAATCGTGTGCTGGGTCTGGCCCATGCACCAGACGATGGTGCCCGGGTTGTTGTCGTGCAGCATCTTGGCGATCTTGAACATCTGCTCTTCTTTGACACCACAGGCCTCTTCCACCTTGTCGGGTGTCCACTTGGCCATCACGTCGGCCTTGACGGCTTCCATGCCGTACACGCGGTCGTTGATGTACTTTTTGTCTTCCCAGCCGTTTTTGAAGATGTGATAGACCAGACCGAACAGGAAGGGAATGTCAGTGCCCGAACGGATGCGCACGTACTCGTCGGCTTTGGCGGCGGTGCGGGTGAAGCGTGGGTCGACCACGATCATCTTGCAGCCGTTTTCCTTGGCATGCAGCATGTGCAGCATCGACACAGGGTGCGCTTCGGCGGCGTTGGAGCCGATGTACAAAGCGACCTTGCTGTTTTGCATGTCGTTGTACGAGTTGGTCATCGCGCCATAACCCCAGGTGTTGGCCACACCGGCCACCGTGGTGGAGTGGCAAATACGGGCCTGGTGGTCGCAGTTGTTGGTGCCCCAGAAGCTCACGAACTTGCGCAGCAAATAGGCCTGTTCGTTGTTGTGCTTGGAAGAGCCAATGAAATAAACGCTGTCCGGGCCACTGGCCTTTCGCAGCTCCAGCATCTTGGCGCTGATTTCATTGAGCGCCACGTCCCAACTGATGCGCTCGTACTTGCCGTTGACCAGCTTCATGGGATAGCGCAGACGGTACTCGCCGTGACCGTGCTCACGCAGCGCAGCTCCTTTGGCGCAATGGGCACCCAAGTTGATGGGCGAGTCGAATACGGCTTCTTGCCTGACCCAGACGCCATTCTCAACCACAGCGTCTACCGCACAGCCCACCGAGCAGTGGGTGCAGATGGTGCGTTTGACTTCGACCTTGCCCGCCCCCGTGATGGATTTGGCGGTGGCGGCTTGGGCTTTTTGCACCAGGCTCAATTGCGAAGCGGCCAAGCCCACGCCCACGCCCAAGCCCGAGCGGCGAAGGAAACTGCGGCGGTCCAGGGTCGGCAAGGCTTGGGACAAGCCACGGCGAAGGCTGTGGATGAAAGGAGATGCGGCGGCACCGGACGTGCCGGCTTGCTTTTTGGTCAGCAACATGGAGGACTCCAGTTGGAAATGAACAGGGAAGAAAGAGAAAAACGGGTCAGACGCGGGTGGTCTTGTAGTACTGCTGAACGTGCTCGCTCAGCGTGTAGCCACCACCACGCGTGGGCTTGGGCAAGGCCGTGGCCACTGGCGCGGCTTGCTTGACGACACCGGGCAAGACGGCTGTGGCTGCAGCCACAGCACCCACGGTGGCCGCACCCGAGAACAGGCTGCGACGCGACAAAGAGGAACTTTTGGAAGACATCAAAGACTCCTGAAAAATGAACACGGTGATCGGTCACCAGAACATCACTCTGAGGCAATGTTTTGCACAGGCGATCTTATGCGACTCGCCAGCACTCTGGCCATGTAAAAACCCTTACTTCGAATGCATGGGCCTCAAACCGGTGACAGTCCAAAAAATCAAAGACACACAAAGCGCGCCAGCACACACAAAATCTGTTTTGAGGTGTGCTGACGCACAAGGGTTTTTACTTGTAGAGCACCTCAGGCAACCACATGCCGATGGCCGGGAACATGTAGAGCAGCACGATCGCAAAGACCTGGATCGCCATGAAGGGCAGCATGCCCGCAAAGATCTGGTTGAGCGTGACGTGTGGTGGGCTCACGCCCTTCAGATAGAACGCCGCCATCGCCACCGGAGGGCTCAGGAAAGCGGTCTGCAGATTCAAAGCCACCAACAGGCCAAAGAACAGCGGATCGATGCCAAAGTGCGGCAACAAGGGGATGAAGATGGGCATGAAAATCACAATGATCTCGGTCCACTCCAGAGGCCATCCCAGCAAGAAGATGACCACTTGCGCCAGGATCATGAACTGCACGGGCGTCAAGTCCATGCCCAGCACCCAAGCGTTGATGATCTCTTGGCCACCCAGCAGGGCAAAGGCCGCCGAGAAAATGCTGGAGCCCACAAACAACCAACACACCATGGCGCTGGTTTTCGCCGTCAGGTACACCGACTCGCGCAGCACCACATAGTTGAGTCTGCGGTAAGCGGCCGCCAGCAACAAACCACCTAATGAACCCATGGCTGCCGCTTCGGTCGGCGTGGCCAAACCGAACACGATGGTGCCCAGCACTGCCAAAATCATGATGGCCAGAGGGAAGAACGAGCCCAGCAGCATCTTGAAGATCTCAAGGCGGGCGAAGCTGAAGTAGGCGTAAAACAGCGTCAAGGCCACGGCACAACTGGCCAAGCCAATCCAGAAAGACAAGGGCGCATCTTGACGCTCAGCAGCTGCTGTATCGGCGTCGGCAGTCACTGCCGCAGCTGCTGGAGACGGTGTCGCTTCTTTTGCAAGGTCTGCAGCAGGAGCAGCAGCCACCGGAGCAGCTTCTGTTCCGGGAGGCTGCTTCAAGCCGTCTTCTTCAGGCTCAGACAAGCCGCTGATGCTTTCGCCTTCTTCGACACTGTCTGCGGAATCGGACAGCTCACCCCCCATGGCCACGACACCCTCAACCGTCTCGACGGGCAGTGGTGCAGTGACTTTGAAGTAAATGGTGCCCATGATCGCTGCCACAGCCAAAAGCGGCAGCAAAGCAATGACCAAGTTGTTGAGCAACTCGCGCATGGGCACGGCCGCATTGCGCTTGCCCTTGATGGCACCGATCAAGCCAGGCAACACGTTGTTGCTGATGTCTTTGGACACCACCTGCGCAAAAGCAGGCAAAGGCACGATGCGGTCTTCGGCCGACATGGGCGGCGCCATGTGCGGTTTCCATTTCGCAATGATGACCACGTAAAGCACATACAAAGTGGCCAGCATCAAACCAGGGAAAAACGCACCGGCATACAGCTTGACCACCGAGACGCCAGCGGTTGCGCCATAAACAATCAACATCACCGAGGGGGGGATCAAAATACCCAAACAGCCGCCTGCAGTGATGGCACCAGCCGACAGCTGAACGCTGTAACCAGCCCGCAGCATCGCGGGCAAAGCCAGCAAGCCCATGAGCGTGACCACAGCACCCACAATGCCGGTGGCAGTGGCGAAAATTGCGCAGGTCACGATGGTGGCCACGGCCAATGAGCCGGGCAAACGGGCCATGGCCAAGTGCATGCTCTTGAAGAGCTTTTCAATCAGGTTGGCGCGTTCAATGAGATAACCCATGAACACAAACAAGGGAATTGAAATCAGCACGTCGTTGGACATGACCGAATACGCTCGCTGAACCATCAGGTCCAGAGTTTGCTGAACCGCCAAATCGGGGTTTTGGCTTTTGTAGGCGATCCACGCGAAGATCATGCCCATGCCCATCAAGGTGAAGGCGGTTGGGAAACCCAACATGATCGCCACCACCACCAGCGCCAACATCAACAAACCCAAATGACCATTGGTCATTTCGGAAGGCGCGGGCAACAACACAAAGGCCGACAACACGACCAAGGCCATGATCGTCAGGCCAAACCAGACTTCTTTTTTCATTTTTGATTTCCCTTGGCAGTCGCCAGCTCGCCCAACTTGGCAATGTCTTCGTCTTTCACGTTGACCATTTCCTTGAGTTTTTCGACGTCGACTTCGTCCACGTCATCGCCACGTTTAGGCCATTCGCCTTGTTTGATGCACACAATACAGCGCACGATTTCAACCAAGCCCTGAGCCAGCAAGAAAGCGCCAGCCAGAGGCAAGATGGTTTTGAAGGGGTACACAGGCGGACCATCCGCTGTGATGTTGGAGTGTTCGTTGATGGCCCAGGATTCGGCCGCAAAGCCATAGCCCGCATAGGCCAATGCCACCACACCCGGAATGAAAAACAAAATATAGAGTGCCAAGTCCAACCAAGCTTGCAGGCGTGGTGGAAAAAACCCGTAAAGCACATCGCCACGAACATGGCCATTCTTGGACAGGGTGTAAGCGCCGGCCATCATGAACAAAGTGCCATACATCATGCTCATGACATCGAAAGCCCAAGAGTGAGGGCTGTCCAGCACATAACGGGAGAAGACCTCCCATGAAATCATCAAGGTCAACGCCACGATCAACCAGGAAAAGAATTGGCCAATCCAAGTGCTGATTTTGTCAATGAGAAGCAGCAGGTTTTGCATAAAGGAAGCACACAAATGAATCAGCCATCCGGCAGGCCGGATGGCTGATGTAGATCAAACCAAAAAATTAAGCTTTTTTGGCGCCGAAGAAATGGTTCACAGCCATGCGACGGCTGATGTTGGTGTCCTGGTCCCACTTCACAGCGCGAACAGCAAAGGCCTTTTGCGAAGCCACAACTTCTTTGAAGATCGGGTTCTCAGCGGACTTCTTCTCGAGGATTTCGGTCCAGACTTTCAACTGCTCTTGCAAGATGGCATCTGGGGTCTTGAAGAACTTGACCTTGTCTTTGGTCTGCAGCTCAACGTAATCCTTGGAATAGCGGTCGATGGCTTTCCAGGACATGTCGGCCGAAGCAGCTTCTGTAGCAATGGCAATCACAGACTTCAGCTTGGCTGGCAGCGCGTCGTACTTGGTCTTGTTGAACATGATCTCAAACGTTTCGGCGCTCTGGTGATAGCTTTGCAGCATGCAGACTTTGGAGACGTCGGGGAAGCCCAACAGACGGTCAGAGGTGGCGTTGTTGAATTCGGCACCGTCGAGCAGACCGCGGTCCATCGCAGGCACGATCTCGCCACCTGGCAAGGCATTCACAGCTGCGCCCATGGCTGTGAACAAGTCAATCGCCAAGCCGTTGGTACGGAACTTCAAGCCTTTCAGGTCAGCTGTCTTGGTGATTGGCTTTTTGAACCAGCCGAAAGGCTGAGTTGACATGGGGCCGTAGAGGAAGGACTGAACGTTACCGCCAATGGAGGCATACAACTTGGCCAACAACTCAGCGCCACCGCCGTACTTGTGCCAAGCCAGGATCATGTTGGCATCCATGCCAAAGGCTGGGCCGGAGCTCCACAGGGCCAAAGCATTTTGCTTGCCGTAGTGGTAACCCAACACGCCGTGACCGCCGTCCAAAGTGCCTTTGGACACGGCTTCGAGCAAACCGAATGCAGGCACCACGGCACCTGCGGGCAGCACTTCGATCTTCAGATCGCCACCGGTCATGTCGTTGACTTTTTTGGCGTAATCGAGGGCGTACTCATGGAAAATGTCCTTGGCAGGCCAGGTGCTCTGCCAGCGCATGGAGATCGGGCCGGTTTGGGCCTTGGCGATCATGGGTGCAGAAATGGCACCTGCGGCCAAAGCTGCGCCTTTGAGGAGGTTACGGCGGCGTGGGGTTTTGTTGTCAGACAAGGTAGATCTCCAATCGTTGTTGAACCTTCAAGCGTGAAAAATTACCGCTTGGTTTTTAATTATGGGCTCCACCCTGACTTTGGTCCTAAGTGAAAACCCTGATCACGTCCGTCATTTTTTTCAGGTCAGGGTGCAAAAAAATTCAATTCACCAAATCAAAGCCCTGCGCCTCCACGCCCATGAAAGCGGCCGTGAAGTTGGCCAGGCGCGCATAAAAAACGGCCTGGGGATGGGCCAGAATGGCTTGACACATGGGCGACACCCAGGGCTGCAGATGTTGGCTGAAAAACGCCATTTGCTGGGTGAGGTTAGACACCGTGACATCGTCGCCCGCGATCAGGTAGCGCATTACCTCGAACACATAGGCCGCGTGGTCTTCGGTCTCGGACATGTCCTGGCTGCGGGCCAGGCCCAAAGCGGCCAGGTCGTCGCGCAGCCGCACCAAGGGTTTTTCGTTCAAAAAGCCGCTCAGGTAGTGCGAGCCGAACAGGTAGACCTCAGGCTTGCCCACCCCCCCAAACAGCCGGGTGTACTCGTCGGCAATTTGCCTAGCGTTCAAGCTGCGGGCGCAGGCCACCAGCTCGCGCCAGGGCTCCTCCAAAAAAGCCCCGGCGTCGGGTGCTTCGGTCACGGCCACTTGCAATTGGCCGAGCAATTCCTCGCTGGGCGCGGCGTAAAACAGCAGCGACAGCAAGCCATAAATTTCAGCGCGGGCGGTTTCTTCGTCCAGCGCGTGGCTGCTGTTCGACAGGTTCAGGTCTTGGCTCATGGCAGGAATTTATCGGGTTTTAGGGGGCAGCTGGCCATCGGTGATGCGCACTTGGTTCTCGTCGGTGAACATGTCGATGACGCGGCAGTCACCGCACATTTTCAGGCGCTCCAGAGCTGGGCCCTGGAACATGCTGTGGCCCGTCAGGCGCCCCAGCATGGTCTCGATGGCTTTGAGCGTGCCAAAGGGTTTGGCGCAGCGGATGCAGGCATAAGGCGGGCTGCTGTGAACCACACGTGGCTGAGCGCGCTCGGCCAACAGAGACAGGCGCGGCTGCAGCGTGATCGCGTTTTCGGGGCAGGTCTTGGCACACAAGCCGCACTGCACACAGTTTTTCTCAACAAACTTCAGCTCGGGCTGCAGCGGGTTGTCTTGCAGCGCTGACGAGGGGCAAGCGCCCACGCAGCTCATGCACAAGGTGCATTTGCTGCCGTCGACTGTGATGCTGCCAATGGGCGAACCGGCCGCAGGCAAATCGAGGGCCTTGGGTCGGGTGGCTGCATCCATGGCCATCACAGGCGACTGTGCCATCAGGTGGTCGATGACCAGCTCCAGGTTGCTGCGTTTTTCGGCCTGCACCGCGTGGCGGGCGGCGGTGGCCGGGCCTGTGGGCAGGGCATTGGCCTTGAGGCTGCGGGCGCACAGGCGCTGCAAATCACCGTCCAATGCTGTGGCGGTATTGGCTTCGACCAGCTGGAAATGCACCCCGTTGTAGCCCAAGCCATTGAGCAGACTTTGGGCCACGGCCATTTGTTCCATCAGCGCGGCGCGGTATGGCGGCGCTTCTTCGGCGGTGATCAGCACCATGACCTGGCGTGCGCCATAGGCCACGGCCGAGAGCCACAACTCCATGCCCACACTGGCGGTGTGCCAGAGTGCCACAGGCATCACGCGGGCGGGCACGCCCTGCATGACGCCCAGCTGCGCACCCCGACCCAGCTCGTCGATCAGGGCCTGGCCTTTTTCCTGGCTGTGCAGCAGCAAAGCAGCATCGCGCCCGCCAGCGGCTTGGTAGGCCGACAGCAGTGCGCGGATCTTGGCGCCCTGCTCTGCCGGGCGCGGGTAAGCGTAGGTCAGGGCGCCCGTGGGGCAAGCCGTGGTGCAGGCACCACAACCCACACACAGGTTGGGGTTGACCACGATTTGCTGGCGGCTTTTGTCCGAGCGCACGGCCTCGGCTGAGCAAATGTCGATGCAGGCGCTGCAGCCGACTTGCTCGTTGCGGCTGTGGGCGCAGAGCTTTTGTTTGTAGGCAAAAAAGCGGGGTTTTTCAAATTCGCCCACCAGTTCGCGCACCTTGAGCAGGGTTTGCAGGTCTTGCCCGTCCCAGCGGAAGTAACCCTGCGGCAAAGCGTGTGAGGTGAAGGTGGGCGATGCTTTGTCGCCACGCAGGTCCAGCACCACATCGAAACGTTCGGTTTGCGGGCGGGCGTCGCGGCTGAAGTCGATGGCGCCAGCGGCTTCGCACACCTTGACGCAGTCGCGGTGCGAGGTGCAGCGCGACAGGTCCACCTGGTAATCGAGGCCAATGGCCTGCTCGGGGCAAGCGGCCACGCAGGCGTTGCAGCGGGTGCACAGGTCCAGGTCAACCGGGTTGCTGGCATCCCACGACACCTCGAACGCGCCCAACCAGCCCTTGAGGCTTTGCAAGCGTCCGGCCACCACCGGAAAGCGCCGCTCCTGGCCGCCCCCGGCGTTGCCCGGGCCTTGCGCAAAAATCGTGACCTGCATCGCGTCGGCCAGGAAGCTGGCGGCTCGCTCGGCGGCGTCCACAGCGCCGATGACGAGCACACGGCCTTCGCTTTTGTAGGTGACGGTGGGTACCGGCTCGGGCTCGGGCAGGCGGGCAGCGGCCAGCAAGGCGGCCATTTTGGGGGTGGCGTGTGCGGCCTCACGGCCCCAGCCACCGGTTTCGCGGATGTTGACGAAGCGGATCGGTGAAATCGCGCCTTCGGTTTGCTCGGCCAGTTCACTGAACAGGCGCTTTTCCTGGGTGCAGGCCACCACCACGGTCTCGCCTGTTTTCACGGCCTTCTGGAATTGCCCGGCCTCACGGCGGCACAAGGTGGTGTGCAGCGTCAGGTCTTCACCCAGTGCTTGGCCCAAGGCTTGGGCTTGCAGGGGCATGGTTTGGTTGCAGTTGCAAATCAGGGTGGTCATGTTCGGGGTGCGCGTTGACAAGGGGCGGCAGCACGGGGCTGGCCGGTCCTGCCGAATCGGGCAGGGAAGGCGGCGACTGTGCCACAACTGGCGAGCCTTCCTGCGCGACAGGACTTTGCTCAGGGTTTTCACCGAGGCCTGAAGCAGGACTCCCGGCAGGCAAAACAGCATCAACCCCGGCCACTGTGGGCGAGGCCGCTTCATCGGGTTTGCCCAGCAAACCCAGCAGTTGCGCACCCACCATTTTTTGCAACATGCCCGCAGGCATGGGGTCTGGCGTGTTGTAGTCGCCGATGTAGATGTCCAGGCCGTCCATCACATTGAAATGCGGGTCGGTGAAGAGCTGTTTGACCGCCGCGTTGCGCACCTCCTGGGCCACACCCGGCTGCATGAAAGGCTGAAAGTCAGACTTGGGCGTGAGGGCGCGGGCTTGGTCGAGGGTGGGCAAAGGCGCTGGGCGCTTGTCATCGCCATGGCTCGCAGACCCCGCCTCTTGGGTACTGCCCGCCGCGCCAGTTCCAGGGGCGTTGACCCCTGCAGC